>JALHMH010000014.1 GCA_022844165.1 Lysobacterales bacterium
TGCTCGAAGACGTGCCCCATCCAGGTGCCTTCTTGCATGCGCTTTAAGAACCCGCCGGCCTCGCCATAGGAGCAGCCGTGGTCCGCCAGCGACGGTACCGCCTTCACCAGGCCGTTGATGAAGTCATCGCCGAGTTTATCGGTCGGCCACTGCTCGAGCTCTTCGAGATCGACCACGTGCGAGATGCACGGGAAGTGGGCAAAGCGGTTTGGGCCGCCGTAAACATCGGTCGATAGAATCCGCATCTCGCACTCCCCAGTGGTGATCCGATGTCACCAAGGATGCCGTTTTTGCAAAGAAAGGCAAGCGGGTCTTTGATTCAACTCGGCGGTCGATCGTCCAGAATGGTGCACGCCAGACATTCGGCCGCTCGGCAGCGGGTTTCCCCGATTCTCGGAGGCGCTCACGCTCCTGTAGATCGCGCTACAACGCGACGCTTTTGTCAGTTCCTGTCGGGTTTCCAGCACACTCGTAGAGTGACGCGAGTGCTCCAAGATTGCTGGAGGCTGGTGGGAACAGCTAAAAGCGTCGCGCTTTAGCGCGATCCACAAATGCGAGTGCGGCACACTCAGGACGCCGCGGCTGCTTCGAAATTGCTGGAGTCTGGCAGGAACAGCTAAAACGCAAAAGCGCGTTCGTCGACGATCCGCCATGCCAGAGTACTGCCGGCATGGAATGGCACGACTTCCGTCGCCGCTGCATTGATTCGCGTTGGCACGACTTGCGGTACCCGTTCGAGTACGATGCGCGCCTCGTTGAGCGGCAGCCCATAGAAACGCGGTCCATTCTCTGACGCAAAAGCCTCCAGGCGGTCGAGTGCGTTCTCCTCCTCGAAGGTTTTTGCGTAACTTTCGAGGGCGTGTGGTGCGTTGAAGATGCCGGCGCAACCACACGCGGACTCTTTGGCACCAACCGCATGCGGCGCTGAATCGGTGCCAAGGAAGAACCTGGGTGAACCTGAGGTGGCCACGCGACGCAGGGCCAGGCGATGCGGTTCGCGTTTGGCGACCGGCAGGCAATAAAAGTGCGGACGAATGCCGCCCTCGAACATCGCGTTGCGGTTGATGTCGAGATGGTGCGGCGTGATGGTGGCGGCCAACGTTGCCGGGCCGCTCTCGACAAACGTCACGGCTTCGGCAGTCGTGATGTGTTCGAACACCACTTTGAGCGCTGGGAAATCCTGGATCAGCTTTGTCAGGATCCGATCGATGAACACCGCTTCGCGATCGAAAATATCGACATGTTTGTCGGTGACTTCGCCATGCACCAACAACGGCATGCCGATTCGCTGCAAGGTTTCCAACACGGAATAGATGTTGCGAATATCAGTGACGCCGAAGCTGGAGTTCGTCGTGGCATGCGCCGGATAGAGCTTGCATGCGGTGAATATGCCTGCCTTGAACCCGAGTTCGATTTCTTTGGCATCGATGCTGTCGGTGAGGTAGCAGGTCATCAGTGGGGTAAATTGAGTGCCTGGGTCGAGTGCCGCGAGGATGCGGTTGCGATATGCATCGGCGGCCGCCGCCGTTGTGACAGGTGGGCTCAGATTGGGCATCACGATGGCCCGTGCGAATTGGCGCGCGGTGTAGCCGACGACCGAAGCCAGCATTGCGCCATCGCGTAAATGCACATGCCAGTCGTCCGGCCGGCGGATTGTGAGGCGCGTTTCGATGCCACCGGTGCGTGCGGCGGCAAGAGCTTGGGAGGCCAAGGGGCGATTCTCGCTGGAGCGATCCCTAAATGTAGCGCAAGGCTGCGACGGGTTCGAGACCGCTGCTGCACATTGCTCAGCCGCGATTGATGTTGGATCGGTGGCGCCGGCCGCCAGATTCAGACTGCATCAGGCGCGCACAGATCGCGGCTCTGTTCCGAAGTGCAGTCACACAAACGAATTCGGTGCGAAGTCTCATTCTGTAATCGTATACACGGCATTCGTCATCGGGAGCAGGCGATACTCGCGCGATTGCGATCGACCTTTGGCCTATGACCACACACGCTGCTCAACTGCTGGTGATCTTCGGTGTCACCGGCGATCTGGCGCAACGCATGTTGCTGCCTTCTCTCTATGGTCTGCAACGCGACGGATTGCTGCCGGCCGGGCTGGTGGTATTGGGCACTGGGCGGACAACGCTGGATGGCGCCGCTTTCGCGCAGCTGGTGCGTGAGGCGATTGAGCGGCGAGTGCCGTCGAACGAGCGCGATCCGGTGCATATCGATGCATTGTGCGCGCGGCTGAACTACCAGGCTGCAGGCCTTGATCACGCGGAACAGTTAGGGGCACTGTACGAGCGCATCCGTGAGCTGCGGCGGGGTGATGTGGTGTTCCATTTGTCCACCGCGCCGCGTTGGTACAGCACCATTTGCCGTGCCCTTGGGCAAGCGGGGTTGAGCGGTACAGGTACGCGTGTGATGCTGGAAAAACCCATCGGTCATGATCTTGCGACAGCTGTCGAGATCAATACCGGCGTCGGGCAAATTTTCGACGAAGAGAGGATTTATCGCGTCGACCACTATCTGGGTAAGGAAGGCGTTCAGAACCTGCTTGCGCTGCGCTTCGGTAACGCGCTGTTCGAGCCGCTCTGGAATGCGCGGCATATCGCTCAGGTTCAAATCACTGTGGCGGAAACGGTGGGCGTTGAAGGTCGGGGCGACTACTACGACGAATCTGGCGCGATGCGCGACATGGTGCAAAACCACCTGCTGCAGTTATTGTGTCTGACGGCGATGGAACCGCCCAGCGACTTCGATCCGGCCGCGGTGCGCAACGAAAAGATCAAGGTGCTGCGTAGTTTGCGGCCGATCGCTGACGACGATATCGGCAGCCATAGCGTGGCTGGTCAATACACGGCCGGCGCGATTGATGGCGTCGCCGTGCCGGGATATCGCGACGAATTGGGACGCGCCAGCCACACCGAGACCTTTGTTGCGCTGCGCGCGCACATCGACAACTGGCGTTGGTCGGGTGTGCCGTTTTATTTGCGTACCGGCAAACGTATGCCGCGCCGTGCGACGGAAATCTATTTGCAGTTTCGGGCCGTGCCACACTCGATTTTTGGCGGTGCGTTGATTGAGCCCAATGCCCTGGTGATCCAGTTGCAGCCCGAAGAACGCATTTCGCTGATGCTGATGAGCAAGACGCCGGGATTGGATCGTAGTGGACTGAAGTTCACGCAGGTCGCATTGGATCTGGACCTGCACGAGACCTTCGAAACGGTGCGCAAGCGTCTCGCGTACGAGCGGCTTTATCTGGATGCATTGGAGGGTAATGGCACGCTATTCGTGCGTCGCGACGAGACCGAGGTCGCGTGGCAGTGGGTCGATGGGATTTTCGCCGGTTGGAAGAAGGCGGGTGTGGCGCCAAAAAGCTATCCAGCCGGTACCTGGGGCCCCGCGAGCGCGGTTGGGTTGATCGAGCGCAATGGGTTTAGTTGGCGCGAGTAGTACGAATGGCAGTGACGGCCTGTAGGTCGCGCTATAGCGCGACGTTCTTGTCGGTTCCGAGCACGAGAAACAGTGCGTCGAATGCGGTGGCGGCTCAGGCGAGTCAGACACGTCGCTCACAATGGATGCTCGGGCTATCGAAACTCGACAACAGCGTCGCGCCATGACGTGATTGGGGCTGCGGGGAACAGATAACAGCGTCGCGCTATAGCGCGACCCACAAGGGGCGGAGAGTGCGGTTTACGACAAGTACGGACCTTTTTGCGGAACTTGCAGAGCGTCTCGAAGCATCGATCGCCGCGGCGCTCGACGCGCGCGGTGCCGCTTGGTTGGCGTTGGCGGGCGGGCGCACGGCACCGCCGGTGTTTCAGCGCTTGAGTTCGCGGATCCATGATTGGTCGAAGGTCCGTGCGGTGCCGACGGATGAGCGCTGGGTGGCGCATTCGCATCCAGACTGCAATCTGAGCGCCGCCAAAGCGGCATTCGCTTCTGCCCGTGGTTTGAGCTGGGTGGCGTTGACGCCGTCTGCTCCAGGCGGCGAGGCGAGCGCCGCGTTCGCCGCAAAAGCCCTCGGTGTATTTCCAGAGCCCTTCGATGCGGTGCTGCTAGGGATGGGGGCGGATGGTCATTTTGCCTCGTTGTTCCCGGGCGCCGTGGGACTCAGCGATGCGCTGGATCCGGCGCAGCGAGCGGCCGCGATGGCGCTCGTTCCAAATCCCATGCCCAGCGCAGGGCCACATGCCAGAATTACCTTGACGTTGTCGCGCCTGCTTAACAGTCGTCGCGTTATGTTGGCGATCAGTGGCGACGACAAACGTGCGACGCTTGAGCGCGCCCACAAAGATCGACTCCCGGTGGCCGCATTGCTAGATCATTGTCCAACGCTCGAGGTGGTTTGGTCGCGCTGAAAAGCGAGTTTGCACTTGCAAGCGTGGTATCCAAGCGACTCGATTTGCTTCGTCCAATTACAAGCAACAACAACAGAAAATGCACCCAACCATCCAGCGCGCCACCGACCGCATCGCTCACCGCTCGCGCGCCACCCGCGATGCCTACCTGCAACGCATCGCCAACGCGCGATTCGATGGTCCCGCGCGACAGCGCTTGAGCTGCGGCAATCTTGCGCACGGATTTGCGGCTTCGGGCGCCGATAAGTCGCAGCTGCGTGGTCATCGTGGCGTAAACCTGGGCATTGTCAGCGCCTACAACGACATGCTTAGTGCGCACCAGCCGCTGGAGAACTACCCGGCGCTCATCAAAATGGCGGCACGTAACGCTGGCGCCACCGCGCAGTTCGCAGGCGGCGTGCCGGCGATGTGCGACGGCGTGACGCAGGGTCGCACGTCGATGGAACTCAGTTTGTTCTCGCGCGATGCGATCGCGATGGCCACCGGCATTGCACTCTCGCACGAAATGTTCGATGCGGCGCTGCTGCTCGGTGTGTGCGACAAAATCGTGCCGGGACTGCTGATTGGTGCGCTCGCATTTGGCCATTTGCCGGTGATTTTTGTGCCCGCCGGCCCAATGACATCGGGGCTCCCGAACAATGAAAAGGCGCGTATTCGACAGGCGTACGCCGAAGGCAAAGCCACCCGTGAGGAACTCCTCGATGCCGAAGCCGCCAGTTACCATGGTCCAGGAACGTGCACGTTTTATGGTACAGCCAACAGCAATCAGATGCTGCTGGAGATGATGGGTTTGCACATGCCCGGCACCGCGTTCGTCAATCCGGGTACGGCGCTGCGCGATGCGTTGACGGTGGCGGCGACGGAGCGTGCCTGCGCAATCACGCACCTTGGTCACGAGTACACGCCAATCGGGGTGTTGGTCGATGAGCGCGCTATCGTCAACGCGATGGTTGGATTGGCGGCGACTGGTGGCTCAACCAATCACGCCATTCACCTGGTCGCGATCGCGCGTGCCGCCGGCATCCTCATTGATTGGTCCGACCTGGACGAAATCTCGCGCGCGACCCCGTTGCTGACGCGCATCTATCCGAACGGCGGCGCCGACGTTAATCACTTTCATGCCGCCGGTGGCATGGGTTTTGTAATTCGTGAGCTATTGGCTGCCGGTTTGGCGCACAACCTGCGCTGTGTGCACGGCGGCGATCTGCACGCGCAGGGTACGGAGCCGTTTCTCGACGGTCTGCAATTGTGTTGGCGCGCGCCGCCAGAGCGCAGCCTGGATGAGGACGTGCTGCGCGGAACCGCGCACCCGTTCGATAGTGAGGGTGGTTTGCGCTGCTTGACGGGCAACCTCGGCCGCGCGGTCGTCAAGGTGTCGGCAGTCGCTCCGGCGTATCGCAAGATCGCTGCACCAGCGAAGGTGTTCGATTCGCAGGATGCGTTGCTGTTTGCGTTCAAAGCGGGTGAGCTCACTGGCGATTTCGTCGCCGTGATTCGTGGCCAGGGTCCGCGCGCCAATGGCATGCCGGAGCTGCATAAACTGACGCCTACGCTGGCCGTGCTGCAAGATCGCGGTCAGCGTGTCGCATTGCTGACCGATGGCCGCATGTCCGGTGCCAGCGGCAAGGTGCTTGCGGCAATCCACGTCTCGCCAGAGGCATACGCAGGCGGCGCGATTGCGAAGATTCGCGAGGGCGATCTGATGATCATCGACGGCGATGCGGGCACGATGGATGCACAAGTCGATGCGCTTACCTGGGCGGCGCGTCCGCCGGCGCAGATCGATGTCGCCGGCAATCAACAGGGTGTGGGGCGCGAGTTGTTCGCGCTGATGCGCCAGCATGCGGCCAGCGCCGAGGAGGGCGGATCGGGTCTGGGCGAAACTCGGGTGGAGCAGTGAACGCCCTGATTGCCGATATCGGCGGCACCAACGCGCGCTTTGCGCTGACGCCCTTGGACGGCGAGCCGCAGTTGATCGAGCAGCGTTCATTGCCGGCTGCTGAGTTCGCATCTTTGCAGCACGCTGCAGAACACTATTTGTCGCAGGTCGGCGTACGTCCCGCACAAGCGGCTTTCGCCGTCGCCTGTCCGGTTTCCGGCGACGAAGTTCGATTGACCAATCGCGCCTGGTCTTTTTCTGTCGCCGAGTTGCAGCACAACTTGAGGCTCGAACGCCTGACCGTGCTCAACGATTTCGGTGCGGTCGCGCATGCGGTTCCGGGGTTGCGTCGTGAGGAGGCGATCAGCTTGCACGGCAGTCACGAGTTGCCTCCGGCCGGCCCGGTGACCGTGCTCGGGCCTGGCACCGGTTTGGGAATTGCGCTCCTGACCGGTGATGCGGTGAGTGGCTGGCGCGTCATTGAAACGGAAGGCGGCCACATCAGTTTTGCGCCACAGGGCGAGGAAGAGTGGCGCATCGCACGCTGGCTGGACGCGCGCTTCGGCCGCACGTCCAACGAGCGCTTGTTGTGTGGCGCGGGCTTGAGCCATATCGATGCGGCGTTGGCGGCGGGCGAAGAGACCGCAGTGCCGCACGATTGGGCAAAACACCTGCGCGATCCTGCCGCTATCGTCGCTGCGGCACTGGACGGCCATGACTTGATCGCAAGGCGTTCGCTCGCGCGATTTTGCGCGGTACTGGGCAGTGTCGCTGGCGATGCCGCCCTGATTCACGGTGCAAGGACTGTGATGGTGGCGGGTGGCATCGTGCCACGTTTCGTACCGTTCCTGAGGTCCAGCGCATTTCGCGAACGGTTTCTCGCCAAAGGTCGCTTTGCGGCTTATCTTGAAGGCGTCTCCGTTCGGCTCATCGTTCATCCGCAGCCCGGACTGCTGGGCGCGGCAATGGTGGTTCGTCAAGCCTGGCCAGCGGGACGTTCAGTCTGAAACGTGCAAGCGAGCACGTGCAGCTTCTTGCTGCGCTCGATCAACGCCAGTCAGCCCGCTACGTAGCGCGCTGTCTCTGCTTTTGAACGTACTTCAAGATTTCACGAAAGTAGTACTCAGGGAACCAGCGCTTTAATCGCCAGCGCCAGCGAGTTTCTTTGTGGGGCAACAGCATAAACACGCCGCGTTCGGATTGCTCGATGGCAAATCGCGCGACGTCCGCGGCGTTGATGTCGCTTTTTTCCATCAGGTGCCTGGCCATCGTTGCCAGCATGGATTTAGGATCGCCATCGTAGGACTGCATCAAGTTGGTTTTGAAGAAGCTTGGGCAGAGTACGCTCACACCAACGCCTTTGGGTCGCAGTTCCGCGCGCAGACTTTCGCTCAGCGCCACGACCGCAGCTTTGGCCACGCCGTAGGCGCCCAATCCAGGCGCGCCAGCGAGGCCGGCAAACGAGGCGACATTGATCACATGTCCGCGCTTTTGCGCTTCCAGCAGTGGAACAAACTCGCGTACGCCGCGAACGACCCCCAGCAAGTTGATGTTGATCGAGCGCTGCCAATCGGCGGCTGAACTATGCGCAATTTCGCCGCCGCAAGCGATGCCTGCATTGTTGATCAACATATCGATGCCGTTCCACGCGGCAAGAACCTGCGCCCTCAACTCGGCGATTGATGCGTCGCTGCCCACGTCCGCCTGCAGCGCCAGATGCCCGTTCTCTGGCAGCATCTTTTGTGTTTCGTCGGCGCGCGCCGCATGGATATCGACGCATGCAACCCGGTCGCCGCGCGCTGCCAGGAACTCCGCAAAAGCGCGGCCCAGGCCGCTTCCAGCGCCGGTGATCAATACTCTTTGCATCGGTTGGGTCCGCTCAAGGTGTACTGAGAAGCATGCGATGTATCGGTACGGATTTGCTACCACAGCGATAGTTGCGAATGTGCAGCTTCTCCAGGGAATGCCGGCAGTGGCGGCAACTTCAGCTGTTCGCGGACGCGGTCGTAGAACCAGCGGGCCAGGAGTGGCGCCTCTTTGTCATCTGGCGTGTGCATGAAAAAGTGCAAGTCGCGACCCTCCGTCAGCCATGCAACGGCGATGTCGAGCCACTCATGCAGAAAGGTGTGGGCGGCAGTGGCCTGGTTTTCGCCGACAAATCGCAACATTGGTCGATGGCCGATGGCGAGTCTGCGTAGTGGTATCGACGGTTTCCTGGCTTGCGCCGCGACGGTGTTCGCATCGGCCGCGGTCGCCGCATGAATGCACCGCGTATCCATGACAGCACGGTCGACCTCGAACTCGCGAAGGCATTCGTGGAGTGCCGCTTCGAATGGTCCGCCATCAAAATAGTCGGGATGGCGGACTTCTACGGCGTATTGAAATTCGCTGCTCAGTTGACTCAGGAATGATCGAAGCGTACCCAGTCGCGTTGCGCCGAATTTTGGGCCGAGCTGGATCAAGAACGGACCAAGATTCGCGGCCAATGGCGACATGAGCTTCAAGAAGGCATCCCGTTCGCGCCCCGCACCCAGGAGCATTCGTTTGTGGGTGATGTCCGATGGGAACTTAAAGCAGAACCGGAATCCTGGTGGCACCTCATCACGCCAACGGCTCACAGCGCCTGGGGTCGGAAGCGCGTAGAACGTAGAGTTGCCTTCCACGGTGCTGAAAACCTGAGCATATTGTGCCAAGAAGTCCTTTCGTTCCGCGCCCGGCGTAAAAAGGCTGCCGCGCCATTCGGCACAGGCCCAGACCGGACAGCCAATTCGAAACGCCCCGATTGACAGATGGCACCACCGTTGCTGTTGTCGATCACCTTCTACGCGCTGTCGAATCGGCTGTCCATGGTTGCACAGCCGATCGCGAACTGATTTAGCAAAGACCGGTTCAGGCCACCAGCTAACAACGCCGATGACGCGGCAGATGGCCTTTCAAGAAGTCCATCTGGTCGGCCAGGATGTGCCTGTTGGACAGAATCAGATGCTCCACCCAGCTGGGGCGAAATGGAATCGCCAGCAGCGGCATGTTGGCTTGCTGCGGCGTTCTGCAGCCCTTGCGTACGTTACACGTCAAACAGGCCGTGACCACATTTTCCCAGATGTCGCGGCCACCTCGAGAGACTGGGATGACGTGATCACGCGTCAGATCGCCACGGGTAAAGGTCTGCCCACAGTACATGCAAATATTTCGATCGCGCGTAAACAGCGCATGGTTCGTGAGCGCAGGTGCTGGGTCCCCATGCATGCACTTCGCGCGCGAACGACTGGCGACAATTGGGTGCAGGTGGATCAGGCTCTGCTCGCCACTGCGGCGCGAGCGTCCGCCATGCACGGTGACGCAAGGATCGCCCAAGGTCCACGCGACGGCATCGCGCACATACAAACATACGGCATCCTGCCAGGAGATCCAGTCCAGAATTCGACCGCCGCTGTCCAGCGACAGCACGCGTGTCGTTTGCAAATCAGCGAACATCTGACTCTCCAAGACCGATCGTGGGCCGATCGTTGTTCTTGTGGGCGACGTCCTTGTCGTTGATCGCCCGAGGCCTTTCGAGCGCGCGGAGTGTAGCTGAAGTTTGTGACCGCCAGAACCCCGGGTTTGTCAGGGCCGGGCGAATGCCGAAGGTCGAACCGATCCTACGCCGAGAATCGGTCCGTCGCGCGGATCAACGCATCTGCGATGCCCGGTTCGAAAGCCGAATGGCCTGCGTCCGGCACGATTTCCAGGGTTGCCGCCGGCCAGGCCTGATGCAGGTCCCACGCCGATCGCATCGGGCACACGACATCGTAGCGACCTTGAACGATGACGGCCGGAATGCCGTGCAAGCGATACACATTGGCCAGCAGCTGATCGTCGCGATCGAAAAAGCCGCCGTTCACGAAGTAGTGGCATTCGATCCGCGCGAAGGCCAGCGCAAATTGGTCGGCACCAACGCCTTCCACGTAGTGCGGATCCTGAATCAGGAAACTGGTGCGTCCTTCCCAGATCGACCATGCTCGCGCCGCATTCAGTTGCGATGTCGGATCGCTACCCGTCAGGCGCCGATGGTAAGCGCTCATCAAGTCCGCGCGTTCGACGGTGGGAATCGCCGCGAGAAACTGTTCGAACGCATCGGGAAACAACGCATCGGCGCCAGTTTGATAGAACCACTCGAGTTCCCAGCGGCGCAGCATAAAAATGCCGCGCAGAACCAATTCAGTGACGCGTTCGGGGTGAGTTTGAGCGTATGCGAGCGCCAGGGTTGAGCCCCACGAACCACCGAAGACTTGCCAGCGGTCAATGCCAAGATGGATCCGTAGTCGCTCGATATCGGCGACGAGGTGCCATGTGGTGTTCGATTCCAGACTCGCGTGAGGCAGCGAGCGGCCGGCGCCGCGTTGATCGAATAAGACGATTCGGTAACGAGTGGGATCAAAAAAGCGTCGAGACCTGGTGCTACAGCCTGCGCCCGGTCCGCCGTGCAAGAACACCACAGGCTTGCCGTCGGGGTTGCCGCATTGTTCGTAATAGAGCGTGTGCCCATCGCCGACCGGCAACATGCCGGATTCGAAGGGCTCGATTTCTGGATAAAGACCGCGGCGTGCCGACATTCATCGCTCCTGGAAGGCGACGAGGCGCTGCGCGAGTCCTGAGATGAATTGGTCGGGGCGGAGAGATTCGAACTCTCGACCCCCACAACCCCATTGTGGTGCGCTACCAGGCTGCGCTACGCCCCGACCGAAGACTGCGGAGGCTACACGAGAACAGGCGCCGCGCGAAAGGAGCAGAAGACATCCCATAACGCATCGAAATGTCACGTTAAGGCGTACTATAGCGGCGCGAGCATGATCGTCATGCTCAAATTCGGGAGTCCGGCTATGCGCTACTGTGTGCGTCTATTGGCTTTGTTTCTTGCGTCGAGTGCCTTCGCTGCCGATCATCGTGATGCTCCTTCCGCGACGGCGGACCCAGCGGCGGACATCAACGATGTCTACACGTTTGTGAACCCAAACAATCCGGCAGAGGTCATCATCGCGGTCACGGTCGTGCCGTTTGCAAACTACAACTCGCGGTTTTCCGATGCCGTCGACTACCAGATCAACATCGATAACGGCGCGGTGAATACGCGAATTTCGTGCCGTTTCACCAATCAATCGAACAATGTTGCCTGTTCCGGAGGTGGGCTGTCGGCCAGTGGCGGCATAGAGCGCACGCTTCAGGGAACGGGCATGCGGCTTTGGGCGGGTTTGCGCGACGATCCTTTTTTCTTCGATCTGAATGCATTCAACGCAACGCGCGCCGCACTCGCACCGCGCTTTACAAACCCCGGCAGCAATTTCTTTAGCGGCAACACACTATCGATCGTTCTTGCAGTGGAGCGAGCTCGCCTCAACAATAATGGCGCGAACAACGTTTGGCGGATTTGGTCGGCAACGAATCGGCTGGGTGAGGTTGGAATCAGTCCTGGCTTTACAGGGCTTTGGTATGACGCCGCTCGTCCAGGATTTGGGGCACATATCGAAGTGCTCGCTCCAGCAACGGCTGGTGGACCGGATCAGGTGGTATTCGCGTGGTACGTGTACAACGCGACGGGACAGCAGCGATGGATCACAGGTGTGGGTTCGATCAACGGTGCAACAGCGACCATCCCGAATGCGTTTTACACGACAGGCGGTCTGTTTCCGCCGGCGTTTAATCCAGCCCAGGTCACGAACCGACCCTTCGGCAACGTCAGTTTCCGCTTCACTGGTTGTAATGCAGGTGTTCTGACGTATTCCACGACGGACCCGGACTTTGGCAGCATCGGGACGGGCGAAATTGCAATCACACGGCTGACGTCGATCAAAGATCAGCCCTGTACGTTTTTCAGCGCTGGGCAGATCGATCGGAACGGTCGCCCAGCGATCAATCCGGCATTGATCAACGTGTTGCCGAATACCGGTACCGCTTTGAAGGAAGCCTACAATCGCAATGGCGACCAGAGCACTTGGGCCGCGCAGTTCACTTCAGAGATTCAGAGCAACCTGGCGGCATTGGACACGCTTGATGGCATCGTTGGCAATGCGGTCCTGCCGCCAGCACCGTTGGCGGGTGTGTTGGTCGACGATCGCCTGATCATCGATACCTCTCGACCGACCTGTGATGCCTATCTGGCGATTGAGCTCGGCGCTGCTGGCTGTGGCGGACGCACTCTTGCGCGCGACGTGATCGACGATTCGTTCGGCGCGTTGATCGGTCCTGGGGTGAGTGATAACGTAGCCAACGACAGCGTGTTTATCACCGACTTCCCGTTTCTCGGCAGGCCCCTATAGCCGTTTCTCCCAGATCGAGTCTTGATGTTGGCGTTGACATTCGGTGTCCCCTTGCGGCCATAGGGGGCATCGAGCATGTTGACCATCAGACTTGCGAAGGGCAGAGCGAAGAACCAAACCACAGCGAAGTTCAGAGCGAACGTATTGAGCGTTGGCGGGCTGTTGAGAATCCGCCGGCCGGTGCTAACCCGGATGGTTTGTACTTGGATCAATCCGGACAGTGATTGATCCATCGAGAGCGAGCCTGGATCTTTGTGTCTTAACAACGTGCTGTTCAGGGCAATATGATGAGACTGACCTGGCTGTTAACGACGTTGATCTTCGTTGCATGCGCCGCGCCGCGCGGTCAAGCGCCGAGCGTGGGCTCAGTGATGATGGCCAACTATCCGATCGCGAAGAGCATCCGACCGACCACCTCCGAGCAAATTTTTCTAGGCAACCTCAACGCAAACATCGAGGAGCTTGAACAACGCCTCGAATCGGGGGATGCCGCAACTGCGGCATTGGCGTCCTCGTTGTTGTTGCGTTTTCGTATCGTTGGTCGTTTGGACGATGGCGAACGTGCGCTTGCCCTGGTGATGTCGTCGGACACTTCGCCGTTGGCTGTGCTGACCAGAGCAGCCGCGCAATTGACGTTTCACGATTTCGCAGGCGCTGATGCGTCGATTGCTGAGCTCGGCGCGTTTCCGGAGTTTGCTGTCCAGGCCGGCGCGCTAAAGCGAGATCTACAGATGGCGCGTGGCGACTATGCAGCGCTAGAAGCGGATTTCAGGCAATCGAATCAACCGTCGAACGATTTCTTCGAAATGGCGCACCGCGCGGATATCCGGCTCATGCTAGGCGATCTGGATGGTGCCACCGCATGGTATCGCGCAGCACAGGATCTGTATGGTGATGTGAGCCCTTTTCCCTTGGCCTGGTTGTATACCCAGCAAGGGATCGCCATTCTGCGCTACGGCGATTTCGCATCGGCCAGATGGTTCTTCGCCGCCGCAGTGGAGCGGCTGCCGAGTTACTACCTGGCTATCGAGCATCTTGCCGAGTGTGAGATGGAGCTGGGCGACCTGGACGGCGCGCGCAAGCGCTACCTGGGAGTGATTGAACAGACCGATAACCCGGAGTTCTTTGCGGCGCTCGCCGATCTTGAGACGCGTGCCGGAAACCGTGCGGCTGCAGCTCGCGCCTTAGAGCAGGCCCGGATTGGATATGACGACTTGCTCGCTCGGCACCGGCTTGCCTATGCGCAACACGCGGCCGAATTTTTCCTTGAAGACGGACAAGCTGCCCGTGGCCTGACGCTTGCACGCGAGAACATCGTGATGCGCAACGACATCGGGAGTTGGATCTTGCTGGCTTCGGCCGCGGATGCAAATGGTGATCGAACCTTGGCGTGCGAAGCGACCCGGATCGCGGTCGCAACTGGTCTGAATCCACCAGAGATGGCAGATCTCGTGGAGCTGCGGAGGATCTGTGCGGATTTGGCATCTTCTGATTGACTTGACGCATGGAAACAGGCTCTATTGGAGGCTGAGATTCGACCTCGACGCTGGCCTTGAATTATCGACACGCCTTCCATGCGGGTAATTTCGCTGACGTGCTCAAACACGCGGTGCTGGTGGCATTGATCGAGTCGTTCAAGCAGAAGTCTTCACCGTTTTCGATCCTCGATACGCACGCAGGCAGCGCGCGATATTTGCTGAACTCCACCGAATCTGAGAAAACCCGCGAATTTGCCGCCGGAATCAAGCCGCTGCTGTCGGTCGCTCAGATGCCATCGATCCTGCATGTTTACTTGAACATAGTTCGCTCATTCAATCCTGGCGGCGCGCTGCAAACCTATCCGGGTTCGCCGTTGATTGCAGCTTCATTACTGCGTGCCAACGACACGCTTGTCGCTTGCGAGTTGCAAGTCGACGAGGCGGTCAGGCTGAAGGCGGAATTTCAGCGCGATGCGCGCGTCAGTTGCCATCAGCGCGATGGCTACGAGGCACTGCGTGCGCTGCTGCCCCCCAAGCCCAAGCGCGGACTGGTCCTGATCGACCCGCCGTTCGAGGCGCAGTTCGAGGAATACAACCAAATCCTGTTCGCTCTCAAACAAGCTCATCAGCGATGGCCTACAGGTACTTATGCCGTGTGGTTTCCGATCAAGTTGCGACAGGACGCTGAAGCCTTCTATCGCCATATCGCGCAGCTACCCTTTGCCAAAGCGCTGCTCGTCGAGTTGTTATTGCATCCAGCAAACTCTGCGCTGCGTCTCAACGGCTGCGGCGTTGTCGTGTTGAATCCGCCCTATCGCATTGAGCACACGTTTTCCGAGATTTTGCCGGTGTTGGCGCGCGCACTTGAGCAAAGTCGATACGGCTCGCACGAGGTTCGTTTCTTGAAGCGTTGAGTAGGTTCGTCGGGCGCAATCGGGAGTGTCCATATATGAGGTCCATTGTCTGGTTGATGCTTGTGCTGGCCGCGCCGATCATGGCGGCTGATCGAGTCACAGGACTTGCCTTTGCGACGCGCTCGCCAGTGCATGCGACGCAGGGGATGGCTGCAACCAGTCATCCGCTGGCAACGCAGATTGCGCTGGATACGTTGAAGGCAGGCGGCAGCGCTGTCGACGCGGCGATTGCCGCAAATGCGGCGCTCGGATTGATGGAACCGACGGGTTGCGGGATCGGCGGCGACTTGTTCGCTATTGTGTGGGATCCGAAATCGCGCAAGCTGTTTGGCTATAACGGCTCCGGTCGCTCGCCGCAATCGCTGACGAGACAATGGTTCACCGATAACGGTTATCAGGCGATTCCGCCATTCGGCCCGCTACCCGTGACCGTGCCCGGTGCTGTCGACGGCTGGTTTGCGTTGCACGGACGCTTTGGCAAGTTGTCGATGCGGAAAATCCTCGCGCCCGCGATTGGCTATGCGCGGGAAGGACATCCGGTGCATGAAACTATCGCGTACTACTGGGCGAGGTCCGTGCCCCGATTGCGCCAGTACCCTGGTTTTGTAGAGCAATTCACGATCGATGGTCGCGCACCGCGCAATGGCGAGATCTGGAAGAACCACAATCTTGCCCGCACTTACGAATTGATCGCCAAGAACGGTCGGGATGGCTTTTACTCGGGGAGCGTGGCGGCGACCATCGATGCGTACTTTAAGGCCAACGGGGGCTTTCTGACTGCCGCTGACTTGAAAGCGCATCGCGGCGAATGGGTGGATCCGGTGAGCGTGGATTACCGTGGCTATACCGTATGGGAGTTGCCGCCGAGCGGGCAGGGGATTGCGGCCTTGCAGATGCTCAGGATTCTGGAGGGCTTCGATTTGCGCTCTTATGGGTTTGCCAGTCCCGAACATGTGCATTTGATGGTTGAAGCCAAGAAGCTGGCATTTGCAGATCGGGCACGATGGTATGCCGATCCAGCGTTCCATCCGGCTCCGTTGGAGTTTTTACTGAGCGGCGGCTACGCAGACCAGCGCCGGGCACAGATATCGATGGAGCGTGCGATGCTCAGTGCGGAAGCTGGCAGCGCGCCTGTTCAAGAAGGCGATACGATATATCTGACGACAGCGGACGCCAACGGCATGATGGTGTCGCTGATTCAATCGAATTTCCGTGGAATGGGTTCGGGTATGGCAGCACCTGGCCTGGGATTCATTTTTCAGGATCGTGGCGAACAGTTCGCGCTGACTGACGATCATCCCAATCGGTTTGAACCGAACAAGCGGCCATTTCACACCATCATCCCCGCCTTCGTGACCAAAGATGGTGCGCCATGGTTGAGTTTTGGCGTCATGGGCGGTGCTATGCAGCCGCAGGGTCATGTGCAGATTCTGGTCAATCTGATCGACTTTGGGATGAACCTTCAGGAAGCCGGCGATGCGCCGCGGATCCATCATGATGGATCGACGGAGCCCGCCGCATTCGTGCAGCCGATGGTTGACGGTGGCGTAGTGCAGCTCGAATCGGGTTTCCCCATCGACACCATTCGCGCGCTGATGCGCAAGGGACACAAGGTCGAATTCGCCGACGGGCCCTATGGTGGTTATCAGGCGATTGCGGTTGATCAGGCAACCGGGGTTTACACTGGCGCGTCGGAATCGCGAAAGGATGGCCACGCGGCCGGTTATTGAGCGACGGCGGCAAAGTGCGCCGCCGAGCGAAGCCAATGCTCGGGGCGAAGGCACACTAGTTCGTGCTGAGTATCTTTCGAGTATTGACCGCAGCATACGCAATGAGGCCAAACCCGACGATCCAGCCGGCATCGATCCAGGAGCCACTTGCATAGCTTTCTTGAGCGACAAGGTAGGCGTAAGTTTGATTCGCCGCAAAGAACAAGGTTACGCCTGCAACCACATACCACCATGCTTCCGCGACAACGCCGGCGCGCAGCGCTGACGCCATCATAACGGTGGTTGCCATCAAGATCGGATCGAAGAGGATGTACCCTAAAGACGCGAGTTTGGTTGCTGTGTCGCCCTCGATCAGACTCTGCGAGTTAGCGAGATAGGCCCACGCGCCAGCGAGCAACAGCACGGCCACCGCAGCGATTTTGCCCCAGGGCGGAACACTCAGCTCAGTCGCCTGTTTGAAATACAACAGGCCTGCAACAATCAGCGGACCGGCAGCCAGATAGCCGAAGTCCGAGTAGTACGGATACGGTGTTTCCTGACCGACATTGACCAGCGGATAAATCGCGTAAATCGTCGCGCCGATTCCCCATGCGAGCAAGCCCGCGCCGATCAGACCCCACGCCAGGCCCAGTGGACTGCCTGCTGGGAACGCGGTGTAGGTGCGAAAACACAAAGCCGCGCCGAACAATGCGCTGAGCGACTGCAAGGCAATAGACCAATAGAAGCGAAACTGGTCGGCATATCCGACCAACGCCAGCGCAACCAGTACGAAAGCGACTGCGATCCATGCGCCAAATACGACTTTCATCGACCTTCTCCTTCAACAGCACTTTCAAGTTCAACGGTGGGCGATCGTCATTGCGAAACGCTTACGTACAGCGGTTCAAAGAGCTTTCGAGCCTTGTCTGGCCCAACCATCATGGACAGATGCTTGCAGCAAGCATCCAAGAATTGTCTCGGTTGGCTTTGGATCGGATGCGTCTGGGCGGCTGCGGCGACTTTGCCTTCGGCAGAAGAGCCGTAAAACTGCGCCAGCACCGCGCTTGCCGCTTTCGACAGCGCCAGGGCCTGAACGTCGCCCAGTGTCCCGGGCGACATCTGGCCGGACGCATGGGTTGTGGCGCTCCTGCTGGCAGCAACGACGCCACCCGGGGTCGTCAATCGGTTGAGTACCTCCTCGACCGGCCGAAGCGCGTTTTTCGTCGACTTGGCGTCACCTGGCATGAACAAAATCTTCGTAAACGTCAGGCTGATGATCTCTGCCAAGGCGTCTGACTCGGCCTGGCCGGCGAAGTCCACAGCGCACATTCGATTGACGTCGACAGCGAAGTAACCAAAGCGCATTGGACCGCTCCGATTCGCCTGAGCGTAGAAATAGACGCGCCCAGACTTCCCCGACGCGGCAAGCTCAGAAATAGCCTTCTTCAGGTCGGCAAGCTCAGGCATTGGGGCTATTCTTGCTGATCAAAGAAGCACACATGATCGTGATTCTGGACTCATCACGCGGTTGCCCTGGTCAGCAGGCCAATGACATCCTCATCGGAATAGGGTTTGCCCAATAGTGCGCTGACGCCTGCCTGAGTCGCGAGATCGCGATGTTTATCCGAAGATCGCGAGGTGATCATGACGATCGGCAGCGCCGCGAAGCGTTCGGATTGGCGCAGATGCTGCGTGAGTTCGAGCCCATTCATGCGCGGCATTTCCAGGTCGACGAGCAGCGCGCTGGGGTTCGAACGCTCAATGGCAATCAGTGCCTCCAGGCCATCTCGCGCCAGTTCAACGCGAAAACCGGTGTCGATCAGAAGTTCGCTCAGCGATTGTCGGATCGTGAGCGAGTCGTCGGCGACTACGATCAATGGTGCGTTGAACTCGGCCTGCATTGTTGCCGCGGTTGCAATCGTCTCAGCGCCGATGAGTTCGCGCAAGTCAACAACCGGCGCGACGCTGCCGTCGCCAAGCAGTGTTGCGCCGCGGATGCCCATGATCGTTGGTAGATAGTCGCTTAGAGGCTTGATCACGATCGTTGCCAGCGACTCGACCTCAGGAAGCAGCATGACCGAGACGACGCCATCGCTTCCGCGAAGGAGCGCAGCAACCGGCCGCGTTGGGGATGCATTGCCACCAACAACAGCTGAAACATCAATGGCCGTATGCCACTGGCCATCGATCAGCACTTCACGCTGTTCGGTGCCGCGTTGATCATCCGAGGTGAGCGCAACCAGGCGTTCGATACTATCGGCCGCAAAGCAATAACGCTGTTGGCCAATGCGGATGATTGCCACCTGCAGGTTTCCGATGCTCAAGGGCAGCGCAAGCGAAAAACCTGTCCCTGCATTTTCTTCCGATTCGATGTTCAGAGTGCCGCCGAGGCGTTGGACACGTGCCGCAACGATGTCCAGGCCAACGCCTCGACCAGAGGTTTGAGTGACTTCGTTACGTGTTGTGAATCCGGGCAGCAGCAGATAGCGTCGCAATGTTGCGGCATCGGCTTCTGACGCCCCCGCAATTCCCAAAGCCAGCGCTCGTTGCCGCACGCGAGCATGATCGATGCCACCACCGTCGTCGCGAAGTCTCACGAGCAGACTCTGACCTCGCACGCTGTAACTCAGTTCAAGCTGCCCGGCTGGGGGTTTACCGCGTTCCGACCGCAAAGCGGGTTCTTCAACTCCGTGATCGATCGCATTGCGGATCAGGTGCATGAGTGGCTCGACCAGACCTTCAAGCACCGTCTTGTCGATCGCAATCTCATCGCCAACGACGCGGAAATCGATGCTCTTGGAGAGCTGCCGTGCCGTCTGCCTCGCGGCACGTTGGAAGCGAGCGGTCAGTTCCGACAGACGGACCAGGCGGGCCTGGCGCACGGTCGACTGGACCAGTTCATCGCCAACTTGTTTGCGACGGGCGAGTGTCTCGATTTGCACTCGCGCCACGGCAAACTGATGGCAGCGAGCTTGCAAGTCCGCCTGGACCTCTGTCACGCGCCGATTCAGCATGTCCAGTTCGTTGTAATTGTCCAACTCCAGAGCGTCGATTTCTTCGTTTCGTCTGCGTTGGGCGTCCAATGCACCGGCACGAAGTGTGACTTGCTCATCGAGCGCCTGGGCGACGGTCCTGAAAGCACTGAGTTCACTGCGAAGCTCAGATTCGGCGCGCTCCAGTTGACTCAGCGTATCGCCCATTTGGTTCGACAAAGCGACAGACTCAGCACTCTGTTCCAGCAAACGATCGAGAAGCCGACGGCTGATCGTCACCTGTTCATCGCTCGGTTCCGGCACTTCCGCGGCCGTCTCGGAGACAATTTCAGGGCGCTTCTCGGGCACGTTTCCATCGGACAACTGATGCGCTTCAACGAGCGCCTGCTGCG
Organism: Lysobacterales bacterium; assembly: GCA_022844165.1. Taxonomy (GTDB): domain Bacteria; phylum Pseudomonadota; class Gammaproteobacteria; order Xanthomonadales; family SZUA-5; genus JALHMH01. Next base: position 20,008 of record JALHMH010000014.1, read on the forward strand.
CGGCCGAGGCAAGACCCGTGGTGTCACCGACATCGTCGTCGGCAACCATCAGCTCCGAAACGTCCTCGTCAATGGGTTCGCCACGTTCCAAAGCATCGGCGACGCGATACACGTTTGCCAGCACATCGCCTGCCTCGGGCGATTCACCTCGTCCGAGCACGGCATCGGACATCGCAGCAACGGTGTCAGCCGCCTCACTGAGCAAGTTGAGTACCGCATGCGGCACGTCATCCTGTTTGGTTAAGGCAACCAGAATGTCTTCGAGCGCATGCGTCAGATTGGCGAGGCCGCGAATGCCGACCGTATTGGCATCGCCCTTGAGCGTATGAGCGAACCGTCTTGCATCGGTCAGCACTTCTCCACGTTCGCCAGCACGCAAACGCTCCACTGCGCTGGCCAGGCCATCGGCGTTTTGCGGAAGTTCCTGAAGCATGCCTCTGAGCACGCTTGGGATCACGTCTTCGGCCGGTGTCAGATCGAGATCGCCTTCATTGACAGCGCGACGCGGTCGCTCGGTATAGCTTGGGTCGATTGCAATACGCACACGGGCACACTCGGCTGCCAGCTGCGCGTCGATTTCCAAAACCGTAGCCAGAGACGCACCCGATTCCGCGGCCTGATCGATCGAGCCTTCGCTGGCTTGCAACAACTCACCCATTTGCACGAGCCAGTCGGCGAGCAACGCCAACGCATCGTCGCTAAGGTCGCCGCGTTCCAGGTGCTCCGTCGCGCCCTTGAGTACACGTGCACTGTGCTCCAGGCCTAGCACATCAAATGCGTTGCCCTGTGCCTGCAACAAAAACATCAAGCTGATGCTGGGTTCGCGTGGCGCGGCGCTGATCGAAAATTCGACCAGACCTGGCAGTAGTTCGCCATGCAACGACTCGAGCAGCATCTGGCTCTCTTCCGGCGCGATGTAAATCGGCCCATCGGCCGTCGACAGTTGCGGCTCAATCTCAGCATCCGTCGTCGCTGCCTCGGTCATGACAACCGGCGAAAACGCATCCGCAGCTACGGGGTCTGATTCAAGCTCGATTCCTGACAGCAGCGAGTCATTTCCTTCCGCTACCAGATCCGCAGGTTCGGCCGTTGCGATGCTCTGAGTGACCTGTGTCGATTCGGCCGCCGATGTTCTGCTGTCTTGAGCTTCTTCCATCAAGCGCGACAACCATGCTTCGCGCCGATCGGCGATACCACTGACGACCAGTACATGGTCGATCGCGTTCTCGAGGCCCAAAGCCAGCGGGTTATCGCCGCCGGCCCAGGTTGCAGCTGCCAGCAAGGCTTCGCTCAAGATATCCGCTGGTACATCGCCTTGGGCTGTATCGATCCAGCGGGCGAGCAGCGAAAGCCATGCTCTCAGCGCATGGCGATCGGCCATTTCCGGTGTCCGTGCGCGCAGGGCAGCAACCAACAAAGTACGCTGCTCTGAATCCGACAAGTCAGCAGTCACTGACTCGGCTACAAGACCGTTCAGCGCATCGGCGAGTGAACTCATGGCCGTTTAACTCGGCAACTTGAATACGCGCACGGTATCGATCAGGCTCTTGGCTTGCACTAACAGCGCCTGGACGTTGTCGCGCTGCAGCTGGAGTTCTTTCAGCACGTTACGCGTCGATGCGTCGATGCGCCCGGCGCGCTCGACCAGCGTGTCGGAGATCGTGGCCTGCTCGCCACTGGTTTCGGCAATCTGGCGAACGGCTTCGGTCAACGCATCGGTTGCGGTCATCGAAGTCTGCACCTCTTCCCCAGCTTGTTCGGCCAGGCGGTTGATCTCGACGAAGCGACTGAGCGCTTCGTTCATGGAGCGCATTGTGTCCGAGGCGTCGGCCTGAATGCCGGAGACCAGGGTGGTAATCTGGCTGGTCGCACCACGTGCACTATCGGCCAGTCGTTTCACTTCGTCCGCAACCACCGCAAAACCGCGGCCGGCATCGCCCGCAGCCGCAGCCTGCATGCCTGCGTTCAGCGCCAGAATCGCCGTGCGTTCGGCGATCTGATTGATGATGTTGATCACGCCGGAAATTTCGTTCGAACGTTCCGCAAGTCGTTTAACGCGTTTTTCCGTTTCACGGATCTGTTCTCGAGATGCCGCGACGCCAGCGACGGTGTCGCTCACGATGGCCAGACCTTGTGCGGAAGCGCGGAGCGCATCTTCTGCTTTGCCGCGTGCGCCAGCGGCATCGCGAGCGACGGTGGCGAGCGCGGTTGCAGCGGCTTTCAACTCATTCGACGCGCTCGTCACTTCGCGTTCCGAGTCCTGCGCAGACTCGTACACTGTGGCGGTGCGAGTGCGCAGCGCAATCGACGACTGAGCGACTTGATTTGCCACGCCGGTCACGTTGCGCAGCGCGCTCGACGTTTCTTGCACCAGCAGATTGATGGCGTCCGAAACGGTGCCGGTCACGTCAGGGGTCACGGGCACGCGGACCGTCAGATCGTTCTGTGCGAGTTGCGATACCGATTGCATGATGGTGATGACCGACTCGTTCAATTGGTCATTCTCGCGTTCGGCAGCGGCCATCGTTGCGACGCGTTCGTCGAGCAGTTTATCGAAGGCATTTCCCAGATCCGACAACTCGTCCGAACCTTTCAATCCGGCTCGTGCATCCATGTTGCCAGCCGTAAGCAGGCCGACCGTCGAGGATAATTGTTCGATGGGCGTATTGATGCCGCGCGCCAGGCGCGTTGCGATCAGACTCGCCAACAACGCGAGAATCAGTGCGGTAATCGCGGCCGCGATAAGCATGCGCTGCAACAGATCCTCAACCGGTCGCAGGGCTTCGGCCTCGTCGATTTCTGCGGTAATCGCCCAGTTCAAGCCGAGCAATGGAAACGGCGCAAAAGCACCGATCACCGGCGTGCCGAACTTGTTTTTGTAGGTCTCGACGCCGTTCTCGCCGTTCAATGCCCTGGTAACGCCATCGGTAGCGACTTCGACAAGTCCGATGGTGTTCTTGCGCGCTTCAATGCCCGCAACTGCCGCAGCATCGGCGCCGCTGCCACGCAGCGCGGCGATATACGCGTTTGTGTCCTGTTGGATACCACGCGCGTTGCTGCGCAGCAATCGGTCAGACCCGACCAAAGAGACCTCACCGGTTTGGCCCAATCCGGCATTTCCCCATTGGCCCTGGAACGAGACGATAGCGTGGAACCGATCGACAGGAACCTGCGCTGCAAAAATGCCGACGACCTGACCGTTGCGCAACAACGGGATCGAGAAGAACGCGGCGCCATCGTCATAGGACGGCAGGTATTTCTCGAAGTCGGTGATTTGCGGTTCAGTGGATGTGCCCAGCGCAGCTGCGCGTTCCCACGCCTTGGCCAGACCACTGCCAGCAAACGGACCGGTCTTCAGCGAGGTCGCAAAATCCAGTTCCTTGTAGTAGGTATACACGACATCGCCGGTTGCCGCGTCGATCAAAAAGACGTCATAGAACCCGTATTGTTCCACCAGCGACGCGCCGACCGGGTGCACTTTTTGGTGTAAGTCATGGTAGGGGCCAGTGACATTCGGCGCGCGGTCCATCAAGCCCTTCTGACCCAGTGGATTCGGATTTGCGGTGATGTACAAATACTGCATTGCGACCGCGACATCGGACAGTTGGGAGATCCGATCGGTAATATCGATCGTTGAGCCCGGGTTCTTGACAGAGTACTGTTGCGCAAAGTCGCCAGCGTAGTAGGCTCTCAGCGCGGCGCGCTGTTCATCGATACTGACCGGAACATCTGTGGCGACCGAGGGCATCGCATCGCGCAGCGCGATCATCGAGTCGACAATGGTTGGATTGGCAGCGGCCACACGCACGGTGCTCTGCAACAGACCGAAATATCCGGAAACTTCGTCGCGCTTGATCGATTGAATCGACGTGAGTTGCGCCTGTGCGCGTTCGACCAGCGATTCGCGTGCATCGCGATAAGCGAGTGTCGAAATGACCGCTGCAGCGACGAGCAAAGGCAATAGCGCCACCGCCGTCACACCGTAGAGCAATCGTGCTCGAATGCTGCCAAAGCCTTTCATTGTCTTCCCCTTTTCTCTGCATTCATTTGATCAATCACAGCGGATTCGCCGCTAACCGCGGTAGCGCCGTTCCCGGCCCCAGCGCATCACATCGAACTCCACGCCGGCAAGCCCGCTTTCGCCCACAACACAGCGGCGACCGCAGTACCCATCGAATGCGCTACCCATATCGACGGTTGCAGCGTCGCTCGTGTAGCGCACTCGGTCGAAGTTGATTTGTCCGTCACTGCTCACCGCAAACGACTCGCGTGCGAAGCGAAAGCTGATCAGCACAGAGTTTTTCGCCGCGGTTTGCGGGTCCCACGGGTTATCGAACGCCAGTACAGGCAGAACGTCACCACGAACGCTCACCAACCCTTTCACCCAATCCGGCGCTCTGGGCAACGGAGCGACAGGGGTATCGAGCAGCACCTCCCCAAGTACACCTTGTGGTAGAACTAAGGCGACGGCGGCCCCGGCGAAGCGCAGCGTCACGCGAAAATCGCCCCCGAAATCGCTCATGTCACGCGAACGCCTTCACGGCCGCCAACACGTCTTCCTTCTTCGGTGGTTTTCCGATGAGTTGTTTGGCGCCTTGCATAGATGCCCAAAGCTGGTCAGCCTTTTGGCTCTTGCTGGAGACGATGACGATCGGGATCCCTTTGGTCGATGCGTTGGCACGCAGCTGTCGGCAAGCTTCGTAACCGTCCGTCTCGGGCATGACGACGTCCATAAAAATAATTGCCGGGAGCTCTGCGATTGCTTTGGCGACGCCTTCTTTGCCGTTGCTGGCAGTGGATGTGTCGTAACCTGCCTCATGCAACCAACTGCGAAGCTGCATCAGTTCCGCTGCCGAGTCGTCGACGATCAAAATTTTCTTGCCCATTCCTTGCTCCAAGTCAGCCCAGACGTTTGTAGCCGCGCGCGGCCAGTTCATCGATGGTGTATCGCTTTGTCAGGTTCTTATGCACGGCTGCATAGAAGTCCTTGACGGTCACAGGTTTCGTGAGATACGTGTCGCATCCTGCCAACGCACCTCGAGCGCGATCGAACGGCGAAGAGCGCGAGGTCAACATGACAACGGACACATGTCGACCCGTTGGAATCTGGCGGATTTCACGACAGAGCTCGTAGCCATTAATGCCCGGCATGACAACGTCGAGAAAGATCAGGTCGTAAACGCGTGCTTGAACCAGCGCTCGAGCTTCTTCGCCGTTCGCTGCCAGATCCACCTTCAGGCCGCAGCGGCCCAGCGTGACTTCAAGTTGCGTCCGAACCGTATTGCTGTCGTCGACCACAAGGCCGTTCAGAATCAACGGTGCGGCCGGTTGTGAAGGTTCTTGCGCAGGGGCGCTGGCCACAGGTGGCGGCGGCGCACGTTCCATGTGCCCGGCAACGTTGCCCTTGAGTTTCATGTCAGCGATATTTTCGAGCACTCGAAAGCACTGCAGAACCAGGCTTTTCTTTGGGATTTTGTAGTTGCTCTCGCCGAGCGATCCCGATTCCGATATGTAGACCTCGATCATGTCGGGCGACTCGGATCGAAGGCGTTGAAGGTCCACGCGACTATCGCGTTGATCGGCATCAATGATCGCAATGTCCGCGAAGCCAGCGGCAGCGCTGTCGACGAGCTTGAATTCGAATCTGCGGTTGGGCGCGCGGCTCAGGACGATGTCGAGCAATCGTGCATCTTTCGGCTGAAGCGAGCATATGGCAACGATAAATCCGCTCATTCGTCTGCTCCTGAGGTATCGATGCCGATCGAAGTCGATTGATTTGGCAGGGCTTCTGACATCGCCTCAAGCAAGCCATCGACCCAGAACGGCTTCTGCAGGGTCGCCGCCACGCGCAGACCGAGCGCACGCATGTTGTTTGCCATGCGTTCGCGTGTTGCTTCATCCGAAGCACTCATAAGGATGATCGGCGTCTTTGGGATTTCCTCCGACATGTATGCCGCGATCCGAATGCACAACTGATCGGGCATGATCATGTCTAGAAGAACTGCCGACGGATGGCGTTCCAGCTGTGTTTTTGCCTCAACGAAATTGTGGCAGGTCGCCGACGCGTAACCGGCGAGACGTGCGATCTCGGTGATCAGCAGACGCGCGTCTTCGTCGTCGTCGACGATGAGTACGAACTCCTCGGACATGTTGCTCTCCTTTGCGGTGAGCGAACACTAACCAAAGACAAGCGCGCTGCGACGCCTCAGCTTGTGAATTCTGTCATCAATGTCAGAATGTTCAGGCTGTGGCGGAAAGTGTCTGAGCCGCTTCGATGCGATAGCCGTGCAGATAGATGGTCTTGAGCTGCCATCCGTTCCGCCCGTCGAGCCCCAGCTTACGGCGCAATCGGCTGATATAGGTATCCACAGAACGCGATGGGACATCCGGAGACATGCGCCAGACTTCGCGCTGGATGCTGTCGCGACTGACCATCAGGTCGACACGGCGAAACAAATAGGCAGCCAAATCGAACTCGCGGTCGGTCACCGCTATGCGTGTGCCGTTCAGAGCAATCGTTCGAGCTCGAAGATCGACCACAAATGGGGGTACCTCAACAATGCCGTCAAGCGCCGTCTCCACCCCGCTGCGGCGCAAAAGTGCCCGCAATCTGGCAATCAAGATTGCCGCATTGGGCGGCTTGCTCAGGTAGTCGTCAGCGCCAGCGTCCAGAGCAGCAACGGTGTCGGCATCCTGGTCCTTTGCGGTCAGAATCAGCACTGGCAGTGCGCTGTGTACGGAGTTGCGCAGCCAATGAACCAACTCAATGCCATTCTGATCAGGCAACATCCAGTCGAGAATGAGCGCATCAAGCGATCGCACCGCCAAACGTCGCCGAAATTCTGCGGCGTTACCATAGACTTCCGCATGATGGCCGGCACGTACCACGACCTCGCGCAGCCATGCGCTCTGATCTGCGTCGTCCTCAACGATGCCCACATTCGCCATGCGATCTCCATGTTCCGCCGTCAGCGCCGGGATAATGTTAACAACAATTCACGCCGGCGCACGCATTGCCCGTGGTTTCGTGTTGAAACGCACCGCCGTGATACGTATCAGCCCGGGACTTATGGCGACAAGTAGCCACTGAGTCCTTGATGCAGCCGGATCTTCTCAGGCCAGCTATGTATGCTCGCTCGTTTTAGCCAAACCTCGCTGGCTCGCAGGTGTTGGAAGGCGAGGCGGATCGTCTGTTAATTCGATCGATTGGACAAATTCCGCGCCATCACCGCGAAACGGAGCCACAAATATCCTGGCTGAACGATGTACCGAACCAAGGAGGATGAATGCGACGCAAACTGGTGATCGGGAATTGGAAGATGAACGGCGCGAAGGCAGACATTGGAGCGTGGTTGGAGGGTGCGAACATTCTGGCGCGAAACCTGGCAATTCAAGTCGGAATTGCGCCGGCCGCACTGCATGCAAATTCAATACTGACAGGTCGGCAAGCACCTTTGCTTGTGGGAGGTCAGGATTGTTCGGCTGTGAGCAACGGGGCGCGAACGGGAGAGGTCAGTGCGGCCATGCTGGCGGATGCAGGGTGCGATTTTGTCCTGGTAGGCCACTCGGAGCGTCGCCAGCATTGGGGCGAGTCGTCGGCGTTGGTGGCCCAAAAGTTCTTCCAGGCGCTTGATGCCGGATTGACGCCAGTACTCTGTGTCGGCGAAACGCGCGAGGAGCGAGCGCAAGGCGTGACCCGTAAGGTCTTGGCGGATCAAATTGGCGCGGTCATCGCCGCATGTGGTGTCGCTTCCTTCGCCTCCGCTATCGTCGCCTATGAGCCGGTGTGGGCGATTGGAACCGGGCTGACTGCATCGCCTGAACAGGCGCAAGAGATTCATGCCTTCATCCGTGGCGAAATTTTTGCCGATGCTGCTATGCTTGCCAGCTCGCTGCTGCTGCTTTATGGCGGCAGCGTCAAGGGTAGCAATGCGAAGGATCTCTTCGCGCAAAAGGACATCGATGGCGGGCTCATTGGCGGCGCATCGTTGATCCCCGAGGAGTTTGCTGCAATTTGCCGCGCGGCGGCAGCTACGGAAAGCTAAAAGTCGAGTCGATGGAATGAAAATTGCGCTAATTGTCTTTTATCTGGTCATCGCGATTGCGATGATCACCTTTATCATGATGCAGCGCGGCTCGGGTGCGACCGCAGGGTCGGGCTTTGGTGCCGGTGCCTCGGGTACAGTTTTTGGCGCCCGAGGGTCGGCGAACTTTCTCTCGTCCAGCACCAAGTGGCTGGCGATCTTGTTCTTTTCGCTCAGTATGGGGATGGCGGTGTACGAGAACCGTACCGGTACCGCGCGTGCCCAGCAGGAAGACCTGGGCGTCATGGGGCAGCTTCCGACAACGCCGGAGACGCCGGCACCGAGTGAGATTCCGGCAGCGCCGTCAAGCGAGCAGTCGCCGGCAGGTGCCGAAGTGCCGCCAGCGCCTGGTTCGGAGGCGGCGTCAGCGTCCGACGCTCCTGAAGCGGGTGCCGCAGCTGCTGCTACGACATCGGAAACAAGTGACACGACTGGCGACAAGCCAGCAGAAAAAACGCCATAATCAATCGCTGAACCGTGCCGACGTGGTGGAATTGGTAGACACGCTACTTTGAGGTGGTAGTGGGGCAACCCGTGACAGTTCGAGTCTGTCCGCCGGCACCAACTTTTTCGCAACACCCCTGATTTTGCCAAGCTCTCGTGCTCGCTCGGAGTTGCATCCGAGCACTGACTGCGGGCTCAGCACAAAACCGGAGCGCCCGTCGCCTATGGATCTCGCTCAATATCTGCCCATCGCGATTTTCTTGCTGGTGGCGACTGTCATCGGTGTCGCGTTGTTGTCGCTCGGCTCGATACTTGGCCCTAGCCAATCGAGCGCGCAGAAGCTGTCGCCCTATGAATGCGGCTTTGAGGCATTCGAAGACGCACGCATGAAGTTCGATGTGCGCTACTACCTTGTCGCCATTCTTTTCATCATCTTCGATCTGGAAATCGCGTTCCTGTTCCCCTGGGCTACCGTGCTGGACGAGTTGGGCTGGGCAACAATGGCTGCAATGGCTGTCTTCCTGGGGCTGTTGGTGGTTGGCTTCATCTACGAGTGGAAGAAAGGAGCGCTGGAATGGGAGTAAGCGAGATTTTCCATAACCCGGTGCCGTTGGGTTCTGTCGATGACATTCTGCGACCCCACGCAGACAATCCTGTGCTGCAACGTGGGTTTGCAACCACGAGCGCCGATGCTCTGATCAATTGGGCGCGCACGGGATCGATGTGGCCTATGACATTCGGTCTGGCCTGCTGCGCGGTCGAGATGATGCATGCCGGCGCCTCGCGCCTGGATCTTGATCGATATGGAGTGGTCTTCCGTCCGAGCCCGAGACAGTCGGATGTGATGATTGTTGCCGGTACGCTGGTCAACAAGATGGCGCCCGCTTTGCGCAAAGTCTTCGACCAGATGCCGGAGCCCAAGTGGGTGATTTCGATGGGAAGTTGCGCGAACGGTGGTGGTTATTACCACTACTCTTACTCAGTGGTTCGCGGCTGTGATCGCATCGTCCCGGTGGATATCTATGTGCCGGGTTGTCCGCCTACGGCGGAAGCACTGATCTACGGAATTCTGCAGCTGCAGAAGAAAATTCGTCGTACCAATACCATTTCGCGTTGAGCCCCAATGTCCGAATCGCCTGTACTGATCGATGCGCTTAAGTCACGCTTTGGCGACCAACTTCTGTCGACGACAGTCTGCTGCAACCAATTTACGATCGAAGTCGCTGCCGATCAGGCACTGGATGTGCTGCGGGCCTTACGCGACGAAAGCGGCTTTCGGTTCACGCAGATGATCGACCTTTGCGGCGTCGACTATCTTTCTTACGGCATCAGCGAATGGGAGACCGAAGCCGTTACCGATACAGGGTTCTCTCGCGGCGTGGATGGGGAAGGTCCCGGACGTTTCGACTGGGCCGGCAGGCCGCAGCAGAGCCCTGGCGCGAGGCGCTATGCGGCTGTCGTGCACTTGTTGAGCATCGAACTGAACCAGCGGTTGCGTGTGCGCTACTTCGCGCCCGACGACGCGCTCCCGATTGTGCCGTCCCTGGTGGAGATTTGGAATTCGGCAAACTGGTTCGAACGAGAGGCCTTTGATTTGTTTGGGATCGTTTTTGAAGGGCACCCGGACTTGCGTCGCTTGCTCACGGACTACGGCTTCATCGGCCACCCTTTCCGCAAGGACTTTCCGCTCATCGGTAACGTCGAAGTGCGTTACGACCCAGACAAGGGCCGCGTCGTTTATGAGCCAGTGACGATTGAGCCGCGCGTCGGGGTTCCGCGAGTCGTGCGCGAGGATTCACGCTATTTGCAGGCGCAGAACGAACTGGCGCAGAAGGGCTGAAGCTGTGGCAGAAATTCGCAACTACACAATGAACTTCGGCCCGCAACATCCTGCGGCGCATGGCGTTTTGCGGCTGGTGCTGGAACTCGATGGTGAGACCATTGTTCGTGCCGACCCTCACGTAGGGCTCTTGCATCGCGGAACTGAGAAGCTCGCGGAAAGCAAACCGTATAACCAGTCGATCGGCTACATGGATCGCCTGGACTACGTTTCGATGATGTGCAACGAACACGCTTACGTTCGGGCCATCGAACGCTTGCTGGGTGTGGATCCGCCAGCACGTGCGCAGGTCATTCGCACGATGTTCGACGAGATCACACGAATTCTCAATCATCTGATGTGGCTGGGCTCAAACGCGCTCGACCTGGGCGCGATGACTTTGTTCCTGTACGCATTTCGCGAGCGCGAAGAACTGATGGACTGTTACGAGGCAGTCTCTGGGGCACGTTTGCACGCGACCTACTATCGCCCCGGCGGCGTGTATCGCGATCTGCCTGAGCAGATGCCGCAATACAAAGAAAGCCCGTGGACCAAGGGTGCTGACCTCAAGCGGCGCAACGACTGGCGCCAGGGTTCGATGCTTGATTTTCTTGACGCCTTTTGCGCGGATTTCCCAAAGCGTGTCGATGAGTACGAGACCCTGCTGACTGACAATCGCATCTGGAAACAACGGACGGTGAACATCGGTGTGATTTCACCCGAGATGGCGCTGCGCTGGGGCATGACGGGCCCGATGTTGCGCGGCTCTGGCGTGGCCTGGGATCTGCGAAAAAAACAGCCGTATGCGGCTTACAACCGATTCGAATTTGACATTCCGGTCGGCGTCAATGGCGATTGTTACGACCGCTACCTGGTGCGCGTCGAGGAAATGCGTCAGAGCAATCGCATCGTCAAGCAATGCGTCGACTGGCTGCGCGGTAACCCCGGTGAAGTGATGGTACGCAACTTTAAAGTGGCGCCGCCGTCGCGCGTGGAGATGAAGGACGACATGGAAGCCTTGATCCATCACTTCAAACTGTTTACCGAAGGCTATTGCGTTCCGGCTGGCGAAGTGTATTGCGCGGTGGAAGCGCCGAAAGGTGAATTCGGTGCGTACCTGATTTCCGATGGGGCCAACAAACCGTTTCGCGTCAAGTTGCGTGCGCCGGGATTTGCGCATCTGTCGGCTATGGACGAGATCGTCCGCGGCCACATGTTGCCCGACGTCGTAGCTGTGATAGGCACGTTGGACATCGTGTTTGGAGAGATCGATCGATGAAGGCCCGACACTTGCACGCTGTGCCGGTCAATGCAGACCCTCTTCTGCTGCTGACGGACGCTTCGCGTAGCGAACTGGATCGCTGGATCGCAAAGTATCCGGCGGATCGCAAGCGCAGCGCCTTGCTGGCAGGTTTGCGCATCGCGCAGAAGCAAAACCAAGGTCATTTGACCGACGATTTCATTGCGGCGGTTGCCAACTACCTGGGCCTGCCAGCGACTCAAGCGTACGAAGTGGCGACGTTCTATTCCCTGTTCCACATTGGCGGTTGCGGACGCAATAAGGTATCGATCTGCACCAACATCTCGTGCTGGCTAAACGGTGCAGATGAAATTGTCGAGCACACGACCAGGAGGCTCGGCATTGGCCTTGGCGAATCCACGCCAGACGGTCGCATTCACTTGATCGAAGAGGAAGAGTGTTTGGCCGGTTGTGTGCGTGCGCCGATGATGTGGGTCAACGGCGAGTACCACGAACACCTCACACCAGAGAAAGTGGACGAGATTTTGGAGGCTTTGCGCTGATGGCACAGATGAACCCATTAGGTCTCGTTCCAGGGGCGCACAATGTGTGCTTTACCACGTTGCACTTTGATGTGCCGTGGAGCTATGACAGCTACTTGAAATCCGGTGGTTATCAGGCGCTGCGAAAAATCCTCGAAGAAAAGTGGACGCGCGAACAAGTCATCGACATGGTCAAGGCGAGCGCGCTGCGCGGCCGCGGTGGCGCTGGCTTTCCAACGGGTTTGAAGTGGAGCTTCATGCCACGTAACGCGCCAGGCACGAAGTACATTTTGTGCAATTCCGATGAGTCCGAACCCGGTACGTGCCACGACCGCGACATTCTGCGTTACAACCCACACGCCGTGATCGAGGGCATGATCATCGGTGGATTTGCGATGGGCGCCGCCGTTGGTTACAACTACATGCGCGGTGAGTTCCAGAACGAGCCGTTCGAGCATTTCGAGCAGGCGCTCCTGGATGCCTATCGCCACGGTTGGTTGGGCAAAAACATTCTCGGCTCGGGTTTCGATTTCGATCTCTACGCCAGTCTGGGTGCTGGGGCGTACATCTGCGGCGAAGAGACGGCGCTGATGGAGTCGCTCGAGGGCAAGAAGGGCCAGCCGAGGTTCAAGCCACCATTTCCAGCTAATTTCGGGTTGTATGGCAAGCCCACGACCATCAACAACACGGAGACCTTCGCTTCGGTTCCGGCGATCATCCGCAATGGCGCCGAGTGGTTTTTGAACCTTGGCAAGCCCAACAATGGCGGGCCTAAGTGTTTCTCGATTTCCGGGCATGTGCAGAAGCCGGGAAACTACGAGCTTCCGCTTGGCATACCGTTTAAGGACATGTTGCAGGTTGCCGGCGGGATACGTCCAGGCCGCACGCTGAAAGCGGTCATTCCGGGTGGGTCTTCCATGCCCGTTTTGCCGGCGAGCACGATGTTGGACATTACGATGGACTTCGACGCGCTGCAGAAAGCGGGGTCCGGCCTGGGCTCAGGCGCAGTGATCATCATGGATGACAGTACCTGCATGGTAAAGGCGCTCACCCGCATCTCGCGATTTTATTACCACGAAAGTTGTGGGCAGTGCACGCCGTGCCGCGAAGGGACTGGCTGGATGTATCGGATGTTGGAGCGCATTTCTCATGGTAAAGGACGGGAAGAGGATTTGCCGCTCTTGAAAAGCGCGGCAGGCCAGATCGAAGGCCATACCATTTGCGCGTTCGGTGAGGCAGCAGCGTGGCCAGTACAGGGAATGCTGCGGCACTTCTATCCGGAGTTCGAATACTACGTTCGCCATGGACGCTCCATGGTTGATGATCAATTGAAGGTGGCGGCATGAGCGCGCAGCCGATTGCGGGCGCCGCGCCCGATACGGTCAGCATTGAGATTGATGGCGAAAAACTCGTCGCGCCCAAGGGTTCGATGATTATTCAAGCCGCCGACAAAGCCGGCATTTCAATACCAAGATTCTGCTACCACGAGAAGCTGGCCATCGCTGCCAACTGTCGTATGTGCCTGGTCGATGTGGAGAAATCGCCCAAACCGCTGCCCGCGTGCGCCACACCGGTCATGGAAGGCATGAAGGTCACCACACGCAGTAAGCGAGCACTCGATGCACAGCGTAATGTGATGGAGTTTCTTCTGGTCAATCATCCGCTCGACTGCCCGATCTGCGACCAGGGTGGCGAATGCGAGTTGCAAGACGTGGCGATCGGTTATGGGCGCTCGGTGTCGCGCTTTCAGGAACGCAAACGTGTTGTCGCGGATGAAGACTTGGGACCGCTCGTCGCTACCGAGATGACGCGCTGTATCCATTGCACGCGCTGCGTACGATTCATGGACGACATCGCCGGTACCACCGAGTTGGGCGGCATGTTCCGCGGCGAGCACACCGAAATCGGCACGTACATCGGACGATCTCTGGAGTCGGAGCTCTCCGGCAACATCATCGATTTGTGCCCGGTCGGTGCGCTCACCAATAAAGTGTTCCGTTTCCGCGCGCGTCCCTGGGAGCTGGTCGCGCGTCCGCATCTCGGTTATCACGACGCTTTAGGCAGCAACTTGTATTTGCATTTGCGCCGCGGTGAGGTGCTGCGCGTGGTGCCACGCGACAATGAAGCGATCAACGAAAACTGGCTTAGCGATCGCGATCGCTACAGCCATCAGGCATTGACTCACGACGATCGACTGACGTCGCCGCGAATCCGACAAAACGGGCATTGGGTCGATGCCAGCTGGGAGCAGGCCCTCACGGTTGCTGCCGATGCGCTCAAGGGTGTCGTGGCCAGACACGGTGCCTCGGCGTTGAGCACTCTGATTGCTCCCAATGTCAGTGCTGAAGAAATGTACCTGGCGGCGAAACTGACGCGCGCCCTGGGCTCAGATGCTGTCGAGCATCGGCTGCAGCAAATCGACTTTAGCGGCGAACAGTCTGAGCCGGCTTTTGCGACGCCGCTCGCCGAGTACGCGCATGCCCGATCGATTCTTTTGATCGGCAGTCACCCGCGACATGACGCACCGTTGCTCGGCCATCGCATTCGCTGCGCGTGGCGAGCGGGTGCGCAAGTGCATGCGATCAACCCGTTCTCGACGCGTCAGGTATTCGAGTTGAGTCAGTCGCTTTTCGGCTCGCCGGACCAGCAGTTGGCGGATTTGGCTGCTGTGGCGCGTGCAGCAGGTGGCAGCGCTTTCCCGGCACAATGGGCAGCGTTGGCAGATGCCTCGCGGCATGGCAATGCGGCCGCGGCCATATCGAGGTCGCTCGCCGAATCCAGCACGAGTAGAGTGTTGTTCGGTGCCGCTGCTGCCAGTCACCCGCGTGCGTCGCTGCTTCGCCAGTTGGCTCGTTTTGTCGCGCAAGTGACCGAGAGTTCTTTCGATGAGTTGCCACAAGGTGCAAACGCCAAAGCGGCTTGGCGCGTTGGTGCGGTGAGCACCTCTGCTTACGGTTCGAGCAGAGCTTATGTTTTGTATGGCGCTGAGGCGCCGCAGGACTTTGCCCATGGGCAGATGATTGTCGATGCGCTGAAAGGTGCCGAGGCTGTCATTGCATTCTCGGCCTTCGCACACCCGACTTTAGCCAGTTCGGCCTCCGTGATTTTTCCGATCGGGCTCCCCCCTGAGGTCGATGGTTCCTACGTCAACGTTGACGGTCTGGTTCAATCGTTTGCTGGTGCCGCGAAACCGCCGGGTGAGGCCAGGGCAGGGTGGCGCGTGTTGCGGGCTCTAGGCGAAAAGCTGGGTTTGCCTGAATTTCACTTCACGGATTTTGCAAGCTTGAGCGGCCAGGTTGTTCCTCTGCTGGCATCGCCGGCTGCGGCACTGCAGGGTCGGGATGCCGCCGTACCGACGGTGGGGGAGGGGTTCATCGTGCAGCGCGTGATGCCGATCTACAACGTCGATAGCGTGGTACGACGTTCGCCATCCCTGCAAGGTACGGTCATTGCGGACGATGGGTCTTTGGGATTTCATCCGGAAGACGCTTTGGCGCTCGGTATCGGACAAGGCGGAACGGCCAGTATCGAGGGCATGCGTTACACCGCAGTTGCCTCGAACGAAGTGCCCAGGGGCGTGGTTCGCGTGCCGAGCGGGACGATCGCAACCATGAAGTTGCCAGTGACCGGCGGAACGGTGCAGGTGAGCCATGGATGATCTCGTGCTGGTCGCCTGGACTCTGCTCAAAGTTCTGTTGGTAACGGTTCCGCTCATTCTGTGCGTGGCGTTTTACACATTGGCCGAGCGCCGCGTGATTGGCTACATGCAAGTCAGGCTGGGGCCCATGCATATCGGGCCTTGGGGACTGCTGCAGCCGTTCGCCGATGTTTTCAAGATGTTGTTCAAGGAACTGGTGATTCCGAGCAACGCCGATCGTTTTTTATACGTGATCGCGCCATTGCTGGCGCTGGCACCCGCTTTCGCCGCCTGGGCGGTTGTGCCGTTTTCTGAGGGCGTCGCGCTTTCGCAGATTGATGCCGGGCTCCTGTATTTGCTGGCGATGACCTCACTGGGTGTGTACGGTGTCATCCTGGCTGGGTGGGCGTCCAACTCGAAGTATGCCTTTCTCGGCGCGATGCGCTCAGCGGCGCAGATCGTCAGCTATGAAATTGCGATGGGCTTTGCACTGGTTGGTGTGTTGATCGCGGCCGGTAGCCTGAATCTCGAGAAGATCGTCTTGGCTCAGGCAGGTAACCTGGGTTTTCTGGAGTGGTTCTGGCTGCCGCTGTTGCCGTTGTTCCTGGTGTACCTGATTTCGGGTGTTGCTGAAACCAATCGAGCGCCCTTCGACGTCGCCGAAGGTGAGTCCGAAATTGTTGCCGGGTTCCACGTTGAATATTCGGGGTCCGCGTTCGCAGTGTTCTTCCTTGCCGAATACGCGAACATGATCTTGATCAGCTTCCTGACGGCGCTGCTTTTCATGGGTGGATGGTTGAGCCCGTTTCAGGGTCTCATTGGCGGACCTTTGGGTGCACCAAGCCCGGTCTGGTTGCTTGCCAAAGCGGCATTCTTCATGTTCTGTTTCTTGTGGTTTCGTGCGACGTTTCCGCGGTACCGCTACGATCAGATCATGCGTTTGGGATGGAAGATCTTCATCCCGATCACCATCGTTTGGATCGCTGTCGCGGCTGTATTGGTTGTGACCGGTGTATTGGAGCGCGGAACTTAACTTCGGCGCTGGATGGCTGGGCTCGTGGATCACGCGCGAAGACCTGGAAATCGAAAAGCCGAATGCTGTGAGGAGTCACCGATGGGTGCGATAACGCATTACTTGAAGAGCCTGATGCTCAAAGAGTTGCTGGTGGGCTTGTCGCTCACCGGGCGCTACTTCTTTCGGCCCAAATACACGTTGCGGTACCCAGAAGAAAAGACACCCAAAAGCAACCGATTTCGCGGGCTGCATGCGCTCAGGCGGTACCCGAATGGCGAAGAGCGCTGTATCGCATGCAAGTTGTGTGAAGCAGTTTGTCCCGCTCTGGCGATCACCATCGATTCGGAACAGCGCGGCGACGGTACGCGTCGCACGACACGTTACGATATCGACCTGTTCAAGTGCATTTTCTGCGGGTTCTGCGAAGAGTCGTGCCCGGTAGACTCGATCGTAGAGACCGACATCCATGAGTATTACTTCGAACAGCGCGGCGAGAACGTCGTCAACAAGAAGCAGTTGCTCGCCATCGGAGATCGCTTCGAGGCAGAGATTGCGGCTGCGCGTGCGCTAGACGCGCCTTACCGATAAGGATTCACCGATGGTGGTCGAACAAGTTCTGTTTTTCGCGCTTGGCGGCATGCTGCTTCTGGCTGGCCTGGGCGTTGTGACACTCAAGAATCCGGTGCATGCCGCGATGAGTCTGGTGCTGACCTTTTTCACCAGTTCGATGCTTTGGATCCTGCTGCGCGCCGAATTTCTTGGCATCGTTCTGATTCTGGTGTACGTCGGCGCGGTCATGGTGCTGTTTTTGTTCGTCGTCATGATGCTCGATATCAATGTCACGCCATTGCGTGAGGGATTCGCGCGCTTCCTGCCAGTGGGTGCGACGGTCGCTGCGTTGATGGCCGTTCAGATGATCATGGTGCTATCGAGCAAACATTTCGGATTCGACCAGTTTGCGCAACCCGCAGCCGTCACTGAAGGCAGTAATACCGAGGCGCTCGGGCTGGAGCTCTACACAAACTACGTTTATCCATTCGAGATCGCGGCAGTCATCTTGCTGGTCGCGATCGTTGCTGCGATCACGCTGACGCATCGCAAGCGTGAAGGCGGCAAAACACAGAACATCGATAAACAGGTACAGGTGCGCCGCGACGATCGCTTGCGAATCGTCAAAGTCGCATCGGAATCCAATGAGGGTGGCGGCACATGATTCCGTTGAACTGGTGGCTCATTCTCGCCGCACTGCTGTTCTGTATCAGTGTCGCCGGCATCTTCATCAATCGAAAGAATTTAATCGTTCTGCTTATGGCGATCGAGTTGATGTTGCTGAGCGTCAACATGAATTTTGTTGCTTTCTCGCGCTACCTCGACGATATGGCCGGGCAGGTGTTCGTCTTTTTCATACTGACGGTTGCGGCTGCAGAGGCTGCCATCGGGCTGGCGATTCTGGTTGTGCTGTTCCGCAATCGCCGCACGATCAACGTCGGCGAAATCGATTCGCTGCGGGGCTAGCAAATGATCACATCCTCATTGTTACTGACCATCGCGCTATCGCCGCTCGTCGGCGCCGTCGTCGCTGGCCTTCTCGGCAAGCAAGTGGGACGCGCCGGAGCGCATACCGTCACCATTCTGGGTGTGGCGATCAGCGCCGTGCTTAGCCTTTACGTTTTGAAGCTGATTGCAATCGACGGTCACCCGGCAGTTAACCTGTCAATCTATACCTGGTTCGAAATTGGCTCAATCAAGGCCGAGGTCGGATTCCTCGTCGATTCGTTGAGCGCGCTGATGATGTGCGTGGTCACCAGCGTGTCCTTGATGGTGCACATCTACACCATCGGCTACATGAAGGACGATCCAGGGTATCAGCGATTCTTTGCCTACATTTCGCTGTTCACCTTCGCAATGTTGATGCTGGTGATGAGCAACAACTTTATGCAGCTGTTCTTTGGCTGGGAAGCGGTTGGGTTGGTGTCGTATCTGCTGATCGGGTTCTGGTACAAGCGCCCGACTGCGATCTTTGCGAACCTCAAAGCCTTTCTCGTCAATCGTGTTGGCGACTTCGGCTTCTTGCTCGGCATCGGCATGTTGCTCGCTTATCTGGGCACGCTCGACTACGCGACGGCTTTCGCGCGCGCGCCTGAACTGGTAGGGCAAACGTTTACGCCTTGGGGCACGACTGAGTGGGCAGTGCCGACGGTCATCTGCATCCTGCTGTTCATCGGTGCGATGGGCAAGAGCGCCCAGGTGCCACTGCATGTGTGGCTGCCCGATTCGATGGAAGGCCCGACGCCGATTTCGGCGTTAATTCATGCCGCTACCATGGTCACAGCGGGCATTTTTATGGTTGCGCGCATGTCGCCACTGTACGAGCTCAGCGAAACGGCGCTGTCGTTTATTCTCGTGATCGGCGCGATCACGGCGTTGTTCATGGGCCTGATCGGTGTTGTTCAGAACGACATCAAGCGTGTCGTCGCCTATTCGACGTTATCGCAGTTGGGTTACATGACAGTCGCACTAGGCGCCTCGGCCTACTCGGCCGCGATTTTTCATCTGATGACGCATGCATTCTTCAAAGCGCTGCTCTTCCTTGGCGCAGGTTCGGTCATCATTGCGTTGCACCATGAGCAGGATCTGCGGCGCATGGGTGGGCTCTCCAAGTACATGCGCATTACCTGGATCACGGCCTGGGCCGGCACCCTGGCGCTGATTGGCTTTCCGGGCACCAGCGGATTTTTCTCCAAAGATGCGATTCTGATCGCCGTACAGCATGCCGATCGGCCCGGCGCGACCTTCGCCTATATTTGTGTGCTTCTGGGCGTTGCGATCACCGCGTTTTACAGCTTCCGCATGTTGTACCTGGCGTTCCATGGCCAGGAACGTTTTGAGCACGGCGGCGTTCATGACGAACATCACAATGACCATGGTACGCACGATGACCACGGTCATCACAGCGGCCGACCGCACGAGTCGCCCTGGGTCGTCACCTTGCCGCTGATTCTGCTGGCCATTCCCTCACTATTGATAGGCGCCTTCACCGCAGGCCCATTGCTTTTCGGCAGCTTCTTCGATGGCGCGATTTTCGTCGCCGATGGGCGTGAGCCGCTGGCGGAAATGGCGCATCACTTCGAACACGGCGCACTCGCCTTCACGCTGCATGGTTTCGTGACCTTGCCGGTATGGCTGGCGCTCGGTGGCTTCGCGCTTGCGAGCTATATCTATCTGCTCAATCCCGCGGTCGCCGAGAAGGCCAGTCAAGTCCTCGCGCCCATTCATCGCATCCTGGAGAAAAAATATGGATTCGATGAGTTGTATCAGGCGCTGTTTGCCAGAGGCAGCGTCGGGATGGGTAAGCTGTTCTGGCAGGCAGGCGATCAGGCGATCATCGATGGCGCACTGGTCAATGGCACGGCGGGACTGGTTGCACGTACGGCCTTCGCCATCCGGCGTTTGCAATCGGGATTTCTCTACCACTACGCCTTCATGATGATCTTGGGTTTGATCGTCGTGATCGGCGCCTTTGCGTTGTTGCAGTGAGTGCCCAGCATGTTTGACGTCATTTTATCGTTGCTGATCTGGGTACCGATTGCCGGCGGTGTTGCCGTGCTCACGACGGGTGAGCGGGCCGCTAACGGGGGGAAGTGGCTGGCACTCTTGGTCGCGCTCTTCACTTTGGGCCTGTGCGTGCCGCTGTGGATGAGCTTCGACACCACGACAGCCAACTTGCAGTTCGTCGAACGCGTGGCGTGGATCCGCACGTTCGATATCGAGTACTACCTGGGTATCGATGGCTTCAGTCTGCCGCTGATCGTTCTGACCTGCATTATTACGGTGCTGGTCCTGGTGAGTGCGTGGGAAGTCATCGAGTACAAGGCTACACAGTACTACGCCGCATTCCTGATGCTTGCCGGCATGATGAACGGCGTGTTCGCCGCGCAGGACGCAATCCTGTTTTACGTGTTCTTCGAGGCGATGCTCATTCCGATGTTCGTGATCATCGGTGTCTGGGGCGGCCCGAAACGCGTCTATGCCACCTTCAAATTCTTCCTGTACACGTTCCTGGGCTCGGTATTCATGCTGATCGGGCTGGTGTACTTGTATTTGAAGGGCCAGAGCTTCCAGCTGATCGATCTGCAATCGATGACGCTGAATATGACCGAGCAGACGTGGTTGTTCTTTGCTTTCCTTGTTGCATTTGCGGTCAAGATTCCGATGTTCCCGGTCCACACGTGGCTGCCAGACGCGCACGTCGAAGCGCCGACGGGCGGATCGATGGTACTGGCCGCTGTCATGCTGAAGATCGGCGGCTATGGATTCTTGCGTTTCTCAATGCCGATTGCGCCTGATGCTTCAGCCGCTTACGCATGGCTGATCATTACGCTGTCACTGATTGCGGTCGTGTACATTGGTTTTGTGGCACTGGCGCAGCAGGATATGAAAAAGCTGATCGCGTACTCGTCGATCAGCCACATGGGTTTCGTGACACTGGGCCTGTTCATCGCCTTTGCACTGGTGCTTGAGGGGAACGCTCCAGACACAGCAGCGCTCGCAGTGCAGGGCGCGATGGTGCAGATGATCTCGCATGGGTTCATCTCGGCGGCGATGTTCGGTGCTGTGGGTGTGCTTTACGATCGCGTGCACAGCCGACAAATCGCCGATTACGGCGGCGTGATGAACACCATGCCTTGGTTCGGCGCCTTCATGGTGCTGTTCGCTATGGCCAACTGCGGTTTGCCCGGCACCAGTGGTTTCGTTGGCGAGTTCATGGTCATTCTTGCTGCCGTTAAGGCCAATTTCTGGATCGCATTCGCGGCCGCGCTGACACTCATCATTGGGGCGGCCTACACCTTGTGGCTGGTCAAGCGCGTGATTTTCGGTGATGTTGCGAACTCGAATGTTGCGGAGTTGCAAGATCTCAATAGCCGTGAGTGGATCGTCATGGGTGTGCTCGCGTTTTTTGTGCTGCTGATTGGTTTGTGGCCAGCGCCGCTGATCGACGTCATGCAGCCAAGCGTCGAGGCATTGCTCAAACATTTGGCGCAGACGAAGTTGATTGGGTAGAGAAACGGCATGATTGAAACTTGGTCTGATTTGATTCCGCTGCTGCCCGAGCTCTTTTTGCTTGGGATGATCAACATCATCTTGATCGCAGGGCTTTTCATCGACGAGAAGCGTCGCGGCATCGTGCATTTTCTGGCGATCCTGACTTTGGTGTTTACCGCCATCATCACGATGCGTGATTTCAATGTGCTGCAGCGCTACACGGCGCTCGGCGGCATGTTTGTACGCGACGGCGTGAGCGATGTACTGAAGCTGTTTATCTATCTCACGACGGCCGTCGTGTTCGTGTACGCCAAGCACTCGCTACGTGTCAGCAAGTTGTTTGTCGCGGAGTACTACACGCTGGTTCTGTTCGCGGTCCTGGGCATGTGTATCCTGGTTTCAGGTGGCAACTTGCTGACGATCTATCTGGGGCTGGAGTTGTTGGCACTTTCCAGTTACGCACTGGTTGCGCTCGATCGCGATTCGCCTTCAGCCTCTGAATCCGCCATGAAGTATTTCGTACTCGGAGCGCTGGCTTCGGGTCTGCTTTTGTACGGTATGTCCATGCTCTACGGCCTTACCGGAAGCTTGGAACTGGCCGTTATTGCGAAGAAACTTGCGAGCGGCGATTTGCCACCGATCCTGATGGCCTTTACGATTACCTTTATCGTCGTTGGCATCGCCTTTAAGTTTGGCGCTGCGCCATTCCATATGTGGGTTCCAGACGTTTATCACGGGGCTCCGACTGCAGTGACCCTGTTCATCTCATCGGCGCCAAAACTCGCCGCCGCTGGAATGGCTTTCCGCGTATTGGCGGAAGGATTGGAACCACGCGTGCAGGATTGGGCGCAGATGCTGGGTTTTTTAGCTCTGTTATCGCTGGTGATCGGCAACCTGGCAGCGATCGCGCAGACCAACTTGAAGCGCATGTTGGCGTATTCAACGATTTCGCATGTGGGCTTCATTTTGCTCGGTATTCTCGCCGGCGACGAGGCAGGTATGGCCGCCGCAATGTTCTACGTCATCGTGTACGCGCTGATGAGTACCGCTGCGTTTGGGCTCATTATCGCGCTCTCCCGAGCTGGCTTCGATGCCGAGCGTATCGAGGACTTCAAGGGCTTGAACCAGCGCCACCCCTGGTTTGCGTTCCTGATGCTGGTGACCATGGCGTCAATGGCTGGATTTCCACCAACGATCGGGTTTTTTGCCAAGCTGTATGTCCTGCAAGCGGCGGTTGATGCGGGTTGGTTGTGGTTGGCGATCACGTCTGTGGTCTTTGCCGTGATCGGCGCGTATTACTACTTGCGGGTTATCAAGGTGATGTACTTTGACGAACCCGAAGTCGATCACAAGATCAGTGTGCCTGGCGACGTACGCTCGGTATTGGCGGTGAATGTTGTGATGCTTCTTGTGCTCACGATCATGGCCGGCCCGCTGACGCGTCTGTGCGAGCAGGCCTGGTACTGAACTGGGGCCTGCGCCTTTGCTGCACTGGCTCCGATCTCATCGCTTGTGATGCGAATTCCGGAACAGCTTATTGTTGAGCACGATGTGGTTTTTTCCGAACCAATCGGCCTTTCTTCCGCGTGTTGGAACACGTAGCCTTGACGCCTGAATCGGGGCAAAAAAAGGGGGAATCTGTGAGCGAGGAGAAAAAGCCGTTTGATGTATTTGAGCTGGCGGCCGCGATACTGCTGGGCTTGGGTGCGATCGGCGCATCGGTGGCAGGACATCAGGGGAATTTGTGGGGTGGTCAGAGTGTTGAAGCCTATGGTGAGTCAGCTGCGCTGACGACGAAGGCGTCAACAACTTATAACGATGAACTGACCACATACATGCAGGATGTTCAGGCCGACGTGCGCTCCAAGGAGTTGATCTGGGAAGCGATCGAGTCTGATGATGAAGTGGCGAGTGAACGTCAGTTGGGTATGGCCAGCTGGCTGTTAACGTCGCAACTGTCGGATTCGGCCTACGCATTTCTCGGACTGCCGGAAGCCAAGCGCACGGAATACCAGGAAGGCGATGAGGCGGTCGTCCTTTCCATGGAAGACTTGGAAAAGGCCCTTAATACAGACCTCAATGACGATTACGTCGACGAAGTGTTTTCGACCAGTGCGGGCGAGTTTGAGTCCGCAGACAAGCGCTTCCTTGAAGGCCGGAATGCAAACAACATTGGTGATGAGTTTTCGCTGGCAACCGTGATCTTGACGGTGGCGTTGTTCTTCGGCGGTTTGTCGCTTGTGTTCAAGTCGGGAATTCGCTGGGGCTTTTTGTCCCTGGGTTTCGCAATACTCGTTTTCGGCGTGGGTTATATGACGACTTTGACCTGGGCCTGAGCGGGTTGATGGTTGATTTCAAACCTCGCCGCGCATCCAGCTCACTTGGTGTCCCGAAAGTAGGGTGAACCAGGCTGTTAAGAAACAGCCTGGGTTACCATTGAACCTCGGTCGTACGGCGACACCTATGCACGAAGTCGAACCGGATCGCGCGTTGTCGCTATCCTTCGGCGTTTCATCTTCTTTGGGGGAGCACCATGTCGCATCACTCTGCTGGCGCCCGTCTGCGTGAGGCGATGGTTGCCGAAAGACCGCTGCAGTTGCCTGGCGTGATCAATGCGTATGCTGCAATGCAGGCAGAACGCGCTGGATTCAGGTCGCTCTATGTGTCTGGTGCGGGCATTGCCAATGCGAGCTACGGTTTGCCCGATTTAGGCATGACCAGTCTGGACAACGTATGTGAAGACATCCGTCGTATCAGTGGCGCGACCCAGTTGCCCTTGCTGGTCGATGCGGACACGGGCTGGGGCGCGGTGTTTAACATCCAGCGGACTGTCAAAGAGTTCATTCGCGCCGGTGCCGCGGCCTGCCATATTGAAGATCAGGTGCAGGCCAAACGCTGCGGTCATCGTCCCGGCAAGGCCGTGGTCGCCAAGGAAGATTTTGCCGATCGCATCAAGGCTGCTGTCGACGGTCGCAACGACCCAGATTTTGTGATTGTTGCGCGCACCGACGCTCTCGCCGTCGAGGGCATCGATTCGGCGATCGAGCGTGCTGTGCTGGCACAAAATGCTGGCGCCGATGTGATCTTTGCTGAAGCCTGCACCACACTGCCGGAGTACCAGCGCTTTATCTCAGCGCTCAAGATTCCGGTGCTCGCCAATCTGACCGAGTTCGGCAAGACGCCGTACTTCACGGCAGACGAATTGGGCTCTATCGGCATCGCCATGATCATCTATCCGCTAAGTGCGTTTCGCGCCATGGCGAAGGCTGCCGAGGGCATCTACGCTGAGATCCGCCAGCAGCGCACGCAGAAGGAGGTTGTCGAGCGCATGCAGACGCGTATGGAATTGTACGATGTGCTCGGGTACCACGCCTATGAGCGAAAGATCGATACCCTGTTCGGGAAAGGCGAGGGTGGATGACCTCATGCACTGTTCGGGACGAGCGAATCGCCACAATGTGACAGCGACCTGCAACGCTGAGCAGAACGATGGACTTGCTTGATCTACCGGCGAACGTTTTGCGCTTTTTGTGGTGGTTGATTCAAGATTGCTTCTTCTCGTTGGCCTGTTGGTGCGTGGGCTGGCTGGTTTGCCGAACTTTGACGTTGAACCGATACCCCAAAGAACGATTCACCGAGTTCAATGACCAACACTTGACGGTCAATCTCGTTGGACTTGTGACGCTGATTGCGGTGTTTGTTCTGGTGATCCTGGTCGTGTCTTGAAGTCGATCAAGCCGCTCCGCAGTTGACCGTTCGTACACTACTGTCAGCGATGACCGAATGCTCAAATCCTACCCAGCTTGCAAGTCTTGGGAGGAGACATGAGAGCTTTGTTCAGTGCTGCCCTGCTACTTGCGAATGGTTCGCTTTTCGCGCAGGTGACACAAGTTGCAGGTTTTGGTTCAAACCCCGGCGCCCTGGCAATGTACAAATACGTGCCGAGCGGCCTGCCAGCCAACGCGCCGCTGGTCGTCGCGCTGCACGGTTGCGTGCAATCGGCTGGCGCTTACGATGGTGAGTCTGGCTGGGTTTTGCTCGCCGATCGCTATAAGTTCGCACTGGCGCTTGCCGAACAATCCTTCTCCAACAACTCGGCGCGTTGCTTCAATTGGTTCGAAAGCGGCGATGTCACGCGCGGCAGCGGTGAGGCGTTGTCGATCAAGCAAATGGTCGACAAAATGAAGTCCGACCACACAATCGATCCGGCACGCGTGTATGTCACTGGCCTGTCTGCAGGCGGCGCAATGACCGCCGTGATGTTGGCGACTTACCCGGATGTATTCGCCGGCGGCGCGGTCATCGCTGGCGTCGCTTACGACTGCGGCCGTGGATCCAGCGCGGCGTTTAATTGCATGGATCCTGGGCTCAATCTTTCGCCAGCGCAATGGGGCAACAAGGTACGCGCGGCATCCTCACACGGCGGCCCGTGGCCGATCGTCAGCATATGGCACGGCAGTAGTGATCCGACTGTCAAACCCGTCAATGCCCAGGAGTTGATCGATCAATGGACCAATGTCCATGGCATCGATCAAATCGCGGATGTGGAGGATACGATCGCGGGATATCCGCACAAGGTGTTTCGCAACAGTGCCGGACAGGCGCTCATCGAGAGTTATACGATCACGGGCATGGGGCACGGAACTCCGGTCGACCCCGGCAGTGGCGAACGCCAATGTGGTACAGCTGGCGCCTACCTCCTTGACGCCAATATTTGTTCGAGCTGGTACATCGCACGGTTTTTCGGACTCGACAACATCGACAATATTCCGCCAGACGTGACGCTCGCCGCGCCGAGTAATGGCGCCGCCGTGAGCGGAATTGTGAACATTGCAGCCATTGCGACCGATAACATTGGTGTCACCCGCGTGGAATTCCTGATCGACAGTGTCCTGTTGGGCAGCGATAGCAGCGCGCCGTTTGGGTTTGCCTGGGATACCACCAGCGCCAGCAACGGGCCGCGTGCAATTCGTGCTCGTGCTTTCGATGTGGCCGGAAACTGGGCAACGTCCGGTGAGGTTCTGGTGACTGTCAGTGGCGGTGTCGAAGACCAAAGCCCGCCGCAAGTGAACGTGAGTTTTCCCAGCAACGGTTCAACGGTTTCGGGCACCATCACTCTTGCGGCGGCAGCCAGCGACGATACCGGCGTGGCCAGTGTCGAGTTTTTCGTCGATGGCGTATCCGTGGGTTTCGGCAACCAGAGTGGCGGAGCCGGACCGTGGACTCTCGCCTGGAACTCGACTTCAGTGGCCGACGGCCTGCATGCCATCGCCGCAACAGCGCGTGATGCGCAAGGCAATCAGAGCACCGACAACGACACAAACATCATGGTCAATCAAACGACGCTGGCCGTCGACGAGAGCTTCTCCAATCTCGATGGCAATGGCGATGTTTATGATCACGGCGGTTGGAGCGGCGACTTTGTGGCGGACGCTGACAATGCAACCGTCGGCGCGGGCAGTAGTCAATCCGTCTATGGTTACGCAACGTCCGGCGTGGGATGTCTGGGTGGTTGGAAGACCCGGTTCCTGCAGCGCAGCGTCACCTTGTCCACAGCGCCGAGATTGTCGTTTGCCCGAAAACTCGACCTGAAAGCACAGATCAATTCGTTGACCAGCGCGCGGTTCCGCGTGTTAGTGAATGGCACGATCGTCCATGAGCGTTCTGTCAGCAACGCGAACTACATCGAAAGTACCTGGCAGCGATTCGAAAACATCGATCTGACAACCTACGCAAGCCAAACCGTAACGCTGCGATTTGAGGCTGGTGCCAACAGCAACGTCTGCATTGAGGCTTTCGCCAAGGTGCGAATCGACGATGTGCGAATCGCCAATCTGAGCGCAAGCACGGACAGCGTGCCGCCCAGCGTCAACCTGGTGTCTCCCGTGAATGGCACCACTTTGTCGGGCAGCGTGGACCTTCTGGCCAACGCATCGGACAACGTTAGTGTCAGCAAAGTGGAGTTCTATGCCAACGGAACCCTGCTGGGACAGGATCTCAGCGCGCCTTATGCGATCACCTGGGACACCAGTAGTGTTGCTAACGGCGGTTACTCACTGCTGGTCAAGGCCTACGATGTCGCCGGAAACGTTGCGAACGATGACGACACGGCGATTCATGTCGCCAATGGTGCCAGCTCGCCAGTCACGGTAAGCTTCTCAAGCGAAGGCGCGAATGACGGCTACATTAAAGCGAACTCGGATGCCAGCGCGCCTGCCATCGGCACCCTCGAAGGCAGTTTTGGTTTGGCGCTGGGCCGCGGCAGCGACAGCAAGTTTAATCGTGCAATCCTGTCTTTCGACACCAGCTCTATTCCAGATGGAGCCACAATCACAGACGCTGTCTTGGTCGTCACATACAACAGCGCTTCCGGCAACCCCTGGAGCAGTCCGGCTGGAAACACGCTGATCGCCGATGTGCAAAACGGCTGCTTTGGTAACTGCTTTCTGGAAACCGGTGACTTTTCGGCAGCAGCGACATCGACTGCGGTTGCGAACATCGTTCGCTTCACGAGTGGCACGCAAAGCGCAGTGTTCAATGCAGCCGGCCTTTCTGCCGTCAGCAAATCCGCGCGCACGCAGATCCGCCTTCGGTTCTCGGGCAACCCAACTGCGACACACTACGTTTGGATTGGCGGCGGTATGGCGGCGACGCTGCGAGTGACCTACCTGCCCTGAAGACAGAGGGGCGAAAAGGAGACCACGGAGCGCCGATCGTTGCATCGATTGCGCCTTGCGCTTGTCCTCACCATTCGTTAACTTCCCATTAGGCAAAGTTGAATAATCACTAATGGAGAACTGCCATGACGCGCAAGCTGCTGACATTTGCAATCGCCGCCATTCTTGCGACGCCGGTCGTGGCACAAGATGAACCGTCCGACGAAACCGGGGCGTCCGAGGCCGAGATGCTCGATGTGGTAATCACCACCGGAACGCGTCGTCAGGATCGTACGGTCAAAGAATCTCTGTCGGCCATCGACGTCATTCAGTCCGATGAGCTGGAGAACGCCGGCACCACGGAATTACAGGCGGTACTGACACGCACTGTACCCTCGTTCAATTTTCCGCGCACGTCGATCACCGATGCCTCCGATCATGTGCGCCCCGCACAACTGCGTGGCCTGGCACCCGATCAGACCTTGGTTCTGATCAACGGCAAGCGCCGGCACCGCACCGCGATCATCAACGTCAATGGCACCGTCGGCCGCGGCTCTTCGCCGGTCGATCTGAATGCGATTCCGACAGCGGCCATCCAGCGCGTTGAAGTGCTGCGGGATGGCGCCAGCGCGCAGTACGGATCCGATGCGATCGCTGGTGTGATTAACGTTGTCCTCAAAGACGCCAGCGACGGCGGCAATATCGATCTGCGCCTCGGGCAGTATGACGAAGGCGATGGCGATCTTTTCCAGATCACAGGCAATGCCGGGTTGGCATTGGGCGAAGAGGGTTTCGTCAACTTTACGATGGAGTGGCGCGACAAAGGCGACACCAACCGTTCGGCGCCCGATCGTCGTCAGCAGTATCCATTGGTGGGTGGCCGTCCCGATCCCCGCGAGGCGACCTTCGATCGATTAAATCATCGCTTTGGTGACGCCGATACGACCGATCGCTCGTTGACGATGAACATGGAAGTTCCGTTCGTTACCGATTCGAGCTTCTACGCGTTTGGCACGCTCAACGACCGCGACGGCGAGAGTGCTGGTTTTTATCGCCGGGCACTCGATGCGCGCAACGTGCCAGCGATTTACCCAAACGGTTTCCTGCCGTTGATCGTTTCCGATGTGCAAGATCGCGCGGGTGTTGCCGGTGTGCGTGGCAGTCTCGATAGCGGCATGACCTACGATGTGTCGTTCAATGCGGGTAAGTCGACGTTCGATTTCACCATCGACAATTCGGTGAATACCAACCTCGGTGCAACCAGCCCGACCAGGTTTTACGCCGGCTCGCTCGAATCCGGGCAGTCGCAGGTGAACTTCGATATCGGCTACGGTTTTGTTGTCGACGCGCTGGCCAGCCCGTTGAATCTGGCCGCCGGTGTGGAATACCGCGAAGAGAGTTTCTCCATCGGCTCGGGTGATCCGAGTTCGTTTTTCGGCACCGGTTCGCAGGTTTTCCCAGGCTTTCGACCCAGCGATGCTGGCGAGCAAGACCGCGACAGTTATTCGGTCTACGGCGATCTTGAGGCGGACATGACCGATCGGCTGACCCTCGGCGCCGCGATACGCTACGAGGATTATTCGGATTTCGGGAGCGAGTCGAGCGGTAAAGTTTCCGGCCGATTCGCCTTCACCGATCGCTACGCGATGCGCGCCACGTACAGCACTGGTTTTCGCGCACCCAATCTGCAGCAGCAGTTCTATTCGACCACCGCCACCAACTTCATCAATGGTGTGCCCTTCGATATTCGCACCTTTGCTGTGACCAACCCGGTGGCCATCGCGCTGGGCGCCGAACCACTCAAAGCCGAACAATCAGAGAGTTACAGCGTGGGCTTCGTCGCAGAGCCGGTCGATAACTGGTCAGTCACGCTCGACTTCTACCGCATCGACATCGAAGACCGCGTCATTTTGTCGGAAAATCTGACCGGCGCTGCGGTGCGCACCTTCCTCGCCGGGCGCGGCTTTCCTGGCGTGGATGGTGGTCGTTACTTCACCAATGCAATCGACACACAAACTGACGGCTTCGACTTCATCACGCGCTACAACTTCGACTTCGGCGACGCCGGTTCGTTGGTGACCACGTTTGCTTACAACAACTCCGATACCGATGTCACCGCGATTGCCCCCAATCCAGCCGCACTCACGCAAGGTGGGTTGAATCTGCAGCGTATCGGTCGCGTCGAACGAGGCCGCGTCGAGCAGGCCTCACCACGCGACAAGATCATCATCGGCACCGACTACTTCGTTGGCGACTTTTCCGCCAAGCTCACGAGTACGCGGTACGGCGAGTACCGGTTGCTTGCAACAAATCCCATTCAGGACGAAAGTTTCGATCCCGAGTGGGTACTGGATTTGGTGTTGAGCTACACTTGGCAAGACACCACCTTTAGCCTGGGCGTCGAGAATTTGACCGACAATTACCCACGGCAATTGACTGAAGATCTGATCGTCGATCCCAATGGCTTTGTCAGCTCTGGTCCGCGCGACAACAGTTTTGCCGGAATCCTGCCCTACGCGCGGGGCGAGGCGCCGTTTGGTTTCAACGGCAGGTTCTACTTTATGCGTGTGAATTACGCTTGGTAAGTCATCCGGCCACGTCCCAACGCTGCTCTTGATCGCATCGGGAGCAGCGAGCGTTCGGGAGAGTACGCCGCCTGTCCCGCGAGTATCGGTAGCGACAGTTCGATACCTGCCATCGGTCGTGGTCGTAGCGATCGGATGGGGCGTTTAGAATCTCTTCCATCGTTTCCAAGAGAAGGTTGACATGCCGGGCAGTGATCCGAACGATCTGTCGCTGTTGGGCGCGGCGCCGAGTTTCGCTGCTGTGCTCGACCATGTTTCGCGCGCAGCGCCGCTGGATCGACCGGTGTTGGTGATCGGTGAACGCGGTACTGGCAAGGAGTTGATTGCAGCGCGCCTGCACTATCTGAGCAAGCGGTGGGATCGGCCGTTGGTGAAGCTGAACTGCGCCGCGTTGGCCGAAACGCTGCTGGAGACTGAGCTTTTTGGCCACGAGGCTGGCTCATTCACCGGCGCCACACGGCGGCATCTGGGGCGCTTCGAGATGGCCAACGAGGGCACGCTTTTCCTGGATGAGCTGGCGACTGCATCGTTACGTATCCAGGAGAAGATCCTGCGGGTCATCGAATACGGCGAATTCGAGCGTGTCGGCGGACGCGAGACGATTCGCTCGAACGTGCGACTCATTGCCGCCACGAATCTGGACTTGCCGGCCGAAGCGGCGGCCGGGCGCTTCCGTGAGGATTTGCTCGATCGCCTTGCGTTCGATGTCATCACGCTGCCACCGCTGCGCGCGCGCAGCGACGACATCTTGCCGCTCGCCGAACACTTCGCGACAAAAATGAGCCAGGAGTTGCGGCGCGACTTGTTCGCTGGATTTACACCCGATGCGCGGCAGCGCTTGTTGAGTCACCCGTGGCCGGGAAACGTACGTGAGTTGCGCAATGTCATCGAGCGTGCCGTGTATCGGCACGACGATCTCGATGAGCCGATCGACGAGATTCAGTTCAATCCTTTCGATTCGCCCTGGCGGCCTCAAAACAAGATAGCAATCCAAAACCTGCCGTCCTCGAACTCAGTCAGCGCTACGCCGATCTTACCGATGGACTTTCGCAGCGCGGTCGAAGAGACGGAGATCGCCTGGTTGCAGGCGGCGATGCAGCACGCAAAATTCAATCAGCGCAAAGCGGCAGAGTTGTTGGCATTGACTTACCACCAGTTGCGCGGTTACTTGCGCAAGTACCGGCTCGTTGGTGGCGAAGACGACGATTGAGCGCCCGATCACGGCTGGCAATCTTCAGTCGGCTGACACAAACCCCTGCGGTTTTGCCGAACCTTCGCCGAAGAAGTACTTCTCCAGCTCATGGGCGAGGAATTGCCTTGCTTTTGGATCGAGCGGCGACAGTCGGTTCTCATTGATCAGCATGGTCTGGTGGGCGAGCCACTCAGACCACGCCTTGCGGCCGACCGACGCAAGAATGCGCTGTCCCAGCTCCCCAGGGATCGGCGCGCGAGTCAGTGCTTCTTGATCGGCGCCGTAACGGACGCAATGGATGTTCATTCTTCTTGATCCCTCATTCAGGCGCTCAGGCGAAGGAAGTCGGCGCTGACCGCAAGTCGTATCGCATCGAGACGTACGCGCGCGCCGGGAATAGCCGCTCTCAGTGCGGAGAGGGTTTGGGCAAAAGCGTCGATTTCGCTGTCGCGGATGCCCGGATTGACGCGCTTGAGAGCTCTGAGGCGTTCGAACTCTGCGCCAAGTTCGGTCTCTAGCCGTTCGCTGGCATTGGCGATCAGCGCCTGAGCCCGCGTACTGGCGATTTCTTCGGCGGCTTTTTTCATCGGTGGCACTAACGCGGTCAATATCGGCCGAAAGCGCGCCAAATCGACGGGTTTGTCGTCGCTGCGCGAAATGACCTGGGGCAAGGCGGTGTAATCGCGCGGCGCAAGTTTCGAATCGACGCTCACGGTGATGGGCGTCGGTGGCAGGTAACGTTCGACGTCGAGCCTGCGATCGGCAACACATTCGAGCAAGAACACCCCCGTGATCCAGGCAGAGCGTGCCGGCAAGGTCGGATCGACAAGAAAAGCCGCATTGCCGGTCTCGCCGCTGATCAGCAATTCCAATGCACCCGCGACCATCGGCTGATCGAGGCGCAACAGCGGCAGATCTTCGCGAGAGAGCGCAGTGTTACGATCGAATGTTGCCGTGATCGGTCCATCCGCCGGCCACGGGAATTCCTCGCTGGACAAGTACTCAGGATCAAGGCGATGCGTGCGTTGGCCGATATCGTCGGTTTCGATGCCGAATTGTTCAAACAGCTTCAGCACAAAATCGTCGCAGGTCTGATCGGCGTCGGTTGATCCCAGCGCCGCCCGAAGCGAGGCACCTCGATCGCCAAAACGTGTTGCCAGTTCCAGTAAACGGTCGCGGCCACCGGCGATGGCGCGACTGAGCGATTGATGCGCTTCTCGCGTGTCTTCGATTAACTGATCGAGTTGCGCCTTCGTTGAATCACCATCGGCATGGGCGCCCGCCAGATCGATCAGCCTTGGACCAAACCGCTTGTACAACTCGCGGCCATCGGCCGGGCTGGTTCGCAGCGCGTCGAGCGCCTCAACATACCAACGAGCAAGCACCTGCTGCGCCGTGCCCGGCAACACCGCATGGTGAATCGCAACATCCGTCGTTTGACCAATCCGATCGAGTCGGCCGATGCGCTGTTCAAGTACGTCAGGGTCGGCAGGTAAATCCCATAGCACCAGATGATGGGCGAACTGAAAGTTGCGTCCTTCAGATCCAATCTCCGACGCGAGCAATACGCGCGCACCATCTTCCTGGCTGAAGTACGCTGCGTTTCGGTCGCGTTGCGCCAAGGTCAGCCCTTCATGGAACCGAGCTACACGCGCGCCACTCTTGAGCCGCAGCGCAGCCTCGAGCAGTTCGACTTTGGCCCGGGTACGGCAAATCAGCAAGATCTTCGCGGGTGCCAGCGAGTCGATCAGTGCCACCAGCCAAAGGAGGCGCGGGTCGCGCGTGAGCGCCAATACGGCCGGATGCACGGTCTCGGCCACTTCGTCGCTGTTGGTTGGCGAACTTGACAGCGGCACGGGAGCCGGGCGCAACCCAACATCGCTCTCGAATTCAGTGCGAAGTTCTGCCAAATATTTGTCTTGATCTTCGTGCGGCAGGTGCAGTGTCTCGATCATCGGCACGCGTTTTGGAAAGCCGCCGACGCTGATGCGCCGATTGCGATACATCACCCGCCCGGTACCGTGGCGATCGATGAGCGCTGCGAGCAATTTCTGACGGGTCGCTGTGTCGGGCTCGGCAACGATGGCCCTCGCTAATTCTGGCTCATCGCCAAGGGTCTTGCGCAAACTCGTGACCGTCTTGCCTGGAAGCGATGCCGCATCCAGCAATGCTTCAGCCAGATCGGAGATGCGCGCAAAGCTCTGCGATTCCTGTTCAAAACTCGCCAGGTCGTTGTACCGGGCAGGATCCAATAGGCGCAAGCGCGCGAAGTGACCGCTGCGGCCCAATTGTTCCGGTGTTGCCGTGAGCAAAACTACGCTGGAGGCTTTGAAAGCGAGTTGTTCGACAAGCGCGTATTCAGGACTGATGTCATCCGACGACCACGCCAGATGGTGCGCCTCATCGACGATCAGCAGATCCCAATCGACATCGACCAGCTGCTGTGCACGTTTGCGGTTTTTGGTGAGAAAACCCAGATCCGTCAGCACCAGTTGATCGTCCTCAAACGGGTTGCGCTCGGCGCCGGCCTGATCGATCGAGTCGGCACGCTCGGCATCGTAGATCGCAAACTTCAGATTGAAGCGGCGCAAAAGTTCGACAAACCACTGATAGACCAGCGCTTCTGGCACCAGAACCAACGCACGCTGAGCGCGGCCGGTGGCGACCATGCGCGCAAGAATCAGACCTGCTTCTATGGTCTTTCCAAGGCCCACTTCGTCGGCCAACAGCACACGCGGTTGTGGTTGAGACAACGCTGCTTCGACTACCGCCAACTGGTGCTGCAGTAGCGAAATCCGCGCGCCGGCGATACCAAAGGCAGCACTGGAGCGCGCTGCGGCGCGACGACTGAGCGCTTCAACGCGTAGCGCAAATCGCGCATTGGTGTCGACCCGGCCGGCCGTCAGGCGCTCATCGGCTGCGCTGGCAGCTTGCACGTCGTCCAACTGCGGTTCGGCGTACCAGGCATCGCCGCAGGCGTAATACATCAAACCTTCGCGCTCCTCGGCCGCTGTGACATCGAGCATTTTGCCCTCGATGCTGATCTGGTCGCCAACCCGGAACTCCGCGCGCGAGAGCGGCGCGCTCGTCAAGGCGTAACGGCGCAACATGCCGGCTTTGGTGAACAGCAGTTCCAGTGAGCGTGCGTCGACTTTTTTGATCGTCCCCAGGCCCAGTTCGGGCTCGGCAGTGGAATACCAGCGTTGGCCGGCGACAAGTTTGAAGGCCATTTTGGCGATCCGAAGAAGAGGGGGAGGATTATGCGGCTGGTTGGTACAGATTGTTGCTCCGCCAGGCGCCAGGCAAACCGCGTTGGACCGGCGTGCATGGTCCAGC
The DNA here is from genome assembly GCA_022844165.1 of Lysobacterales bacterium. Classification (GTDB taxonomy): domain Bacteria; phylum Pseudomonadota; class Gammaproteobacteria; order Xanthomonadales; family SZUA-5; genus JALHMH01. The sequence goes on from JALHMH010000014.1 coordinate 55,601, forward strand.
CTCCCTGCGCTCATCGAGCTGCATCAGTCGCGACCGCGGCGCGCGCGAAAGAACGTGCGCAGCTTCTCGCTGGCGATGTCGGCCAAAACGCCGACCTCTACTTCGACCCGATGATTGTGGCGTGGATCAAGTAGTCCGTTAAAGACGCTATGCACTGCGCCGGTTTTAGGATCCGAAGCAGCGTAAACCAAGCGCCGGACACGCGCGTGGATCATCGCGCCGGTGCACATAAGGCATGGCTCCAATGTGCAATAGAGCGTGGCGTTAACCAACCGATGATTGCCAATCGCTCTACCGGCAGCGCGCATGGCGACAACCTCTGCATGAGCGCTCGGATCGTTATCGACGATGTTGCGATTGAATCCGCTGGCGACGAGTTCATCGCCTACAACAACCATTGCCGCGACCGGCACTTCGCCATGGCGTTCGGCTTCATCGGCAAGCGCCAGACAGCGCTGCATCCACTCGGTATCGGTCATCTGCGTATGTTGCGTCGCAAGGCTGCGGTTGGGCTCGAGCAGTGGCTGCTCATCAAGTGCGCACTCAGGCCGGCTCATAGTCGAGCACGGGTGCCAGCCAACGTTCGGCTTCACGCAACGGTACTCCTTTGCGGCGCGCATAGTCTTCAACTTGATCTTGCTTGATGCGGCCGACCACGAAGTATTGGCTTTGCGGGTGCGCAAAGTACAAGCCACTCACGGCAGCCGCCGGGTACATGGCATAACTCTCGGTCAACTCGATGCCGGTGTGCTTCTCTGCCTGGAGCAAGTCGAAAATCACGCGCTTTTCGGTGTGATCTGGACACGCTGGATAACCGGGCGCCGGCCGGATGCCGCGGTAGGTTTCGTCGATCAGAGCGCCATTGTCCAGTGATTCGTCGGCCGCATACCCCCAGAACTCTCGACGCACTCGTTCGTGCAAGCGCTCGGCGAAGGCCTCAGCGAGACGGTCGGCGAGTGCCTTCAGGAGGATTGCATTGTAGTCGTCGTGTGCGGCTTCGAAAGCCGCAACATGTTGTTCGATACCGATGCCTGCCGTCACTGCGAATGCGCCCACAAAGTCGCGCACGCCGCTGTTCGCCGGAGCGATGAAATCGGCGAGGCTGAAGTTCGGGCGGCCCGGCGGTTTATCGGCCTGTTGGCGCAGGCAGCTCAAAGTTGCGCGCAGATGACCGTGATCGTCGAGCACTTCGATATCGTCGCCAATGCGTTGCGCCGGCCATAGGCCGATCACACCGCGCGCGGTCAACCAGCGCTCGGCGACGATTCGATCGAGCATACGATCGGCATCGGCTTTAAGCTTGCGTGCCTCGGCGCCTACGACAGCATCGTCGAGAATAGCCGGATAGCGGCCGGCGAGTTCCCAAGTGGCGAAAAACGGCGTCCAGTCGATGTAGCGCCGAAGTTCCGACAGATCGTAGCTGTCGAACGACATGAGGCCGGTGAACGAGGGCGGGCATGGTGTGTATTCGCGCCAGTTGCCATCAAAGGCATTGCTTCGAGCTTGCTGAAGCGACACCAGGCGCTTGCCTGGGCCACGATCTTTGTGCCGTTCGCGAACCTCTGCATATTCGGCTTTGATGCCGGCGACGAAGCGGTCACGCTCACCCACGCTGACAAGGTTCTGGGCTACGCCCACGGCGCGCGACGCATCCTTCACCCAGATCACGGGCGCGCTATAGTGAGGTTCGATTCTTAGCGCGGTATGCGCGCGCGACGTCGTGGCGCCTCCGATCAGTAATGGTTGCGTATTGCCCAGGCGTTGCATCTCTTTTGCCACATGGTGCATTTCATCCAGCGACGGTGTGATCAGACCCGACAGTCCGATGATGTCGGCGCCGACCGCCCTGGCGGTTTCCAGAATCTTCGCCGCTGGCACCATGACGCCCAGGTCGATCACCTCGAAGTTGTTGCACGCAAGCACGACGCCCACGATATTCTTGCCGATGTCATGCACATCGCCCTTGACTGTGGCAAGCAGAATTTTGCCGTTGTTCTTGGCGACGTCGCCGGACCGGCGTTTCTCCTCTTCGATATACGGAATCAAGTAGGCGACCGCTTTTTTCATCACACGCGCGCTCTTGACGACCTGCGGCAAGAACATCTTACCGGCGCCGAACAGATCGCCAACGGCGTTCATGCCTGACATCAATGGCCCTTCGATGACTTCGAGCGGCTTGGCAACGCGCTGGCGAGCCTGTTCGGCATCGATTTCGACGAACTCGTCGATGCCATGCACCAGCGCGTGCTCCAGGCGTTTACTCACATCCCACGCGCGCCACTCGACGTTTTCACGAGCGCCGTTCGTGGCACCCTTGGCGCCACTATATTTTGGCGCCAGCGCGATCAGTCGTTCGGTAGCATCGGCGCGGCGATTGAGCACCACGTCCTCAACGTGCTCGCGAAGCTCGTTCGGCAGATCATCGTAAATCGCCAATGCCCCCGCGTTGACGATCCCCATGTCCATGCCAGCGCGAATCGCGTGGTACAAGAATACCGAGTGGATCGCTTCGCGCACCGGATTGTTGCCACGAAAGGCGAAGGATACGTTCGATACGCCGCCGGACACATGGACCAGGGGCATCTCCGCTTTGATCTGGCGCACCGCTTCGATAAATGCGACAGCATAGTTGTTGTGCTCGTCAATTCCGGTTGCGATCGCCAGGATGTTGGGATCAAAGATGATGTCTTCGGGAGGGAACCCGGCACGATCGGTCAGCAGTTTGTAAGAGCGCCGAACGATTTCCAGCTTGCGCTCAACGGTATCGGCCTGACCGATTTCGTCGAAGGCCATCACAACGACCGCTGCGCCGTACTCGCGAATTTTGTGCGCATGCTCCAGGAATGCTGTCTCGCCTTCCTTGAGGCTGATCGAATTGACGATCGCCTTTCCTTGCGTGCATTTGAGCCCGGCTTCGATGACGCTCCATTTGGAACTGTCGATCATCAACGGCACACGCGCGATGTCGGGTTCCGCAGCAATCAAATTCACATAGCGCGCCATCGCCGCTTCAGAATCGAGCAGGCCTTCGTCCATGTTGATGTCGATGATCTGCGCGCCGTTCTGCACTTGCTGTCGCGCAACCTCAACCGCTTCATCGAATCGGTCGTCTTTGATCAGTTTCTTAAACTGCGCCGAACCGGTGACGTTGGTGCGTTCGCCGACGTTGACGAAGTTTAACTCCGGCGTGATGACCAGCGGCTCCAGGCCGGACAGCCTCGTATGCGGCGTGAGTGTTGGTACTTGGCGAGGCGGCAGTTTCGCCACCGCCTCGGCGATTGCCCGGATATGGTCAGGGGTGGTGCCGCAGCAACCGCCGACGATATTCAGAAGGCCCGATCCAGCGAACTCAGAAAGGGTTGCCGCCATTTCCTCGGGTGTTTCATCGTATTCGCCGAATGCATTCGGCAGGCCCGCATTCGGGTGCGTGCTGATCAGCGCGTCGGTCGTGCGCGACAGATCCTCAATGTATGGCCGCAATTCGCTGGCGCCGAGCGCACAGTTGAGGCCTACGCTGAAGGGCAGGGCGTGGCGAATCGAATAGGCAAAAGCCTCTGCTGTCTGACCCGACAATGTACGCCCGGAGCGATCGGTAATCGTGCCGGAGATCATCACCGGTAAACGCCAGCCACGGCGGGCAAACACCTCGTCGATCGCGAACAGTGCCGCTTTCGCATTGAGCGTGTCGAAAATGGTCTCAACCATGATGACCTGTGCGCCACCATCGATCAGTCCCTCAGTCGCTTCGCGATATGCGCTCTTCAGCTCGTCGAAACTGATGGCACGAAAACCTGGGTTGTTGACGTCCGGCGATATCGAAGCCGTGCGATTGGTCGGTCCGAGTACGCCAACACAGTAACGCGGCTTGTCTGGGGTGTCGTCGGATTTTCTGTCGCACAATTGCCGGACCAATTTGGCCGCTGCAACATTGATGTCGTAAGTTGCCGACTCCAGCGCGTAGTCCGCCTGGCTGATACGTGTGGCATTAAAGCTATTGGTCTCGATCAGGTCCGCACCGGCATCCAGATAGGCTTGATGCGCCGCGGCAACGATGTTCGGTTGCGTGAGTACCAGCAGATCGTTATTGCCCTTCAGGTCGTGACCGTGGTGTTTGAAGCGATCGCCCCGATATCCCGATTCGTCGAGTTGATAGCGCTGCAACAGCGTCCCCATGCCGCCATCGAGAATCAGGATGCGGCGCTGTGCATCGTCGATCAGGCGCTGGCTTTGAGCGGGATGGCGAAACGGCAATAAGAGCATCGGCACGAATAGCCGTCTTTACGGCTGTAGTAATAAAGTGCGGGGAGCATAGCCGGATTTGTGTCGAGTACGTGCATGGTCGTAGCGCTCGCGGATCGAGTGTTAGTCCGGCGCGTCGATGCCACGGCTGACTCGAAACACGTGTCCGTCTGGATGCCGCAGGTGCATTTCACGCACGCCCCACTCCATATCCGTCGGTGGCCAGACGATGTCCAGACCCGCCTCAGTGCACGCTGCATAGACGGCGTCGACGTCGTCCACCCAAACCGACATCCACACGCCCTTGTCGGCGGCATCGTCGCCATCGGCACCAAAGGTGCTCGCGACACCACTGTTGCCGCGGCCACCCTGGCCATCAAGGCACAAGAAGATCTCGACATTTCCTGCGTACACGCTGCCAAAGCTCGGTGGTTCGCCCCAGCAGAAGCCACGTGCCCAGCCCCATTTCCCGAACCATACGAAACTGGTCCCAAGGTCCGAAACGTTCAGGATTGGAGTCGTTCGATGGACGACGATCTTACTGCTCACAGGCTTGTGTTCCTCATCGATACTGGCGTCGGGATTATGGCTGCAAGGGTTGAAGCGGTGCGCCGCGCAGGTCTCGCGGTGCACAGCGAGACCTCAGGGGTGCTGGCCGCGCCGGCGCATCCATCCGGCGATGCTGTAGCGATCAACCTGGGTCGGCAACACCTCGTGCTCAAGTTCGGCGCTCAGAAAGAGGATCAGGCGACCAGCAAGCGGTTCGATATCGATCGGATCGGCATTGGCCGGGAAAATTCGCAGTTCGCCGCCGTCGCCTTTCTTCCAGCACGGGTTCAAGTAAAGCACCGACGAGATGATCCGCGCGTCGTCGTCGCGGAAACGATCCAGGTGGCGGTCATAGCCGCCACCAGGCGGGTAGTGCGAAAAATGCGCTTCGAGTTCTGCGATACCCAAAAACCACTGCCGATTCAGCTCCGTGCGGATGCCCTGCATACGTTGGAAATAGGAGCGCACACTGGGTGTTGGATCGTCCGGCTCCAGCCACAAGATCTGATCAGACCGAACACGTCGGGCCAGCTGGGCGCCGGCGCCGCGACCGACGCCGGCCGCCCGCAGTTCGTTACGCCGACCCGCTTCCAACGCACATTCGTGCAACGCGGCGATCGTCGACGCATCGAGAGCGCCGTCAAGAACGACGTGCTGATGCGCTTCAAGGTCCGTAAACCACATCAGGAATGTGGCTCGCCGAGCAGGTTGAACTGCAAGAAGTACAAGCCAGCGTAGACTTTGGGGTCGATCGCGAATCCGGCGTGCATCTTTTCCAGCACGAATGCAGCAATCTCTGAACGCGGAACCTCGTGCACGGTGATGTTTTCCGTGCTGTCGCCGCCGCCCGCGTGTACACGTCGCAGGTCGCTCGCGCGCACGAAGTGCATGATTTCGGTGGTCATGCCGGCACTGCTTGGCCCGGCCATGATGCTCTCAACACTTCGCGCTTCCCAGCCGGTTTCTTCCAGTAACTCGCGTCTGGCGCTATCGGACCACGACTCATCCGACGAGTCGACCAGATCGCCGACCAACCCGGCGGGAAACTCCAGAGTGCGAGCCTGAATCGGAATGCGATACTGCTCGACCATCAGGACCTTGTCTTCGGGCGTCAGCGCAATGATCACAACGGCACCTGCAGGATTGGTTCGCGCGGCGTATTCCCAACCGCCGCGGTGGTGCAGAGCAACGAAGCGGCCACGGTAAAGCGTTTCTTCCGCGGCAGCGTCTCGGGAACTAATGGGCTGAACAGTCATCGTAGGCGGGCTGCCATTTGTTGCGTTGGATCGCGATAATGCCTGCTACCAAGGACGCTGTGGTTTTGGCGCCGATCACTTCTTCGATAAATTTGCCCATGATGATCCGATCTTTGCTGACCGGCGCAATGTGTTTTACCGCATTGCTGCAACTCAACACGCTCGGCGCGCAAGCTTTGCCCCGCGCTCCAAGCCCATTGCCCACCGACACTGAAGTCGAGCTCAGGAAGATCAACGATCTTGGTGTACTGATGCAGCGCGCTGAAAAGTGGCGATCAGAAGGCGATCTGCGGCGATACAGTTATGCGATCGAGCGGCTGGTGCAATTGCGCCCTTACAGCCCAAATTTCCAGTACGCACTTGCCCAGGCGTATGCGCTGCGCGACGAAAAAACCAAAGCCTACGACACCCTGATCAAAATCCAGAAACAAGGCCTGGCGTTGAATCCCGACAAGGACAGTGACTTTGACAAAGTCCGTACAACGCCGGTCTTCAAATACATCGTTGATAGCATCGTCGTCAACGAAACGCCTTGGGGCGAAGGCTCTGTCGTGACCAATATTCAGAACGGTCCCGAACTGATCGAATCGGTGGTCTACGACAAGAAACGCGACCGTTTTCTGGCTGGGAGCGTGCGCACCGGTGCGGTTGTAGCGGTGGATCGCAGCGGTAAGACCACGCCGTTCGCCAGTCCTGCCACCACATCTGGCCTCAAGAGCGTGTTCGCGTTGGCGGTCGACGAGGCGCGCGGATTCTTGTGGGTAGGCACTGCCGGCGCACCGCAATTCAAGGGTTTTCGTCAAGTCGATCTTGGGACTGGCGCATTGCTCAAGTTTGAACTGGCCAGCGGTAAGCTGGTTGCGACGCACAAGCTGCCATTCACCGGCGTTCCCCGCGCTTTCGGGTCGATTGCAGTGGCAGGTGACGGCACCGTTTACGCCACTGATGCGATCAGCAACGTCGTCTACCAGGTCAAAGGCAATCTGTTTCGCGAGCTGTTTGCTGTCCCGGAGTCGACCAGCCTTCGTGGTTTGAGCGTCAGTCCCGATCATAAGTTCTTGTACTTCGCTGACTACGAACTCGGTCTGCGGGTTGCCGATCTGGGAAAGAGCGAAGTCCGTGAATTGTCGGTCGAAGGCCAGAATCTCGGTGGTATCGACGGGTTGTACTATTTCGACAACCACTTGATTGCCATTCAAAACGGCACGGTGCCGACGCGTGTTATTCGCATCTCGGTCGACAAGGAAAAGGGCGTCCTGAAGGCGGTGCAGCCGCTGGAGGCAAACAAGGACCAAATGCCGTGGCCAACATTTGGTGCCGTCAGTGGCGACGACGTGTACTTCATTGCCAACAGTCAGCGCGATCTTTACGGTGCCGATGGGAAGCCCTTAGAGGGCACTTTCGTTGAGCCTCGCGCCATCTACAAGGTCAATGCGCGATTCGCGTGGGCCAAGGATGAAGCGGGCGTTCACGCGCCTTTGATCAAAGACGCCGAACCTGCGGGCTGATGGAAGGGTTGCTTCAAACCTTGAAGGGAGCGCTCACTGTGTATGCGATTATTGTCGCGTACACGGCTGCATTTACCGTGCTCGAAATGGTGGTGCCGGCAGAGAAGCAACAAGGATGGCGCCGTCGCGTCTTCAACTTGCACTATCTGCTCTATTACCAGGTGATTCTGGCGTTTACCATGCCCGCGCTGGTCTCACTGGTGGTTGGACAGTTGATGAGAACCTACCCACAGGCGTTTGGGGTGCTGGACGGCAATACCTGGCATTTGGCGCTCTTCGTATTGGTGTATTTCCTCGCGTACGATTTTTTTTATTACTGGTTCCATCGTTGGCAACACACGTGGCCGCTGCTGTGGCGCCAACACATGCTGCATCACAGCGAGACGGCGTTGAATGCCACAACAGCTGGACGCCATCACTGGCTGGAGGAGCCAATCCGGGTGTTCACGATGACGCTGCCGCTGGCCATTTTGTTTCCCGGTGAGCCGGTCGTAGCCGGCATTGGCGGTTTGGTCATTGGAGCCTGGGTATTTTTTATTCATGCCAATCTGCGACTCCATCTGGGTCCGCTGACGCCAGTGATTGTCGGCCCGCAGCTACATCGGATCCACCATAGCGATCAACCGCAACATACAGACAAGAATTTCGGCGCGTTTTTTCCGATTTGGGACGTCCTCTTTGGCACATACTATGGACCCGCCAAGAACGAGTTCCCGACGACCGGGTTGCATGATGGTCGTCGTGTCGACTCGGTGATCGAAGCGCTGTTGATGCCCTTCGGATATCGCGCTCGGAAGAAATCTTGAGTCAAGTACTGCCTTCCTTGAGCGGCTCTCGAGTTTTCGGACTCGACCTGATGCGCGCGACCTCTCTGCTGATGATCATGTGCGTGCACAGTTCGCCACTGTTCGTCGCTCACTCGATGGCTGGCGCACGCGCAATGATTCCGTTCGGTGTGATCGCTGTCGAGACGTTTTTCGTTTTGAGCGGGTTTCTGATCGGTCAGATTCTGCTTCGAGTTGCCGATGGCCGGCTCAGTTTGAAGGGTTTTTTGCTGCGGCGCTGGTTCCGAACTCTGCCGAACTACTACCTTTTCCTGATCCTAAACTTCCTGGTCTACGCTCTCGTGCTCGACATGCAGGTAGGGGACTGGCGTTATTTCCTGTTCGCGCAGAACCTCATTGAGCGCATGCCGTTGTTTTTCTTTCCGGAGAGTTGGACGCTCGCTGCAGAAGAGTGGTTTTACTTCGTTACGCCGATCATGCTGGTCATTGCGCGCGTGCTGCTCGGCCCCGGGCAGCGCGCGTTTTTTGCCGTCGCTATCCTCGCATTGCTGTTGTATCCGGTGTTACGGATCATCGCGGTGGCGACGGGCGAACCCCATTGGGATGACGATATTCGCAAAGTCGTTTACTTGCGCCTCGACACGATGATGTTCGGTGTTGCGCTGGCCGGTGTAAAACACTACCTCCCTCATGTCTGGCAGCGTCTGGGCGGCAATCTGGCAATCGCCGGTGCGCTGCTCTTGCTGGGATGGTTGGTGGTTTATGCGCTGATCGATATCGAAGCCCATGAGTGGTTGGCAGTGCTGACGTTTAGCGTGGTGCCTGCCGGCTGCGCCGCATTCTTGCCGTATCTGGATCGCTGGCAACGTGCGTCGAGTGCTTTCTGGGACCGGTGGATTACGAATTTGAGCCTATGGTCGTATTCGATGTACCTGCTGCACTTTTTGCTGATGATGGTGCTCCTGAAGTTTGGATTCGAACTGGCCAGTCGCTCACTACTCGCGGCGGTCGCGATGGTGGTGGCCTGGGGATTCGTAGTGGGCCTGATCGGTGCGCAGGTGTACCGCAGGTTTGAATTGCCATGCACCAATTTGCGCGATCGGTTTTCGCGCCCCTGAGCGCGCGCAGCGGGCGCTGGCTGGCTGACCTCAGATAAAATGGCGGCCTGAATTCCGCGAGGCACGCCATGAGCTTTCTTCAAGCGCCGCCGCAACTGGTCAATCCGTTCCACAGCGATCGTGTGCTGCAATCGGGTTTACGTCGCGTGCTCACACGCACCGAATTTGAAGCTTTGTGCGACGTCGCCATGGAACTCGGTCAATTGGTCGCCGATGAGCTGTATCCACAGCAGTTGGCAGAGCGTCTCATGGAGCCGGCGCACACGGCGTTCGATGCGTGGGGTCGGCGTGTCGATCAAATTTCGCTGACGCCATTGTGGCAACGCTTTCCGCACATCGCTGCTCGTTACGGTCTGGTCTGGCGCGGCTACGACAAGGCCTTGGGTCCACACGCACGGTTGATGCAGTTTGCCCTGGTCTATCTCAGCTGCGCCGCGAGCGATTTTTATGCCTGCCCGTTGGCGATGACCGATGGTGCCGCGCGCGCGCTGATCGAAAGTGGCAACGAAGCACTGATCCGGCGAGCGGTGGGCCGCTTTACGGCTCGGCGTGGCGAGTTGTTATGGACGTCTGGCCAGTGGATGACAGAGACGACGGGTGGCTCGGATGTTTCGCGCAGTCAAACGCGGGCCGTGCACGATGGCGAAGTCTGGCGCCTGTATGGGCGTAAGTGGTTCACTTCTGCGGCGACCTCGGAGGCGGCCTTGCTGCTGGCCAGGCCGGACGGAAACCCCGATGGATCGGAAGGACTGGCGCTGTTCTATATCGAACCGCGAGATTCTGCGGGCCGTTTGCACCACATAAGGGTCGATCGACTCAAGGACAAGCTCGGTACGCGCAAATTGCCGACTGCCGAATTGACACTCGACGGCGCACCTGCGCAGTTGGTCGGCAACGATCGCCACGGAATTCGCTTGATCGCGCCGGTACTCAATCAAACCCGTGTCTGGAACACGTTTGCTGCGCTTTCTTACTACCGTAGAGGCCTGATGCTGCTGCGCGACTATGCCGCTCGCCGCCAGATCGGCGGCCTCACGCTCGCGCACCTGCCGTTGCAACAGGACACCTTCGCGGGTCTGCTGGCCGAATTCGAGGCGGGCCTGCATCTTGCGTTGCATGTGGCCGAGCTGATGGGGAAAAGCGAACATGGCCAGCTCGACGATCGACATCGCGTCCTGTTACGGCTCTTGATCCCGATCGCCAAACTTCTCACCGCAAGGCAAACGATCGCAGGGCTGAGTGAAATCGTTGAGGGATTCGGGGGCGCCGGATATCTTGAAGATACCGGCATCCCTGGGTTGATGCGCGACGCCCAGGTTTTCAGCATCTGGGAAGGCTCCACCGATGTTCTGGCGCTCGATGCGATGCGGGTATTGGTCGCCGAAGGCACATGGGCCGCGTTGCAGGCGGCACTGTTTGCACTCACTGCACAGGCGACCGGGCTCTTCGATCGGGAACTGCCGCAATTACGTACGGCATTCGATGCGGCAAAACAATCGCTCAGCGGGCATGCCAATCGCTGCGAGCGTGACGCAAGAGCGCGTGGCGTAGCCATGACGATCGGACGTTGTTATGCGTTCGCGTTGCTCGCGAGGCATGCGTGTTGGGCGAGCATGGCCGAACAGGACAGGCGGCCTGCCGCCGCGGCTCGCCGGTTCTTGGCGCATGGACTCAATCGCTGCTACGACACACCGCGGGCGGATTCGCAGCAGTTGGCATTGGATGAGTTTCCATGAGGCATCGGCGCGGTTCGCTTTTCTGTGCGCGATTCGCTATTGAAGCGCCACCTGTGGTCCTCGAGCGCAAACCATGAATGAACTCTGCATTGTGACGACTGGCGGCACGATCGACAAAATCTACTTCGATGACCTGTCCCAATTTCAGATCGGCGAGCCGGAAATCGGCAAGATCCTCTCTCAGTTCGGGGTGAATTTGAAGTTCGATGTGATCGCGCTGATGCGCAAAGACAGCCTGCACATCACGAGCGACGACCGTGAGCTGATTCGGCGGACCATTGCGGCGCAGCCGCATCGCCATGTGCTGGTGACGCACGGGACCGATACGATGATCGAAACTGCCAAAGTGCTCGCCGGAATCGATGATAAAGTCATCGTGCTGACAGGTGCTTTGAATCCTGCACGGTTCCAGGCGTCAGATGCGGTGTTCAACATCGGCTGCGCGATCGGCGCGTTGCAATGCCTTTCGCCTGGCGTTTTCATCGCCATGAGCGGCCGCGTGTGGGATCCGCTTAAGGTCCGCAAGAACCGGGACGCGAACCGTTTCGAAGCGATGTAGCCTGCTGTCGCGGTCACGCGCTTTGTGCCGCTGGGTTCCGATAGCCTCGTTGAATCTTCCCCGTACAGGTCAAACTTGTCCAGAATATCGATTCACACTTTGGTCTTGCTGTTGGCGATTCCCCATCTGGTGCCACTGCTCGCCACTGGCGTCGGCTGGTGGCGGGCAGACCCGGAGGTCCTGGCACACCTTCGTTTGTACGTGCTTCCGGATGCTCTGGTGCACACCGTGTGGATTTCGCTGGGTGTGGTGCTCGTCACCGCATTGCTCGGTATAACTTTGGGTGCACTGGTGGCGTTGTGCGAGTTTCCGGGGCGCCGTTGGCTGCGTTGGGCCTTGGTCTTGCCCATTGCCTTGCCAGGATATGTGCTTGCGGTCGCGTGGATCGGATTGATGGACTACACCGGTCCGATTGCGTCGGCACTGCGTGAGATCGGCCTCGGGTGGCCCGAATTTCGTTCGATGCCCGGTGTGGTTTTTGTGCTGAGCTTATCGCTATACCCCTATGTGTACCTGGTTGCTCGGGAGGCATTTGCCTCGCAAGGGGCGCGTGCCATGGAAGTTGCGCGTGCGCTCGGACATCGACCATTGCGCGCGCTCCTCCAGGCTGCTTTGCCTTTGGCGCGTCCGGCCATTGTTGGAGCCTTGCTTTTGGTCGCGATGGAAGTGCTCGCCGATTTTGGAACGGTCTCGGCGTTCAACATCGATACGCTGACGGTTGCGATCTACAAAGCCTGGTTCGCACTGTTTTCGCTGGAGTCGGCGCTGGCGCTGGCCGGCGTTCTGTTGGTTCTGGTCATCGGCTTAAGTGCCTTAGAAATGCGCTGGCGAGGTCGTCGGCGTTTCGATAGCGTCGGCAGCGCGCCTGCTCGGCGAATCGTCGTTGGTACTTGGGCGACGGTGGTCTGCATCCTCGTGCTCCTGCTGGCGTTGGCAATTCCGGTTGGGCGCCTGTTCTGGCTGGTCTGGCTCAGCGAAGGCGATTGGCCATGGCGTTTCGCGCAGAATTCAGTGCTGCTTGGCGGCATGGCCGCAGCCAGCGCTGCCGCAGCTGCAACAGTTTTCGCCGTGGCCGCGCGCGAAGTGCCCACGTTGCTGACGCATGGCGCCAAACGCCTCGCGCTCACCGGATACGGAATGCCGGGTGCGCTGCTGGCGATCGGCCTGTATGTTCCCGTCGCAGCATTGAATGCGTGGCTTGCAGAATTCGCTCAAGTCGATTGGGCAATTCAGGGCAGTGTTCTATTGCTGGTTCTGGCCTTGACCGTGCGCTTCAGCGCGGTTGCATTGGCGCCGATTGATGGCGCGCTGGCCCGAATACGTCCCACGCTGATCGATAGCGCGCGTGGACTTGGCATCAGCGGCTTGTCCTTGGTCGCCAAAGTGCATCTACCCTTGCTGCGCAGCGGCCTGTTGGTTGGGTTGTTGCTGGTGGCAATCGACACGATGAAAGAGATGCCGATCACTTTGATGATGCGACCCTTCGGTTGGGATACGTTGGCGACTCGGGTATTCGAATTGACCCAGGAGGGGCGTTGGGCCGAAGCGGCCATGCCTTCACTGTTGATTGGATTGGTCGGGTTGCTGCCCATATTCTGGCTGGAGCGTGGCCATGCTAGAACTTGAATCGGTCAGCGTGGCCTATGGTCAGCAACGCGTAGTGCATGATCTGACGGTGAAACTGGGGAAGGGGCAGGTGGCTTGTATGCTGGGGCCATCGGGTTCTGGCAAGACCAGCGTGCTGCGTGCGATTGCCGGGTTCGAACCGATCGTTTCGGGTGAGATTCGTGTTGCGGATCGGTTGCTGTCGAATGCGTCGCAACGAGTGGCGCCCGAAGATCGCCATATCGGCATGGTGTTTCAGGATTTCGCGCTGTTGCCGCACCTGACGGTGGCACAGAATATCGCTTTCGGACTACATCGCGATTCCAGATCCAAACGCGAGTCTCGCGTGCGGGAGATGCTGGATTTTGTGCAACTCGATGCACGCGATAAATACCCGCACGAGCTGAGCGGCGGTATGCAGCAGCGAGTCGCGTTAGCCCGTGCGTTAGCGCCGATGCCGAGCTTGTTGTTAATGGATGAGCCCTTCGCCAATCTGGATGCGGGCCTTCGCGAGCGGCTGTCGATTGAACTTCGCGAGCTACTCGAGCGCGCAGCGATGACGACGTTGATCGTCACCCATACGCAAAATGAGGCATTTGCCTTGGGTGATCAGCTTGGCGTGATGATGGCCGGGCGCCTCCGGCAATGGGCCACTCCGTACGTTGTTTATCACGAACCTGCCGATATCGATGTTGCGCAGTTCGTCGGCGAGAGCGCTTTGATTCAAGGGCGGTGCGGCAACGGCGGCGTCGACTGTGCGCTCGGAATGTTGGCGACACGGTCTTGCGTTGCCGACGACGTGCGCTTGTTGTTACGGCCAGACGATATTGTGCACGACGATACTTCTGCGGTGACCGCACGCGTGTTACGCCGGGCATTCCGGGGCGCGGAGTTTCTGTATACCCTGGAGCTCGACAATGGTGAGCGCGTGCTCAGTCTTGTGCCGTCTCACCACCAGCACGCGATCGGCGAACGAATCGGCATACGGCTGGATGTCGAGCACGTTGTGTGTTTCGCACGCTAACGAGGCTTCGCCGCAGACCGCCGGGCATCCTGCACTGACACCTCAGATTGCGCCGCGGCGCTTCAATTCAGTGTAGCGGTTGACCAAGGCCAAGGGTAGTGCGGCAGGTTCGACATCGATGCAGGGAATGCGTGCAGCTTCGAGTCGCGCAAAACTTCGCTGGCGATCGAGCAGATATTGTGCGGTGGCGGCATGTGTCAGCGCACTGTCGAGATTGTCGACTGGTGCGCGCAGAGCCGCTTCCAGTATGTACTCGCGCAACGATGCGACCACCACAAGGTGACGCTGTCGGAGCAGGGAGATGGCTGGCTTCAGGGTGTCGTCGTCTTCATCGCGCAGGTTGGTGATGATGACCACGAGGCTGCGTTTTCGATTCAAGCCCATCAATCGCACAGCCGCAGCGTAATAGTCGGGTACGGCGAGGCTCGCTTGCAAGTCGAACGTGGCCGCCATGAGTGCGGTGACCGTACTCTGAGACTTGCGTGGCGGCAGGTATCGATCGATGCCGCCAAAGGTCAGCAAGCCCACCGCATCTCCCTGGCGCACCGCCACGTAGGCGAGCATCAACGCGGCGTTGAGCGCGTGGTCCAAATGAGACAAGGCCCCGTCCCGTGCGTGCATACGCCGACCGCAATCGAGCAACAAGAGAATTTGCTGGTCGCGCTCGTCCCGGTATTCGCGAGAAATCAGCTTGCGCACGCGACTGGTGGCTTTCCAGTCGATTTGCCGTGGCGCATCGCCTTCGCGGTATTCGCGCAGCTGATGGAAGTCCAGGCCTTCGCCGCGGCGGCGCCTTTGTAGGATGCCCGCTTGCGACAGACGATTGTCGGCCGCGAGCAAGGTATAGCCAACCAATGCTGCGAAGTCAGGGTACACGCGAACCGTTTGCGCAATGCCGGCCCGAACGCGTCTGGCCAGCAGCCCAATGTGCGTCGACAGCCAAAGTTCGGCTGCGGCAAATTGCATTTCGCCGCGTTCCAAAGGCTTCAATCGATACTTGATCTGAACCGTTGCGCCGCGCGCCAGATGCAGCGATTGCGGCAACGCGTGTGTCTCGCAATGCGCTGGATAGTGGTCGATCACGCGCAGAAAGAAGCCGATCTGTGTGCCTTCAACGGCCAGAATGACGTCATGTTCGACACCAACCGCCAGTGCGTGGTTAACTTGGCGCTTGACGCTGGGGACGCGCGCACGAAGCAACTGCACGGCATCGATCGCCACGGCAAGGAGAACGATGGCCCCGGCGGCCCACCAGGCCAGGCCAAGCCTGGGGAAAAACGATGCGGCAATCGCAAATACGAGCCAGCCCAACGCCAGCCATACCAGGCGTTGCGTTGGTATCAACCAGCTTCGTGACGACCCATCGCTCACAAACGCGGCGCCTCGATCTTCTCCAGCAGTTCGGCAATCAGCATGTCGGCGGTGCGGCCCTCGATCACCAGATCAGCGACTGGGCTGATACGATGTCGCAAAGCGCTTGGCGCAAGCCGTTTGATGTCGTCGGGAGTCACGAAGTCGCGTCCAGCCAGGAGCGCCAAAGATCGTGCGCAGCGAATGAGTGCGATCGCGCCTCGTGTCGATGCCCCGCTGCCAATGCCGGCGAAATCGCGGGTTTGGCGCACAAGACGAAGTACGTAGGCTTCGACGGCTGGATCGACGCGCACACTGGCGGTAATCGCCTGCAGTTTGGCCAGCGTCTCTGGGTTCAGTACCGGCATGACTTTGTCGATATTCAGCCGATCGGCGCTGCGCTTTTCGGTGGCGAAGCGAAGAACCGAAAGCTCTTCGCTTTCCGCTGGGTAATCGATCACGACTTTGAGCAAGAAGCGGTCTAGCTGGGCTTCGGGTAGCGCATAGGTGCCTTCTTGCTCGATTGGATTCTGGGTTGCCAACACCATGAATGGCGGATCGAGTTTGTGCGCTGCTCCATCAAGCGTGACCTGGCTTTCTTGCATCACCTCAAGCAACGCGGCCTGGGTTTTGGCCGGCGCCCGATTGACTTCATCGGCGAGTACGAAGTTCGCAAAGACCGGGCCCTTGCGGGTCGTGAATTGACCGTTACTCGGGTCGTATAGCGTATGGCCTGTGACATCCGCAGGCATGATGTCCGGCGTGAACTGCACGCGCGAGTAGCGGCCGCCGGATGCGCGTGCCAGGGCTTGAACGAGCAGTGTTTTCCCGAGTCCCGGAACGCCTTCGATGAGCACATGGCCACCACCGAGTAATGCAGCGATGACTTCTTCGACGACACGATCCTGTCCGAGAAACGCCTGGGCAACGCTGCGTTTCAGGCGCTGCAGGACCTCACCGGCGCGGGCGAGAGCTTCGATGGGAAGGGTGTTGTCGCTCATGATTTACTCCGTGTTGAGCGTTTCGTGGCTGGTGCGCGCATTTTTGCTGTGGATGACGCGGGCCAGTTTGATGAGTTGCATGAAAGTCGCAGTGTCGACCGTCAATTCGTGTTGCAGCAGGAGCGCGACCTGACTGGATGAGAACCCATACTGGCGAGTCAGAATGCGTGCCTTATCCGCTACGTCGCGAAGCGCGAAATTCGGGAACTGCCTTTCGACCTGGCGTTGTGCGGCGCGCTGCGCGGCATCGACCAGATCAGAGCGCGCACCACCGTGCCATAACAAGCGTCCCGCCGCTCGCAAATGGTCCAGCAGTCGTCGCCGAATCGGTTGCGGATCGAGCCGCACCGGGCCGAAACGCGGCGCCATCGCCAGCAACCACAGGACAACCAAAACCCAAAGAGCGATGAGCGCGCGCCAGGCGTTGTTGCTTAGCCACAGCAATAGCCCAGGTTCACGTGGCACCAGAAACAGCACTTCATTGGGGGTGCCGGTGTGATTGACCAGACGCCAAAACACTTCGGCGTTGTCGTTGCGCCCGATGGAAAAGTTGGTGACAAAACTGATGTCGTTGATCGCAGTCACATGGCCATCACCAAGGCCGAAGCTGAAGACGCGAACATCGCCTTCGAATCCAAGCCAAAAATCCGCTTCATAAACTTCACTGCCCAAAGACTCACCACCGTGAATCGAAAATTTGAAGACTTCGGTCTCGCTCCATGTCGCGTCGAGCAGCATTGGCGAAGACAACAGATGGTTGTTCTTACGATCGGTCCAGTCCGAGCCGAACCAGCCAGCGAAGTCATACGAATCGTCGTCCCAGAAGTTGTTGTCACCGTCTTCGGCTTCGGCGTCTTCTCTGTCTTTGCCTTGTTCTTCATGGTCATGGGCTTCGTCGACCTCGCGCTCAGCGCGCGTCACGCCCAACGCATCGAGCAGCGGATCTTCGTTGTCCAGCCACTCGGATTCGACGATAACGTGTGCACCAGCCTTGATCTCTTCGATGAGCCGCTCGGACGTGCGCGGCGATACTGCACCTCGTAAGGCTGGGATCACGGCAACCATGTCCGGCGCCAATGCTGGCCGCTGCTGCAAACCTTGCACGGTTTGCGCAGAGACTTGCTGGCTCTTGAGGATGCGTTCGGCAACTTCGAAACGATCGGTGTAAGCGATTGGCAATGGGCGCACCGGCACGGTCTCAGTGACCCGTTCATGGGAGTTCAGAAACGCCACCGCACCGACCACGATGACGACTACAAGCGCGACAATGGCCCAAATCGTGCGCCTCATGCGTTCGCCTCTGAAGGCATCAGCGATGAATAGCCATCACATAGCTCAACGATGCGCGCCGTGTCCGGCATGCGGGCAGCGTAGGCGATTTGAGTCCAGATCCCGATCAAGATCGTCAGGTACGACATCGGCGCCTCACCCAGCATGGGTTTGGCCAGACGTAGCACATCGCCTTCGGTGGCGCCTTTGCTGATGCGCATCCTGCGGGTGTGCACCAGGTTGGAAAGCGCTCCGCGATAGAGCAAAGAAATCGCCTCGCGATGTTGCCCAGTCGCCAGCATTGCGCGAGCCGCGGCAGGCACATCCTCAGGCAAGCTTTGAGGATCGATTGCCAGCCCAAACAACATCGCAGGAGGCGGTTTTGTAACGATCGTTGGTGCTACGCCGAGCCAATAGCGCAACAACGCATAGAGCAGCGCCACGACGATAGCAGCGATGGCCAGATACGCGATGACCCGGAATAACTCGGCTACCGCATCAATGAAGGCCGAGGTCTGAAGGTCATTGTCATTGGTTTCTTCGGCGTCGCTTTCGATGCGCTTCCAGCGGGTGACTTCGCGCTCGCTGCCGAAGTCCGGTTCGGACAAGATCCTGTGCGCTTCACGACGGATCGGCGTGTCGACCGCTTCATAAGGCGCATCGGCACATTCATCGTCCGCAGCGCAGGGAGGTTTGTCTCGATCGCTTTCGCTGGCATCGAGCCGCATTGATCCGGCGCTTTCAGTCTCCGGCATCGCTTCGGCGTCTTGCGCCAACGCCGGCGCGACATGCCACGTCAGCGAAAACGCTACAAGCATCGCCAAAGTCGGCGCATAGCGTGCGGCAAGACGCTTTAGTGCAAGTTCGATGTCCCAGGCCTCGAGCATCACACGACGATTCAGGTAAAGCGCAAATCCGCCCGCCACATAAAACGGCTCAATCAAGCTAATGGCGACGAAGTAAAAGAGCGTGTCGATCAGCCCCCACCGCTCGAACGTATCCCACCAGGGCCGCGTGTCGTCCGCCACGGTCGCACCCCACTGAACGTCGGTTTCGAAGAGCATCGCTAAACCGTGCAAACCGTACATCACCACCCACTCGAAGTGGATACAGACGATCGTCAAGCCGATTGCAAACCCTCCGGCGCGCAGGCCCAACAACTTGCGCCGCGCTCGGGCGGGTGGGCCGCGCTGTCCCTCAAGGGCCACGACAGGCAAATTAAACGAACGCGAAAAATCGATGAAACGTGTCAGCAGAGACCAAATCAGTCCACTGGCCAGGATTTGCCTGGATGCTCCCAGAGTGTCGCGCAATGTGGGCGTTGCGCCGAATACGGCGCGCGACAGAACAAACAGCAGGTATCGATCGTAGAGCGGTTTAAGCCACCATACGAGCACAGCGGCAATGATCGGTTGTTCGTAAAAGGCGAGTGTGAGTGCGCCAGCGACAGGCAAAAACACAGCGAACCACGCCGACCAGAGCGGCCGTGCCCAGCGCATGGCCATACGAAAACCCAGATCGACGGCTTCCCAGCCCTGCCGTGAGCGCAAAACCAGCGCGATCTTCTCAAGCTCCACGCGTGCGCCCCGCGAAGCAGAAGTACCCCAGCAGCACTAACCACATACCGATACCGACGCCGTACTTGATCTCGCGCGGATCAATGATCAGCGGCGAGAAGAATCCTTCGATCACAGCGGCAGCGAAAAACATCAGAGCTGCGCCGCCGATCAACCGAAATGCGATGCGGCCTTCCTCCACCAGTGCCAGCTTGCGCGACCGCAGGCCCGGCGCGATTAGCGCAGTGGCCAGCTTGAAGCCTGCCGCCCCCGAAATGGCGATGGCGAGCAGCTCGAGCGCACTGTGAGCAGCTACGAACGACCATATTTGCGGACCTAAGCCCACCTGGTGAAGATGACCCAGGATCGCGCCGATATAGACCCCATTGAACAACAGAAAAAACAAGGTGCCGATGCCATAGAGAATTCCACCTGCGAAGGTCTGGAATCCGATCCGGGTATTGTTCCATACGTAGTACGCGAACATCTCGGTGTTGGTCGACGCCGGACGTTGGCCCAGACGTTCGTTCTCCGGGTCATACATCGTCTGCATTTGCGCCAGGTCTTGCGGGGCGATCACGACACTGGCAAAGTCTGGCCAGATCTGGATCGCCATCAGCAGCGCGAGCAATGGGCCAAAAAACAACAGGCTCGCCAGCCACACCACTCGCCACTCGGCCCGCACTTCGCGGGCAAAACCACTCAGAAGGAACGCCAAAAAACCTTCACGATTCGGCGCTGGCGCCGCGTAAAGAACGTGGTGTCCGGCCAGAACCAGCTGATGCAGGCGTTCGGTCAGCTGCGGGCTGTAGCGACGTTCGCGTGCCAGTGCTAACTGGTGACAAACGTTGCGATACAGCCAAGGCACAGCCGAAACCGGCGGACGATCTTTGATGGTCTTGTTGCCATTGTGCACCGCGATCCATTGATCCAGCGCTGCCCACTGTTCGCCGAAGCGGCGTTCAAATTCAATCTGCCGCATGGCCCACCAGGTAATTCGCGTATTGCGTCAATTGCTGCACCGGCGGCGTATTGTCGCGAAGTAGCGGCGTCACAAGCGATGCCAGTTCTTCAGCGCGAGCTGGACCCAGCGCCGCCGCGCGCTCGGCAAAGTCGAGCACCGTTCGCGCTTCTTCGGGCTTCAATGCGATCGGCGGGCGTAAAGGTTCCATGGTTGGTATCTGACGGGCTACCGTTGCCGGATCGGCATAGACGACCAAAGTCCCTGCAACGAAGTCGCCGAGCCGTTTAAATTGACGGTTGCACAACATCGCGGTCAAACCGCCAAAGTAAAAGAGCGGCAGGAAATCTGCGAATCGGAGCAAATTCCGGGTCAGCGCGGGACCCAAGGTGCAAGGCGCGCCATCGTCGCGCACGACCATCAGCCCCATTGCGCGTTTGCCCGGCGTGGCGCCACGGGAGCGCGATTCGAAGTACGCCGGCACCAACCATTCGAGCGCGAACCAGGACAGCAAAAACACGGCGGTACCAACCTCACCCAAAACCGAAGCGACGAAGGCCAGTACCAACAATGCAGCCAATCGCCAAGCCAGGTCGATGAGCCACGCCAATGCCCGCGGCACAGGGCCGGCTACCCGGAGATTGAGTTCGACACCTTCCGGCGTAGCAACGTGGTGTGAGGTGTCAAGAGGGGCGGAGAGTGAACGCACTTGGGAGTTGAAGGTTGGAGCCAAAGGGGTCAAAGGGCGACGCGGTTCGGAGCGTTGTCATAGCGCGACGTCCGATTTTTGGTCACAAACGCTCACATCAATTGAGGGTCACTTTGGTCGGCGATTCCATTTGTACCGGCTGGGGAGGTAGGTCCAGGGGGATGCGTATATTGGCCAAGCCGAGCATATCGAGCAGGCTTTGGGCACGAGAGGCAAGGGTCGGGAACAACTGACGCGCGAACACTGTGTGATTGGCCGTGAACTCATCGAGCGGTATTTGGCCAAGCACGACTTGACGATAGAACGCGTAGGCCTTCAGCTCGATCTCAAACAGTCTGGCAGGTGATTTGGTTTTTGCTGCCGTGCCGGTGCACAACAATCGGACACGAAGGGCAAATTGGTATTGAGGATTACCCTCAACTCCGCTGGGCGTCAGTTGTAGTTCCACGTGGGCATGGCTTTCGAGTTCGCGCAGGCGTAGATCATCCGGCACCTCGGCTCGTACACCGAGCATCAGAAGCGATTCGAGTTGTAACGAGTGATAAAGATCTAAAGGGGTCATTCTTTGGCGCGCACCACATCGACGATACGCCAAAGATACAGACTTGCGAGCGTTCGAAACGGCGCCCAGCGTTCGCCGTAGTCGGCCAGGTAGCGGGCGTTCGGCAACTCAGGAGAGCCAAACAGGTACTGAGCGCCCGCGCGAATCCCAAAATCGGTCACCGGTAAAATGTCCGGCCGAGCGAGGCGAAACATCAAGATCATCTGCACGGTCCAGGGCCCTATGCCACGCACGGCGCAAATCGCTTCGATCGCTGCTTCGTTGTCGAGTTGCTGCAAGCTCGCCAATGAAGGCAACGCACGCGACTTGGCGGCGAGATCTTTCAGCGCTCGACTTTTCGCGCCGGAAACCCCGCACGCGCGCAATCTCGCCTCATCGACTGCCTTTAAGCGACCTGCACTGATGCGTTTGGATCCCAGCGCGGCCTCGACGCGCTCGACAATGATGGCAGCCGCCTTGCCACTTAGCTGTTGGTGCAGTATCGAGCGTGCCAGCGCGTCGACGAGGCCAAAAGGCTTGAGTTGCGGCAGATCAAGATCGCCGACCCGGTCCATCCAGCGAGCAAGATTCAGGTCGGCGGCCCGCAGGTGTTGTCGGGCCGCCTCCGACTCTGAACTCACCGTTCGATCAGTTCCACGCCCTCCATGCCGGCACTCAGCGTGTGTGCATCGCCGCCCTGGGCCAGTTTGATACGCAAGCGAACTTCGTTCGACGAGTCGGCATGGCGCAGTGCATCCTCGTAGGAAATTTCGCCGGCCTGATACAGTTCGAACAAAGATTGATCGAAAGTGCGCATGCCAAGATTCGTGGATTCCTTCATCACGTCCTTGATCTTGTGCACTTCGCCCTGGCGGATGTAGTCCTGTACCAACGGCGTGCCGAGCAGAACTTCCATGGCCACCCGCCGACCTTTGCCATCGGGTGTTGGGATTAATTGCTGCGCAACGATGCCCTTCAGGTTCAGCGACAGGTCCATCAGGAGCTGGGGCCGACGGTCTTCTGGGAAGAAGTGCAGGATGCGATCGATGGCCTGGTTGGCGTTGTTCGCATGCAAGGTGCACAAGCACAAATGGCCGGTTTCCGCGAACGTAATTGCGTGCTCCATGGTCTCACGCACACGAACTTCGCCGATCAGAATGACATCGGGTGCCTGGCGCAATGTGTTCTTCAGTGCAATTTCGAACGCGTCGGTATCGATGCCGACCTCGCGCTGGGTGATGATGCAGCCTTCGTGCTTGTGCACGAATTCGATCGGATCTTCGATGGTGATGATGTGACCGGTCGAATTTTGATTGCGATACCCAAGCATCGCTGCCAAAGATGTCGATTTTCCTGTACCGGTTGCGCCGACGAAGATGATCAGCCCACGTTTGGTCATCGCCAGCGTTTTCAGAATCGGCGGCAGGTTCAGCTCATCGATTGTGGGAATCTTCGTCTCAATGCGGCGCAACA
Source organism: Lysobacterales bacterium (assembly GCA_022844165.1). GTDB lineage: Bacteria > Pseudomonadota > Gammaproteobacteria > Xanthomonadales > SZUA-5 > JALHMH01. The sequence goes on from JALHMH010000014.1 coordinate 78,840, forward strand.
CCATGCCAACCTGGTTGCGCTGATAAAAACAGCTGACGCGAAATCGCCCCACGCCTTGCAGGCTGATGGCAAACTGACATTCGTGCGTCTTTTCGAATTCCTCGCGCTGCGAGGGCGTCATGACGCTCAAGACCAAATCGCGGCTTTGTTGTGGCGTCAGCGTGTTTTGGGTAATCGGCGCAATGCGACCATGAACCTTCATGGACGGCGGTACGCCGGCGGTGATAAACAAGTCAGATGCTTTGCGGTGCACCATCAGCTTCAAGAATGAATTGAAGTCGATGCTCATGCTGCGCTCCTGTTGGCTTGCTGGTCTTTGCGGCAATGCTACTCCGCGCTTAGCCGGATGTGTGCAGTGAAATTGCGACCCAGGCTACGGTCAGGTCGATTGCCCCGCATCGAAGCGATAGCCCAAACCACGCACCGTACTGATCAGCGACGGACCGTCGACATCGATCTTTGATCGTAGTCGGCGAATGTAGACGTCAACGACATTGGTGAGCGGATCTTCGTCTACGCCCCAGACGTTGGCCAAAATTCGCTCGCGACTGAAGAGGCGGCCGGGGGCACTCATCAACAATTCCAGCAGCGCCAGTTCGCGTGCGGTCAGTGCGATCGCTTCGCCCGCGCGCGTGACTTCCATTCGCTGCCGGTCGAAGCGGATCGCGCCGACGCTCAATACCGAGCTGCGTTCGACCAGCGCAGGCGGTCGACGCAGGAGTGCTTCGATCCGGGCGAGCAGCTCCTCAAAGGCAAAAGGTTTGGTCAAATAATCGTCTGCGCCGCAGCGCAGCCCGGCAACGCGATCCTGCACAGTCCCCATGGCGGTCAACATCAACACAGGCGTTGCGATTCGACTCGCGCGCAGCTGTTGGCAAACTTCCATGCCGCCGATGCCGGGCAACATCACATCGAGCAGGATGAGCGACGGCGGTTCCTGGCGAGCCAGCGCAAGCGCCTCTTCGCCGGTCCTGAGCGCCACAATGCGGTAGCCCTCAGCGCGCAGGCCTCGCGTGAGAAAATCAGCCACACGGGCATCGTCTTCGACCACCCAGAGGTTCATTCGACGTCCGTTTCTAAAGGGAGATGCAACTGTACGCGAAGCCCCTTGGGTGCGCGTGGTGTCAGTTCGATCGAACCGCCATGAGCTTGCAAAATCCTGTCGGCGATCGATAAACCCAGGCCCGAGCCGCTCGGATGCCTGCCGGAGGCGCTGCCACGAAACTGCGGTACGAAAGCACTCGCAAGATCGCCCTGGCTCATGCCGGGTCCATTGTCTTCGACGCAAATCGAGGCGGTTTCGGGCCCGAGGCGCAGCCCAACGTCGACCTTGCCGCCCTCGTCTGTGTAGCGCAGCGCATTGTCGATCACCGTGGTTAGCGCCTGTTGCAGGCGCTCGCCATCTGCCATCACCGTGCAGGGAGCCAGGTCCGCGCTCTGGCGCAATTCGATGCCGCGATAACGCGCGACGGCCTGCATTTGCTCGACTACTGCGCCGATCATCGCAGGCAAGAGCTGCGGTGCGAGCACGAAGGAATAGTCGTGCGAACCGCTGCGCGCTGCATCGAGCAGATCTTGCACCCGCGCGGACAGGTCTTTCGCCGCATCGTTGATGCGCCGCAAACTGGATTTGAGTTCGACTGGATCGTCGCCGGCACGTAGCGCGATATCGGCCTCCCCGCGGATCACCGTCACTGGAGTTCGCAGCTCATGGCTGACTTCTGCAAAAAATTGTCGCCGCTGCCCTTCAACTCGCAACATGGCCTCATGTGCGTTCATCACCGAACGCGTGCGCGCTGCGACAAGCTCGTCGAGCGAGCGCTGGACTTCGATATCTCGCGCCTGCGCCAGTTGCAATCGCGCAGCCATCGAGTCAAGAAGCGCGCCCAGCTGGCCAAACTCGTTGCGCCCGCTCAAGCCACTGCGGGCCTCAAGATCGCCGCGGGCGAAGCGCGAGGCAAGTTCCGATAAGCGTGCGAACGGTTGCTGTAGATGCGTGACGAAATACCACACGGCAAAGGCACCGAAGAACACCGCCAGAGCGGCCATCGAGATGTTGGCGACACGAGAGTGCGCCAACGCATCGGCCAGTTGCCGGGATTCGGACTTTGCGCGCTGGCTTTGGCGCTCGATCGCCTCGCGAATGACTTCGCGCATATCCTGCCCGGCCAGGCGGTCGAAAGCATCCAGAACATCGCGCCAACGGACCGCCGGGTTACCGCTTTGAATCAGCGGAATCGCCTCGCGCACGGCATTGGCCATGGTGTCGATGTTGCGTTCCAATGTGGCGATCGTTGGCAGCTCCGGCGACGGCCTGCCATGTACAAGAGAATCGCGATTCGCCAGTGCTCCGAGTTCACGCAGACTCTCTTCCATGCGACTCACCAGCGTCATGCGCGTTTGTGCTGGTGCGTTTCCGGTCAGCATGGCTTCGGCGAACCACACCTTCAATCGCTGCTTGTTACCACCCAGAGATTCGTACTCAGCTTCCATGCCTGAAGCGATAGCCTTGCGTTCGGCGAGCTGCGCTGCGGTCGAGGATGCCCACCAGGCGAACAAGCCCTGGCTCAGTGCCAGGGCACTGAGCAAAGTAAACGCAATCGACAATCTGGTGCGAATCATGCGGCCATGATGCCAAATGGCACCCGGGACGATCTGGAACAATCAATCGGAGAATGGCAAGGAGCTGTGATGGACCACAATTCGCAGCTTACCATCATCGGTTTTCTTGAATTTCCAGGTTTTATCGACGGTGGTCACCGAACCGTCTTTGTTCGTGATGATGACGTTGCCCATGGTGGAAGCAACGTCGCCATTGATGTGAATGCCGGCATTGACGATCTCGACTTTCGTCCAGCCCTTCAGAGCGAAACCCGCATCGTTCGGGAAGTCGCTGTCGCCGCCGACGAAATACGCGAGTGCGCCGGCTTTGGTAGTGCGGAACGTCTGCGGTGCCTCAGTCAGCGTCGGCTTGAACAGCACAGGCCCCAGGTTGTATCCATAGGCTTCATCCAGGACCTTGCTGGCCAGAGTTGCTGCAGCTTTCTGGCCGTCGGACGCATAAGTGTTGCTGATAGCGACGAGCGCATCGCCCCATGCCTTTTGCGCCGCAATGACCTCGGTTTCCGTAATGTTTGCGGAGTAAATGGGAGCGTCCTTGGCCACGGCTGGTGCCGTGACAAGTAGTGCGATGGCGATGTACTTTGAATTCATGAACTTTCTCCTGATGGCGAATGACCTCAGGGGCAGAGTCTGGAGAGCAGACGTGAACGCGAGTCCTGCAGTTCAATGAACACGTGCCCAAGTTTGCGTGAACAGGGGCCGGCATTCTCATGAACTGAAAATGACAAATGGCTAATGGCTAATGGTTAATGGCTAATGGCTAATGGCTAATGGCTAATGGCTAATGGCTAATGGCTAATGGCTAATGGCTAATGGCTAATGGCTAATGGCTAATGGCTAATGGCTAATGAGGACTTGCCTTAGGCCGCCGAGCCCTACTGGCTTCGTTCCACAGCGAATTTTCCGCAGCCCTGCGTTTCGCGCTTGCGTCTGCTCACGTCGCGCTTCACTGCAGCGCCTGCTCGATGAGCTGCATCCAATCGTCCAATGCGTCGGTACGGGTGCCCTGTGCCCGCAACAACCGTGCTGCGCCGTTGGCAAATCGCAGGCGCAGCGCCGCATCACGCAGACGCATGAGTGCATCGTAAAGCGCTTGCGAATCGCCCTCGTGGACGCTCAGGCCGGCATCGTAGGTGCGAATCAACCTTGAGACTTCGCCATTGGCCGCGCCGCAAAACAGGATGGGTCGGTGCGCCATTGCGATGCCGTATAGCTTGCTCGGCAAAATCAGACCATCGAACCGCGCTTGAAGGCTGACGAAATGCACATCGCTTGCGGCAAGGACGCTCGCCAGATGTTCGCCGGGAACGGGGCCGGAAAACGAGAACCGATCACTCAAGCCATGTGCATGTACGCTGCGTTTGAGCGCTTGCAGGCGTGGGCCATCACCGGTAATCGAAAAACGGATGCAGTCTTCGGGTCGCAAACGTGCCGCAGCCGCAACCAGCGTATCGAACTCGTGCGCGCGCCCCAGATTGCCAGAGTAGCCGACGACAAGTCCATCGCGGGGAGGCGCTTCGGACGCCTGGGTGGTGTGCGTCGGCCAGTTGGGAATGGTCGCGAGTCGCGCGCCGCTCGGCAGCAGTCGCTCCGCCATTCCGTCAGAGATGACCACAGTGGCGAAGGTCCGTCGCAGCGCTCGATTACGCATGGCACGCAGAGGCCAGAGCGCTGCTCGCGACCAAGGCCAATAGGCAGTAAGCACCTCGGGATAGACGTCCTGACTCCAGTGGATGACATTGGCCCCCAATCGGCGAGCCAATGCGACGACCAACAGGTAAAACAGCGGCGGGTCGCTGCTGACGACGACCACATCTCCCCGTGCGACGCGAGCGCGCAATACGCTCAGCGTCTTTCGCGCGTAACGTGGCCATGCCGTGGCTTTTTCGGTGAGGCGTGTGGGTGTGCTCCCGATGCGCTCGATGACTTCGATATACGGTGCCTCGCTACCCTCTGGTGCGGTGGACCGGCACAGCGCTGTGACTTCTAAACCCCGTGCGGTGAGCGCTTGCGCCAGTTGCGCCATGAGCACGCCGGTGGGCGCAACGTGCGGCGGCAGCCACTGATTGATCAACCAGACTCGTTTCATCGGCCGCGCAAGAACAAACGATCGAGCGCGGCTTTGTCGAGCTGCACCCACGTGGGTCGACCGTGATTGCATTGGCCGCTGCGTTCGGTGGCCTCCATGTCGCGCAGCAGCGCGTTCATTTCAGGCACTGAGAGTCTGCGATTGGCGCGGACCGAAGCGTGGCAGGCCAGGGTGCTCAGTAGTTCGTTCTGGCGTTCTTCGATCCGCTGGCTGCTGCCGTGCGCCATCAAATCGCTGAGCACATCGCGCAGCAGCGCCTCGATGTCCAGATCGGCGAGCGCGCTTGGCACGCGCGTGACGGTCATTGCCTCAGGGCCGCTCTGGCGAACATCGAATCCGAGTTGATCGAAGTACTGGCGAGCACCATCGGCGCGTTCGGCCTCCCGAGCCGACACTGCAATCGTGATGGGAACCAACAGCGCCTGGCTGTGCTGTTGGCGCGTCGCTTTCAGGCGCTCATAGGTAATGCGCTCGTGCGCCGCATGCATATCCACCAGCACCAGGCCATCGGCATTTTCGGCCAGTACGAAAATGCCGTGCAGTTGTGCCAACGCAAATCCGAGCGGCGGCATGCTCGGTGGTGCGGATGCGCGCGCTGCGTAGACCGCATTTGGTTCGGCGATCGAAGCTCCCCCTGGAGGGGCACGATACAACTCGGTCAGCGCATAGGTCTGAGCCGCGACGGCGGTTTGCGAGGGCGCGTTTGTCAGCGGCAACTGGAACGTGTCGGGCATGGGCGCGCGTGTATCCATCTTGACGAGCGCCGGCGCCACCGCCCCGGCGCGCGCATCTGCCAGAGCCGTGTGCAACGAACGATAGATCATATCGTGCACGATTCGACCATCGCGAAAACGTACCTCGTGTTTTGCCGGATGTACATTGACATCCACGCGCGTTGGGTCGATCTCCAGATACAACACAAAACTTGGATGCCGTCCATGAAACAGCACATCGGCGTACGCTTGACGAACCGCGTGCGCAACCAGGCGGTCTTTAACCAGTCGGCCATTGACGAAGAAATACTGCTGGTCGGCTTGTGAGCGCGCATCGGTTGGCAGGCCGACCCAGCCATGCAAGTGTGCATCGGTGGTTTGTGCGTTTATTGCGATCGCGCGTTCCGCCAATTCCGGCCCGACGACGCTGCGGAGGCGATTTCTCAGGCCCTTGTCGTCGTTGGCTGCCGCCGCACTGAGGATGGTTCTACCGTTGTGGTTCAGCTCAAAGCGTACAGCCGGTCTTGCCAGTGCCAGCGCGTTAATCCAATCCTGGATGTGACCGAACTCAGTTTTTTCAGCCCGTAGAAACTTGCGCCGGGCGGGAACGTTGTAGAACAAGTCCCATGCCTCGACGCGCGTTCCTGTACGCATCGCTTCGGCCTTCGGTTGGCTGATCTGCCCCGCTGCCGCGTCTATGCGAAAACCGTGGTCTTGCGTGTGCCGACGTGAGGCCAGCGATAATCGTGAAACGGAGGCGATACTCGGCAGCGCTTCACCGCGAAAGCCCAGGCTCGCGACGTGCTCCAGATCATCCAGTGACGCGATTTTGCTGGTCGCATGACGTTGCAGCGCCAGGACCAGTTCCTCACCGGAGATCCCGACACCATCGTCGCTCACGCGCACCAGTTTGGCGCCACCGGACTCAATATCGATGACCACCGATTGCGCGCCGGCATCCAGCGCATTTTCGACCAGTTCTTTAACCACCGACGCGGGGCGTTCGATGACCTCGCCAGCGGCGATTTGATTGATCAAATGATCAGAGAGAATTTGTATGGGCACGCTGAGGATGGCTGACGGATTGCGAGTGAAGCGGTGGCGTGCTGGTGGTCGCGAGCCTCATCAGGACCAGCCAACCAGAACGACAATGGCGAAAAACGTCAGCCAGACGATCAACAATCGCCACAACAAACGCCGCGCTTCCTCGACCGCGGTATCGGCGATCACGCTGCCGTCGCTGGCAATGAATTCTTGATCGTCGATATCGACACAGGCTCGAGCCGTCGCGCTCAGAAAACCCAGATCCAGATGCAAGAAGCCGTGGCCATGGGTGTCATGATGCGCTCGCCAGGCTTTGGCGACCGCGTCGAAATCCGACGCAAGTGCCAGTGCCAGCGTCATTAATTGCGCTGGCAACCAGGCCAATGCGGCATGCAGTCGATCTGCAATGTCGGCTTGATTGGTTGGCAGGCTGACGCGCAGGTCCGGCGACTGCGCCAATAGTTGTACCAGGCGATAGCCCAAAGCGCCGACAGGGCCGAACACGACGAACCAAAACATCGGCGCGAACCACCGCGTCATTCCTGCGCCGAATGCGGCATCGACCAATTGCCCGCTGCTGGCATCGTCGCCGCTCGGATGCTCATTCCCAGTCAGCGCAGCCAGCGCTGCGGCGCGGTCGCTCGCCGTTCCTGCTCTGGCAGCTCGGTCCGTATCGACATCAAGGTCGCGGGGGCCCCAGGCAAGAAACAGCACAGCGACACCGAAAATGAAATCGAGCAAACCGTGCAACGGTGCGTTGAGTACTGTGTCGATCAGCGCCAGAGTGACCAAGAGCGGTAGCAACAGTATCGTCAGACCGAGTTCCGATTGCCAAAGCCCATTGGCCGCCAGCCGCTCGTTCAGCCAGGCAACGTAGCCACGCAACCAGACGAAGTCGCGCAGACGCGAGAGGTCCGGGGCCAGCCAGCCGATGGCGACGACAATCAGGATGGCAAGGAGCGAAAGAGTCATTGCAGGCAGGCACGAGGTAAGTGTCGCCAGTATTTCATAGTCGCTGGTCGAGGACGCCGATTGCCAGAATTTATCGCTGCAGTCGAACGGCCGCAAGGCGCAGGCCGTTGCGGCGGATCCGGTGCACGGTCAGTCCGGCTTTGCGTCCCTGAGTTCACGGCGCAGGATCTTGCCGACATTCGTTTTTGGCAATTCGCTACGAAACTCAATGATTTTGGGCTGTTTGTATCCCGTAAGCTGATCCCGGCAATGTGCTTTCACATCTTCAACCGTCAGGTTCTGATCGCGCTTGACGATCACCAGCTTGACCGCCTCGCCACTTTTCTCGTCTGGAACACCAACGGCGGCTACTTCGAGAACGCCGGGCATCATCGCGACAACGTCTTCGATCTCATTCGGGTACACGTTGAAGCCGGACACCAGAATCATGTCCTTCTTGCGGTCGACAATATAAAAGTAGCCGCGTTCGTCCATCTTGCCGATGTCGCCTGTTCGCAGCCAGCCGTCGGCCGTGATCGTCTTGGCTGTTTCTTCCGGACGTTGCCAGTAGCCTTTCATCACCTGAGGCCCGCGGATGCAAATCTCGCCGATATCGCCTTGGGCGAGCAACTTTCCGTCATCGTCTTGAATGGATAGTTCCGTGCTGGGTGCAGGCACGCCGATCGATGCGGTGAACTCCCGGGTATCAGGGCGATTGACTGTCGCTACCGGTGAGCTTTCAGTCATGCCATAACCTTCAAACAACGCACAGCCCGTGGTCTTTTGCCACTTCTCAGCCACTGCGCGTTGTACGGCCATGCCACCGCCCATCGATAGCTTGAGTGGTTTGAATTCCAGCTGATCGAAACCGGGTGTCGCCAGCAATCCGTTGAACAGTGTGTTGACGCCGGTGATGATCGTGAAGCGATATTTGCCCAGTTCCTTGACAAAGCCTGGCATGTCGCGCGGATTCGGAATCAAGACGTTGAGGCCGCCCACGTTCATGAATACAAGGCAGTTACAGGTCAGCGCGAAGATGTGATACAGCGGCAGCGCTGTAATGATGATCTCCTCGCCTTCTTTGACAGAAGGACCGAACCAATGCTTCACCTGAAGCATGTTCGCCACCATATTGCGTTGCGTCAGCATCGCGCCTTTCGACACACCCGTTGTGCCACCGGTGTACTGAAGAAACGCAAGGTCCTCGGGGCCGATGTCAGTGCTTGGAATCTTCTGATTGGCGCCCTGTTTCAGTGCGTCGTTGAACTTGACAGCACCTGGCAGATTGAAGGCTGGAATCGCCTTCTTTTGATACTTGACGACGAAATTGACGATCAGCGACTTCGGAAACCCAAGCATATCGCCCACGCACGTGGTGATCACTTGTTTGATCTTGGTTTCTTTGACGACTTCCTCGAGCGTCTTGGCGAAATTTTCCAGAACGACAATGGCCATCGCGCCAGAATCATTGAGCTGATGCTTGAGCTCGCGCGCGGTATACAAGGGGTTGGTGTTGACGACCGTGCATCCGGCACGCAGGATGCCCAATAGCGCCACCGGATACTGAAGCACATTGGGAAGCATGATCGCCACCCGATCGCCCTTTTGTAGTCCGAGTTTGTTGCGTAAATAGCAGGCGAACTTCTGGCTCAGATCGTCCAATTCGCCGTAGCTGATCACCTTGTCCATGCACACAAAGGCCGGGCGGTGGCGATAACGCTCGAAGGCGCGCTGCATCACCGCGACAATTGACGCGAATTCACTGGTGTCGATGGTGGCCGGAGTGCCCGCCGGATACTGCGCCAACCATGGATGCCGATCGCTCATCGTCTTCCCTCCTTAAGATGATGTGTGCGGCAAGCGCCGCGTCGGTGCAAAATAGCCGCATTACCGGAGGATGTCATGCGAAAGTGGTTTGGAAGTCTGGCTATCGCCCTGGCACTCGCCGGGTGCGCAAAGGACCCCTCGGAAGACGCGCTGTTGGCGGCAATCGACAGACTCGAGAGCGCGGGTGAAGCGCGCGACGTCGGCGCATTCATGGAAGGAGTTGCGGACGATTTTGCTGGCAATGGGACGGAACTCGACCAGACTGGTTTAGAACGCTATCTCCGGTTGTTGGCGTTGCGCCATCAAACGATTGGCGTGACGCGAATGGCGACCAAAGTCGACGTCACCGGTGAGCGCGCCGTGGTCACGATGCAGTTGTTGCTGACGGGTGGTGCCGGCGGGCTCTTGCCTGAGTCGGGTCAGTTGCTCGACACTGAGTCGACGTGGCGTTTTGTCGACGGCGATTGGCATCTGGCGGGCGCGCGCTGGAAACCGGCCGGTGGTTAGCTCGCGACATTCGAAGTTGAACTGCTTCCTTCTTATTTTTGACCTGGTGAGTCTTTATGTACGATCGACCGTCACGCGCAGCGGGCTCCAATCCTTGGCAACAAGCCGCACCCCGGACGACTGAAGCGCCAGGTTACGACCGCCGTGCGCAGCGTCAGCGTGAAGTTCGCATATTCGGTGTTGCTGCGTGCGTCGCGGTGGCAGAAGACCGATTCGAGGCGATTCGCAAAGTGCATGTCAATCGCCAGCGCGCCAACATGTTCGGCGATCTTCTGGCGCGTCTGGCTGCAACCCGGGTTGGGTACAACCTCGTCGAAGACGACGATCTGGAGCGCCTGACAGGGAGTCAACATCATGAAGGCATCGTTCTTGATCTGGAACGCAAAGCACAGCCGACACTGGCGACGCTCAAGAACGTCTGGCAGACGGCGCCACGTGCATTCGCGCTGGCCTTGGTCGGCGTCGGCAATCCGCATAACCTCGGTGCGATCCTTCGTAGCGCCGTGCATTTTGGCGCCAGCGCGGTGCTGATGCAGCGTACACATGCAATCCCGCTATCGGGAGCGGTGTATCGAGTTGCCGAGGGCGCCGCGGAACGCGTCGCGGTGAGTCTGTTCGACAGTTTCGCGGATCTGCAGATACCGGGCATGCCACTGTTGGCGACCACGGTCAATGGGGAACGCTCCCTGTTTGCCGAACACATGCCCCAAAAGTCGGTCGTCATGATTGGCGCCGAAGGCCCCGGCTTATCTGCCGAGGTTGCTGCGCTTGCCAGCACGCGGTTGTCGATCCCCGGCACCGGCCGCGTCGACAGTCTGAACGTTGGCCAGGCCGCAACCCTGGTGATGGCCGAATGGTGGCGATCGGTACGCGAAAAGCGCTAACAAACGACTGAGCAGAATTTCCGTCGGATTTCGGTATGAGGCAAGCGGAAGAAGTCAGCTGGCCTGACCGTGGTTCGTCTGAGCACCTACTCAAAGCCGTTGCCGAACAGTTCGCGGAATTCGAACTGCATTTCGCCGGGCGAGCCGGGTGTGAACAGACGCAACGTATGACCTGAAATCTGTTCGGGCGGACGGTTGGCCTCGAACCAAAAACTGTACATCGTGCCCCAGCGGATCGCATTGCCGTTCGACGGCGACGCTGTAAAGACCGGCGCTTGCCACTGGATCAGGTTTCCGTTCGTGGTGACGGGCCAGTCTGCTGTGTCATACGGTTCGTTCGAGTGCGAATTGACATCGCGAAAACCGATGTTGGAGAAGATCGTTGCGCCTGCGAAGTTGATGCCGAGGCGATCAGCGCTGCGATCCGAATTGAGATTGTGCACAGCGTATTCATAGCGCCAAAGCGTGCCGGGAGTGACCTCAATGACTTTGCGCGCCACATGAAAGCGTTGCACGATGGCGCCCGGCACGTCGACATTGACCAGCTGGACCGTGGGATCGATCGCCTGCCAGCCTTGAATTGCCGCGCGTTGACGCACGGTCGTTCCTTGGACGAGTAGATTGAACTCGGTTCCGCTGACGAGGACTTCGCGATACGAAGCATTGTTCAACGCATTGCCGCTCGCAGCATCATCCGGCGCCACGTAGTGGCCTTCCACGAAATAACGCGCTCCGCCATTCAACGCCGGATCGACGTCGACCTCGGCCACTGCCATGCGTTGATTCCAAGCCTGAGCGGTCGAGCCGCCGCCGCCGATCGGATGTGGAAAAACGCCAGTGGTGGCATTGACTTCTGACCGTCGACCTAGCGGGCGAGAGCCATTGAGACCGGATCCATACGGATCAGTGCAGCCAACCCCCAGTTGATTGCCTCCCAGTGGTGGCGCCTGGCAGCTACCCGTGCCGCATCCCGATTGCGAAGAGTTGGTCGAGACAAAGCCGTGTTTGAGCCAGCTGGCGCCGATCTGCTCGAAACGATCGTTCTTGAGGCGATAAACGTTCTGGGCAATCACCGGGTGATCGGCAGAGGTCGTACCCAGGCCGCAGCCCCCCGCGTTGTCGCACCAATTCAACGGCTGCGTGCCGATGTTGCAGGACACTGTGCCCACGGAATACCCGCGGATACCACCGGCTGCCCCGTAGTTACCGACGCTGCTCAGAGTAAAAACAGTGACATCGGGGCCACTCTGAGCGCTGGCAATCCCCCCTGCGAAACACCAAAGTAGCAAGCTCCAGCGGTACCAACGTGTTGCAGCGTTCATAAGTTCTCCCCCGGGAGAGCAGCATTGTCGCCGAACGCAAGATTGGTCGCCAGTGTGATATGTCATAAACACCTTTGACTATTTCCGCACCTCTGGTGCGAACCAGGGAGGGTTCGCTCATGGATCGAGCATGCAAGCCGGGGCATGGCTTTCGCCGATGGGTTGCCGACACGCGACAACAGTGTTCGGGCAATGTGCTTTTGTGTTCGAATGATGCGATTCCCTGTCGGAGTGGGTTCTTGTCGATTGAGTCAAGCCTTTTCGGACTGCGGCTGTTGGTCCTGTCGTTTCTGGTCTCGATCGTTGGCACTTCGAGCGCAGACGTGCTGGTCGTTGACGATGTGGCAGAGACTGGATTGGAGCGTGGGGACCGCATCGTCGAGTTGATCGGTTCGGGCATGCGTTGGCCTGTCGCTGATCCGCTTGCGTTTGAGCTGGCGTGGTTGGAGTGCTCCGCGCAGCGAGCGTGCAGGATCGAAATCGAGCGCGACGGCCGGCGCGAATCCCGCGCGCTTTGGATGGCGAGTGTTCCGGTGAAGGTTGCCGGCGATCCGCAGATTGATACGCTGGACGAGAGCGAACTGAGCCGTCTGGCTGCCAAATATCTCACCGAGGGCAAACGCGGCACGGCCGCCTGGTACCAATTGCGGCGGGCCGAACGTGCCTTGCATTCTGCAGATCTGTCGGGTGCGGAAATGGCAGTGGGCGACGCCGCAGCCGCGGTGACCGATCCGAACTTAGGATCGCTTGTGCGGATCGAGTTTGCGCGATTGCTTCTCAGCCATGAACAGACCGGACAGGGCGCTTCGCTGCTCGATGAGTTGTCGTCCATGACATTGCCGCTGGCGCTTGGCGCGCGCGTCGTGCGCTTGCGCTGCGGTTTGCACTTTCAACGTTCGGAGCTGACGTTGGCGGAAGCCAAGTTGCGTGCCATTGCTCATCGTGTGCGCGTCGAGGCTCCTGGGTCGCATCTGTTGGCCGGCCTGTTGAACAGCCTCGCTGTTGTGATTCGCCCGCAAGGACGCATCGTTGAATCACGAGCGCTTTTTGATGAGGCGCGCCGAACCGCTGCAGCCTTTGCAGCACCATCGGTGATGGAGGTCATGATCGTGTCCAATATGGCCTTGCTGGAGCGTGCGGCCGGCGATCTGCCCAAGGCGGAGTCGTTGTTCCATGTGGCGCTGGCGATGCTCGAAAAGCTGCCGCCGCAGCCGGGTCTGCGTTTTGATACGCAGGCCAATCTGGCGCTGGTGTTGCTCGATCGCGGACGGACACGGGAAGCGGCGGCCATTTGGAACCTGGAGGTTCCAACGAACGATGCGCACGAGCAGGAACGGAACGCACGCGCCCAACAGAATCTGGCACTGGTCTTTGCCGCGCAAGGCAATCCTCGCGAGGCTGTCCGGCGTATGCGCATGTCGGTAGACCATTGGCGGGTTGCCGCACCAGACTCCATCGAAGAAGCGAATGCGCGCCTGGATCTGGGCACCTTCTCCGTGGATATCGGCGCGTTTGACGAGGCACGCGAGGCGCTGGCTGAAGCACTGCGATTGCACCGCACGATCGCGCCGCAAGGCACAGGCGTGATCAATAGCTACGACGCTTTGGCGACATTGGCGCTCGCCAGGGACGATGCGAAGCGCGCCGAGCACTGGCAACGCCGGGCTCTGGCGCTGAGAAATCGAAGCGAACAGGCTGGATGGCGGCGCGACACTGCATTGACGCAATTGGCACAGGCGCTGCACCAGCAAGGCAACAGCGATGCTGCACTCACGGCGCTGACCGAGGCGCAAGCGCATGCAAAGAGCACGGGTCGCGATGCGATGCTGGCCAATGCGTTGACGCTTCGCGGCGAGGTACTCATGGCACGTGGCGAGTCGGCTGCCGCGCGAACTGCGGCATGCGACGCGGTCGAGCGCATCGAATTGCTGCGGGGAACCTCGCCCAGTGGCGCCGAGTTCCGGGCGCCGTTCACGCATCAGGCGGCTCCTATCTATCGGCGCTGCATGGATGCCGCGCTCGCCGTGGGCGATGTATCGGCGGTACTGGGCAACTACCAACGCGAGCGTCGTGGCGTTCTTCAAGCACTGCTCGTCGATCGCGATTTGCGATTTCGAGAACTGCCCGAGGGCCTGGCCAATGAACGCGGCGCGGCGCTCGCTGAACTTCAGCGCATCAGTGCGCAACTCGATACCGCGACCGAGAATCAGATTGCGGACCTGAAGCAACAGCGCGCCCGCGCCCGGGCGCAATTGAGACGTATCGATGAACGCATCGCAGTCGCGGTTCCGCAATTGCAACCATGGAGCGCTGAGGCTGCAGCGGCGCCGGCTCGGGCACCGGCGGGCCACACGGTGATTGCCTATTCCGTTGGCAAGACCGATACGCTGCGGATCGTGCTTAGCGACGGTTCGCCGCGCATCGATCGATTGCCGATCGCGTCGGCTGATATCGAAAACAACGTCGCCGCTTGGCGGCAGGCCGTACTGCGTGGCGCGGCGAACGAACCTGCCCTGGCGCGGACGCTCCACCAGAGTCTGCTCAGTGGGCTCAAGACCGAGAAGACGCTGGTGGTCGTGCCCGATGGCGCGCTGCATCGGCTGCCCTTTGCAGCGCTGCTCGCACCGGACGGCCGGCGCTTGATCGAGGATCACTTTCTTGCCCTTGCGTCATTGCTGCCCGGAGAATCGCCGTGCGCGAAACCTTGTGGCGAGCGCGCTGGCATCGACCTGCTTGCGTTCGCCGAAGGGTCGGCTGTGGCCGGGCGCAACGCCCTGCCTGGCGTGGACATTGAGGTCGACGGTCTGCGCAAGCTCGGTTGGCCGCGAGTAGAAGTCCTTCGTGGGCCAGCGGCAACCGCCGACGCCTTGTTTCGCGAGGGCCCCAACGCTCGGCGCTTGCATTTTGCCGCCCATGGCGTAAACGACGCGGCGTCGCCCATGGACAGCGCTTTAATGCTGCGATCCGGGGCTGCCGTGCAACCGTTGGCGGTTTGGCGCATTTTCGAAGAACTGCGACTCGACGCTGAACTGGTTGTTCTTGCGGCCTGCGACACGGCGCCTGGTCTGGCAGAGCGCGACGACGGGTGGCTTGGCCTGACGCGGGCCTTTCAATTTGCCGGCGCCGCGCAGGTTATCAGCGCGCTTTGGCCCGTTGGCGACCACAGTACGGCTGCCTTGATGGCCGGATTCCATCGCCATCTCGCTGCGGGCGCCGCGCCCGCCGAAGCGCTGGCGAAAAGCCAACGGGAGGCAATGGGCGCGGTCGAATCGATTGCCGAAGCTGCGCGCGGCGTTGGTGGTGTGAGCCCGGTTCGGCCGAGGTCGAAAGTCGGCTCGTGGGCCGCGTTCCACGTCTACTGGGCGCCGGATCGGTTGCAGTAAGAGCTGCGCTTCAATCCCGGTCGATTTCTGGGCGCGGTCAGCTCCGCTTCGCCAGATACGTCGCAAAGAGCCCTGCGGTGATAAACATGATGAGCGAATACACCGCCGCCGGCACACTCATCGCCGAGGAGCCGAGCACCGTGAGCGCGATATAGATCGCAAGCGTGCCATTGTGTACCCCGATTTCCATTGCGATCGCCGTGGCCTGGCGCTTCGGCAGATTCGCGGCGAGCGGCGCGAAGTAGCCTGCGCCCATGCTGATCAGGTTGAACAGCAGACACGCCAAACCGACCTGCGCAAAATAGGTTGGCATCGTGTCCCACTCCTGGTACACCGACCACGCGACCAGCGCGACGAGCAAAAAGACGCTCAGGATCTTGAGCGGCTTCTCGGCGCCGGCTGCGATGCGGGGCAGTTGCGCGCGAATGATCATGCCGATGATGACCGGAATGACAATGATCAGCCCGACCTCGATGACCTTGCGGAACGGTGGCGGAACATACTGATCGGAGTTCATGAACCAGGCGAGCGCGAACTGCACGATCAGTGGCAATGTGAGCAGACAGAGCATGCTGTTGATGGCAGTCAACGTAATGTTCAGCGCCACATCGCCTTTGGCAAGATGACTGAATACATTCGCCGTTGCGCCACCGGGAGAGGCCGCCAGCAGCATCAAGCCCACTGCCAATTCCGGCGGCAATCCGAGAGCGATCGCCAAACCGAAAGCGACTGTCGTCAGCAGCAGCATTTGCACCGCCAACCCGATCAACACCGCTTTGGGATACACCACCACACGCTTGAAGTCGGCGACGGACAGGTCCAGCCCCAGGCCAAACATGATGAAGCCCAATGCGAGCGGAAGTAAGAGCGTGGTAACGATCGTTTCTTGCATGGCAGGAATCCTGAGCTTGCAGACCGAATGGCGGAGAGCGACCGCTGAACGCGAACGCTCGCACTCTAGCGGACGATGCAGCCGCCGGGTCAATGTTCTTCGTCAGCAAGGCTCGATACGAAACGCGTGTCGGTGGCAAATTTGTGCCAGCGGTGTGGGTCGGACTTCCGGTCGGAAGGAATGCGAACACACCTCATGGCGCGGAATCCACCGACAAGCGCCAGGCTTCCAGGCGGTGCGCGCCCAAGATGGCGCGAGCCGACGAGATCATTTCGGCACGAAGCGCCGCGTTATCAGGTGCACCAGCAGCGCAACCGCTAATGCCAGCGAAAACGCTGCGGCGATGCCCAGCTCAGCCAGCGTCGACGCCAGAACGGCGCAAAAGCAGGCAAACGAGAAATAGCCCCAGACCATCCCGCGCAGCAGCCGTGTCGCAAATGGACCGCCCGATTGCCGGTGCGAAAAACCCACCAGCACGGTACTCATCACCGGAAACATTGCCAACAGGCCGCTCAAGCGCGGGCCCAGGTGCGCAGCACCCCAGGTCACCACCAGCACCAGCGCCGTGGCGCTTCCAAGGCGCCAGGGCAGGTCGCTGGTCGCGGTCCTGCCAGTGATCCAGCGCGGCACGCTGGGAAACGCCAGCGGCACCAGCAGCAGCGCCGCGATGACGCAGACGAAGGACTCCGTCAAGCTGGTATCCAGCTGTCGCAACCCGAGCACCGCCAGCGCGTACAGGCAAAGGGCAATAAACATGCAGTCTGGCCAGTGCCGTCGCTGCGCCGCCCACGCATAGGCGAGGTTGAACACCAGAATCGCCAGCACGGCGAGCAGGGTGCCGTGCGCCGCCGTCGCGGCAAAGGGCGTGCCCTGTTCCAGCGCGATGATCAGCAGGATCGGCCCGGACAGAATTGGAAACGCCGATAGCCAACCGGCCACATCCGGACCCCAGCGGCGACCGGCCAGCGTCACGCCGAGGATCAGCATCGGCACCAGGAGCAGCTTCATCAACAGCAACATCGTCACAGCGGCCACTCCAGGTCAGGCGATTGCCGTAGCAGTCGAGGACAGCGATCGCTCACCAGCCAGTCGGCGAACATACGCTTTTCGATTCACGGCTGCGTTTCGCGAGAGCGCGACGTTACGCCGCCCGCTTCGCCTCCGCCGGTTTTTTCCAGATCGCCATCAGTTCCTCCCAGCGCTGCCGCGCTTTGTGCACGTGCGCTTCTTTGACGTGCCCGTAGCCGCGGATGTGTTCGGGGATCGCAGCGATCTCGCTGGCGAGTTTGATGTTCTGGTGATCGATGTTGCCGATCAACTCTTCGATGCAGCGGATGTAGTCGGCGAGCAGCTGGCGCTCCATCTTGCGTTCGTCGGTGCGGCTGAACAGGTCGAACCAGGCACCGCGGAAACGCCGAAACCTCGCCATCAGCTTGAAGGCCTTAAATACCCATGGGCCGAACTCGGATTTCTTGAGTTTGCCATCGGCGTCGCGTTTCGCCAGCAGCGGCGGCGCGAGGTTGAAATGCACGGTGTAGTCGCCATCGAAGGTCTGCGCCAGGCGCTTCTCGAACTCGCCGGACGAATACAGCCGTGCCACTTCCCACTCGTCCTTGATCGCCATCAGTTTGTACAAATACCTGGCCACCGCCGTCGTGAGCGCCTGGCTACCCGGCGCCTTGCGCTGCTCGGCGGCGCGCACCTCATTGACGAGGTGCGTGTACCGCGCGGCGTAGGCGGCGTCCTGGTAATCGGTCAGGAAGGCCACGCGGCGCGCGATGATCTCGTCCAAAGATTCGGCGATGCCAGCATCGCCCCAACTCAGCTGATCGCTGAGCGTGACGGTTTTCACCGGCAACAGTTTCGGCTGGTCCAATCCGGCGGCCTGGCGCACGGCTTTGAGGTCGTGTGCGGCGAGACGTCCCCAGCCGAACGCAGTCTTGTTCATCTCGATCGCCGCGCCGTTCAATTCGACGGCGCGCATGAGCGCGTCCAGGCTCACCGGCACAAGGCCCTTTTGCCACGCGTATCCAAGCACGAACAAATTGGTCGCGATCGAATCGCCCATCAGGTTGGTGGCAATCGTCGTTGCGTCGACGA
Organism: Lysobacterales bacterium; assembly: GCA_022844165.1. GTDB lineage: Bacteria > Pseudomonadota > Gammaproteobacteria > Xanthomonadales > SZUA-5 > JALHMH01. Next base: position 97,174 of record JALHMH010000014.1, read on the forward strand.
CGTCCAGGTTTTTGTGGTTGAGTGCCAGGCCAATCGCGTCGAGCATTTCCTTGAGCGGAAACTGCATGTCTGGATTGCGCGTAAAGCTGCCCGGATAGCTCTGGTAGTCGTTGATTACCGCATGCGTGCGCGACTCGCGAATCTTGCTGAGAGCCCAGTAGTCGTTGACCACCACCACATCGCAGCCGATCACCAGATCCGCCTCGCCCGCGGCGATGCGCACCGCGTGCAAGTCAGCGGGTTTCCCGGCGATGCGCACATGGCAGGTCACCGCGCCACCTTTTTGCGCCAGCCCGGTTTGGTCGAGCACCGACACGCCTTTGCCTTCGAGGTGCGCGGCCATGCCGAGCAGGGCGCCGATGGTGACCACGCCCGTGCCGCCGACGCCAGTAATCAGCACATTCCAAGGCTCGCGCAAATCGCTCTTGATGGCAGGGAGCGGCAACCGATCGACATCGAGTTTACCGCCCGAACCGCGGCTCTTCTTGAGCTGCCCGCCGTGGATCGTAACGAAGCTTGGGCAGAAGCCCTTGACGCAGGAAAAATCCTTGTTGCACGAGCTTTGATCGATCGCGCGCTTGCGACCGAACTCGGTCTCGACGGGCACAATCGACACGCAGTTCGACTGCACGCCGCAATCGCCGCAGCCCTCGCACACGGCTTGGTTGATGAAGGTGCGCTTGGGCGGATCGATCATCAGTTTACGCTTGCGGCGGCGGCGCTTTTCCGCCGCGCAGGTCTGTTCGTAGATGAGTACGGTCACGCCCTGAACATCGCGCAGCTCCCGCTGCACGCGATCGAGCTCGTCGCGATGTTCCAGCGACACGCCGTGGCCCGAGAGTTCCGAGTTTCCGCGGTACTTGTCCGGGTCATCCGAAAGCAGCCAGATCTTCTTGACGCCCTCGGCATACACCTGCTTGATCAGATCCTCGACGCTCAGCGTGCCATCGACCGGTTGCCCGCCGGTCATCGCCACCGCGTCGTTGTAGAGAATCTTGAAGGTGATGTTGACTTTGGCGGCGACGCAGGCGCGGATCGCCAAGGACCCGGAATGGAAGTAGGTTCCGTCGCCTAAATTCTGGAAGATGTGCTGCGTTTCGGTAAACGCCGCTTGGCCGATCCACGGCACGCCTTCGCCGCCCATTTGCGTGAAGGTGTCGGTCTTGCGGTCCATCCAGGTGACCATGTAATGGCAACCGATGCCGCCCGCGGCGCGCGAGCCTTCTGGCACCACCGTGGAGGTGTTGTGCGGGCAGCCTGAGCAGTAGTGCGCGGCGCGCGTGAAGTTCGCGCGCGGCAACGCCAACTCTTTTTCTTTCGCGGCAATCCAGGTCAGGCGCTCTTCGATGCGCTCGCTGGTGAAGAAGCGCTTCAGGCGCGCGGCGATCACCAGCGCAATCATCGCTGGCGTCAACTCGCCGACGGAGGGCAGCACCCATTTGCCCGATTCGTCGTACTTGCCGACGATCGACGGGCGAGTTGTGTGCTCCCAGTTGTACATGTGTTCCTTCAACTGCGCTTCGATGAAGGAGCGTTTTTCCTCGACGACGATGATGTCTTCCAGGCCATGCGCAAAGGCCTTCAAGCCATCGGGCTCGATCGGCCAGGTCATGCCAACCTTGTACACGCGAATGCCGATATCGCGGCACATCTTCTCGTCCAGGCCCAGGTACTCGAGCGCCTGCAGCACGTCCAGGTAACTCTTGCCAGTCGTGACGATGCCCAGGCGTGCTTTGGGCGAGTCGAACACCACGCGGTCGATGCCATTGGCCTTGGCGAACGCCAGCGCCGCATGCATTGCGTACTGGTGCAGGCGCATTTCCTGGTTCATGGGCGGATCCGGCCAGCGGATGTTGAGTCCGCCAGCGGGCATCGCAAAATCGCTGGGAATGACGATGTCGAGCTGATGCGGATCGACATTCACCGATGCGCTCGATTCCACCGTTTCGGCGATGGTTTTAAAGCCCACCCAGCGCCCGGTGAAACGGCTCATCGCCCAGCCCAGCAGGCCCATGTCCAGAATGTCCTGGACACCCGCCGGATTGAGGATCGGCATCATCGCCGAGATGAATTCGTGTTCCGATTGGTGGGGCAGGGTGGAAGAGCGACAGGCGTGATCGTCGCCCGCCAGCACCAGCACGCCGCCATGTTTGCTACTGCCCGCTGCATTGCCGTGCTTAAATACGTCGCCGGTACGATCGACGCCAGGCCCTTTGCCGTACCACATCGCGAACACGCCATCGTACTTGGCGCCTGGGAACAGATTGACCTGCTGGCTACCCCAAACAGCAGTGGCTGCCAGGTCTTCGTTCAAGCCGGCAACGAACTCGACACTGGAGGCTTTCAAGTGTTTGCGCGCGCTCCATAACGCCTGATCCAATCCACCGAGTGGCGAGCCGCGATAGCCAGAGACGAAGCCGGCGGTGCTCAAACCCAGCGCGCGGTCGCGCATTTTCTGCATCAGCGGCAGGCGGACCAGGGCTTGCACGCCGGAGAGGTAAATGCGTCCGGTGCTGCGTGTGTACTTGTGATCGAGCGTGTACTCGCGATCGAGGATTGATGTAGCCATGGCTGCCTCGGCTTTGGCACAAAAAGGAACGACGCAGTATTCATGGAATGAGTGGTAAGTGCGATGGGTGGGCGCCAGCCAGGACTCTGCCGACAGCGCCCCGGCGCAAGCCGATAGAATCTGGCTGGACTTGGGCAACTCCCCTCAAGTTGCCGCCTGACAGGATGACTGATGCCCGATATCTCTGCCGACGAAGCCAGACAACTGGCCCTGCTGCCGACTCGCGCAAGGGTGTTGATGGAGTTTCTCGCTTGGCGGCGCCTGCCTTTGCCGATCGGCGTCTTGCGGGCGCTGCATAGCTGTTTTTATGCTGACATTGATGATGAGATATCGGAAACCGAGATCGAAAAACAACTTCGAGCGCACATGCCGCTGCTCAAGTCGGTATCGAGAGCCACAGCGGTTGAACTGAAGAACGTTGCCATTCGCCGCGAACTGCTGATTTCGTTCTGCCGATCGCCGCGGTCGGCACTGGTGCGGTCCAGGATGGTGGGCGCGATAGCCAAAGCGCCGTCCTGGCAATACTTCGAACGGGCGCCCGCGCATGATGCTCTGAGCCGCATTCACCTGCTGCTTGGCGGATGGAAGCAAGACGCCATCCTGGACATTCCGGACGATGCAGCCTTCGATTATTACCGGACACTGGGGTTCGACAACTTTCTTGCGTTTGGCCCGCGCGCGGCTTTATTCGATCTGTCGATGCGCGCAAGGCACTTCTTCATGGGCGGCAACGTGGATTGGGTCGCCGATATTGCGCGTGTTGGTCACGCATTGGCGGCCGAGCCGGACATCGAAACGAAGCGGCTGCTCGTCGTCGCTGCGTGGCTGATTGGCGAGCGCGCGCCGATCGAAGCGCTCGATCCTGCAGACGTGGCGGTTGGCGGAGCGAAATTGCTCGACGCGACGTTGGCCGGGGCGCCGCCAGAGACGGTTTTGCAGCACGCCGACTATGAGATTCGCGGCAAACGCGTGTTTGTCCACGGTCCACCGCTGATCTCGCTGTTGGTGCGGATTGCCTTGTACGTCAGCGGCGAGTTCCGTGCAGTCTCCCAGGACTTGGTACAGCTCGCGAAACGTGGTCAGGAAGTTCCCGGCGAACGCGAATTTCTGAAGTACCACGAGGCGGATCGCGTCGGTAAGCCGTATGAACCGCCGCACGTCGCGCACTATGCTGGTGAGGCGATCTTTTATCCGCTCACAGCAATGTGTGTTGCGCTTTTTTCGCGATTCAGCAACGTGCCAGTCTCTGGTGCCGCGATGGCCATGCTGCAGGCGACGCTTAGGGAATTCAAACGCCGTGGGTTGGCCGGCTATGTCGGGTTGATCGAAACGACCTTGCAGGGCAAGGGTCCGGCACTGTGGCGCCGCCCGCAGCCTGCGTGGCAGCGACTCATCGAAACATTGACCGAATTGGCTCACGCGCCTGGATCGACTCAAGCCCAGGCCGATCCCAACACGCGGCTTAGAGTCCTGGTGCACGGACTGATAGGAGACGCCGCCGTCCACATCGACTTTCTCGAGCAAAAACGCACCGCAAAGGGATATACGCAAGGGCGCAGGATTCGCGATGCAAATGACGCGCGAGGCGTTATCCAGCGACTGGCGCCCGACCAGGACGCCGCCCGACGCGTATTGACGCGCCTCGCGGCGCCGAATGCCGCATTCAACGGCAGCGTGCTGTACGCGGGTTCGCCGGTGTTCGGTGAGCTGGCGCACCTGACCGAGATCTACGCCAGCGACGGCGAGCGGCGTGTGACTGTGCAATCGGTTGCGCCGGAACTGAAAGTGACGCGCAACGACGACGGCAGCCTGGTCGCAACGCTGCGCCCAGAACCGGATATTGCCGCCGATGCATTGCTGCGCTTCGAGAACGACGTGCTCAGCGTCGTCAGGTTTCGCGACGCGCATCGTCGCGTGGCCCAACTGTTGAAGCAACAGGAGACTCTGCCAGCGGAGTTCCTTCCAGCCTTGATCGCCATTGCGCCGGGTTTGGCCGACACTTTGAGCGTAGCCACCAGCGGCGGCAGTCGTATCGATGCCGATCCCGCACTTCACATGTTGCTCGATCGCATTGCGGATGGACTGCGGTTCCGGTTGCGCGTTCGCCCGCTCGGCGATGCCGGTCCCTACCTGGTGCCCGGCATCGGCGCTGTAGAGATGATTGGCGTTCGCGATGGGATGGCGATCAGCGGCGAGCGCAATTTGCAGGCCGAGCGCAGTTCTTGCGCCGAATTGCTCGATGCTTTTCCCGCACTTGCCGGGTCAGCGACAAGCAACGGAATCGACGTGGCCGAGCCCGAGGCAGCGCTCGAAACCCTGAGCGAACTGGTCGAGAAGCGCCCCGACTTACCGCTCGCGTGGGGGCAGGGCAAAGCGCTGCGCATGGCGGCGCGTGGAACCCGGCAGTTCAAGCTCAAGGTCAAGGCGCAGCGCGATTGGTTCGAGGCCAGCGGCGGACTCGATCTCGACGATGGCGAAGTGGTAACGCTGGCGAAATTGTTGGAGGCGCTACCGTCGGCGCAGGGTCGCTTTTTGCGCTTGTCCGACGACCGCATCATTGCTTTGTCGCGGGACTTGCAAAAGCGGCTCTGGAATTTGCGCGCGCTTGCCGATGCAAAGGGTAGGGTGACGGTCGCGCCGGTCGCGGCCGGCGTTTTGGCAAATCTGGTTGAAGACAGCGCACAACTGGACAAGGGTTTTCGCGAGCAGCTCAAACGCATGCAGCAGGCGCAAGCGCTGGACGTGAAATTGCCCAACCATTTTTCCGCTGAGCTGCGCGACTATCAGCGTGATGGTTACGCATGGCTGATGCGCCTGGCGCATTGGAACGCAGGCGCGTGTCTGGCGGACGATATGGGCCTGGGCAAAACCATCCAGGCGCTGGCGGTGCTCACAGCGCGTGCGCCATTGGGGGCGGCGTTGGTGGTCGCGCCCACCTCAGTGGTCGCCAATTGGCGCCAGGAGGCCCGGCGTTTCGCGCCGACGCTCAACATCATCGTGTTCGGCGATGGCGATCGCAGCGAGGCGCTGAAGAGCCTCGGGCCCGGACAGTTACTGCTCATCAGTTACGGACTGATGGCGTTGAATATCGATGCCCTGGAAAACGTGGCCTTCGCCACGCTGGTACTCGATGAGGCGCAGGCCGTGAAGAATGCTGCCGCGCAGCGGTCGCAAGCCGCGCGGCGTTTGCGCGCCGAGGCAAGAATTGCCACCACCGGCACGCCAATCGAGAACCACCTCGGAGAGCTTTGGAGCCTGATGCGCATTTTGAATCCTGGATTGTTAGGTAGCCAGGAGCATTTCCAGAAGCGTTTCGTGGATGCCATCGAGCGGCAACCGCGCGGAGTGGAGCGCGATGTGCTGCGGCAACTGATCTCACCATTCCTGCTGCGCCGTCTGAAATCTGAAGTGCTCGACGAGTTGCCGCCACGCACAGAAATTGTGCTCAGCATTGAGCCGACGCGCGAAGAGGCGGAATTGTTGGCCGCAGTACGCCGTAGCGCACTGGAACGCTTGAACTCAGGCGGCGAGGGCGATGAGGCGCGCCGCTTCCACGTGCTTGCCGAACTGACGCGCCTTCGCCGCGCCGCGTGTCATCCGGCGTTGATCGCCCCCGAGTTCCGGCTACCCAGCGCCAAGCTCACAGAACTGATTCGGCTCTGCCATGAACTCAAAGAGAATCGCCATCGTGCGCTTGTGTTCAGTCAGTTCACCGATTTCCTGGCGCTTGTGAGGAAAGCCTTCGACGAGAACGCGATTTCCTATCAGTACCTCGACGGCGCTACCGCGCCAAAAGCGCGCGAGGCGGCCGTGGACGCCTTTCAAGGCGGTGCGGGCGATGTGTTCTTGCTGAGTCTGAAGGCCGGTGGTGTGGGCCTCAATCTCACCGCCGCCGACTATGTGATCCACCTCGACCCATGGTGGAACCCTGCCGTCGAGCAACAAGCCACCGATCGCGCGCATCGCATCGGTCAAACGCGACCCGTTACGGTATACAAACTCGTGGTCAAAGGCAGTATCGAAGAGCAGATTCTTGCGCTCCATGGCAGCAAGCGCGAACTGGCCGATAGCGTGCTTGGCGAGCAGGATGTGGCAAAGAGCTACAGCGTCGATGAGTTGGTCGCGCTGCTTGGATCTGCGAGTCCTTGACGGGGCTGGACCTTGTTGTTTGAGTCGAATTTTTGGGCGACACTGGCTTTTGCTTCGTGTTGAGCAAGCCGTTCAGGAAAAGCGGTCTTTCCGCAACGATCGTGGCCGCACGACTTTCCTTGTTGCGGCTGGATTCCGCCCTGATCCGTGTGGCCAGTTCCCTGTCGAACCAAGCCAATCATGCCGGACGGTCTGAGCCAAAGCCTCGCTGGCGCCAGTGGACTTGCGAACAGGGTAGACACTAGCGAGCTTCGCCTCAGACCGCCGAGCATTGTTGGCTTTGCCAGACACCGTACTTGCCACAGCCCCGCGCTCCGCATTTCCGGCCCGGCGGCACAGCCGCCGGTCGTTCGTCTCGGCACACGCCTTGCGGCGTGTAAGCGCCGATCCTCACCCCCCTTGTACTCAAGGGGGCTTCAACAGCCAAAGCCGCTCCGACGAAAATTTGACTCAAATGACAAGATCCCGCTCAGTCAAGGACTCTAGCGAGGCTTCGCCTCAGACCGCCGAGCATTGTTGGCTTCGCCAGACACCGTACTTGCCATAACCCCCATCGAGCGCTGCGCGCTCAATTGCCCCCTTTAATTTAAGGGGGCTTCCCAAGCCAAAGCCGCTCTGGAGAAAATTCGACTCATTTGACAAGATCCGGCCCTGTCAAGGATTATAGACCGACCGGTCTATAGACTGATGTGATGAATACTGCCGCTTCAACCCCGCAGACGCGGGACCGCCTGATTGCCGCCATGCTCGATGCGCTGCGCTGCCGCGGCTATCACGGTGTGGGGTTAAGTGAATTGCTGGCTGCGGCGGGTGCGCCGAAGGGTGTGCTCTACCATCACTTTCCGGGTGGCAAGGCAGAGCTGGCGGTCGCTGCGGTACAGCTTGCGATCGACGGCATGCTTGTCAGTTTAGACCGCTTGTTCGAAAAACACGCCGACCCGGCGATAGCGCTCGCGGCCTGGATGGATGGCGCGCAGAAGCAGTTGCGTGCCAGCGAGTTTGAGCGCGGTTGTCCACTGGCGACGATTGCGCTGGAATCGACACCGAACGACGTCGCAATTCGGGGCGCGCTCGCCAACGGTTTTTCCGCGATTCGTGCGCATTTGGCCGGTACGCTTGAGCGGCAAGGCGTGGCGGCGGCGATTGCGGGCCAGATCGCGGTGCTGATCCTGGCGGCCTACGAAGGCGCGCTACTGCAGGCTCGTGTCGCCGGGCGAACCGACGCGATACGCGACACCAGCGCGGCGCTGATCGCATTGATCAATACTCAGATTGGAGCCACAAAGTGAGCACCAAACTCCCCATCGGCGCCATGCCGGTGACCTTGACCACCGACGATGGTACCCTGATCCAGGCCTTGCGCTATGACGCGGATACACCTCGCGGTCGAGTCGTCGTCGCGGGTGCGACCGGCGTTCCGCAGTTGTTCTATCGCGCCTTCGCCGAACATGCGGCCAGTCGCGGTTTTTCGACGCTGACGTTGGACTACCGAGGCATAGGTTTGTCCCGCCCACCGTCGTTGCGTGGTTTTCGCATGAATTACCTCGACTGGGCTCGCCAGGATCTTTCCGCTGCCGTTCATGCGATGAGCGACGACCAGATACCGTTGTACATGGTCGGCCACTCATTTGGCGGACATGCCTTCGGTCTGCTACCCAACTTCGATCGCGTTGCACGCTTCTACACCTTTGCCACCGGTGCCGGTTGGCATGGTTGGATGCCGGCCGCAGAGCAATGGCGCGTGCGCGTGCTGTGGCACGTCGTCGCGCCGCTGATCACCGCCTGGAGCGGCTTTTTGGCGTGGGGACGCCTGGGTATGGGCGAGGACCTGCCCTACGGCGTGTACCGCGATTGGAAGCGCTGGTGCACTTATCCGCGCTACTTCTTCGACGACCCCACGATGGCCGACAGCGTTGCGCAGAGTTTCGACCGAGTGCGTACGCCTGTCGTTGCGGCGAACTCAGTTGACGATCGCTGGGCGCCACCGGCATCACGCGATGCATTCATGTCGGGATATCGCAATGCGCCGTTGCGCTCCGTCGATCTTGAACCGCGAACTTACGGCTTGGATTCGATCGGCCACATGGGTTACTTCAGGCGCAATGCGCAGCCACTCTGGGACGAGGTGCTGGAGTGGTTCGCGTCGTCCGCCAACATCAGCCCTGCCGTATGAGCGTACCTTCCGAAGCATCGTCGTTGTCCGCGCTGCTGCGGTCGCGCCGCAGCATCCGCGACTTTTTGCCCGATCCCATTGATCCCGTGCTGATTGAGGCGGTCCTCGACGATGCTCGGCAGTCGCCGAGTTGGTCGAACACTCAGCCGTACCGCATCGCCATCGCGAGCGGCGCCGTGCGCGACCGCCTGGCATTGGATCTGTGCGAACGCTACGACCTGGCGATGCGTGCCCAGCGTGGCGGGTTGCTCGGCAAACTGCGCTTGCTGCTGACCCGCAGAGGGCTGCCCGATGGCGACTTTCGTACTAACTTCGAGTATCCAGCCGATTTGCAACCGCGCCGGCGCCAAACCGGTTTTGGGCTGTACCAACTGCTTGGAATCGATCGCCGCGACCGCGCAGCGAGAGAGGCGCAAATGCGCCGCAATTTCGCGTTCTTTGGCGCGCCGGTAGCGATCTTCGTTTTCGTCCATTCTGGCTTGCGCGAGTACTCGGCACTCGATGCCGGCATTTGGCTACAAAGTTTGATGCTGTCTGCGCATGCGCGCGGATTGGGCAGTTGCGCTCAAGGCGCGCTCGCGACGTGGGCGGGGCCGGTGCGGGCGGCATTCGATGTGCCGAAGTCCTATCGATTGCTCTTTGGTGTTTCCCTCGGCATCCCCTCAGGACAGCCGGTCAATCGTTACGATCCAGGGCGAGTCGGCGCCGAGGATATGCGTCTGGCGGCGCGCTGATGTGGAACCACCGGAGAGCGGTTATGAGCAACGAGCGTCCCTTGTGTCCAGCTGGCGCCGCGCGCAGCGCGCCCAGCGGGGTTGTGGCAAGTACGCTGCCGAACGTTGCCGGCAATGCCCGGCGGTCCGAGGCGAAGTTATCCTTCCTCGTCGCCACCAAATTCAATCGCTTCTTGCACAATCTCGTTAGGCAGCGCTTTACTGCTGCGGGCGCCCATGCTGCGTAGCTGATCCGCCTGACGGATCAGATTGCCGCGGCCAGACTTGAGTTTGTTATAGGCGCCATCCAGCTGGCTTTGCGCCTTGGACAACGACAGGCGCGCGTTTTCGAGATCGTCGATGAAGCCAACAAATTTGTCGTAAAGCGAACCGGCACGCTTGGCGATGTCGGCCGCATGCCGGTTGCGCAGCTCGAGTTTCCAAAGATGACTGGCGGCACGTAGCGTCGCGAGCAAAGTGGAGGGCGAAACGATGGCGACATTCTTGGTCAACGCAAATTCGTACAAGCCACCGTCGCGTCGTACGGCCTCGATCAGCGCCGATTCCACGGGCACGAAAAGCAGCACAAAATCCAGAGCCCGACCATCCAGAAGGCTGGCGTAATCCCGCTCCGACAGGTTCTGCACATGTCGCCGGATGGAGGTCAGATGTTCGTCTAACGCCTGGTCGCGTTCTGCCTCGCTCGCGGCGCGCGTCGAGCGTTCGTAGGCGGTGAGCGATACTTTGGCATCGATCACCAGATCGCGCTCCTGCGGAAGATGCACGATCACATCCGGCCGCGGGCGGCTGCCATCTTCGGTCTTGAGTGCCGCCTGCTCGGTGTATTCGCGTCCGGAGGTGAGCCCGGCGGCCTGCAGCAATCGCGAAAGGATGAGCTCACCCCACGCACCTTGCACGCGCGTGTCGCCACGCAGCGCACGCGTCAAACTCAGCGCCTCGGTGCTCAGTTGCTGGTTGAGCGATTTGAGGCCGTCGATTTCGCGCGCCAGCAGACTGCGTTCTTTGGATTCGGTGAAATACGCCTGTTGGACGGCATCCTGAAACTGTCTGAGTTGTTCGCGCACGGGTGTCAGCAGCGCGCCGATGTGTTGTTCGCTGTCGGCTTTCAGTCGTTGGCTGCGATCGTCCAGCACCTCACTGGCGAGGTTCTTGAACGCATCGCTGAATTCGCCGCGCAGTTTTCCGACGAAGTCGAGCTTCTCGTTGGCGTTGCGGATTTCGTCCTGCAAGCGCGTTTCCAGTCCCTTGGCGAGCGTCAAAGCCGCTTCCAATCGCCTGCGCGATGTCGTCAGCTCCTGTTCGCGTTCGCGTAGCGTTTCCTCCAGGTGCTGCATGCGGCTCGCGGCGCCCCGAAGTTCGCCGTTCTCAGCCAGCAGTTGCCGGACCTGCGCGTGCACCGCCTCAATGCGTTGCCGGTCTGCGCTGCTCTCGCGTTGTCGCAGGTCGAGCTCTTCCTGCAGCGCATTGGCTCGGGCACGTAGTTCATCGATCTCGCCTTGCCGCGACTGGCGCCCGCTATCGAAGCGTGTTGCCAGCCGCGACGGCAGCACAACGAAGGCGAGGGCACTTGCGAGCGTCAAACCGAGCAACACGCCCAGTAGAACAGAAACCAGGGAAATAGCCGTCATAGTCGCAAACCAGGATGTGGCGCGAGAATAGTGCAATCGCGCCCAGAGGTACGACCCAAGTCGCAACATGCAACGCGCATTGTGCGCGGAGTTGCGCGACAATGCGCACAGGTATCACGAGGAATCGACCATGATCAAACTGTTGGATCGCGACACCGGTGCTCAGATCGCCGAGTTGAGCGACGAAGACCTGGCGCAGCTGATCGCCGCGCTGGAGGAAGAGTCCAGCGAGGATCAGGACTATTACATCGATACCGCCACGCTGGCGTTTCTGGCTGAATCCGGCGTGCGCCGCGATTTGCTCAAACAAATCGGCGCGGCGCTGGGCGATCGTGAGGGCATCGAGGTGGTATGGCAACGCGATGGATGATGAGGTGCGCTCAAGGCTCCGGGCCCGCGGCCTGTTTCATTCGAAGCAGACAGTGATGGCTTGAGTTGGCGTCGGTTCGAATCTGGCGAGGCTTCGCCTCAGACCGCCGAGCATTGTTGGCTTCGCTCGGCAGCGTACTTGCCACAACCCCGCGCGCTTCGCGCATTGCAGGTACAGCGGCACAGCCTCCGGTCGTTCGGATCGGCACACGCCTACGGCGTGTCCGCACAGAGTCTTACGCCCTGAACTTAGGGGGCTGCAAAAACCAAAGCCGCATAGGTTACTGTCATCTTGCTTGGGGAAACTTGGGGAAAGATGCACGCGCTTTGGCTGGCCCGAGCCAGGCCCTCGGTGAGAATTTGCGAGAAATGAAAGCTACCCGCGAGTCGACTTTGCTGGGAGGATAACGACCCGAGAGATCCGGTCAGAACGTCGGTCCTCCGATCGCGGTGCGATACGTTGCGCGGCTCAAAGCGTTGCGTTTGCGTTGGCGATTGTCCTCCAAACAGACGGTGTCAGCATCTGCCTGCAGCGGTGCAGTCGCCGAATCCGATCCAGGGCGAGGCCATATGCAGAGCAAGACCGAAGAGCAGACAACGACGACGAGCGGCGAGTCGCATCCAAAGGTTCAGGCCGCGCAACAAGTCATCGCTGAGCGCAATGCGCGGCCGAATATTCTGCTGATCATGGTCGATCAGTTGTACTACCCGCAGCTGCGCGACGGCGATGGCGGAATGGAGAAGGGTATCCAGCAAGTGCTGAGCTTCCTGGGCGACATCGACCCGAAGACGAACCCATGGGCTCAGTACTTTCCTGGATTCTGCAAACTGCGCGAGTACGCTGTGGTGTTCGACGATCACACGATCGCCGAGTCCGCTTGCATTCCGAGTCGCGCCACCATCATGACCGGTCAGTACGGCCCACGCACCGGCGTGACGCAAACCGACGGCTTGTTCAAGAGCGGCGATGCGCACAACTTCCCTTGGCTCAAGGCCGATGGCGCGCCCACTGCGGGCGATTATTTCCGCCAGATTGGCTACACCACGCACTATTTCGGCAAGTGGCACGTGAGCGACCCGCCTGAACACACGCTGGAAGGATTTGGTTTCGGCGACTGGGAATTGTCGTGGCCGGAACCGCACGGTGCTTTGACCAATAACATGGGCGCCTATCGCGACTACCAGTTCGCCGATCTGGCCTGCAGCTTTCTGCGCAACCGAGCGCTCGGCGTGCCTTACTCGCGCAGCAGCGGGCGCGTATCGGCCAATCACCCGTTGAGCCCGATGACGCCCGCGCCAGCGCCGTTCTTCGCCGTGTGCTCTTTCACCAATCCTCACGATATCGCCACCTACCCAACGCTGCCCCGTGCGCTGAATCCGCAGTTTCCGGACGATCAGAAACTTCAGCAACCGCAGGTGGGGCCTGGCGGCTCCGTACCGGTGCCGCTGCCCGGAACCCTGAGCGCCGCGCCGAACAACGGCACCTTCCGAATCCCGATGAATCCGCTCGGCCTGCCGCAGCAATGCGCCAGCCCTGCGGCGACCCAGAATGAGGACCTGCTGAGCAACAATAAACCGAGCGCGCAGTACGACTATTCCTACAAGGTGGCCCTGGGGCTCGCGGCAAAGACGGGCCTCAGCATTGCCGACGCGATCGGCGGCGATGCGCAGACGGTGCTGGAGAATGCGGTCAAGGCGACCCTCGGCATTCCGATACCGTTTCAGTTGCAGGAGGACGCGAGCGGCGCCGCCACCGGCTTTCTTCAGTACTATGCGTACATGATTTCGATGGTCGATCGGCACATTCTGCGCGTGCTGCAGACCCTTGAGGACGTGGGGTTACGCAAAAACACGGTGGTGGTGTTCTGCTCCGATCACGGCGAATACGGCGCAGCGCACGGGATGATGATCGAGAAGTGGCACGGCGCCTATCAGGAGACCGTGCATGTACCGTTCCTCATCAGCGCCGAGGCGTACAACGACGACCGCAATCGACCGCTGCGCGTGCAGGCACAGACCAGCCATATCGATATTCTGCCGACGTTGCTGGCGCTCGCGGGAACCGATCGCAACGGCATCGAGCTGGCGCGGCGCAATCTGTCGAAGACGCATACCGCAGCGCCTCTGCCTGGCGCCGATCTGGTGCCGCTGATCGCCAGCGGCGGCGGGCCGGTCATCGGTCCAGATGGTCGCGAGCGCAAAGGGGTGCTGTTCGCCACCGACGACATGATCACCGAGCCCCTGCCGATCGACGACGACCCGCACAATGTGCAATCGCAGCGGCAGTACGCGGTGTTCGCTGCCACGGTGGAGGCCCTGCGGACGCCCCCGGCAGCTGGCGAACCGCCTCACCGCTACCGTCCGAAGCTCGCGCCGGGGCCGGTGCGGCAACCCGCACACGTTCGCGCGCTGCGCTCGGGCGATTGGAAACTGGTGCGCTTTTGCGATCCCTGGAGCGAGCGCCCAGCGCCGGACGAATGGGAGCTCTACCATCTCGCGCTCGATCCCATCGAGAACATCAATCTGCTGGTTTACAACGGCGTTTTTCCCACGCCCATCGCACCGGAAAAGCTGCCAGGTCAGTTGACCCGCGACGATGTTGCTGCCGTCGCGATGGACCTGCGCGCAGAGCTGCGGCGCCAGGAGGCGGCATGCCTGTCGCCTTATCCCAGCGCGCACCCATCGGGACGGTTTTAGTCCGGACTCCTCAAAGCTCGACGTTGGACATGGGGATGCGCATCGCTCGCGCAGCGCAAGCTTGCCAGCCACCCGACGCCCTGGTCTCCGCAGAAAATTTGGGCTAGGGCATTGGCATGCGACGTGGCGCTTGCAGCTTGCATGCTTCCCCAAGCAGCACCCCGTTCAAGGCCTGAGCCATCATCTCGCCAGTCGGCGGATCGAAGTTCGACAGCACGATCAGCCAGGAATTGCGCTCGGGATAAACCCAGAGAACGGCGTTGCTACCGACCGATCCGCCAGCTTGCCCAATCCGCCAGGGCTGCGAGCGGCGAGGAAATACAGCGGCCTTGGTCTTCGCGGTGAGCAATTGGTTGCCGATTAACGCCGACCCGAAGACCTGAAGATCAGATGCGCTGCTCAAGGCATCGCCGGCGCTCGACGCCTTGAACTCCGGGAACTCTATGCGTGGTTGCGGCCGTTCCGCCGGGGGCTGTCCGGGCCCGGCCATGCGGGTCAACGGCACTGCCGCATCTGCGCCGGGCTCGAAGCTGGAAGAACGCATGCCCAGCGCCTTGAAGATCTGTTTCTCCACATAATTGCGGTAGTTTTCTCCGGCGGCCGATTCGATCACCGCACCCAGGAGCAAATAACCGCCGTTGGAGTATTGCTCCTGACTGCCGGGCGCAAAACTCAACGGTTTAGCCGCCACCAGTGCGACAACATCGCGAGCGGCCTTGGCACCCGCCATTGTCGGCGCGTCGGCAAGATCGGGCCGCGTCATCGGCGCCACACCTGAGCGATGGGCCAGCAGGTGCGCAATCGTGATGGCATCGAAGGCGCTGGGCAACTCGGGCAGGTGCTGACGTACCGAGTCATCGAGCTGCAATTTGCCGGCGTCGACCAGCAAACCGATGGCCACCTGCGTGTATACCTTTCCAACGGACGCCAGGCGAAACGGTGTGTCTTGTGCGATCGCCGCATTGCCTTGATCGGCGAAACCGATGGCCTTCTCAAAGCGCTGCTTGCCATTGCCTGCGGCAACGATCCCGCTGAAGGGCGCTTGCTGCAATTGTTCGGCTACGCATGCATCCAGCGCCGATTCCAGCGCTTCGCCAGTCATGGCTTCCGACGCGATCGAAACCGACGCCATCGCCAGCGTACACAAAGTAAAAGCTAAATGCCGCATGAGAAAAATCCTGCTGATCGGAAGTCGATGTCACTGTAGGATGCGCGCTACTCAGCGTGCAGCATGAAATTTTGAGTAGACATACAGGCAACGAACGAAACCAGGTCACGATTCGCGACCCGCGCGCGGCGGCAGTGTTTGCCCACTCGAACTTGCGGCGGATTCTTCTGCAGTTTGCGCGGCGGCCGCGCGGCGTTGCCGACGTCGCCAACGAGCTGGATGTCGATCTCAAGCAACTGCACCACGCCGTGACGAGGTTATGCCGATTGCAACTGCTGAAGGTGGTCCAGGAGCGCAAGCGTGCCGGCCGCAGCATCAAGCTGTATCAGTGCACGGGACAGAGCTATTTCATTCCGATCGCGGCGGCTCCCGAGCACTTCAGTAAAGGCCTCGCGAAAGAGCTGTACGACGCCATTGCCCGAGATGCCGCATCGGCGGTCGATGGCATGGTGTTCTCGCTGGACGCGCAAGGAAGGGTCTCGGGCAGAGCTGTTGAAAGGCATGGCGCCAGAGCCGTACTGATGGACAGCTGGCGAATTCTCCGGCTGAGCGCTTCGGCGGCGCGCCAACTCAAGCAGGAACTGGCAAAGGTGCTCGATCGGTTCCAAAACCAGGCGAGCAGTGGCGAACAGGTTTACCTGGTCCATGCCGGCATGGCGCGCCGGCTCGGTCACCGAGGAGCCATCGACAATCCGGCGCTGGATGGCGATATCGAAATCCGCGACTGACGCGCGCACAACCCTCGACGCCAGAACGCCGGGCGCGAGCATTCGAATCCTTCGAATTCCTGTCCCGAATGAGCCATTCGCATTCGTCGTCGGCGACGAGACTTTCGGCACGGTTGACCTGGCAGCCGGCGATCCCAGATAGTGCTAATCGCAATATATGAGCACGCGACCTAAGGGTGGCTTCTCGCCGCAGATCGTCGTTGCGAACGACCCGTCCGTCATTCCTTGCGAGGTAACCATGCGATTCTTGTACTTGCTGAGTTGTGCGTTCTTGATGCTTTTGTCAACATCCAGTTGGGCACAAGACCAGCGCCTGAGCACCGAGCAAGTGGACCGCATCGTCGAGCGGCTCAGCGCAAACATCCAAGAGCTTTATGTGTTTCCCGACAAGCGAGCACCGATCGTGCAGGCCATACGCGCAGATCTGGAGGGAGGCCGATTTGCCGACCTGACCGCTGCCGAACTCGCACAGCGACTGACCGAAGCGCTATTTGCCGTGTCGGGCGACAAACACTTGAACGTGGTGTTCGACCCTGCGCGTTCCAGAGCCTTGGACGAAAACCCAGACCCGATGGATAGCGGTTTCTTCGATGCCGAGGGACTGCGCCTCAATCAGGGATACGTGAGGCAAGAAATTCTTCCTGGCAACATTCGATATGTGCGGATCCAGATGTTTTTTTGGACCGAGAAAGTGACCGCGCCGATCATCGACGCCGCGGCGCAGTTCTTGTCTGGGGGATCGGCCGTGATTATCGACCTGCGCGGCAACGGCGGCGGGCAGGTCGACGCTGTGCAACGGTTGATCAGTTATCTGATGCCCGCGAAGTCCGTCCCCTTGATGACTTTTTTCGACGGGCGCACGGGGAAATCGACGATCACGAAGTCGACGGCGAAACTCCCGTCGGATCGCATCGCTGGTCGCCCGGTCTATGTGCTGATCGATCGCGGCAGTTTTTCTGCGGCCGAGGAGTTCGCCTACCACGTCCAACAATTCAAGCTTGGAACTCTGGTGGGCGAACAAACCCAAGGTGGCGCCAACAACAACATGTTCGTTTCGCTGCCCGAAGGCTTTATCGCCAGCGTCTCCTTTGGGCGCCCCGTCCATGCCATTAGCGAAACGAATTGGGAAGGCACCGGCATCGCGCCGGACCAAGCCGCGCCTGGTCCGGCGGCATTGGATGTGGCGTTGGCCGACGTCATGGCGAAGCTGGCGCAAAGCGACGACCCAAAAACCAGGGCCGAGGCCGAATGGGAGTTGCCGGCGATCCATGCGCGCTTGCGCCCGGTGCGCGTGTCGCCGGATGAACTGCGTGCCCTGATCGGTTCCTATGGCGAAAGAGAAATCCGCATGGAAGGCGAGCGTCTGATTTCGCAGCGGGCAGGAATGCCGCCGCTGGAGCTGGCGCCGCTGGGAGAGGATGTGTTCGCTGTGGTGGGCATCAACGATGTGCGAATCGGCTTTGTGCGCAGCGCGGATAAAGTCGTACTGGAAGTGCGCTACCGCGACGGGCGAAAAATCGTGGCAGAACGGCAGTAACCGTTACTTCGGATACTTCATCAGCACCGAGGTCAGGCGACGCAACAAATCACCCGAGTTCGACAGTTCGCGCTGCAACTTGTTGATTCGACTACGCCGGGGTAGTCATTTTTGACACTACAAGCGCGTTTCAGGTCGGCTCGGGAATCTTGAGCCTGGCGAATAGCTCGTGCTGCTCGGGATCGATGCGGGTGTTGCC
>JALHMH010000015.1 GCA_022844165.1 Lysobacterales bacterium
CAATCCCAAGCCCTTCATCTGGCGCAAGAGCGCCGATGCGATCATCGAAGCGGTAGCTCGTGCGGCAGGGAAATTGATTACTATTTAATGGTAGTTATTTTTGGGACACCACACTAGTGGTAATTACCTTGAACTATTTCCGCGTCTTTCGACCCCATGCAGCGTTGCTTCTCGTCGCCATAGAAGAGCTATGTCGTCCGGCCCGGCGGCGCAGCCGCCGGTCGTTCAAGTCGGCTCGCGGCATGCCGCGAAAGCCACCGACTTTCACCCTCGTCGCGCCTTGCCTGACGCCGAAATCCATCGGAAATATTGTTCAACTTAATGACGAAACACCACACTAGCCTGTGATGGCCGCTGCCACGGTTTCAGGATCATCCATGTGCAAATGATGACCGCCCGGCAGCCGTAACAGTCGTTCCGGACGTAGCGCCTCGATTCGCTTCTGCGCCAATGGCCCGCTCAAATAAGAGGTTTCCGGTTGCGCCAGGATGATGGTGGTTGGTGCGCGCACGCTGGAAAGCAGTTGCAAGTACTGCGCTTCGGTGGCGCGCATTGGTGTCGGTAAGGTCTGGCGAGGATCGGAACGCCATACGAATCCGCCCGGCACGCGCTTCACAGCGCGTTCGACCAGCGATCGCGCTGCTGCTTCGCTCAAGTCACCCGCGCTCATCCGTGCGCGAACCGCCGCATGGATGTCGCCGTGGACCGTTAGCCGTTTGCCGGCGAGTGCGCGGCGCGCGTCCAGCGCCTTACGCATATCGGTGGCGAGATCCTGCGTGTCTCTGGTTAAAGGGCCCAGTGCTTCGATCAACACCAGACGTTCGATGCGATCGGGGTAGGCAGCAGCCAGCAGCGTGGCAATTGCGCCGCCCATTGAGTGCCCGATCAAGGTGACGCGTGGCCAGCCGAACGCGTCCAGCAGTGAGACCACGTCGTAAATGTAGTCGATAAAGTGGTACCAGGCGCCAGTTGGTCGATGAAAGCTCCGTCCATGGCCCGGCAAGTCGGGTGCGATACGGTCACCAGGGAGCAACGGCGCCAGGGATGAAAAGCTTGCTGCGTTGTCCAACCAGCCGTGCAGAAGCAGCGTCGGTGCGCCACTTTCCTTTCCCCAACGCAGTCCCTCCCAGCGCTGCCCGCTGGCGCTGCGCTTGAAATTTTCGCTCATGCATCGATCCATGGTTGCGCTGCGCGCAGCTTCGTCGCCAAGCTTGCCGCATCGCTATCGCTCAGTGCCAGCGGCATTCCAGACATCTGTCGGACCATATCGGCCAACGCGTCGGCGTGTGCCTGGCTGGCATTGAGCGCGGGGATATAGCGCAAGGCCGAGCCGCCGGCCGCCACGAAAGCATGCGCATTTTCCTCGGCAATCTCCTCCAGCGTCTCCAGACAATCGACCGCAAAACCGGGGCAAATCACATCGAGCGTTTTGATTCCTGCGGTGGCGAGCTCGATCAACGTTTTATCGGTGTAGGGTTGCAGCCAGACTTCGCGGCCCACGCGCGATTGGAAGGTGATGACGACCTCGCTTTCCTCCAGTTCCAGTCGCTCGCGCAACCGACGTGCTGTGGCGTGGCACTGGCAGAAGTATGGATCGCCATTTCTCAAGTAGCGCCGTGGTACGCCATGAAAACTCAAGACCAGCTTGTCGCCGCGGCCATGCATGGCCCAATGTGCGCGAACGCTGGCAGCGAGCGCATCAAGGTAGCCGGCGTGATCGTGATAGTGGGAAATGAAGTTAAGCCGTGGGACCAGGCGCCAGTGCCGCAGTGCCTTGGCGATCGCATCGAAAACCGAAGCGGTCGTACTGCCGGAGTACTGTGGATACAGTGGCAGCACAACCAGGTCGCGTACGCCTCGTTGGCGCAGGTCGTCGAGCACATTACTTAAACTCGGTTGGCCATAGCTCATGGCGAGTTCGACTTGCCAGCCTGGCAGGCGATCCGCGACGGCACAACGCAGCGCCTGCGAATGCAGCAACAAGGGCGAACCTTGAGCGGTCCAGACTTTTCGGTAAGCGCGCGCCGAACGCGCTGGGCGGATACGCAGGATGACGCCGTGCAAGATCAGCCACCACAACCAGCGCGGTAATTCAATGACACGCGGATCGCTGAGGAACTGCGCCAGATAACGCCGTACCGCACTCGTCGTAGGTGCGTCGGGTGTGCCCAGATTCACCAGCAGCAGTGTCCGGTTGGGTGGCCGTGCGTGGCCAGTAAGCTCGTTGATGCCCAGGTAGTTCATTGACCGCCTTATGCCACAAACACCCTGGACTTGAGTCAAATTTTCTTCGAATCGGCTTTGGTAATGCGGTCCTGACGTTGTCGCTCTGTCGATGAACTGTATCTGCGCGTATCTACAACGATACGAAGGTATCGTTACTTCCACGATCGGCATGCGATCTGAGAATTTACGTATCTATAAGTATCTGATTTTATGAACGAGGCCGAGAGGCACAACTCGCTGGCACGGCCTTTGATAAGCGTACGCTTTGACAATGCGTGGAAATCAACGCGCCGGGAGACGCAGCCATGTTAGATGCAAAGTTGTACGCGCCGCAGGTGGCGAACTTCGAAGGTGCGCGAGCGTACCGCGTGGATGCACGGCAAACGCTGGCGCAACTGGCGATGACCGGTAGCTCAGTGGTAGAGCGATAGACCGACTGTCCAAACACTCGTCGTCTGGTCTTTGAGGAGAAGGAACATGATGTACAAAGAAATGACCGATCACGGTGGTGTGCCGGTGAAGATGTGGACGCGCGGCGTGCCGGTGGAAGACGAGGCGCAGCGCCAGTTGGCGCAGCTCTCGCGCCTGCCGATCGTGTGGCCGCATGTGGCGGTGATGCCGGACGTGCATGTCGGCATCGGCGCCACGGTGGGCTCAGTGGTGCCGACGCGCAACGCCATCATCCCAGCCGCAGTGGGTGTGGATATCGGCTGCGGCATGATCGCGGCGCGGACTTCGCTTACCGCGGGCGACCTGCCGGATAACCTGGCGGCGGTGCGCAGTGCGATCGAAAAGGCCGTGCCGCACGGGCGCAGCAGCACGCGCGCCGGGCGCGACAAGGGCGCGTGGAACGAGCCGCCGAAGACCGCGGAGAAAGCCTGGAGCGGTTTGCAACAGGATTTCAAGCGCTTGTGCGAAATGCATCCACGCTTGAACAAAACCAACAACTTGAACCACCTCGGGACACTCGGGACGGGTAATCACTTCGTCGAGTTATGCCTCGACGAAACCGATCAGGTTTGGGTGATGTTGCATTCGGGTTCGCGCGGTGTCGGCAACGCCATCGGAACGCACTTTATCGAGTTGGCGCAGGCGGATATGCGTAACCATATCCAGAACTTGCCGCATCGCGATCTGGCGTATTTTCAGGAGGGCTCGCCGCGCTTCGCCGAGTATGTATTTGCGGTCGATTGGGCACAGCGTTTCGCGCGGGAAAATCGCGCGATCATGATGTCCAACACGCTGGCGACGTTGTCGAAGGCGATCCCGAAGCCGTTCAAGCTGACCGAGGAGGCGGTGAACTGTCACCACAACTACGTGCAGCGCGAAACGCACTTCGGCGAGAGTTTGTTCGTGACCCGCAAGGGCGCGGTGAGCGCGCGGAAGGGGCAGCTCGGCATCATTCCGGGATCGATGGGTGCGAAGAGCTTCATCGTTCGCGGCCTCGGCAACGAGGAAGCCTTGTGTTCGTGTTCGCACGGCGCTGGGCGCGTAATGAGCCGCACCAAGGCAAAGCAGATGATTACGCTGGACGATCATCGTAAAGCTACGGCGCACGTCGAATGTCGTAAGGACGAGGATGTCATCGACGAGTCCCCGGCCGCGTACAAGCCGATCGACCAGGTGATGGCCGCGCAGGCGGATCTCGTTGAGATCGTGCATACGCTGCGGCAAGTGGTGTGCGTAAAGGGGTGAGCGAGCGCGCTCGCGCGGCATGCCGCGCGCGCCCGCGAACGCCCGCACATGGATGTGCGGGCCGGCGCCCGGCGTCAGGACGACTACTTGAAATGAACCCGCGCCCTCCTCGGAGAGGAGCCGCAGCAAACACCAGTCACTAACGACCAACCACCAACCAAAATGCTCACCATCAACGGCGCCGCTGGCGAAGGCGGCGGACAGATCTTGCGGACGGCGCTATCGCTCTCGGTGTTGCAACAGAGGCCGATCCGCATCGAGAACATTCGCGCCGGACGGCCCAAACCGGGGCTGATGCGTCAGCATCTCACCTGCGTGAAAGCCGCGGCCCAAATCTCGGCGGCAGACGTGCAGGGCGACATGCTCGGTTCAACCGCGCTCGAATTTCATCCGCGTGCGCTCGCGCCGGGCCACCATCACTTCGCGATTGGTACGGCCGGCAGCGCAATGCTGGTGCTGCAAACCGTGCTGCCGCCGTTGCTGCGCGCAGAGGAGCCGTCACGGATTACGATCGAAGGCGGTACACACAACCCACTGGCGCCATCGGCGACGTTCTTCGAACACGCTTTCCTGCCGCGTATTCGCGAAATGGGTGCGCGTGTGACTTTCGCTTGCGAACGCGTCGGCTTGTTTCCGGCGGGCGGCGGTCGTGTCGTGCTCAATGTGCAGCCCAGCGAACTGACGCCGTTGACGTTGACCGATCGCGGCGAGCGCATCGTTACGCACGCTGAAGTATTGATTGCCGGCATCGCCGGACACGTCGCGCTGCGCGAACTGACGCGTATTGCCGATCGCTTTCGTCTGCGCCGCGAGCAATTGCGCCATACCGATCTCGGACACAGCACCGGGCCCGGCAACGTCATTAGCGTGATCGCACAATTCCAGCGCGTCACCGAGGTCATCACCGCCTTCGGCGCGCGCGGCGTCAGCGCCGAGTCGGTGGCGGACGGCGCCTGTGCCGAGCTCGAATCTTATCTGGCATCGAGCGCGCCGGTTGGCGAACATCTCAGCGATCAGCTTCTGTTACCGCTATGGCTGGCCGGCGGCGGCGAGTTCCGCACCGATGCGATCAGTGGCCACCTGGAAACCAACGCTGCGTTGATCAACCAATTCGACGGCCCGCAGGTCGCCTTGGAAAACGGTAGCAACGGTGTGCGGATTTCGCTGCGCGATCGATGAGCATCGAATCCAAGGACGGCTGGTTCTGTATCGAAGGTACGCCGACGGCCGAATCGCTGCGCGCGCTTGGCGACAAAGGCGCCATTGATCGGCTGTCGATTCGTAGTCCCTCTTTGCTGACCGCGAAACTGGCTGAACACCTAAAGCACCTGCGCTCCGTCGATTTGCTTTGGCTGTCCTCGGAGGTCACGCGCACCGCAATGCGTCATGTGCTCCGTATCCCGCAACTGCGGGTACTCTATGTGCTTGGTATCAAGCCTCCGGGCAGGCTCGTTGGATTCGCTGAGGCACAGCACCTCACCACGGTGCGCGCCGATTGCCATCTTTCCGAGTCTGACGATTACGGAGTGCGAATCGCTGATCGAACTTGGAATCCAGGGAGCTTGCCTGGATGATCGAGTGATAGCGGCTCTGTTGGGTCTCAAACATCTGCGCTCGCTCGATCTTGAGGGCACTCGGTTTGACGACACGCTCGCCGATCAGCTTAGCGTTTCCACAACGTTGGAATCACTCGAAGTC
Source organism: Lysobacterales bacterium (assembly GCA_022844165.1). Taxonomy (GTDB): domain Bacteria; phylum Pseudomonadota; class Gammaproteobacteria; order Xanthomonadales; family SZUA-5; genus JALHMH01. Next base: position 5,620 of record JALHMH010000015.1, read on the forward strand.
GGCGCTACCAGAATCACCCATGTCGGTCTGCGCTCCCTGCTTCGGATGAAGCAGCTGCGTGCACTCGATCTTTGGGCGACGGATTTAAGCGAAGCCGACCTGCAGATGCTTCACAAGCTTCCGTCGCTCGAATACGTTTCTGTGGGCGGATACCAGGGCTGCACCCTTCGGGCGGCAAAGATCGTCGGCCTGCTCACGTCGCTGCCATCGCTGAACCGTGTTTGGTTGGATGGGATCAAACTTTCTCCAATGCAAAGATCGACGTTGGAGTCGAAGATCCCCTCGGTTCGTATCTCGTACTGAATCAGCGCCGATCGTTCCCTCTCCCTATCTTCCTGTTTGCAGCGAAAGTGTTTGCTCTGATCGGCACGGCTCGACACGACGCAAACGCGCGATCAGAGCGCACGCTCGCGTTTAGCGCCCACAAAAGCGCTCAAATTGCCCGCCACGGAATCCCCGGCATCGGCCAGAATCTCAGCACGCCATCATCGAGGCACATACAATGTTCACCAGACGAGAGCTACTGGCCGCGACCACCACGGCTGTCCTGTTGCCCGTGCCTGCCGCCGTGGGTGCCACCAAGGATCGCGCCGACGCCGCCCATCGACTGCGGTCACTGGAGCAGGGTGCGGCACGGCTCGGCGTCTGTTTTCTCGACACGGAAACGGGCGAGAACAGTGGCAACCGGTTGGACGAACGATTTGCGATGTGCTCCACGTTCAAGCTGGCGATGGTCGCCGCCTGCCTACGAGAGTCGGATCATGGCCGCATCGATCTTTCCGAAGTGCTTCCATATACCGAATCGGATCTGCTTCCCTGGGCGCCAGTCACACGAGAGCATCTTGACCAAGGCGGCTTGCCGATCGCGGCTCTGGCACAGGCAGCGCAGGAAATGAGCGACGGGGTTGCAGCCAACCTTCTGGTCAAGCGCCTGGGCGGACCTGCTGCCGTCACCGCGAAATTTCGGGACATGGGCGATACAAAGACGCGTCTCGACCGCTACGAGCCGGACCTTGGCCTGGTGCTGTCAGCCGACATGCGCGACACCACCACTCCTATGGCAATGGCCCAACTGGTACGGCGCATTGCAACAGGCGATCTACTGACACCCGAATCGCGTGATCGCCTGGTGGGCTGGATGGTCAACACGCAAACAGGCGCCCATCGCCTCCGGGCAGGCGTGCCGACCGGATGGCGAATAGGCAACAAGACTGGGACAGGGCGCACGGAAGGCACGACCAACAAGGTCAACGACCTCGCGCTTGTCTATCCACCGGGCCGCAGTCCGGTCGTGATTGCCGCCTACTTCGATAGCGGCGAATACACTGCCCAGACCGAGCGGCGCCATGAGGCTGTTCTCGCCGAAGTTGGAAAGATTGCGGCCGATTGGGCGCTGGCTTAGCCCCTGAGCCCGGCCACATACTCGTGGCTATGGAGCATGCCTGAGCGCTGCTTTGACTGATCAACCCCGTCCGCGTCGGGCGCGTTGCGCCTTCAGCCGCTGCGCCGCAACCAGCAATGTGTCCAGCTGCAGCCAATCGGTTCCAGACAAACCAACTTCTCGATCCAGCAGGTTAGGGATCACACCGGCCGGCACGCCGCTATTGGAGTTCCACAAGACCGCGATGCCCGTGCCGTTGTCGGGAACCAGCGCTACCATCGCGCGATAACCTTGTACGGCACCGGCATGGAAAACGACGCGCGTGCCGGCATAGTTGAAGACTCTCCAGCCGAGCGCATACCCGGCGCCCCACAAACGTTCGCGGCGCCAGCGTGGGCCCAGTAACTCTCCAGGGGTGTCGATACGCGACGCATGAGCCATTTCGATGACACTGGGAGAGACGACCTCTGGCGCTTCGCCCAACTGCGCGCGCAGCCACTTCGCCACATCGGCGATGGATGCGTTGACGCCCGCCGCCGCTGGTAACTGGTAGTACGTCGGTTTGGGCTCGACGGGTACCCAGCCGCGCGCGGTATGCACATGCGGGCGCGCCCAGTTCTCGGCGGACAACAAGTCGTCGCGACCGACGCTGGTGTCCTGCATGTCGAGCGGCACCAACACGCGGCGCTTGAGTTCCATTGTGAACAGGCCGCCGGCAGCGTTGAAAGCGACGTCCGCCGCAACATTGAACAGCACGTTCTGGTAGGCGTAACAGCCGCCGATTGCACAGTCGGGCTTTACCGTCGGCAAAGCGTCGATCAGGTCCTGGAGCGCCGCATTGGCTTCCAGCTTCATGTCGAACGTGTGGTGCGGCAAACCGGTCTGATGGCTCAACAGACGTTCGATCGTCAGGGCCGCGGCATCCGGGTCTTTGAGCGTGAGGCCCGGTACGCGATCAATCACACTGTCGTCGAGGGCGAGGTAGCCCTCTTCGGCGAGCATGGCGGTGAGCGTGCCCGCAAACCCCTTCGACACCGACGCCAGCCGAAAAACGGTTCGCGCATCGACGTTGTTGCCACCGGCAGTCTTGGTCACGCCCTGAGCGATCAATACGTCCGACTCATCGCGCTCGACGTAGGCCACAGCCATTGCCGGAGTCGCGCCGCTGGCGACCACGGCGTTCACCCACTGCAAAATTTCGCGCTCAATCGGGCGCACCGGTGGTGTACCGATCGAGTCGGCGGCAGCGGAAAACGATAGCGCCGCGAGTGCGAGCAAGGCGAACTGGCGCAACCTGCCTCCGTGATATTCTCGGTGTAAGCGTAATCGTAGCGTTTTTTCGCCATCTTGTGAGGAGGTCTGCCGTGGTCAGTCTGCTGGTGTTTCTTGCAATTGTGGTTGTATTGGTGCTGTTTCTGATCGGCATTTACAACGGACTGGTGACCGCACGAAATGGATACAAGAACGCGTTCAGTCAGATCGATGTGCAATTGACGCGACGCCATGACTTGATCCCGAATCTGGTGGAGATCGCCAAGGGCTACATCAAACACGAGCGCGAGACGCTGGAGGCGGTGATTGCGGCACGCAACACCGCCGTGAGCGGTCTCAAGGCGGCGAGCAGCAACCCGGGCGATCCGGCCGCGGTGCAACAGTTGGCCGCGGCCGAAAATCAGCTATCGGGTGCGCTTGGTCGGTTATTTGCGCTGTCGGAGGCGTATCCGGATCTCAAAGCCAACTCGACGATGATGCAGCTGTCGGAAGAATTGACCAGTACCGAAAACAAGGTTGCCTTCGCGCGACAGGCCTACAACGACTCGGTGATGGGTTACAACAACAAGCGCGAGGTGTTTCCCAACAATATCGTTGCCGGCATGTTTACGTTCGGCGCGGCATCGTTGCTGGAACTCGACGATCCGGCGAAACGCGAAGTGCCCAAGGTGAGCTTCACCTGAGCCCACGCTCTGCCAGACGGCCATGAACTTTTTCGAGCATCAGGCGCGCGCGCGATCGAATTCGCGGCGTGTGGTGGGCTTGTTTCTGCTCGCCGCGCTGGTGATCGTCGCCGCCATCAATGTGGTAGTGCTGGCTGTTTTTGTCTTGGGCGAAGCGCCAGAAGACGTTGATGCAATGTTGCTGCCGACGATGTTTGCGGCGACGGCTATCACCGTGGCGATTATTGGCCTGGGTTCGCTTTACAAGGTGCTTGCGCTGAAGCGGGGTGGTGGCGCGGTTGTGCGCGATCTGGGCGGCACGCTCGTTCCTGAAGATCCAGGCGATTTCCATTTGAAGCGCTTGCGCAATGTCGTGGAGGAGATGTCGATCGCTTCTGGTGTCCCGGTGCCCGAAATCTATGTGCTCGATCGCGAAGCCGGCATCAACGCGTTCGCCGCCGGGTACAGCACCGCGGATGCAGCAATTGCTGTGACTCGGGGCACACTGGATCGCCTGAGTCGCGACGAGTTGCAGGCGGTTGTTGCCCATGAGTTCAGCCACATATTGAACGGCGATATGCGCCTCAATGTGCGCCTGATGGGTTTGATATTCGGCCTGTTGGTGCTCGGGATGACCGGTCGTAAAGTGCTGGAAAGTATGCGCCACGGTGGTTCGAAGAAGGACGGCGCACCATTGATGGTCATTGCGCTTGCGGTGATGGTGTTTGGCTATCTCGGGGTGTTTCTCGGTCGCATGATCAAGGCCTATGTGTCGCGCCAGCGCGAATTCCTGGCCGATGCGTCGGCCGTACAATTTACGCGCGTCAACCATGGGCTGACCGGCGCACTGATGAAGATTGGCGCATTCGCGGCTGGCTCGAAACTGACGGATGCGGATGGCGAAGAAGTGGCGCACATGCTGTTTGGCGACGGCGTTGGCTACAGCGCGCTCACCGCAACGCATCCGCCCATCGACGAGCGCATCCGCCGCGTCGATCCGCGTTTCGATCCTCAGTTGCTGACCAAACTGACGGCGTTCGAAACACGCTTTGCGGGCATGGATGAGGACCACGAGCCGCTCGGCGCGATGGCGCTTCTCTCTGGAAAAATCGAACGCAAGTCCGAAACTGCGGATGCGCCCGGCGCACCTCAGTCGATTGTCGATCGGGTCGCGACACCGACATTGGCGCATGTCGAATTCGCATCGGACCTCAAGAGCGGCTTGCCGCCAGTATTGATCGCCGCCGCACACCAACGCGAACGCGCTATCGATGTCGTACTGGCGTTGCTGTTGTCGCGTGAGACCACCCATCGCGCCGCGAGCGAGGCGTTGATTGCCGATCGGCTCGGTTCTACGCGGCGCGATGGTGCAATCGGACTGATCGGATTGCTGGAGGATTTGCCGGCGAGTTCCTATATGCCGCTGGCCTTGATCGCGCTGCCGTCCATCAAGCGACGACCAGAATCCGAGTTGACCGCGGTCGTCGAATGCCTTGACGCGCTGATTCACGTTGACGGTCGTCTCGATTTGTTCGAGTTCGCCTTGGCGCGTTTGATTCGGCAAGACTTGTTCGAGTCCAGGCACCCTGGGCAGTCGCAATCAATGACCAAGCTGCCGCACGTGGAGGCGGATGCTGTGCTGCTACTTCGCATGCTCGCAGCGCACGGAGGTTCGGCTGAGCGCGCGCAGCGCGCCTTCGCGGCGGGCCTGTCCGTGCTCTATCCGCGCAGCGCGCACCGATTCGCGGCCCCGCCAGACAATTGGCCCGAACACCTCGACCGCGCGCTCACGGCGCTTGACGGGTTGATCCCGCCGGCAAAAGAGACCTTGGTGCTGGCCCTGGCGACAACCGCGATGTTCGATGGTGGGCTGACCATCGAAGAGGCGGAGCTATTGCGACTGGCGTGCGCGGCGCTGCATTGTCCATTGCCGCCGATTGTGCCCATGCGAACCGCTTGAGTTGCGCGTTGTTGCATAGGTACAACACGCGGCTTCTCGCGCCGGGCCAGACCGAGTCTGCCACCAGAACCTGGTTTTCGGCGAATGAAGCTGGCAATGCTCGTCAGTCCGAGGCGGATCTTCTATGGAATCAAAGTTTTGCGTTCACCGCGGTGCCCGAGCTGCCCAAAAATTTTCACGACTCGGAATTCTTGGTGTAACCTTGTCGGAAATTTGGTATTCCACCGAATAGTTGGCAGTTTTTCGATTCGTGTGGCAGGACTTTACCTAGTGGGGGTTAGGCATGGCAAAGAAAGCACTGCTGATGGCGATGGTTGTGAGTCTGGCGTTGGCCGCGTGTTCCGACGAGACGCCACCGTCGGCCAACACCCCGGCTCCTGGGGCCTCGATCGCCGCGCCAGCCGCGGCCACTGAGACGCCGCCGACCGGGCAGGCGCCGGTGACGGTTGCTGAACTGCTGGATTCGGCGCGTCTTGCGATGCGCGAACAGCGCTTGATTCAGCCGGTCGGCAACAACGCCATTGAGATGTATCTGAAAGTCCTCGAACAGGAGCCAGACAACCGTCAGGCGCAGTTGGCAATTCTGGAGTTGATGCCGCTTGCCCAAGGCGTTGCCGAACAGATGATCGACAGCCAGCGTTTGGATGAAGCGCAACAAGCAATTGCGCTCCTGAAACGCGCGCAGCCCGACTCGGTGGTGGTGACGACGCTTGAGCAACGCATCGTCACAGAGCGCCGAGCGGAAGCGCAGCGCACGCAAGCCGAGGCCGAACAGCTGCGGCTTGCCGAACAACGAAGAGTGCAAGAGGCCCAGATTGCCCAACAGCAGGCGGCTGCTGCGCCCCCGCCGGCGGAGCCGCGCCCTGCCGCGCAACCGGTAGCGACGACAACCGTTCCACCGGCACGCGAATCAGCACCTGCACCGGCACCAGCGTCGCCACCAGCGACACCGTCGGCGACACCCGCGGCTCAGCTGGCCTCTGCAGCGCCAGCGCCATCCGTTGCCGCCAGTACTGCGCCTCAAAGCCGCGACTTCAGTTTGGTACGGCGGGTCGATCCTGACTATCCCTCGCAGGCTCTTCGTACTCGGACCGAGGGATGGGTGGAGCTGTCTTTTACGATCACGGCGTCGGGTGATGTGGAAGAGGTTTCCGTGGTCAACTCCAACCCGCGCCGCATTTTCGATCGAGAGGCGATTCGCGCTTTGAGCCAATGGAAATTCAATCCACGCACGGAAGGCGGACGGGCAGTTTCGACCAAAGCACGGCAGCGGCTCGAGTTTTCGCTCGACTAACGGGCACTTCTAACACGTTCTTGAGAAACGCACTTCCTGTGCGTTTCTCAAGTCGCGAGTCCGGCACATGTCCGGACTCGCTCTCCATGGATCAAGCACTTACGTGCTCGACCCATGTGCGAACCATCCATGGTTCGCGCCCGCAGGCTGTTTCTCAACAGCCTTCTAAGGCTCGCCCGTTGTTCGGCGTGCTTTTGCTCGCAAAATCGCGTCTGCCAGCGTGCTGGCACCTGTCGAGAGTTTGAGTGACTCGCGTTTGGCCGAGATTGTCCGAATTTTCGCAGCAACTCGATCCGCCTCGCGATGGACGTGTGCCGCATACCGCTGACGCAGTTGCACGATTTCTTCCTGGCCAAAGGCAAGGCGCGGTCCGCCAAGATCTTGAGCGTCTGGCACCATGACGATGCAGTCGACGGGACAAGGCGCAACGCATAGCTCGCAGCCTGTGCAATCCGTTGCGATCACGGTGTGCATGCGTTTGTTGGCGCCAACAATGGCATCGACCGGGCATGCCGGAAGGCACTTGGTACAGCCAATGCAATGTTCTTCCAGAATCCAGGCAACGGTGCGTGGCGCTTCGATTCCGTGCGCTGGATCGAGCGGCAGTGCGGGCATGCCAGTCAGGGTTGCGAGCGCCGCGATGGTTGCAGAGCCACCCGGTGGGCACTGATTGATGCGCGCCTCGCCGCGGACGATGGCTTCAGCGTAGGGGCGGCAGCCTTGGTAGCCGCAGCGCGTGCACTGGGTCTGCGGTAGCAGCGCGTCGATCGCATCGACGTTCATCTGTCGCTAGCTCAGAAATCTCAAAATTTTCATTTTACGCGCATCCCCGGCTGTGCGCCGTTATCCGGCGCCAGCAGAAACGGGCCGCCGCGGTCGTCTGATGCTGCGAGCACCATGCCTTCGGAGATGCCGAAGCGCATTTTACGAGGAGCCAGATTGGCGACGATCACCGTGAGGCGTCCGACGAGCGACTCGGTGGGATAGGCACGCTTGATTCCTGCGAAGACCTGCCGCGTGCCGAGCGAGCCCACATCAAGCGTCAACTTGAGCAGTTTGTCCGCTTCGGCGACCGCGTCTGCCGATACGATTCGAGCAATGCGCAAATCGATCGCAGTGAATTGTTCGATGGCGACGGTGTCGGCTGCTGGCGACGATGCGGCGGGCTTTTCAGCAGCTGATTTTTGAGTCACCGCCGGTGGTGCGGGCGCCGCAGTCATCGTGTCGATCGATGCCGCGATCATGGCGGCGACCGCCTTGGGATCGATGCGCATCGCCAGCGCGCTGAACGCGTTGATGCGATGGCCGGCTGGCAGTGGCGCATCGACATCCGCAAAGCGCTCAATGGTATCGCCCAAAAAAGACTCGCTGGCAACGATCAGGCGTGGAACGATGGGTTTGAGCCAGGCGCACAACAGGCGATAGCCGTTGATTGCCAGCGAACAGATTGCGTGTAGCTCTGTTTCGCGCGACGGGTCTTTGGCCAGCGTCCATGGCGCACTTTCGGCGATCAGCGCGTTCAGTGAGTCGGCGACGGCCATGGTTTCGCGCAATACGCTGCCGAAATCACGCTGCGCGAACGCCTCCAGACATCGCGATTTGAGCGCGACAGCCTGTTGTTCGTACCAAGTCGCAGCATCGCCGCTCAGCGCCGCGAGTCGTCCATCGAACTGTCTGCTGATGAAACCCGCGCAGCGACTTGCGATGTTGACGAATTTGCCTACCAGATCTGCATTCACGCGCAGCGCAAAATCGTCGAGATTGAGGTCGAGGTCTTCGACGCCGCCGTTCGATTTTCCCGCGTAGTAGTAGCGCAGATAGTCTGGATTCAAACCGACGTCGAGATACGTACGCGCCTGGATGAAGGTCCCGCGGGACTTGCTCATCTTGGCGCCGTTGACGGTCAGATAACCATTGACATGCAATCCGGTGGGAGCTCGGTAGCCGGCGGCGTGTAGCACGGCCGGCCAGAACAGGCCATGGAAGTTGACAATGTCCTTGCCGATAAAATGATGTAGCTCGGTGTCGGAATCGGCTTTGAGAAAACGGTCGAAATCCAGGCCCGTGCGGTCGCACAACGCCCGAAAGCTCGCGAGATACCCAATCGGTGCATCCAGCCAAACATAGAAGTACTTGCCGGGGGCACCCGGTATTTCAAAGCCGAAGTACGGGGCGTCGCGCGAGATGTCCCATGCGCGCAGGCCGGCATCGATCCACTCGCGTAACTTGGCACGCACGCCAGACCGGGTATCGAGCCACGGCGAATCCGGTTGCGGTGTGTCGGCCAGGAAACGTGCCAGGAAGTCCTGGAATTGGCCGAGTTCGAAAAAGTAATGTTCCGACTCGCGCAGCTCAGGCGTTGCGCCGGACACAACGCTTTGAGGTTCGATTAAGTCTGTCGGTGCATAGGTGGCGCCGCAGTTTTCGCAGTTGTCGCCGTACTGGTCCGGCGTCTTGCATTTTGGGCAAATGCCCTTGATATAGCGATCTGGCAAAAACATCGCCTTGACCGGGTCATAGAACTGCTGCACGCCTTTGCTGGAAATAGCTCCGCGCGCCTTCAGCGCCAGGTAGATGTTCTCCGTGAGCGCGCGATTCTCCTCCGAATGCGTCGAGTGGTAGTGATCGAATGCGACACCAAAGTCGGCAAAATCGCGTTCATGCGCTGCCTTGAGCGGCGCGACAAATGCCTCTGGCGTGACGCCTTTTTTTTCTGCCGCGAGCATGATCGGCGTACCATGGGTGTCGTCGGCACACACGAAGTGCACCTCGCGCCCCATCAAGCGTTGCGCGCGAACATAGATGTCGGCCTGGATATAACCCACCAGATGCCCCAGGTGCAGCGGGCCATTGGCATAGGGCAGGGCGTTGGTCACGAGCTGCGCTTTCATCTGATCACATCAGTCAGGCATGAGAACCCGGCATTATCGGAGATTACGACTGAACAAGGTGCGCGCAATGACCCTGACCGCAGATGACATCCGCGAAATGCTCAAAGACATCATCGATCCACATCACGGCGAGAACCTGATCGACAGCGGCGCCGTGCGTGGTGTTGGCGTAGATGGCGATCGTGTTGCTGTCGAAATCGCCCTGGCCTATCCGGCCGAATCCTACGTCGACGTGCTGGCGCAGCAAGTGGAAGCGCACCTGCAGGCCGACCCGCGCATCGCGCGCGCCACCGTCGAAGTCGGCTGGCAGGTCCTCACGCACAAGGTGCAACAAGGACTGGCACCGTTACCTGAGGTGCGCAACATCATTGCGGTGGCCAGCGGCAAAGGGGGCGTCGGCAAGAGCACGACGGCAGTCAATTTAGCGCTCGCGTTGCACGTGGAAGGCGCTCATGTGGGCGTGCTGGATGCCGATATTTATGGCCCAAGCCAGCCACGAATGTTGGGACTTCGCGGCAAACCGGACACGCGGGATGGCAAAGTCATCGTGCCCAAGATGGCTTATGGCATTCAGGTAATGTCGATCGGCTTCATGATCGAAGAAGACACGCCGATGATCTGGCGCGGACCGATGGTCACCCAGGCACTGCAGCAGCTGCTCAACGAGACCGCGTGGGAAGACCTCGATTATCTGATCATCGACCTGCCGCCCGGTACGGGCGATATCCAGCTGACCTTGTGCCAGCGAGTGCCAGTGTCTGGAGCGGTCATTGTGACGACGCCACAGGACATTGCATTGCTGGATGCACGCAAGGGACTGAAGATGTTCGAAAAGGTCGCAGTGCCGGTGTTGGGTGTCGTAGAGAACATGAGTACGCACATTTGTTCGAACTGCGGGTTCGAGGAGCCGATCTTCGGCACAGGCGGTGGCGAGAGATTGGCCGCTGATTACCATGTGCCATTACTGGGCCGATTGCCACTGGATATTCGCATTCGCGAAGAGGCAGACGGCGGCCATCCCACCGTCATCGCCGAACCGCATTCAACGATCGCCGCCACGTATCGTCAGATTGCACGATCCGCCGCCGCGCGCCTGTCCCGGCAGGCCCGCAACAAGCAGATCAGCTTCCCGAACATCGTGATTCAGGCGACTTGAGAACATGCGCCTTACGTGCGAATGCGCCGAGCCACCGGGTCAACACTCCCGCGACGTGGGCGCTCAATTCCGGGCGGTTCGATGGTCGGCGTTGTCTCGGGGTGATCGGCGGTTTTGTGCGCCTTAATCAAGTTACCATTCCGGCAATTGATGTCGAGAAATCGATCCAGTTCTACTGTGGTTTGGGACTGCGCCTGATCGTTCGGGCGCTGCCGCGCTATGCGCGCTTTGAATTGCCGGAGGGCGATGCGACTTTCTCTCTGCACCAGGTCAATGGTCTCGCCGAAGAAACGGGTTTCGTTGTTTACTTCGAATGCGCCGACTTAAACTCGAAAGTCCAAGTTCTTCGGGAACAAGGATTTGTGTTCTTTCAAGAACCTCAGGATGAACGGTGGCTATGGCGAGAGGCTCGCCTGCGCGATCCTTCAGGCAATGTGGTGTGCCTGTATTGGGCCGGAGAATACCGGCGTTTTCCGCCCTGGCGTTTGCCGGCGGCACAGAGCGTTGCCTGAGATGCTTAGCCGATGCGGACGCGGAGGCGTTTGGCGCTGGAAGCGGCGCCGCTCTGGATGGTCACGCGGGATTTGCTGACGCCATAGTGGCGAGCGCAAAGTTCGATCAGCTCTTCGTTTGCCTCGCCGTCGATGGGTGCGGAAATCAGTGAAACGAAGATGCGCCCGTCAGGTTGGATCAGCCAACTGTTCTTTCGTGCCAACGTCTTGACGCGGACGGAGAGGACAACCTCGCTCATCGCCTCGTCATAAAGGCAATTCGCTCGAACAAATGGACGTCTTGCTCATTCTTCAGCAAAGCCCCATGCAGCGGCGGGATGATCTTGCGCTGGTTCTTCTCGTGCAGCACTTCGGTTGGGATATCTTCGGCGAGGAGTAGTTTCAGCCAGTCGAGTAATTCGCTGGTCGACGGCTTTTTCTTGAGGCCAGGCGCTTCCCGGACCAGGAAGAATGCGGCCAGCGCTTCGCGCAACAAATCTTGTTTGAGCCCCGGGAAATGCACGTCGACGATCGCGCGCAGCCCCGCTTCATCGGGAAAACGGATGTAGTGGAAAAAGCAGCGGCGCAGGAAGGCGTCGGGCAGTTCTTTCTCATTGTTGCTGGTGATGATGACGATCGGCCTGAAATTCGCGCGCACAGTCTGCTGTGTTTCGTAAACAAAGAACTCCATTCGATCGAGTTCGCGCAAAAGATCGTTTGGGAATTCGATATCTGCCTTGTCGATCTCATCGATCAGCAGCACGGCACGCTGCTCGCTGGCGAAGGCTTCCCACAGCTTACCCGGCACGATGTAATTACTGATTTCGCTCGCGCGCGCCTGTCCAAGTTGTGCATCGCGAAGGCGATTCACCGCGTCGTATTCGTACAAGCCATGTTGAGCTTTGGTTGTGCTCTTGACGTGCCATTCGATCAGTGGTGCGCCGAAGGACTTTGAGACTTCCTGGGCAAGCAGCGTCTTGCCGGTTCCCGGTTCGCCTTTGATCAATAATGGCCGTTCGAGCGCGACGGCAGCATTGACTGCGAGCGCCAGTTCTTCGGACGCCACATAGCGTTCGGTACTGCTGAATCGTGCGCTCATGGGGATCGGTGCGGGAGTGGCATCGGGATGATCTTGTCGCCGCTGATGCCGTCGCGGATCGCTGCGGTGCCGCGTTCGTCGACCTCTTCGATACGCATGATGCTCTGCATCGGCAAATGCAGTGAGCGCGTCCGCGAAAACTCGTCACGCAGCTTTTCTTCGGTTGGGTCTACCAGCATGCCGTCACGGGGCGCAAACTCAAGCTCCGAGACGCAAGTGAAGCCCCAAAGATCGCTGGAGCTGACGCGTTTTGCATAGAGCTCGTAAATTTTGCCGTGGTTCAAGAACACAACTTTGTACAGTTTACGGGACACAAAAGAGAATCCGACGCGTGGGGTGTCGATAGTGACGGAGTTTGGGGTTGCCGGTAAAGCGTTTGCGTTGTGATTGTTTGACGAGTGTTTCCTCAATCCTGGCGGTGCGGCGTCTGGTCTGGCGCGGCGCGATCTTGTCCGATGCCGTAGGCGCCTGCCATCAAGGCTGAGACAGGGTGAGTCTCCGTCGACGCTTGTACCAACTCGCGCCCTGCAGCTTCGAGTTTCTCCATCTGTTCGGCCAGCGTGCGGCGCGAACGATCGAGCTCGTTGAGCGACTGTTTCAGTTGCGCCAGCGTTGCGATATCTCCGTGGTCACGCAACCATAGCCTGCGTAGCAGCAGGTCCTTGAGCGCTTTTTGCACCAGCGGTGCCAAATTCAGTGATGACAGCGCGTCGCGCGTCAAGGAACTGGGCAAGGTTGCTACCCATTGTTGCATCGAGACCATGCGATCGCGGCAAGCGTGCAAATCACGCTCAAGTTCGTCGGCACTATCCATGATGCGCCGCAGCGTGTCTTGTCGCCGACGCAAACCGATGAGCCGCAGCACAAGGTAAAGGACGACCAGTCCAGCGAGTGCGAGTGCGGCAAAGAGCGAATAAACGGTCATCATCGATACGGAAGATACGGTGATCGCCGCGCGCCTGCACGATGGCGTCCGCTCTGGGCAGACGGGGTGGACAGCGCGCAAAAAAGAACGGCCCCGTCGGGGGCCGTTCTTGGTTGGGATGAACAGATGTTCAGGCTTTGCCAGGGACCGGTTTGGCGCCTGGGGCGGCAACACGTACCGTCGGCTGAGGTCCGCCGCCGACACGGGCGCCGGTTGCGAAATAGTCGTGCAGGTCGTGCGAAAACTCGTCGAACTGCCCCAATGTCACGCGGTTGGCGCGGACAAAAAAGTTGTACGCCAGCACTGAGGGAATCGCAACGCCCAACCCAATGCAGGTCATGATCAACGCTTCACCGACGGGCGCCGCAACGACATCCAGAGAGGCCTGGCCAGTCGCGCCAATCTTGATCAACGCGTGATAAATGCCCCAAACGGTACCAAAAAGGCCGACGAATGGTGCCGTGGAACCGACCGATGCCAGCCACGTGAGGCCGTTCTCCAGCTTGGCGCTTTCGCGACCCACAGCCTGACGCAGTGCGCGGTCGATGAACTCGCTACGATTCAGCGCTTCCACCAGGCGACTACCTTCATTGCTGGCGTGATGCTGTGCTGCGCTGGCGCAATCGAGTGCAATCTTCGAAAACGGCTCTCCGGCTGGCTGCGCTTCCATGGCGCGCTTGGCCTCTTGAGGGTTTGTTGTTTGCCAGAACGTCTCAATGACTTTTCCGGCACGCGAACGAATGCCGTAGTTACGGATCGAAACGACGACAATGAACCACACGGTGCCGATGAACATCAAAAGCATCACAAAAAAGACGAACTTACCGACGAAGTCGGAAGCTGCCCACATGTGTGCTAAACCCATTTGTCCTTCCATGTTCATCGACCTCTTGGTTGGCTGTTGATCGCCCGGCGTTTGCCGGATCATTTGTTGTTAGGGGCAAGCCCCCAGACGCCGTATCCTACACAGGTTTTGCGGCATGCTGCCACAACCTTGTTGACAACCCGGTACGCAAATGTCGGTCGAACACTCTGCAGGTTTAACCACGCTTAGCGTCAACCTAAACAAGGTGGCGCTGTTGCGAAATTCCCGGGGCGGCGATTCGCCATCCGTTGTTCGCGCGGCTGGAACCGTACTTGGCGCTGGCGCCGGTGGAATCACGCTGCATCCGCGCCCGGATTTGCGTCACGCGCGCCCGGACGACATCGCTCCGATGCGGGAGCTTTGTCTGGCGCCTGTCGAACTGAATCTTGAGGGCAATCCGTTTGCGCCAGCAAACGACCGCTATCCAGGATTCCTGCAACTCGTCGAACAGTATCGGCCAGACCAGGCGACCCTGGTGCCAGATGCAGATGCCCAGCTCACGTCCGATCATGGCTTCGATCTGGCGCTCGATGCGGCGCGATTGCGGCCGATCGTCGCATCACTGAGGGCTCTGGGGATACGCGTCAGCTTGTTTGTCGATATGGACGCTGTCGATATCGAGCGCGCTGCAGAGATCGGTGTGGACCGCATCGAGATCTACACCGGCCCATATGCCAGGGCCTATTCGTGCGGGGATGCGGCCGCGGCGCTGGATGCCTGCGCGCAAACCGCGAGCGCCGCACGGGCAGTGGGACTCGGCGTGAACGCGGGCCACGATCTGGACTTGCACAACCTGGGCGCGCTCTTACGCTATTGCGCACCGATCAGTGAGGTTTCGATTGGCCATGCGTTGGTTGGCGATGCGCTGTACCAGGGTCTGGAGGCGACCGTGCGCGCGTATCTGGGCGTGATCGCGGATGCATATGGACGTTGATCTTGAGCACTACGCCGCGCTCGACGCGCGGCTCGTTGCGCTGGTCAAAGACATCAAAGTCCTGAGCACACTCAGTTGGCCCAAACGTGTCCAGGACGAATTTCTCGCCGCTTGGCGGAGGGGTCAGCCTTATCTTCCGGAGATTGCTTACAAGCGCTTGGACTTCTACGAGCGGCGGCGCGAACTCACGGCGATCGCGCAAGCCTGCGAACCCAGTCACCCGGTGGGCGACTACCTGCAACGGACGGCGCATTCATGGCAGATCGCAACGATGCTGCTGGAAAACCTGGGCACCGCGCGCATCACCGAGTATTCGATCCACCTCTATGGTCGCCCAGGCGATCGGATTGCAGGATCTGAGGTCAATAATCTCTCTGCGGCCGATCACTTCATCTGTGCGGCAGCGGACGTCATGGGCAATGAAGCCCTGGACGAAGCCGACTACTGCCTGTCTGCAGAGACTATCGCCGATGAGTTGCGCCATCGCCTCGCGCAGGTGTTCACCGACCACACCATTCGCATTGAAATCGATCCCGACCTGGTGGCCAAAGCCGCCGCCGGCCCAACGCGTATTCGATTGCGGGCAAGCACCGGATTTTCCGAATACGATCTCTCGCAGCTGTTGGAACACGAGGCTTTTGTCCATTCCTTGACTTCGCTCAACGGCCGCGCTCAGAAGCATCTGGGCTCGCTTGGCCTCAACAGCCCTCGCATCACTGCAACGCAGGAAGGGCTCGCGGTGTTCGCGGAGTTGGTTACCGGTTCAATCGACATCTCACGCATGAAGCGCATCTCCTTGCGCATTCAAGCGATTGATATGGCGCTCGGCGGTGCCGATTTCGTCGAGGTGTTCCGGTTCTTTCGCGAGCACGGACAAAACGAAATCGACAGTTTCACATCGGCAATGCGCGTGTTCCGCGGCGCACCCACATCGGGCGGCGCGGCCTTCACCAAGGATACGGTGTACCTGCATGGTCTGCTCGCAGTTCATACGTTTTTCCGTTGGGCGCTGAAGGCCGGGAAGTTGGAACTCGCTCGTCATCTCTTCGCCGGCAAAATGACGCTGGAAGATGTCGTCGATCTGGAGCCATTCGTCGAACAGGGGTTCATCCAGCCACCTCGCTACCTGCCGCCCTGGATGCGACGGAGCAACGGTCTGGCGGGATATCTGTCGTTCTCGCTATTCGTCAATCGCATTCGATTGGACAAAATCGAACGTGATGGTGTGCTCGCGGGTCGCTGATCCTCCGTTTGAAGTTCGAATTTCTGGGTTCGCGAAAACTGACTTGCACGGAATTACTGCTGCAATCCGTACTGATCGGGGTCAGCCATTTTCCAGCGAGTCCTGCGATGACCCTGCGATACCTATCGTTCTGCGTTCTCCTGCTTTTCTGCCTGCCTTCGGCCGCGATCGCCGCACTCGCCAACTACGGTCGACTCAGCGGAACGGTGGTGCGCTCCGGGATAGACGACGACTACACCGGCACGCGCCACTATGAGATTTTTGTGGATGCGCCTGCGCCAGCTGGGAGCTGCGCAACATGGCGTGTCGATATCAACCTCCAGAACGTCGACCATCGGTTCGTTGTGCTCAATGCTCTGAGAAGCGATTGGTTTGGTGCGTTCCCGACCAATAGCGGATTGGCGACCATTCCGTTTGGCAATCTGGCGTCCGAAGGGCGCGGCGCACTCGACTACATGCGCCATCCAGGGCTCCTGGACGCGATTCGCGGCAGACCCTGGTCGACAAACCCTCTGTTGCAAGGTGGCGGCACATCGGCATCGGCACCAGCGCTCGACAACTGGTTGCGCGGTGCGCGTCGCGTGCATGCCTTCGGTGAGGTTTTCCCACGTTCAGGAAGTTCATCGGGCAATTGTGTGCAACGTGGCGTACACAATGTTCACCAGAATCAGGGCAGCGCACGATCCTCCGCTGGCGTTTGGCAAGATGGCGGCATCGTTGTCGAGCATGAGCGCTGGTTGCCACTTTTTTCACCGTTCAATTTCCAGTTCCTGGGCTGGACCACCTACATCGAACGTACTGCGCTGATGACCAAATTCCGCGACCAGAGCGATTTCGCCGACGGCGACGGTCGATCGCTGACGCCAGGGATGGAAGGTGCAATCTTCTATGGCGGGCAGTGGGTCGGTCCCTTTGTGGCAGACCAGCTGGTGTTTCGTGCCACAGCCCTGCAACTCAACCGTTACGACCCGCGTTTTCAGATGGTCGTATGGGATGCATACGGGAACGTACTCGCGGACAGCGATGGGGCGGATGTCGATGGCGTGGTTGAGTTCATTCGCACCTACCGCGCAGGTCCGGTCTGGGTTGAGGTCGATGCCGCCGCTGGATCGACCTACGAACTGCGTGCGAACAATGCCTGGGATTGAAAACACCAGCGCTGCAACTCGAACGCTGAAGTTTCGTTGTGTGATGTCGACGCAGACGTCATGCCGCTGGCGTTTGGGACACAACTGTGAAGCCAGTACAGCTTCGCCAACTTACTCCTTGATCACCGAGGCAGCCCTATGAACAGAATCAACCTGGCCAGACCGGTCCAAAGTGTTACTCGCAGTTTTCTTGTCACGACATTCGCTCTGGTGAGCCCAGCCTTTGCAGCATGGAATCCAGATGCCGCTGTCTGGGTTGAGTCCGGATACCGGGCGGCATTGCCTGGTCGGTCTGACATTGGTAATGCCACGGCTCGATCGGCACCTGACGGCGAACATTCTCTGGTCGTTGCGGTCAGCACCGACCTAAGCGTACCCGGTGGCGGTTTCGCGACATGCACTGGACTCAACAATGATTGCGATCAGGAGAACATCGTTCGCATGTGGGAGCCGCATGTCTACAACGTTAGCGTCAGGATGAGAAACGACCGCATACAAATGATTCCATGGGGCTGGGCTTCAACGTTCCCGCATGGTATGGGATTCGGCGTTGCGTGCGGTATTTTGCGGACTTGGGACAATTGTGTCGGTTCCTGGGCCGACGACTTCCCGTCGACATTGGTTTTGGGCAAACACGCGCGGGTCCGGTTGTCGAAGGGTAAGGAGTCTCTCACTGTCACGACCGACACCCACGGCGAAACCGTTCGCTTTTATCACGGAGGTATCACCAGTGATGCAGGCTACTTGCGATTCCGATCGCCAGCCTGGTGGGCGGCGTGCTCTGTCGATACGCGATGTGCCAACGAGTTTCAGATACCGATGTGGTTGCGCACTGGAAACTGGAAAGACTTCAGTGTCGTCGATCTCAGCACATTCGCTGGCTGGGACAACAGCCCGACGTTCATTGAGGTCGAATTCGAGCGCGTGGAGTTCCGACTTGAGCCCAGATTCGACCCGGCGACGGGCGCCTATGCATGGCTCCCAACGCAAGACCTGGACTATGAGTGTAGTGGCCATTTGTTCGCCAATTTCCCAGCGACTTTTCGCTGGTTCGATTCGAACGAGATTGGGCAGAGTCCGCCTGACCTGCCGCTCGGGCCAAACACGGCGGATGCCTTCTGGAAGCATGAATGCCAATACTGGCGCTCGCCGTATCCGTTTGTTGCCGTTCGATCCTAGTGTGGTGTTCCGCAATGACCTTGAACGATTTCCGCGTCTTTCGACCCCATGCAGTGTTGCTTTTAGCCCGTCGGCGCAGCCGCCGGTCGTTCGGTCGATCGCGCGGCACGCCGCGCAAGCCGATCGTCCTCACGGTCGCCATAGAAGAGCTATGTCGTCCGGCCCGGCGGCGCAGCCGCCGGTCGTTCAAGTCGGCTCGCGGCATGCCGCGAAAGCCACCGACTTTCACCCTCGTCGCGCCTTGCCTGACGCCGAAATCCATCGGAAATATTGTTCAACTTAATCACGGAACACCACACCAGCAGGCTGCTGAGAAACGCACAGGAAGTGCGTTTCTCAACATCGTGCCAGAGTCCTTGACGGAGGCGGATCTTTTCATTTGAGTCAGTATCTTAGAAGCGGCTTTGGCTTTTGCAGCCCCTTAGGTTGTGGGGGTGAGGCTCAGCGCTGACACGCCGTACGCCCAGGGGCTGCTCCGCTGGGCCGGAAATGCTAAGCGCGGGTTGTGGCAAGTGCAGTGTCGAACGAAGCCAGCGTACTGGTCAAAACCATCATGGCTCAAAGCCATCCGCAAAATCGAGAGTTGTGCAGCCATGATCGTATTGGGTCGTCGCCCTTCTTGCCGCTTTTTGTCAATGACGGGCGCCGGTTGGTAGCGGCAACTTTGGCGTATTCTTGACGCTTTGATGACAAGCCGGATTCCGACATGCGTACGTTCCTGGTCTTACTGCTGGCGAGCGTCGGCGTTTCTGCCCAAGATTTTTACGACCCTGCCGTTCTGCGCCAGGTGTCGCTGACTTTCGCAGAGTCGAATTGGGAGGCGCTGTTGCGCGCCAACTACGCATCGGAAACCCTGTTGCGCGGCGATATGGTGATTGATGGTGTGAGCTATCCCAATGTCGGCGTGCGCATTCGCGGCAACACCTCTTACACAGCTCTACCGGCGAATTCGCAGAAGTTTTCGTTGAAAGTCGAAACCGATTTCATCGATCCAGACCAGGACGTGATGGGCTACAACAATTTGAACTTCAACAATGGCTGGCGCGATCCGACGTTCACGCGCGAACTGGTGTTCAACAACTTTGTCGCGCAGTACGTTCCAAATCCGCGCGCCAGTCATGTGGTGGTGTCGATCAACGGCCAAAACTGGGGCGTGTACATCAATGTGCAACAACCGAACAAGGACCTCTTGCGCGAGTGGTTCTCCGACAACGATGGATTACGCATCCGCTGTGCGAATGTTCCTAACGGCCCCGGTTTGATTTTCAACGGCAACACCGCTGCTGGCTATCCTGTCTACGACATCCAGGAGTCCGGCGGCTTTGCGGATCCGTACCAACCACTGATTGCGGTCGCGAATGCACTGACCAATGAGCCGGCGGCGACCTGGCAGAACATCGATAACGTGTTCGCACTCGACCCATCAATCTGGGCCGTTGTGCTGGAGAACCTGCTCACCGACGATGATAGCTATGTCAACAAGGGCTGCGACTTCATGACCTATCGCGATCCAGTCGATGGCCGCATGCATTTATTCCCGCGCGATGCAAACGAGACTTTCTCGGCGCCGGCATGGACCATCGATCGCAACTTCACGTTGACCAATCGACCATTCTTGCGTCGCATCAACACGATCCCAGAGCTCAAACAGCGATTCATGGCGCACTACCGGCATGCGCGATCGCGCCTGAACTGGACGACGTTCGAGCCGTTGTTCACGGCGCAACGCAATTTGATCGATGCGGCAGTGCAGGCGGACACGAAGAAACTCTATTCGTACACCCTGTTCCAGCAGAACTTTACGCAGACCGTGAATATGCCGTTGCCGGGTCTGGCGGGTGGGAACATTGTCGGTTTGCAGCAGTTTGTGGATAGCCGCGCGGCGACACTCGCCGGCAGCAGCACGGCGGTGTTACAGGAATTGAACGCACAGGGTCCGACGATCGCCAATGCTCAGGCATCGTTGACCAATCCGGCACCGGTGCAATCGGTGTTCGTCACGGCTGCTGTGGCAGCCAACGGCAATCCGATCGCCAGTGTCTGGCTCTACGTGCGTCCATCTGCGGCTGTCGGCGTATACACGCGCCGTGCGATGCTCGACGACGGCCTGAATGGTGATGGCGCTGCTGGCGATGGCGTTTACGGTGCGCCGCTGCTCACGTTGCCAGCCATCAACGGGCAGCGCGTCGCGTGGTACGTGGGCGCGGTTGCGCAGAACGCCTTTTCCGCTACGTCGTTCTTGCCGATTCGCACCGAACGCAATCCGAACTTCGTGGAGTATTTCGCTGGCGATGCCAATGGTCTGAGAATCACCGAGTGGATGTACGCTGGCGCCGCCGGCGAATTTATCGAACTGACGAACCTCTCCGATGCCGCCATCGATACAGCCGGTTACAGCATTGATGACAGCAATGCGACGGCCGGTACCTTTCCCATTGGTGCCTTTGGTGTCGTTGCGCCCGGCGAATCGGTGATCATTACGGAAGCCGACGCCAGCGCATTCCGCACTGCCTGGAACCTGCCTGCCGGTGTCAAGATCATCGGTGGGCTTGGAAGCGTAGGCTCGGGAGGAAACAACCTCGGCCGCAACGATCAGATTCACCTGTACAACGGCAGCAATGCGCTGATCGACCGGCTGTTTTTTGGCGACCAGACCTTCAGCGGCACCATTCGCACTCAGAACCGAAGCGGTCAAACACAGTGCGCCAATGTCGGCCAGAACAATGTGACGTTGTGGGTGTTGTCGACGGCTGGCGATGTCTTCGGTTCGGTCACTGCGTCCGGCGGAGATGTTGGCTCGCCCGGTATTTATCTGGCTTCGTGCGGACTGTTCGCGAATGGATTCGAGTAAGTCGGTCGGCGCACACTGCGGTCCTTCGATGCGGAGTATCAACAACACAGCGCAAAGACAGCTCAGCGGCGATGCTTCGCTGGCGTTTCGCAAACGTGTTCTTCATCCCCGTTCATCGGTTTGACGTATTTGCGGGAGATGATTGTTGAAACTGGATTCTTGAAGAGAGCATCTGCCATGACCAAACTGCTGCTGATTGTTGTCTCCACACTGTTCGCTTCGAGCAGTCTGGCCAGCGTCGAATTGCCCAGCTTGCCTTACGCCTATGATGCGCTCGAGCCGGTGATCGACGCAAAAACCATGGAACTGCACCACGTGCGACATCACGGCGCGCAGGTGACAGGTTTGAACGCCGAGTACGAAAAGAACCCTTCTCTTGCCAAGTTGTCGTTAGAGGCTCTACTCGGCAGCATCTCTACGCTGCCACCGGCGGTTCGAAACAATGCTGGCGGCCACTACAACCACTCGTTGTTCTGGACGGTGATGGCGCCGGAAGGTGAAGGTGGTGAGCCTTCTGAATCGCTGCTGGCGGCTATCCGTCGCGATTTCGGTTCGATGAACTCGCTTCAGACCGCATTCGCGGCAGCCGCGGCAACGCGTTTCGGCTCGGGATGGGCGTGGTTGATCGTCGATGAAGACGGCAAGCTCAAAGTCACGTCCACGGCCAATCAGGACAACCCGCTGATGGACGTCGTGGAAGACCGGGGCACGCCGGTGTTAGGCCTGGATGTTTGGGAGCACGCGTATTACCTCAATTACCAGAACCGCCGCAGCGACTACATCGTCGCGTGGTGGAAGATCGTCAATTGGCATGAGGTCAATCGTCGTTTCGCATCGGCCGTCGGGCAAAAGGGGCAGGATCACGACGCTGCGCATTGATCGGCAACAATCGGCTATTGACCAGCGGCATCGCAGCGCTGGTTGAATTCGTCGATGGCGTGCGTGCGGCGGCGTTCGAGTCGCTCCTTTTCGCCGGCTGGCGTGAGCGACCAGACCGTGTGCGCAGCAGTGGCAGCCGTTGCGAGCGTCAGCACATTGCTTTCAAGCTCGCTGATGCGCCCGTCTCGAGCCGCTTCGGCACTCAGCAGCCGCAATCGGTCGGCGTTCATCGGTCCGGTGTTTTCACTGAGCATGAGGCTGACCGAAAGCAAATCGGAGTGCGGCGCTAAAGCGCGCCGCGCGTCGATCAGCGCATCCACTTCTGTGCATACGTGACGCATGGAGGTCATACGGCAAACGCCTTCGTCATGGCAGCGCAGGACTTCGCCGTACGCTTGTTGGCTTTGCGAATAGGCAAACTCAATGGCATCGAGTTGCTGTGGGGACTGAGCCGATTCCATGGGAGTCGCCGCGGCGTCGAGCAGTGTGCGAGCGTACAAAAGCCGATCGGTTTCGCCATCAATGACTTTCAGCGCCATCGGCGTATCGTCGTAACTGCAACTGGTCAGGATGGCGATTGACAACAAAGTTGCCAGAGTCCGCTTCTTGCCGCAGTGGTCGTTGTTTGTCATAGGCGTCCGCCCTTTTGTGATGCCCGATGCTCAATCGACAGTGTGCAACCAGGGAGCGCACGTGGCAAGGGCGACGAGGCCGATTCGTTGGACTTTTCGAAGGAGTTGCTGCGTTGGCCTGGGCAACCCGAACCGCGCATTCTGCCTCGGTCAATTGGCGGGTCAGGCGGTGGCCGAAGACGTCGCGACACCCGCCTTGCGCATCGCAACCAGCCGCAGCAAACAGTAGATAGAACCGGCGATGAGTCCGGTTGCGCAAATCAGCATCGCCCAGATGCCGCGCTGATTGGGCGTTTGAATTTCGTCTGAGGCTGCGAGGTAAACAGCAAGAATCGATCCCAATCCAGAGGCTGGCGCAGCAACGAGGAACCAATAGGCGTTGATCCGGCTAAACAGCGAGTGGACCAACTGGCGAGCCCAGCCCTCAGGCATAGCGACATTCGCCGCGTAAAGAAGATCAAAGCCGCCCAGCGCGTCGAACGTCCATCCGAACCCCAGCGCCAATTGCAGCGCCAGGGACGCGTAAAGCAGGAATTTGCGAACACGCATGTCCGACGAGATCACTTGGTTCCGAACAAAATGCGGCGCGTCTCTTCGGTCATTTGTGCGGGCGGTGTGTAAAAGTCGCCGTAGGCGTAAGCGCGCACCGTGGCTGGCCGCTCGCGGATCGCGTCGAACCACCGCTTTAGATGGGGAAAGTTGTCGAGCGCCATCTGCTGGCGCTTGTGCGGCACGATCCACGGATAACAGGCCATGTCGGCAATGGTGTAGTCGTTGCCGGCAACAAACGCGTGCTGCGACAGCTGTTTGTCGAGAACACCGTAAAGGCGCGCTGTCTCTTTCACATAGCGCTCGATCGCATAGGGAATTTTCTCGGGCGCGTAGACGTTGAAGTGATGGTTTTGTCCGAGCATCGGACCCAGCCCGGCCATCTGCCAAAAAAGCCACTGCAAAGTGGTGTGCCGGCCGCGCAAATCGGACGGCAAAAACTGCCCGTGTTTCTCCGCCAGATACAGCAGGATGGCGCCGGACTCGAACAGCGCAAACGGGTCGCCGCCGCCAACAGGCGCAGCGTCGACGATCGCCGGCATCCGGTTGTTCGGCGCGATCTTTAAAAACGAGGGATCGAATTGGGCCCCCTGTGTGATATCCACGCGTTCGATGCGAAACGGCACGGCCGCCTCTTCAAGGAACAGGGTGATTTTGTGCGCGTTAGGTGTGGGCCAGTAGTGGAGGGTGAGCATGGTGTGAGGTCGATTTGTGGTGGCGCGATGTTCGAGGGTCGCGCTCGCCGACGCAACAGTTGGTGTTCACAGGTCGATTTGCCTGAGCGTCATCGCTGCGCATCGATGTGCTCCAAAGGTGCAGTGCAGGTGCACTACCCATGCGCATGACGAGCCGGTCGAAAGTCAGCGCCAATCCGAGCTTTCGCACTGCAACCTAATTGACAACCATTCGCATTACGATTAACTTAGCATCATTGTTCCAGACATCTACGGCCATGTACGTCTGTCTTTGCAATGGTGTGACCGAAGCGGCGGTGAAACGAGCTGCGGCGGCAGGTATCCGCAGTTTGGAGGAGTTGACAGCAGCCACCGGTTGCGGCGCGGGATGTGGTTGCTGCCGGGAGATGGCGGAACAGTTGCTCGACGAAGCGCACGGTTACGGTTTTGCGCTCGCCGCGTAGGCAAAGCGCTTTCATTCGCATTTCGACATTGCGCGCCGAAAGTCTCTAGGATCGGGCCGTTACCGCAACGGAGTGCCGAACCATGAAAGGCGACAAGACTGTCATCCAGCATCTCAATAAGATCCTCGCCAACGAGCTGACGGCGATCAACCAGTATTTTTTGCATTCGCGCATGTACCGCAATTGGGGGTACAAAGTGCTGGCCGATCATGAGTACCACGAGTCGATCGACGAAATGAAGCATGCCGATCAGCTGATCGAGCGCATCTTGTTTTTGGACGGTCTGCCGAACCTGCAAAAGCTCAACAAACTGATGATCGGCGAAACGCCGGTCGACGTCATCCGCTGCGATCTGAAACTCGAAGAGATCGCGATTCCAGACTTGAAGGACGCCATCGCGCATTGCGAGAAGGTTGCCGACTACGGCACTCGGGAATTACTCGAACACATTCTGGAGAGCGAGGAAGAGCACGTCGACTGGCTGGAGACGCAAATGGCGCTGGTCTCGCAGTTGGGCGAGGCACTGTATTTGCAAAGCAAAGTCGGCAGCTGATCGATTCATCATCGGCGATCAACCGGGGCTGGTTCAATGTGCCGTGCCCGGTTGGTTGACGCGTGGCGGGCATTTTGAGCGCTGGTCAATAGACGTTGCGGTCGCTCAAGCGATTGGCGACCAACGCACTTGAACTTCACATGGTTTCAAAACTGCCGCCGAAAACATCACTTTCGGCCTCAAAAGACACGACGCCGATTTGATCGCCGCGCATCTCCGTCATGGTCATCACCGATTCGTTTGCAGGCCGATCCTGAAACAGCACAGCAGCCAGACCCAACGCGGCAGCAGCGCCCAAAGCCGGACGCCAAAAACGTGATTGCCTCGATGCATTGTGCGCTTGCGTCACCCAGTTTCTCGCGAGCATCTCTGCGCCATCCTGCAACGCCATGGCCAACTTCAAGTCCCTCGCGACAGCACGGTCGGAGATCGCCGCCGTCAGCCAACGCTGGCGAGTGGCTTCATCCAGTTGAGGCCAGCGGGTCAGGTCATCGCGATTGAGTAGTGCCATTGTTGACTCCTTCGCGCAGCGCATCCAGGCTGCGATAAACCACGTTTCTTGCCTTTGCCTCGGTCCATCGCAGGGCTTGACCAATTTCTGCGGTAGTGAATCCCTGCAAATACAAACCCAGCGCCTGCGCGACTTCGGGTTGCGTCGACACCAGTTCTTGCATCAGCACATGCAGATGGGCGCGTTCTTCATGCCCGATCCCATCGAGCGGCTGAACTTCCAGCGCTTCCAATCCAACATGTTCCCGATCTCCACCACGCACCTGACGCTTGCGGGCTGCATCGATCGCCACACTGACGACCACGCTACGAATAAAGGACGCAGGCTTGTCCCAGTTTCTCTCACGGCTCAATGTTTGCCAAAGACGAATACGGATTTCCTGCTCTACCTCTTCCAGGTCTGCCTCAGAAAGGCGACTATCCACAGACTTCAGCGTGGTTCGCACATACCGGCTCCAACGCGCCAAGAGCGCTTGAAACTCCGCCTCGAATGGTACCTTGCGCTTGAAAAACATCAGCTTGCGCGCACATGCCCAGCGGCGGCGAGCTCATCAATGTAGCGCTGCCAGTAGTCGCCCTGGTGCTGGCCTAACTCGTACAAGTAGCTGAATGAATAGATACCCGTCTTGTGGCCATCGTCGAATTCGAGCAGTACAGCGTAGTGTCCGACCGGATGGATCGCGGCGATATTGACGTTCTCCTTGCCCAATTGCAGAACTCGCTGATCGGGTCCGTGTCCTTTGACCTCCGCCGATGGGCTGAAAACGCGCAACAGCTCGCAAGGAAGGCGAAACACCTCACCTGTATCGAACGCGACTTCGAGGACACGGGAACGTTGATGGAGCCGAATGTCGGTTGGCTGGCTCATGTGCCGCCCTTGGCATGTACTGGCATTTCGCCGTCAAGCTTCTCGCCGCGATTCCATGCCAATAACAGTGTGTATCCGACCGCGAGAAGCACAGGGCCCAGGAATACCCCGAGGAAGCCGAAGGCGAGCACACCGCCGATGACGCCCAGAAACACCAACAGGAACGGCATCTGCGAGCCGCGGCTGATCAGATAAGGTTTGATGATGTTGTCGATCCCACTAATCACAAAGAATCCCCAGACGGCCATGAATACCGCGGCGGCGTAACGGTCTTGCGACCCAAGCCAGACAACCACGGGTACCCAGACGAGCGGAGGCCCCATTGGAATCAGCGACATGAAAAACGTCAGGAGCCCCAAAAACAGTGCGCCAGGTACGCCGACGATCGAAAAGCCCACGCCCGCCAGCAGGCCTTGCGCCAGCGCTGTGCCGAGAATGCCGTACACCACGCCCTGGATTGTGCCACCCGCGACGTCGATGAACTGTCGCGCGCGCGGACCAATCAACCGCGTCAGTGCTTGACGCAATCCGATCGCAAGTTCGTCGCCGCGCCGGAACACAAAAAACGCAATGAACACCGACAAACCCAGCTCGACCGTGCCGCGCCCGAGCACCGCGCCGCCCTTGATCACGCCATCGCGCACTGGATTCAATGCCGCTTTAGCGGCCTCAAGCAGGCCGGTCTGTGATTCAAGTTCCTGCCAATAATCGGCGATGGCGACGCCGACCACAGGCAACTGAGCAACCCACGCCGGCGGCGGTGGCAATCCGCGTGCAACCCAGTCTTTCAGCGCCTGCGCCCAGGCCGAGACGTTCTCGGCCAACGTCAGGCCCACGACGACAAAAGGCAAAACCAGAACGCACGCAACTGCCAGTGTCATGACGACAGCGGTTAACGTGCGCCTTCCTTGCAGTTTGCTCACCAGCCATTGGTACGCAGGCCAGCTTGCGTAACACAAGATCACTGCCCACATCAGTGCCGACAAGAAGGGCTTGAGTACCAGGAAACAGCCCACGGCCAGGAAACTGAGCGCAGCAGCGGCAAACAAGGCTTCAATCAGTCGTTGACGATCCATGGGTGTCGTATGCGCAAACCAGAGCCGAGTCTAGCGAGGTTTAGCCTCAGACCGGCGAGCTTTGTTGGCTCACGTCAAGCACGTTAGAGTCCTTGACGGCTCGACAAATGAGTCAAGTTTTCGACGAAGCGGATTTGGCTTTTGAAGCCCCCTTGAGTCAAGCGGGGTGAGGATCGGCGCTGACACGCCGCAAGGCGTGTACGCGCCGAACGACCGGCGGCTGTGCCGTCGGGCCGGAAATGCGGAGCGCGGGGTTGTGGCGAGTACGCTGTCGGACGAAGCCAGCAATGCTCGTCGGTCTGAGGCGAAGCCTCGTTAGTGGGTCGTTTGCGCAACCATGCCCTGAGGTTGCTCTTGTGTTCACGCAGACAGGCCACACCTTCTGACCCATGAACATCAGACCCCTGCCCGACGCGGCATTCACGCGTCAAGCACTGGCGCGAGATCGCCGTCGCCTTGAGACCGCCTTTTTTTGGGGGGCGATCAGCATCGCGCTGTTGTGGCTGGTGATGCTTGCCGAGTGGGCTGCTGGAACACGATTCTCGTTTCTCGGACTGGCCCCGCGCGAACTGACGGGGCTTGTCGGTTTGATCGGCGCTCCGTTGGTGCACGGCTCACTTGAGCACCTGATCGCCAATAGCATTCCAACTTTCGTCCTCATCAGCCTCGGTATGTATGCCGTGCCGCTGGCGACTGCGCGCGCAGTGCCGTTGATCTGGATCGTCAGCGGCGCTTTGGTCTGGCTGTTTGCCCGCGACTCGGTGCATATCGGCGCTTCCGGTGTGACCCACGGTCTGATGAGTTTTCTGTTTGTGCTCGGTGCAGTCCGGCGCGATCGGATCACCATCGCCGTCGCGCTGATCGTGTTTTTTCTTTATGGCAGCATGGCCTACGGCTTCTTACCCACGAAAGCTGGAATCAGTTTCGAATATCACGGCGCCGGTCTGGTCGGTGGCGTCATCGCCGCGCTGCTTTGGCGAAATCTCGATCCGCTGCCAGAACAAAAACGCTATGACTGGGAAGACGAACCTGAAAACGACGAGGAGTGGAACGACGATCCGCTCGAACCCCCGTCGCCGCAACATGTGCCGGTGCTTTGGGACGGGCCGCGTCGTCCCACGCGCGGTGCCTTGCTGCAATTTCCGTCGCGACGCCGAGTCGAGTTTGCCGATGACGAAGATGGTCGAATCGAGCCGGAGCGCTGATTGAGGCTCAAACCCCATTGTTGGCGACAGCCAGGTTCCCTCCACCCGGGCCAGGCGATAAGCCGGGTTCTGTCGCGAACGATCATTCCTCTGGAGCTGGCGTCGCCGCCAGTCTCAAGCAGCTTACCCGGGGAAGACGCGGGCCGCGCCATACTCCCCCTATTTAGCCTTGCTGCCGATGGGGTTTGCCGTGCCGTCCGTGTTGCCACGTCCGCGGTGCGCTCTTACCGCACCGTTTCACCCTTGCCCGCGCTCCTTTCGAAGCCGTTGGCGGTTTGTTTTCTGTTGCACTTTCCGTGAGCTCTCGCTCCCCAGGCGTTACCTGGCATCGTGCCCTGTGCAGCCCGGACTTTCCTCGGTGTTACCACCGCGATCGTTTGCCCGGCGCCGGATGGAGGGATCCGGAGTCTACTCTCTTTGGCAACCGTGGTTTGATCGCCTGGGCTTGTGGCCACGGGATCGGCCATAAGTCGGTTCATTGGCTTGCAGCATTTTGACGTCCTCCCTTTTTGCCAACTGCCTCGTCGCGCACAGTATCGGGGTTACGTAGACTCGGCGCCCAACCTCCAAGGGCGTTATCAATGTCCCATCGAACGATGATCGCGGTCTGGGTCGCGTGCAGTTCCTTCTGCTCGTCGGAAGCAGGCGCACAATCGCTGAGCAGCCCCGAGAGCCTGCAATTCGATAGCGCCAATCAGCGCTATCTCATCAGCAATCGCGGTGCCGGGAACATCCTGGCGCGCAGCACAGAAGGCACACTGACGGTGTTCACCGATGACCCTTCGAGCCCCGCAGGCATGGAGATCATGCAAGGCGCGGTGTACGTTGCCGATGGCGCCCGTGTGCGCGGATATCGACTGAGCGATGCCGTGCGTGTGCTCGATTTTCCGATCCCCGGGGCAGGTTTCCTCAATGGTCTGGCGTCGAATGGCAACGGTATCTTGTGGGTGACCGATTTCAGCCAACGCCGCTTGCACGCGCTGGATGTTTCGAACTTGAGCGCGCCGGTTTTGAACACGCTGCTGACCGACACCGTCTTCACGCCCAATGGCGTGGTTTGGGATGGCGCAGAAAATCGTCTGTTGTTGGTCAGCTGGGGCGCCAACGCGCGAATCGCCGAATACCGTTTCGCCGATCAGATGCTCAACACAATCGTGACCACAACGCTCGGCAACTTCGATGGCATCGTGCTCGGCTGCGACAACGCTGTCTACGTTTCGAGCTGGTCCCCCAGCGGCACGATACGCAGGCTGGCATCGCCTTTGACCGTTGCCTCGCCAGCCCTGGACTTTGTCATGGGTCTGAGCAACCCTGCCGATATTGCCTTCAGCCCGGAGCGTAGCGAGATCGCAAGCCCGAACGCGGGCAACAACTCCGTCAGTTTTCATCCCATCGTGTGCCCAACCGAGCCACTGTTTGCGAACGGTTTCGAGTAACTTCCGGCCTCGCGAGGCATACCTCTGAATCATGCCCGTCAACGGGTCAGGGTTCATCTCGATAGTTGACGAACAACGTAGGAAGAGAGGTTGACACAGAGGGAGGCACCACAACGACGCCGAATACGTGTCCGAGAACCGAACCGCTGAAATCGCAGGAAGAAGTCGATCGAAACGCTGGAACGACGCAGAAGCACGACCGAGGAAGTAACGCGGGACCCGGATCTCGATCATCGAGACGGGGCGGTGTTGACCCAAGTCCAAGTAGTAGGATCAAAAACTAGAAGCAGATCAGGTGTTGACAGGAGGCGTCCATACGTGTCCTCGTTATGTTGTTCACCGACTAGGCGCACCTAGAGATTTTCGATGGATGAACTGCAATGAGTCCCGAATTAAGCGCTTTTTACAAACAGCTTCGGATATACCGTAAAATCAAATTCGCAGCCGTTATCGCGACGGATCGCCCTGTCGAGAAAAAACATCATGGACCAAAGCGCAGCCTGCCCGCCTTGATTCCGTAACATCTTTGGCGCATTTAGTCTATTAGCTGCACATCGGCCAAGGAAAGCGCTGAAATAATACGCTCGGCTTTAGTGCGACAATTGGAGTTGCACGTCTTCGAGAGCGAACTCAATGCCCTTATTATCCGAAGCTTGACTCCGCGCAGCTGTTCCACTTCCGATTCTGAATCTGTGGTTAAAAGCAACGCTCCCGCGTCGCTTACCCATGCATCAAAGTCACTCTCGTGCCTTTCGAACCAGACAAGCATCATCTCCGGCCGGCATTCTAGCGCTCGACCAAGGTGATCTGATACCTCAAAGCCAAGCGCACCATCTCTAATCAACCAAAGACTACCAATCGTATGAATGACTGGAATCGCGTCACTTTCTCTTTCGCCGCAAAGTAGTTTTTCTGCATTGGTGTCCAGCCACAATAAACTCTCCGATGCGAAATCGCGCGACCAAGCGGTTGATTGAAGAAAGAAACTAACGGCAATCAAAAGCCTACTCACTCAAACCCTCCATCGAAACGCTCTGATATAATAATCCTTGCAGTCATTTGCTGCCGAATGGAATTATATAAGGCTTTGGTTGCTGCACGACTGTTATAAACTCTGTTGGAGCGATATTCGCTTCCAGGCATTAAGCAACCAAGTGTATGCGCCGGTGTATTCCCAGAATGAATGAGGATTTTCGACCTGCCGGGCACTCGTTGCAATTCAAATGCCGACGGATACGCGCGGCTTGAGTACGGCATGAGCTCATATGATCCGGGCATTATTCTTAGGTCACTACCTTCGATTGTAGAACTTGGTCCAGCGGGCTCCAAAACAAATGCGCTGTTGAAGTTTCCGTAAAGATCTTCCCAATATATTTCGCTGATCGTAGCTTCGTTCGTTGTGAGAAATCTAAATAATTTTATCTCAAGTTCGGTTGGCAAGAAATCTTCGACTGCGTCGGAGCCATACGGATCCGGAGGAGGAGCACCTGGCCCATTCGCCGGTCGATGCCATTCATCATTAAACGCCCTAGAAAACGCCGCCGTGACTGCCCCATTGGCGAACTTCCCACCGCTCGCCGCGCTGACCGATCCGCCTACGAGAGCGGCGGCGATGACTCGGCTGGGGCTGAATCTGCGGTTCGCCGCGTCCAGCGTGTCGATTTTTCCTGAGAACGCTTGTGTCACGCCTGCGGACAGGAAGCCATGGCCAAATTTTCCGCCCTGCAAAGTCTGCATCACGCCACCCGCAATGCCATGCGCAGCCACTTTGGCCGCGAACAAGCCGGGACTCAGGTCCGTGCGCTATAGCGCGACCCACAAGAGCGACGTGTCCCGTTGGTCGCGCCATGCGACGCTGTTGTCTGGAATGCTGCGGTGAAGTCGCCCACTGGATGGGCTGCCTTCCTGCTGTGGGGGGCGCGATAACTTCGACAGTCGATGGTGAATCTGGCGGGCTGACCCGCAACGGCTTTGACATAGTTTCTCCGATCAAAGCCGCTCTGAAATGAGAGATAACTCAAAGTATAACTGGCAGGTCGCATTGATTTGAAGATGCACGCACCCTGGACCGACCAGGGCGCGCGGTGTCTTTTGGCCTGGATGACCGTTCGATCATTCAAATCCGTTCGCGAACAGTCCATCGTCTGCGCCCGCCGCGATCACGCACCATTGATTAACGGTGCCGCTGTCGCCGGTGGCATCGTCAATGACGGTCAGACGGAAGTCGCCGGCGGGCAGGCCATTGAATCGTGCCAGATCGTCTTGCGGACGCAATTCGCCGTTGATGGCTGGTGCGGTGGTGCGACAGGCGACGATTGCGCTGTCATCGTCGTTGAAGGTGCCGTTGACATCATCGCCGGTGCAATTGTTTTGTTTGGTGTACAGCCGTGCTTCTACGCCGCTGGCGACGTGCGTGAGACGGAATGCCAACTGTCCAGCGCTGGTGTGTGCGGTATTAATGCTGACATCCAGATCGCCGATCAGCGAGCCAGGTACGGTCAGTGTCTGCGTGGCACCGCTGGCGTTGCCATCGGGAATCGGCAGGGCGCTCTGCGAACAAATGGCGGCGGCCGTTGTGAAGCTGCGCATGGTGCTGGCGGCAGACTCGCCGCAGGCGTTGATTGCGGTCACGCGCCAAAAGCGGGTGACGGCCGGCGCCAGTTGTGGCAAGCGGAACTGCGTCGCGATGGTCTCGAAGCTCTGAGTGTTCGGTCCGGCTGCAAAAGCACTGCTGTCGGATACGTCCACGCGATAACGCAACGCGCCCGTCGCGGCCTGCCAGGACAGCTGTGGCGCGCGTTTGACGCCTGTCTGACTATCGCCCGGGCTGCCCAGCAATGGCGCAGCTGAGGTGCTGCTCGATACCCATAGTGGCAGCGCCAGTTCGTCGTCCGTACCGCCGCTCACGTCAGCGCGAACAGTGGTTGGATACGCACCGGGGACCAGTCCTGCCTGCGGTGTCAATGTCAGCGTGCTGCTGCCGGTGTTGATCGAGGCGGGCGCAAAGGCCACGCCGAGGCCGCTCGGTGCGCCGTCCAAACTGAGCGCAGCGTTGCCGGCAAAACCGGCGAAACTGCCGAAACTCAGGTTGGTCTGCGTCGGCGTTGCGCCGCAGACATTGATCGTTGTTGCCGGGGAAGTGATCGCCACACCCGCCTCGCGACAGTTGGTGCACACCAATGCGTAATCTTGCGCGGGTGTTCCGGGCGTGCCGTTGCCCGCGAGTGCATCGGCGTTGATCGCCGCGGCCGTCAATGTGATCGTTGTGGCGCCGCCGGCGGGCGCTGCCAGATAGACATTTTCAATGTTGTTCAGCCGATCGAAGCTGCCGCCGGTTACCGACGTGCCGTTGTTGAAGACGTTGCCAAAGTACGTCTGGCCACCGTTCACCACGGTCAGGTCCAGATCGTTCACGAGGGCCGGATTGGCCTGCACCGCGCCAGGCGCATCGGTCCACACCAGCGAGATCTTCATGGGTCTGCCGGGATCGACCAACCCGACCGTAAAGCTTCGCGTTTGTCCGGTGGCTGTGAGTACATCGTCCTGATCGCGATACACGCCGCGCAAGCTCGGATCGAAGGTGTACTTCAGGTCGACCTGACCCCAGCCCTCGTCGTTATTCGGTATCGGTCGCGAGCCGTCGTTGGCGTTTGGTGTGCCGGTGCCGGCCAGATCGTAGGCACCATTGATCAGTACCGCTTTGGTCATGGCTGGAGACGGAACGGCACCGGCGAATTTTTTGGCCCACCATTCGTGCACCAGAGCTGCCGCGCCGGAGACCATGGGCGTGGACATGCTGGTGCCGGAGCACAGCGAGAACAGGCCGTTGGTGCCGGCGATTGCCGTTCCGCATTGGCCACCTTCAGCGCGACGTGTTGAACCGGTATTGCCGCCAACGCCAGTGATCGTGGGGAGGGTCCGACCATCTTCTGCGGGTCCTCGCGACGACGAGGAACTGATGTTGCTGGAGCTGGCGGGGTTGGTGCGCCCGACTAACGAATTGGCTACGGAGATGATGTTTTTCGCCACGTGGGGGCCGGTGAGGGTCGATACGCCGGGTCCAGCGTTTCCAGCTGAAAACAAGATCGAAAAAGCTTGGTTACCGGTGGTGTTGAAATCGCCGTCGCGAACCAGAGTGTCGTATTCACGCTCGCTGGCAAGGTAACGCACTTGCGGCGAACTGCCCGAGTTGTTCCAGGAATTATTTGATCCGCGCGAACCCGCCGCCAATGGAATGCGCGTGCGCTCGGGGTTGGGCATGCCACCGCAACCCACCGATCGAACCGCAAAGAGCCCCGCCGCCGGAGCGACGCCTTGACCATATCGGTAACCGTTGGCATCGGTTTCCGCCGCGGGCCCGGAGAAGTCTCCAGTACCGCGACCCGCCAGCGATCCCGAGACATGCGAGCCATGCCCACCGCTGTCGTCGCCCGGCAACGGGGCCGTGGGGCAGCCTGGGCCGTCGTGACCGCCCACCCGCGCCACCCCCAAATCCGGATGCTCCCAATCGGTACCAGAATCGACCACCGCCCAGGTGATGCCTGCGCCGCTCAAGCCCAGATCCCACGGCACGCCGATGGTCTTCAGGAAATCAAGATATCCCGGTGCGTTGCCGATTCCGCTGGGCGAGAAGTTGCGCGCGAAGACCTGGTTGGCCATTTCATCGTCGGGCTGCGCCTCCGATTCGCGACCAACCCAAACCAACTCCGGGAGCTGTGAAACAGCCGCTAGAGCGCCGGCGTCGATGCGACCTGACGCGCGATAGAAGCGGGCGTCCGGCTGGGCTGGGTAAAACTGTTTGAGTGACACGCCGCGCGCGGCTAGCGTGCCCTGCAGCGTTGTCGGTGAGCCAGAGTTGAACAACAGAAAGCTTGCGTCTTCAATCGGCCCATTGCTGCTGCGCAAGTTCGGATCGATTCGCAGGTCGCCGCCGAAGGCTGCTGCGCCGCGAATCATCGGTTGACCGTCCAGCGCAGCGATGGATGCCCCGTCGGCCCAGACGAGATAGGCGTTGTGCGGATAGTACTGAAGCGGCAATACCTCGGCAGATTCCAGGGCCTGCGTCCAGGCGGCGCGCGCCGGGCCATCGAATTGCACCAGAAACAACCCTTGTGCGGCGGATTTGTCAGCGAGGCGCGGTGCGGTCATGGGCACTTGAACAGAACCAACTCGCACATCGTCGCCAGCGATCTCGACAATGATCCCGCGACTACGAAGTTTGGCGATCGCGGCTGGTTCCAGCCGCGCCCAGGAAAAGCCTCCGTGGTCTTCGACTCGTTCGACGTACTCGCCCAGCGTGGCGATCGTTTCGGGTGAGGCATGGACACGCACGGCGATCGGGTCGGCAAGAGCGGCTTGCGCAAGAATGGCGCCGAGCGAAATGACGGTGAGACGATTCATTGGAGTTTCCCTGGGAACGGTCGAAACAAGAGAGTGCTCGCGGCGTCGAAGTTGCGCCAGGAACTTCTTTGGCTGGGCGCGAGCGACCGGTAGAGTGCCAGGGGCAGCCATCGGACGGCAAGTGCCGTTGCAGCAAGCTCGCTTACGCAGCGCTAACTTGTGCCCCGCTGCAAAATCAGTTCCAGAACGAACTTGCTACCGAAGAACGCCAGCAGCAGGACGGCCATGCCGGAGAGCGTGAATCGCACCGCCGTGCGTCCGCGCCAGCCGAAACGCCAGTGGCCGAGGATCAGGGCGCCAAACACGAGCCAGGCGATGATCGTGAGCACGGTTTTGTGCACCAGCTGCTGTGCCATCCAGTCGTCAATGAACAGCGCGCCGCTCAAAATCGTCAACGTCAGCAGCGCAAAGCCCGCGACAATCATCTGAAACAGCAAATTCTCCATCGCGATCAGCGGCGGCAGCGCGCGCAGCGCAGGGCCGAAGCGCTTCTTGCGCAGACTATGTTCTTGCCACGCAACGATGATGGCCTGCAGTGCCGCAATACTCAGCAACGCGTAAGCCGACAGCGCGATGGCCACGTGCAGTCGGATTTGCCAGCCGTTTTCGTGATCGTGCGGCGCGCCTGGCAGCCAGGCACCGGCCGGTGCAGCCAGCAAAGCGATCGGCCAGACTGCGACCAATAGCGGCCGCGTGCGTTCCCGCAACCCGGCAACCGTCATTGTTGCGGCCATCACAAAAGCGACCAGCGACAGCATTCGAAAGAAGCCAGTGCCGTCGGGTGCACCGATGGGGCCGAATAACAACAGCCCATGGAGCACGCCGGCAGCGGTTCCGAAATAAAGTGCAGCCAGCGACGATTCGCCGCGCAGACCGCTGCGGATCAGCAGTGCGGTGCCGAAGGCGTAACCGGCAATCAGGGCGAGAGTCAAGGCCAGGAGCATGCCGGGATAATAGGCGGCGAAGGCAACCCAGCGCGATGCCAATTTGCGGTGATCCATGGCATCGCCCTGGAGCAGAAGTACGGCTGCCGGCGCCGACTGCGATCATGCAAACCGCTCAATCTGTGCGCGATTGGCGGCGCAACAGCACGTTCGACGGCTATTCTTCGCGCTATGTACACCCAATGCCCAAGCTGTATTACTGTCTACAAACTTCAGGCCGAGTCGCTGGCGCGGGCGCGAGGGCGATTCCGTTGCGGGCACTGCGGCGAGGTGTTCGACGGGCTCGAGCGTCTGGTCGAACGCTTGCCGGAGGAGGGTTTTATCGATCTGCCGGAAGAGTTGGCCAGCGCCACGCCTGTCGTGCTTGCAGTGCCGGCGATGCGCCCAACGCGACAGCCCGCCCTGGATTTGCGCGCCTCCGAGCCGGAGACGCGCCATGCGCCAAAGTGGAGTAGCGACTGGACAGAAGCGGTGCGCGAGGCAAGGCCGCCGTCCAGACCGACTCCGCAGGCGCATCGCCCGGAGCGTCACGAAGCGGCGCCGAGTCGTCGCGGTTGGTGGCTTGGAAGCGCCGCGTTGACTTTGGCATTGGGTGGGCAGATTGCTTTTGCCGAACGCGAGTTTTTGCTACAGGATCCGCGAACGCGGCCGATGCTCGATCGCGTTTGTGCGGCAGTGGGTTGTTTGTTGCCGATGCGCGAGTCGCTCGCCGATGTTCGACTGGTGTCGCGCGAAGTGCGGCCACACCCGGACGCGCCGAAAGCGCTGTTGATCAGCGCCAGCATGGTCAACGACGCAGCTTTCACGCAGGCATTCCCGATCGTCGAAGTCACTTTGTCCGATCTGTCCAATCGGCCCATCGCACAGCGTCGTTTTATGCCGATGGAGTACCTGGCTGAAGATGCCAGCATGAATCGCGGGTTCCCGCCTGGTTCGACGACACCCCTGGTGTTTGAGGTGGCCGATCCGGGGCAGTCGGCAGTCGCTTTCGAGTTTCGTTTCCTCTCCGAGCGCCCGGTCCCGGCGCGGGTGCTTTTGTCGTGGCCATGACAGTTGTCAGGTGCGCAAGCTGACGCAGCGCACTCTTCGCTAGAACAAGCGCCGGGCAAGCTGTCCGCAGGCGCCAGAGACGGTCGAAAAATGGAAGCAGCTGCAATCACTTCGAGAGATATGAAACTCTGGCGCAAAGCCAATCTGGTCTATCTGGTCTTCGCGTTTCTGCCGCTGGCGCTGAGCCCGTCGCTTCGAGATTCGGCCCTGGCGTGGTCGGCGACGCTGATTGCGATTGTGTTGTTTCTGCCGCTTTACTGGGTGAGCTACACCCAGCCTGCGCCGCGGCAGTTGCTCGTGTGTGGCGGCATTGCGCTGATCGGTCTTGCGCTGACGCCATTCAACTACGGTGGCAATACCATTTTGATTTACGCCATGGCCGCAGCGGGTTACGGTCAGCCTGCGAAGCGTGCCGTCGCGATCGGTATCGCGATCGTGCTCGCCTACGCAGCGGTGTTGCAGTTCTCCGGTCAGCAGCTGTTTCCGACACTGATGCTGGTACTGATCGGCGGTTCGGTCCTGATGGGTGCCATCCTGGGCACTGCGCAAGAGCGCCGCAATGCCGAACTGAAGCTGACCCAAGAGGAGGTCAAACGTCTGGCGAGCATGGCCGAGCGAGAACGCATCGGTCGCGATTTGCACGATCTGTTGGGACACACGCTGAGTTTGATCGCAATCAAGAGCGAGCTGGCAGGAAAACTGATGTCCCGCGACCATGCCAGTGCAGCCGCGCAAATTGCCGACATTGAGACGATCGCACGCAAAGCACTGGGCGAAGTGCGCGAAGCGGTGAGCGGCATTCGCGCCACCGGTTTTGCCGCCGAGCTGGCGGCGGCACGACTGAGTCTGCTGAGCGCTGGTGTGTCACTGGATACGAAAATCGACCAGATGCCGGCGCTGGCCAGCGAAATCGAATCGGCGCTCGCGATGAGTCTGCGCGAGGCGGTGACCAACGTGGTGCGGCACGCGGCCGCAGGTCGTGTCGAAGTTGAAATCGAATCCTCACCGCGTGCGTTGTTGTTGTCGATTAGCGATGATGGTCGTGGGGCAGCCATTGCACCGGGTAACGGATTGACAGGCATGCGCGAACGGCTGGAGAAACTCGGTGGGCAATTAAGCGTCGATAGCGTCATCGGCGCTGGCACCCGATTGCGCATCTGGCTGCCGACAGCGGCCACAGCATGATGCGCATTGTGCTCGCCGAGGATCAGGCGATGGTGCGCGGCGCGCTGGCGGCGTTGTTGACGTTGGAAGACGACATCGAGGTTGTCGCGCAGGCCGCCGATGGCCTTGAGGCTGAGCGTTTGGTGATGGAGCTCAAACCCGATCTGCTGGTGACCGATATCGAAATGCCTGGTCAATCCGGGCTTGATCTGGCGCGGCGACTGCGCGAATCCGGCAATACGACCCGTGTGGTGATCGTTACGACATTTGCGCGTGCGGGTTATCTGCGCCGTGCGCTCGACGCGGGCGTGCGCGGATATTTGCTGAAAGACGCGCCATCGAGCCGGCTGGCCGAGGCTTTGCGCGATGTCCATAAGGGCGGACGCGCGATCGCGCCGGAACTGGCGCAGGACGCGTGGCGCGAGGACGCCGATCCGCTGACCGATCGTGAGCGCGACGTCCTGCGATTGGCGGGCGAGGGCTTGAGTTCGTCGGAAATCGGCGAGCGTTTGCATCTGTCCGCGGGAACCGTGCGCAATTATTTGAGCGAAGCGATCAGCAAGTTGAACGCGAGCAATCGCATCGAAGCGCATCGCCTCGCGCGGCAGCGTGGATGGCTTTAGAGCTCATGTCGGGTATTCGCGATTTGCCAACGCTGTTGCGCTCGATGTCGCCGAAACACAACGCCGGCGCCTATGTATTCGCGTCTGTCGCGGCCCTTCCGCCTCAGGCCATTGCATCCATGCGCGAAGCGGAGGGCCTCTCGGTGGTGCTGCCCGAGGCGGTAGCGAATGCACTTGGCATCGAATCGGGAATGCGCTGCGCCTGGATTACCTTGACCGTAAATTCGGCGCTTGAAGCTGTGGGCCTGACGGCAGCCGTGGCGTCAGCGCTCGCTGCTGCCGGCATTGCGTGCAACGTCATTGCAGCCATTCACCACGATCACCTTTTTGTGCCGTTCGAAGAGGCCGATCGAGCCCTGCGAATACTGCAAGATCTGAGCACCGCGTCGAATAGCCCTGACGCCTGAGCATGGCCCGGTCATGCAGATCGCTGCGAGCCGACGACATGCGAAGATTCGGCGAATTTCTGTCACGCGATAGACAAACCTCTGCAAGACTCCCAACGTCTCGAAGTATCCAGGAGGACGATCATGACTTTGCGTCTATGGCGACGGCTGATGGCAGGTTGCGTTCTACTTCTTTCGCCAACGACGTTGATCGCGGCGGACCTGACAGCGATGACGCCAGGAGGTACTGAGTTCTTGCATCCGGCCGGCTGGCGACTCGAGCCATCGGAAGACATCGCGATACTGACCGCGCCTGAGGACAACGCGCGAATGGCAATCGCGCAGGTTGAAGCAGAGTCGGCCGATGCAGCGGTCGCCGTGGCGTGGGCGTTGTTGGGTGTGTCGCATACGCTGGACGAAGCGACCGATCGTGACGCGCGATTCGGTTGGACAGTGATGCGTGCCTACCGGTATCGGTCGAAGGGCGAGTCGGATCGGTTTGTCCAGGCACTCGCCATGCGCCAAGATGCGCATTGGTCGGTGCTGCTGCTGGATATCGCAGCGGCAACGATGAGTCGACGCGAGAAGCAGGTGACGCGATTCATCCAGAGCGTTCGCGCACCTGGCTACCAGCCGCCGACGTTACGCGACCGCAAGCACAGAGTTCTGTCGAAAGCCGATGTCGCGTCATTGGTCAGTTTCCTCGACGCTGCGCGCGAGACCTTCGGCATTCCCGGCATTGGTCTTGGGATCGTGCAAAACGACAAAGTGCTGTTCGCGGGCGGTTTGGGCGTCAGGCGCATCGGCCGGCCCGAAAAAGTCGATGCGCGTACGCTGTTCCTGACCGCGTCGATGACCAAACCACTGACTTCGCTGCTGCTCGCCAAACTGGTCGACGGCGGCAAACTGAACTGGGCGACACCTGCCCAACAGGTGTTGCCTGCTTTCCGTGTCGGCGATGCGCAGTTGTCCGAAAAAATCGAAATTCGCCATCTACTGTGTTCTTGCACCGGCATTCCGTCTAAAGATATGGACTGGATCTTTGCTGGCGACACGATGGACGCCAATGACGTGCTGCGCATCTTGGGCGAGATCAAACCGGTCGCAGGTCATGGCGAGTTGTACCAGTATTCGAATCTGATGGCCGCCGCAGGGGGCATCGTCGGTGGCCACGCCGCCGATCCGAAGCAGCCGCTGGACGACGCTTACGATGTGGCGATGCAGCGTCTGGTCTTCGATCCGCTCGGCATGCGTGCCACCACTTTCGACGCAAAGAAAGCGCAGCGTGGCAATCATGCTCGGCCGCATGGCACGACGATCGACGGTGAAACCACCGAAGCAGCGATGGGTTTCAATGAAGCTGGTCACGCGATGCGCGCCGATGGCGGCGCGTGGAGCAACGTTGAGGACTTGCTCAAGTATTTGCGCATGGAGCTGGCGAGTGGTCGGCTGCCGGGGGGCAAACGCTATATCGCCAAAGTCCAACTGGATGAACGGTTGAAGCCGCAAGTTGCGAGAGGCGGTCCCGAGCAGTGGTACACAATGGGTCTAAAGACGGATCGTCAGTTGGGCATTCTGCAAGTGCTTCACGGCGGCAGCATGGCCGGCTACCAGGGCGAAGTCTTTTGGCTGCCCGAATACAATGCTGGATTCGTGCTGTTGATCAATGCCGATGCTGGGGGCCTGCTGCGTTCGCCGTTCGCGCGGCGCTTTGTTGAGATGCTCTTCGATACGGATCTTGGTGCGCGCAAGGAAATGGCGGACTTGCCGCAGATCATCGAGCGAGAGCGCGCGGAGTATCGCAAGGAGATGATTGTCCCGCTCGCGGCTATGGTCAGCGCCAATCTCGCGGAGCGTTATCGCCATCCAGAGCTGGGCGACATCGTAGTGGTAAGGCGCGGCGTCGCAACGGAGCTGAATTTTGGCGGATGGTCGTCCGCTGTGGCGTCAGTCACCGATGGCGAGCGTGTTTTTGTCGAGACGATTTCGCCGGGCGTATCGGGCTACCGTTTCGAAGTTCGCCGTCGCCAGCTGGTTCTGGACGACGGCGAACGCGAATACATCTTTGCTGCCGAGGAAAAGTAGCAGTGGCTCGCCGCAAACTGCTCGAGCGGCGAGCGCAACCTCCACTACGGCGCGCTGATCGTGCAACCCGTGCGCGGCACAAGGTTGACCACGCGACGCGGCTCGCTGACAAAGCTGCCGATGCGATAGCCGATCAGAGCCTCAGAGCAACTCAGGAACCGCACCGTTAGCGTGCCCACATCGCGAGTGACCGTCGGCGACGGTTGCCCGAAGGCGCCGCCCGTGCTTTCGTACACACTCAACACCGCTTCGCGATTGTCGAAGCCGCCCGGCTGAGCGCACACCGAGGAACCAACTTCGGAGCGGCAACTATCCAGTGTGTACCACAGGTGGCGACCCGTGCCATCAGCGGCATAGGTGTACCAGGCGCCGACCAGACGGTTTTGACCCGGAATGGCGTGGAAGCTCCAGCCCTGACCGTTAATCGCCGGATTAAACCAAAGACCGTCTGCGCTGGTATTGACGTTTGCTTCCAGAGGCACATCGCCGACGGGAACGGCCACGATGCCGAGCGGCTGGTTGATGCCATCGCCCACGGCGTACGCCGTCGCAATCGCCCCAGCCGGCAGATTCAGGGGCGCCAGGTCGATCAGATTGGCGGCGCCGTCAGGCGTTGCCACTTTAACATCGAGCGTGCCCACGGGGAGCTCCAGATAGCCGCTGGCCGCGCCGAATGGAACGTTCGAGAGCCCGGCCACGACATCGCCGCCGTCCGTGCGAATCGATACGGCCGTGCCCTGCGGCGTGTTGGCGAACGGGGCGGTGTGCGCGATTCGCAGCGCATACGTTCCCGCCGGCGGTGTGGTGGTGCGGTCTTCAAAACGCTGCAGCGCGAGTGGCTGCAGTGACCCATTGCCGACAGCGGCAAGGGTGTAGCTACGGTTGCCGTCCAGCTCGACAGTTCCGCTGATGGCTGCCGACGTCGACCCCTGCGGGAATACCTGAATGGCATAAGCGCCCTGTGTCAACGTGAGCTCCGGCGAAAACTGCCGGAATCGAAAATTGTTCAATATCTCATTGCCGTTCACAGTGACCCGAACGGCTGTGCCGGCGAGGGTTTGAGCAAAGGGTGCAAAGTGAGCAACGCGGACTTTGACCGGACCGATTGCGAATGTGGGTAGGGGATTGCTCGGCGCGGCGCCAGTGGTAATGGCGGTGATACCAGTCGAGTAGCCATTGGCGCCGCCGGTTGCCACCAGCGTGAAAATGCGGCCTGCCGGTAACGACACGGGCTTGGGATCGATCAAGGTGGTGTTGCCATCGGGTGTGGCGATTCTCAGATCGTAGCTGGCCGCGGGCAACGTCAGATAGCCGCTGGCGCCACGGAATGGGACACGGGCGAGGCCGCCGACCACGCCACCTGCGTTATCGCGCACAGAAACTTCGGTCGCCGCCAGTGTGTTGGCAAAGGGCGCCGCATGCACCACGCGGACTTTGACCTGGCCGGCTGGCGGTGCGGCGTTATCGTCGGTCAGTGGCAGCAGGGCCAATGGCTGGTTGCCACCGTCGCCCACGGCAAGCACGGTGTAGTCGGTATTGTTGGCAAGATCTACCGAAGCACTGATCGCGACCGTCGTCGTGCCAGAAGGTAGAACTTCAATGGTGTAACGGCCGGCTGGGCCCAGCGTGAGGTAGTCCGTGAATTGTCCGAACACGACATTCTGCAGCGCGACCGCGCCGTTGACGCGGATGCTGACGCTGGTGCCCTGCAACGTGGGGGCGAAGGGCGCGAAGTGGCCCACTGTTACGCGGGCGTTTGCGAGCACATCGGTGCTTACGGTGGCCAGCGCGATCAATGCGCCAGCTGTCCATCGTTGATAGTTCATGGTCGTCTCTTCTTGTCATGTGGGGGTCACGATCCTGCTGGTTAGCAGAACTGGTTCGGGCGAAAACCAGACTGGCTAATCCTCAGGCGCTCGTGCAGCGCAGGCCGGCGTTGGTTCCAACCTGTGACGAAGCATGAAGAGTCGGGCATCAAAGCCCGATGCAATTGAGATCAATTGCGTGTGGGGTTTTCGTGCCGCAGGTGTCGAAGACAGGTTTGCGTTCTGTGAATCTGTACAGCGCCATCAGTCGCGCGCGTTGCAGAATCGAACAGCGCGTTTCGAATACGCACGAGACGCGGCTATCGCAGCTCCCGTGCTCGCTCGTACTCGGGTTCGGTGGCATCGGCGCTGGTGTCGATCCAAAACTGGCAGTGCCGAATCTGCACGGCAAAACGTCCATGGTAGGTTTGATCCGGGGCACCTGGAGTGATCACGCGCAGACGGTAGAAGCCCGCGTCGCTGCGCATATTTCCTGTGGCGATCGATACGGTGCGCTTGAAATCGAGATCGGCACGCGCGCCTGAGCTGGCATCGCCCATTCCCAGCGTTGCAAACAACTCAGCGAAATGTGCGCCGATGGCCTTGCGGCCTTCGCGCAGTATCGGGTCGGCGCCGGAGTAAAGCTCCTGATAAATCGCATCCGCCGTATACGCACGAGCGGCCGCTTGTGCATCAGCAGTGCGGTAGGCATCGCGCAGGACCAGGTACGGATCGCTGCTGCAGGCTTCGTTGAGTGAAACGGGCGATGCGTCGGTCGAGGTTGTAAAAGCGGTCGCAAGAACAATAATGCAGACTGCCGTTGCCCTGAGGTTCATGGCGTGGGGTGTCGGTTCGGAGGGGCCATATGATCTGCATGATGTGTGCCAGCCCAAGCTTGAGCGGTTTCAATGTGGCTGCGCCAACAAACGCCAACCCCAGGCGGTGCCAAGGATGGCCAGGAGCACGAACGCCGTCGCGAGAGCGAACCCGATTCGACTCATTCGGGCAGCCTCTGAGCCGCGCACAACGGGCATATCGTGCATCAGGCGAGCGCCGCTGTGCGGATAGCGTTGCTCCCGGTGCACGC
Source organism: Lysobacterales bacterium (assembly GCA_022844165.1). GTDB lineage: Bacteria > Pseudomonadota > Gammaproteobacteria > Xanthomonadales > SZUA-5 > JALHMH01. The sequence continues at coordinate 50,361 of JALHMH010000015.1, forward strand.
GCCAGGACGAGTAGCCAATCGATACGCCCGCAGCGGCGCCGACCAGGCCCAACAGGCACAAAGCCAGGCGCACCAGGGAGTAGAAGCGCTCCATGGCGGTGTCCAGTTTGCCCGATTCAATCCCGAAACGAATCGCAGCCAGCTCCCACTGCAGATACAGCAGCGCTACGACAGCCAAAGCACAAGTACCGGCGGCAATCCAAAGCAGGCGTCCCTTTTGGCGAGGATCTGCGCGATGGATTTCGCCGGCGTCCATCAAATCAAGCCCCGTTGCGCCAGAACTTCAAGGACGCGCTTTTGCGTCTCCAGAAAATGTGCACGTGTGGGTGAACTGGTGGCTAACGTGTTTTTCGGGTGGACGACGCCCGAGTAGGTAGGTGCGAATAACTCAAGTCGCTGGCGTGCGAGGAAATTGCCCATGCCAGGTCGGCGCCGCCACGCACGTTGGGCATCCACGTCGATCATTCCGTTCGCCACCATCGACTCACCTGTTGCGGCTTCGGCCAGCGCCATGCCTTTGTAATCGATGAGCGTCGACATCCCGTCCGTTGACTCTGCCGGAATGGGCGTGCCTTCGATGCCCGCTGAGTTGGCCGATATGACGTAAGCCATGTTCTCCAGTGCGCGCGCGCGTTTGGCGATGTGTTTTTGCGTCAGCTGCGGGCTGCTCACTTCGCTGGTCGAGTGCACAAAGATTTCGGCACCACGCAAGGCATGTGCGCGAGCGATTTCCGGGTACAAGATCTCTTCCGAGGCGATCGCCGCGAGTTTCCCGATCGGTGTTGCGGCCACGGGGAAAATGCCGTCCCAGCCATAGCAGTCCAGGTACGCATCAAGCACATCGTGCGGCGTCGGTGCGAACATGGAGACCAGTCGCCGATAGCGCAGCACCAATTCGCCGCTGGGTGCGATCACAAAGCTCGTCTGAAAGTACAACGCGGGGAAATGATGGTCGAGCTCGTACGCGTTACCGGCGATATACAACTGCTCGGTCGTGGCGCATTCGGCCATCAGATCGTACAGCGGGTCGTCCATGGCCAGGCACGCCAAGGTTTGCCAATGTTCGATCGACTCACCTTGCGGGAAACTGGTCAAGAAATACTCGGGCAGAACCACGAGCTTCAGATCGGGTCCGATGAAGCGTTTGCTGGCTGCGATCTGCGCGACGACTCGCGTTGCCGTATCGCGCATGCGCAGACGCGCCGCATCAATGGCCATACCGTTAACCGCGAAACAGCGCGTCTGCAGCGCAAGAGCGAAAAAGCGGTTCATCGGTTTATCCAAAGTCGGCAGGTTGTTTGGTGACGAAGGCCGCGGCGCCAGCCGCAAACTCTTTGCCACCGAAAGCCGCGATCGCTAAGTCATCGAGGGTCGGATCGGTGGCGACCGCGGACACAGCACGCAGCGTTCGCTTGATATTTGTCAGCGCCTCGGATGGTCCCGTAGCCAACTGCTGCGCCAGCGTCGACAATTGCCCTTCCAGATTCGCGGGCGCGCAGCGGCGCTGCACAAGGCCCATACGGAGCGCGTCGTCTGCATCCAATTCGCGTGAGGTCAACAGCATGTCGCTGGCGTGCGCAAGACCGATCGCAGCGACCAGTCGGTGCGTGTCAGCGGGGCTGTAGATCAATCCGAGGCGAATGGGCGTCACCGCAAAACGGGCGGTGTCGTCCGCAATGCGCAGATCGCACGCCGTTGCCAGCCCGACACCGCCGCCATAACAGGCGCCGCGGATGGCAGCAATGGTGGGAATCGGAGCCTCGAACAAAACACGTTGCGCGCGCTGCACACAAGCGTGGTTATCCGACATCCATTGTGGGTCGTCGATATGCGCTCGTAGCTCGTGCACATCGGCGCCGGCACAAAAGTGTGCGCCGCCTTCGATGGACACCACGCGCGCCCCGGCGTTGGTCAGGATGGTATCGGTCAACGCCTGCCAGGATTCGTGGTCGAGCGCATTGCGTTGCGCCGGACGATCAATCGTGATGCGCAGCCAACGTCCGCCCAGTTCGTGCCGAACAATGAGGCTCACCAGTTGCGCCCTCCCACCCAGGTGCCTGCCGCCGCGCGGTAGCCATGGACGTCGATACGTCGCCAGACATTGGCACGAGTGTAAGGATCGGCTGCGATCCACGCGCGTGCTGCCGGCAAAGACTCGGCCTCAATCACAAACATCGACCCGATCATCGCGCCAGCATCGTTCAACCACGGCCCCGCAATCCGAATAATCGCCATCTGCGTCTCAATGAATGCGAGGTGCTCGGCGAGATGTAATGCGCGCAATTGCGCGCCTTCGCTGCTATCGATTGCCCAGATCACTGCCAGCATGGTCCGTCCGCGCCGATGTGTCCCGCGCATGCTACCGCGTTGGCGTCGAGCGCATTTCGAGCAAGGATCACGCGAACCGCCGCGAAGCAGTCTTTTGCTGAGTCGCCTGAACAACGTCCGTCGGTGGTTCGGCCCCCGGTTGACGAATGAAATACGCTAAGGCTTAATTGCGGGCTCGGCGCGTTGTTCCTCCCGCCGAGCCACTTCGGCCAGGTAGCTCAGTTGGTAGAGCAGGGGACTGAAAATCCCCGTGTCGGCGGTTCGATTCCGTCCCTGGCCACCATCTCGATCAAGCGCTTAGATCACGTTTCGGGAATGTTCTACTTCGCCGGCTCCGATCTGGTGCCCGTTGGTTGGCTGGCTTGATCCGTTTTCTCATTGAAGAGAACCGATGGGCCCGCGTTGGTGCAAGTCGGGACGAGCCCGTCCGCGCTCCTGCTCCCAGCGACTTTTGACGAGAACGCTTATCGAGCTGTACTTCCGACGTTCGAAGCAGGGCTTGCGTTTTTCGTCACGAACGGACATCGACGGCAACGCGTGCTACGTCTGCGGACACGGTGAGCTCGACGCTGAGGCACTGCATGACTCTACTGCCGCTCCAAAATCATCGCCACGCCCATACCGCCCGCGGCGCAGGCGGTGATCAACGCGCGGCCGTGGCCTCGTTCGGCGAGCTGCTGCGCGGCTCCAATGAGCATTCGACCGCCGGTTGCGGCGAAGGGATGACCTAAGGCGAGGCTGCCGCCAGCGAGGTTGATTTTGTCGACATCGATATGGCCTAAGGTGGCCGTGAGCCCGAGTCTGTCGCGACAGAACTTGACCGATTCTGCCGCGGCGATGGTCGACAGCACCTGCGCTGCAAAAGCCTCGTGGATTTCGATGATGTCGAAATCGGCGAGCGTAAGCCGGGTCCTGGTCAAGAGGCGGGAGATGGCCACTACGGGCGCAATCAACAGTCCCTCGCCTCCGACAAAATCCACCGCCGCAACTTCCGCATCAATCAGCGCAGCCAGCGGTGTATGGCCGTGCGCTGATGCCCAGTTCGCGGTGGCCAGTAGCACTGCGCTGGCGCCGTCGGTCAATGGCGTGGAGTTGCCGGCCGTCAGCGTACCTTGTCCTGACATTTTATCGAAGGCAGGTTTCAGGCTGGCGAGCTTTTCGAGTGTCGTGTCCGGCCGCAAAATCGTGTCGCGGCGGATTCCGCCGAACGTGAGTAACGAAGCGTCGTAGAAGCCGCGGTCATAGGCTGCCGCGGCACGTTGATGACTCAGCAGCGCCAGGCGATCCTGATCGGCGCGAGAGATCGCCCAGGTCTTGGCCATCATCTCGCAGTGCTCGCCCATGCTCTTGCCGGTGCGCGGTTCGCTCACCTGCGGCGCGCTGGGTTTGAGTTCCTTGAACACAAATCCCTTGAATGCGGCAAGACGTTCGCCGAAGGTCCTGGCTCTGCTGGCGGCGAGCAGCCGCGCATTCAAAGTGCGATTGAGTACCAGCGGTACTTCGCTCGATGAGTCACTGCCGCCACCGATGCCGACCTCGATCTGTCCCAGGGCGATTTTGTTGGCGACTGCGATCGCCGCTTCGAAACCGGTGCCACAGGCACGCTGCAGCGTAAGTCCAGGCGTGGTTGCGGCAAGGCCTGTGCCCAAGACGATTTCGCGTGCCAGATTGAAGTCGCGCGAGTGCTTCAAGACAGCGCCGAACGCGACATCGCCGAGCTCCTGAGCTTGCAACTGGAAGCGCTCTACCAACTTAGCGACGACTTCGGTGCCAAGTGCGAGATTTCCGAGCTCAGCAAACGCCGTGTTCTGGCGGCAGAAGGGCGTGCGCACGCCGCCGAGAATGTGCGCCAAGGGTTTGCGGTTCATCCGTTGTCTCCGTTCGGAGATTGGGATGTTACGCCGGTCAGAGGCCAGGGTCTTGGACCGGACCGCAGTCGCCCAGCGAGATCGATAACATCGATTTGCCCCAACGGGGCAACGCATACCAGCCCAGGGTGCAACCCTGGGGTATCAATGCGAATGCGAATGCGGTCTGAGGGAACGCCGCATAGGTACTTATAAAATGTAGCGGCTCAAATCCTCGTTCTTGACCAGCTCGGCGAGGTGCTCATCGACAAAGCGACTATCGATGGTCACCTCGTCGCCGCTGCGATCGGAGGCGTCGAACGACAGCGACTCGAGGAGTTTCTCCAGCACGGTGTGCAACCGCCTGGCGCCGATATTTTCCATGCGCTCATTGACGTGTGCCGCGATTTCCGCCAGACGGCGCACGCCATCGCCGGTGAATTCGATACGCAAACCCTCGGTGCCCATGAGCGCAACGTATTGCCGCGTTAAGGCATTCGACGGCTCGCACAGGATGCGTTCGAAGTCGTCAACATTAAGCGCCTGCAACTCGACTCGGATCGGGAACCGGCCCTGCAATTCCGGGATGAGATCCGACGGTTTGGCCAAATGGAAAGCACCCGAGGCAATGAACAGGATGTGGTCGGTCTTGACGGTGCCGTACTTGGTAGAAACGGTCGACCCTTCGACCAGCGGCAGCAAGTCGCGTTGCACGCCTTCGCGCGAGACATCCGCGCCGCCATATTCGCCGCGGCGGCAGACCTTGTCGATTTCGTCGATGAACACGATGCCGTTCTGTTCCACGTTGTAGATTGCCGCGGATTTGATCTCGTCCTCGTTGATCAGCTTGGCGGCCTCATCGTCGATCAGCAGCGCACGCGCTTTGCCGATCGGCAGCTTGCGCTTCGTGCTGCGTTGGCTCGCCAGATTTTGGAATAGACCTTTCAACTGGCTGGTCATTTCTTCCATACCCGGTGGCGCCGCAATCTCGATGCCGAGCGATTGCGCCAGATCGATCTCGATTTCCCGCTCGTCGAGCGCGCCGGCGCGCAATCGCTCCCGCAGCTTTGCCCGAGTTTCATTGTCGCGGTCCACCGAGTCGGACGGATTGTGATCGAAGCTCAGTCCCTGGCGCCGCGGCACGAGCGCATCCAGGATGCGTTCCTCGGCGCGTTCTTCGGCTGTGGATTTGACCTTCTCGACCGCCAGTTCGCGTGCCAACTTGACCGCCGCATCGGCGAGATCGCGAATGATGGTTTCGACATCTTTGCCGACGTAACCAACTTCGGTGAACTTCGTTGCTTCAACCTTGACGAACGGTGCGTTCGCGAGCGCCGCCAACCGGCGTGCGATTTCCGTCTTGCCAACACCGGTGGGGCCGATCATCAGAATGTTCTTGGGCATCACCTCGTTGCGCAGCGCGGGATCGAGCTGCATGCGTCGCCAGCGGTTACGCAAAGCGATCGCGACAGCGCGCTTGGCAGCGGACTGGCCGATGATGTACTGATCTAAAGCGGCGACAATGGATTTCGGGGTCATTTTCGATGGCCGTTTTGCGCGTGGCAGGTTGTGGGTAGCGAGCTTTGGTCGTGTGGCCCGGTGCTGACCGCCATCCAGGCAACGAAGACCAAACCCGGTCCTACAACTCCTCCAACGTCAAGTTGTGATTGGTGTAAATGCAGATGTCGGCCGCAATGTTGAGTGCACGTTCGACAATCTCGCGCGGGCCAAGCTCCGTGTTTTCCAGCAGCGCTTTCGCCGCCGCCTGCGCATAATTGCCGCCGGAACCGATCGCGATCAGCCCTTGCTCGGGCTCCAGAACATCGCCGTTGCCGGTGATGAGCAGCGATGTTTCGCTGTCGGCAACCGCCAGCAGCGCTTCGAGGCGCATCAGTCGCCGCTCGGTGCGCCAGTCTTTGGCCAGTTCGACAGCAGCGCGCGTTAGGTTGCCGCCATGTTTTTCGAGTTTTGCGTCGAACAATTCGAACAATGTAAATGCGTCCGCCGTCGCGCCTGCGAAACCGGACAGCACGTTGCCTTTGCCCAATCTGCGGACTTTGCGCGCATTGCCCTTAACAACGGTATTGCCGAGCGACACCTGGCCGTCGCCGCCCATCACAACGCGGTTGCCGCGGCGCACGGAGAGTATGGTCGTGCCGTGAAAAGATTCGCTCATTGGAATCAACGTGACTCAGGAAGCCCAGTTGTGGGGGCGGTCCATCAAGAAATCAAATGGCTGGATCGTGAGAACCGAGGCAACTCAAGCCGCGTTCGTTCACCTGAGAGCGGTTTGAATAACCTACTGCGCGGGCCGATGGCTGCGTTGGACGGTGCTCGCTTCCTTGCCTATCGACTTGATATGTCTGCGTCGCTCCGCGCCGTCTGCCTTGCCCTCGGCCCGCTCACTACGGTTATTCAAACCGCTCCTGAGATTGTCTTAGCGAAATTCGATCACCTCGACTCCATAACCGGCAAGCCCAAAATAGGGGCGCGCTGTGCCCAATACGATGATCTTCCGAGCGCCCAAATCGGCCAGAATCTGCGCGCCGATGCCGGTGGTGCGCCAGGGTTGCGCCGGCGTCGACTCGGGCGGCTCGCCCAACAAGCGACGCAACTGCGACGATGGGTCTGATCGGTCCCCAAGCACAATGACCACGCCGCTTGGCGCCTGCGCGATGGTAGTCATCGCATCGCGCAGCGATAGCCCGAAATCGCCGCGCTCGATTCCGAGCAGGTCGCTCCAAATATTCTTGTTGTGGACACGCACCAGAGTCGGGCTGTCCGAGTCGATGACACCTTGAATCAACGCGTGGTGTAACTCATGGGTCAGAGTGTCTCGGTACACGATTAACGAGAACTCGCCGACTGCTGTCCGGACCAATTGCTCCGCGACTCTTTCGACCGTTTTTTCGTTGCCCAGGCGATAGCGAATCAGGTCTGCGATGCTGCCGATCTTGAGTCCGTGTTGGGCTGCGAAGAGTTCCAATTGTGGGCGCCGCGCCATGTGGCCGTCGTCGCTCATGATTTCGACCAGTACGCCGGCAGGTTCATGTCCGGCCAAACAAGCGAGGTCGACGGCTGCTTCGGTATGCCCAGCACGCGCCAGTACACCACCAGGTTGCGCGGCCAGCGGGAAAACGTGGCCCGGTTGCACCAGGTCGTCCGCGCGAGCCTGCGCAGCGACCGCGGTGCGGATCGTATGCGCCCGGTCGTAGGCCGAGATGCCGGTGGTGACGCCGCTGGCGGCTTCGATAGAAACGGTAAAGGCGGTGCCCATTCGTGTGCCGTTGCGCGCCGTCATCGGTCCGAGTTGCAGGCGTTTGCAGCGCTCCTGCGTCAGCGCAAGGCAGATCAGGCCGCGCGCGTGGCGTGCCATGAAGTTGATGTCGTCAGGCCGCACGCAGCTGGCGGCCATGATCAAATCGCCTTCGTTCTCCCGGTCCTCATCATCGAGGACCACCACCATCTTGCCAGCGCGGAGATCGTCGAGAAGCTCGGGAATGGTATTGAAAGACATGCGGTATGGTCGATGAGAACCGTCGCGCAGTCTAACGGCTGCTCGCCGTGCATGCGTCGACTTGTCGCGATACGCGTTGGTTCTCGATTCCACCGTCGCACCTGTTCAAGCGGGCGTTGGCGTCGGTTGGAAATGCGGTGATACACGTTGTCCGGATTATCTCGTCGCGCATGTTCGAGCGTGCGTCAGCGAAAATCACTGATTCTCGATGGGTTTGGCATTGCGCTGCAGGTCGCGCGTTGCGCGCCTGGCGTTTCGTGCCCGGTCTTCCCGTTGACCAACCGTCAGGCACAGCTCTCGCGGCAGGCGGCTGCCGATCGGTGCCTCTTTGGTGCAGACGATCCGGTTCTTATTTCTGATTCGTAAATGTTCGTCCAACTGCGCTCGCGCATTGTCAAGAACTTCGCGATCGGCTGCGCTGAGATCGGCAAGGCTCGAGCTGCGTTTGGCAATGTTGGCAATCGCGCGCGCAGCTTCCGTCGCGCGTTCGCGGCTGAATTTCGACAGTTTGCCGTACTGGCCGGCGCGCGCCAGCTGCATCGCCAATTCGGTCTCGCTGGCGATCTCGGCCAACTCCAGCTGGCGATCGGTTTCTGTGATAGCCACCGCGTTGCCGAACATCATCAACATAACCACCCAAAGTGCAATGCGCTGCATATCACCGGCCCCTATCACGTTGTTGAGGACTCGCTCTCCATGGATCAAGCACTTACGTGCTCGACCCAATTGCGAATCATCCTATGGTTCGCGCCCGCAGGCCGTTTCTCAACAGCCTGCTATGCGCTGACAATCCATTCCCAAGGCCAAGAGATAATCACAGGGTGGCACAGCTGGCAAATTAAAATTCGAAAAGGCACGAAGCGGGCGGTGCTGTTGGGTGATCGGCGTCGATCGTTCAGGTCAGACGTGCGAGCGGCGCGATACGGCAAAGAACAACTTCGCCGCCGCCGTCCAGCACGGCCCGGCCGCCTGAGCCGTCGCCGCTCAGAAGCAAGGCATGCTGTGCACCAAGCCACTGGCTGCGTTCGCCTGCGCGCAGCGTCGCTTCGCCGCTGACCAGATACACGAGCCAGCTCACGTCGATTTCATTGAACAGCACCATGGCGCCGACGAGTGGCCGCGGCAGCAATTTGGCATCGATGAGGTGTGGGTCGTAGATCAAGTTGAAAACCGAGCACGGGAAATCCCCTTGCGCGTTGCATGGTGTATCGCTTGGGATCGTCTGCGCGCTCAGGCGCGGCGCGATGTCAATGCGGCGCTCATCGACGTCCAATGTGAGCGGTCCGCCGTCGAGCAATGCGATCAGCCGAGTCTTGCCAGGGAAAGCGGTGAAATCGCCCGCCGCATCGATGCGTGCGACGCTTGCTCGCCACTGCCAGGGATCGCCACCGCGGGCGATTTCGCGGGTTGCGCCATGTGACCAGGGGGACACACGCTGCGATTGTGGTTCGATACAGGTCAACTTCACTTCTTGGCCCTGGAAATCATTGTCGTTCTAATGCCTTCCGCAAAGTCCACAAAACACTGATCGAACTGATAGGAGAGAAGCGGCCACTCACGAGAGAAGTGGGGATTCTTAAAGCAGTCTTCCAAATATCCAACCCATCCCTGCCACTGAACCTTTCGAAAACCAGATCGTGTATCGCGATAAAGCAAGAAAGCTCGTTCGTGCAGACTCAATAGCAGGCAGAAAAGTAGCTGCATTCGTTTCCGCCGTTCGCCGCTGAGCGGTTCCGTTACGTCGCTGCCATTCCCGAACGCGGGCAAGTCCGGATTTTCCAGACAAGTCCTGAGATAAGCGTCATAACAATCACCCAGCGTAGAATACGTGCGACTTTCACGATCTTTAATCTCGCGAAATTTGCCATAGACGAAGACGCCGATGCCAACTGGCACGCCCAGAAGTTGAATCCAGAGGATCAACAGTTCGATAAGTTCTTTCGACAAGATCATTCCTAGATAAAGTCCAGATGCGAGCAGTCTGCCATGAACTCTCGATAGTCTGAAGTGAGTTCCGTATTTTCCGGAATGCGTTCCCTGGCGAATCCCAAGCCCTCTCTTGTAAAATCCGTATTGGGCGATCGAGAGTGGTTAATGAACCTGCCCGCTGTGGATTCGTAATAAATCGGCCCGTCAATGACTGACCGCCAGGCATGTATTTCAAGTTCGTTGCGAACGTCGAATGGTATCGTGTTCCATTCTTCCTCTGTGAAAATCAGGTCGAAGCGCTCGTCAAAGCGCCATATGAGTTGGCCCTTTTCAATATTCGTTCTGGTAAAGACACCTACGCCGGAAATTGGGCTTGGGGCCACGAAGACTGGAATTATAAACACGACAACCTCTGCGTATTAAAATGACAATGAGTTCCAAGAACTGTGTTTGGGCACCTTGTACCTATCTCCGATCAAACGAACGGACGACAGGACAACACGCTGCATCCGGAGCGAATCATGGCCAAGTATGACAGCGGAGCGCGCGGGTTGAAGCCTTCAACGAGCAGTCGCCTGCCGCTCTTTTGCTCGGCGGCTCGGGTCGGCATACTCCGACAGCTGGCCGGCGAGCTGCCGCAGCGCCGCAGGCATAGGAACCTCCGCATGAGCGATTCAAAGCCAGTATTCGTAGAAGTTGCGCCGAATGCCTTCGTTTTTCGCGAGGGCGACGTCGGAACCGATATGTACATCATCGAAACCGGTACTGTCGAGGTGCTCCGCGAAGCGCGCGGCGGCGATCCGATCGCGGTGCTTGGCGCCGGGGACTTTTTCGGCGAGATGGCCATCTTGGAAGACCAGCCGCGGTTCGCGGCTGTGCGCGCAACCTCTGCGGCGCGACTGTTGAAGGTCGATCGTGCCGCTTTCGCTGGCATGCTGCGCGACAACTTCGAGATTGCCGTGCGCATCATGCGCAAGCTGGTGGCGCGGTTGCGCCGAACGGAAGAGCAGTTGCAACAAGCGCAAAATGAGCTGGATTTGTTGCGCCGCGGCGGGCCAGACAAGGCTGCGCCAGTGAAGCCGAGTCGCGATACAGTCAAGTCTGATGTCGCTAAACTATCGCCGACGCCCAGCAAACGCATTACCCCAATCGATCCGAACACGATCGGCAAACCCATCAAATTGGTTCATGCTCCAAGCGGCAGCGAGTTTGCGCTCGCGACGGGCAGGCAAGAGATGCTGATTGGTCGACCAGACCCGGTCACCGGATTGTTGCCAGAAATCAACCTTGGACCGTTGGACACTCAGCGCAGTCTGTCGCGGCGGCACGCTAAAATCATCAACGAAGCGGGCATATTTTTTCTGCGCGAAGAAGTCGGTACGACGAACGGTACTTTCGTCAACAACGAGCGTATTGCGACCGGGCAAGCGCGTCCTTTGGCACCAGGCGATCAGTTGCGCTTCGGTTCCGTCGAATTAGTCGTACAAGCGATTTGAGGAGGATGGAAATGGCGCTGGATCTCGATAAACTCGATCTGTCGGCAGTCGATTCACTAGTGACGCTCAAAGCCGAACAGGATCAGTTGGGCGAGCGCCTGAAAGCCATGGCGGCACGACGCGAGCAGGTATCGGCCGCTGTGTTTGCCCGCGTGCATGACGACTATCGGCAGCGCTTCGATGAGCTGGCGCAGCAGGCCACGCCTCTGAAGGTTGCCGCCGGCGTTGTCTATCGGGCATTGAAGGAAGAGCTTGAAAGCCTCGAAGCCGCCGTTGCGACAGCGGCGACGGATCGCGAAGAAATCGAGTTCCGCCACAGCCTTGGCGAATTCGACGCAGCGGGACTCAAAGAGCGGTTGGCGGTTGTCGAGAAGCGTTTGGGCGCGCAAGGCACCCGGCGCGAAGCTGCGATGGCTCTCAAAGCCCGCTTTCTGGCGGTCGTCAGCAGCGAAGCAGAACTCGATTGCGACGATGGCGACACGGCTCGCCTGACCGCGATGGCCGCGCCCGATGGTCATTCGGCGACGGTCATTGCAGTGCCGGTTGCGGCGCCTCAAGGCGACTACTCGGCGACCATTGTTGCGGCGCCCGTTGTTGCTCCGCCGCCGCCTCCTGCGGCGGTGGCAACGATGCCGAGCGTTACCCTGGCAGCCGGCGCACCCCCGGCGCAGACGCTGGCGTCTTCGGCGGCTGCTGGCAAGCCCCTTAAAGCACGCAATCCGGATGCAACCGTGGTGTTCCGTCAGGGCCGGCTGGAGCCGCGCAACGGCGATGCTGGTTCAGTTGTGCAGACCTTGGGTCTAAAGCCAGTTAGCATCGGCGCGGATGGCGCTTGCGATGTACAGTTGGCCGTTGCTGGCGTCAGCAAAAAGCACGTTGAGATCAGCATGACGCGCGCCGGTTTTCAAGTGCGCGATGTAGCGGGTTCCAAGATTGTGAAAGTCAACGGTGAGACGATCAGCGAGAAGGTACTCGTTGACGGCGACACTCTCAGCGTGGGTTCCGCACAGTTCGGCTTCCGCTTGATGTAGCGTTGCGGCCTGGAATTCGATCCTCAGAGGACATCATGGCGCTTGAGATAGGCAACGAAACGATCAGCGACTTTAGAGTGTTGCGGTTGAAGGGCCGACTCGATACCGAGACCAGTGCTGACTTCGAATTGGCCGCGCATGATCTTACCGAGGCTGGCGACAAGCGCTTTATCGTGGATCTGTCGGAGATCAGCTACGTCAGTTCCGCCGGATTGCGCGTGCTGTTGGCGCTCGCGAAACAGACGGACGACACCTCAGGTGGTGTGTTGCGGTTATCTGGAATGAGCAGCACGGTCAGGCAAGTATTTGATCTTTCGGGTTTTTCGAAACTCTTTCACATCGCTCCCGATCTGGATGCGGCGCTTCGCGGCGATGTTGCGGCGGCCACACCGTCGTCGCCGTCAGCAAAGGTCTCACGCACCGCAGCCGACTTGCTCGGCGCCAGCGGCGGCGGTCCATCCAGACCCGCGCCGCGGTCGGCCGACGTAGGCCGCCAGGCAGGTAGTCTGCTAGGGGCGCCTGCTGCTCCAAAGCGCAGCCTGTGGGCGCGAATTTTGGGTTGGTTCAAGGGCCAGTAGCCCGGATCTTTTTGACTATCGACCAGCAGGCAGTTGAGACGCTGCCTGCTGGTGCGAAGCAGGGATGGTTCGCTCATGGATCGAGCACGCATGTGGTTGATCCATAGAGAGAGCGAGTACCGACACGCGTTTTTCAACAACTTTTCAGGAGAAGTTTATGGCGATTCAAGTCGGCGACCGTTTGCCCTCAGGCACGCTTGCTTATCTCAAAGACGGCGTGCAACACATCAGCACCGATGACTTGTTTGCCGGCAAGATGGTCGTGATGTTCGCCGTCCCCGGAGCTTTCACGCCCACTTGTTCGGCCCGGCATTTGCCCGGCTATGTCGACAAACTGGAGGAACTCAAAGCCAAGGGCGTCGATTCAATCGTATGCCTCTCGGTCAACGATGCCTTCGTGATGGATGCGTGGCGCAAGAGTCAGTCTATTCCTGACGATGTGCAAATGTTTGCGGATGGCAATGCTGTTTACGCCAAGGCGCTGGGCCTGGAGCTCGATGCCAGTAAATTTGGCATGGGTACTCGTAGCCAGCGCTTTGCGCTGGTCGCTAAAGATGGCGTTGTGACGCAAATGTTCGTTGAGGCGCCGGGCGAGTTCAAGGTGTCGAGCGCCGAGCATGTATTGAGCGCACTCTAACCCATGCACGCGGTCGCGCTGAAGCGATTTCCGGTGGGCGTGCCGTGTGCGGAAGATTTTGTCATTGTCGCAAACGATGTGCCGTCCGGCGACGCAGGTGCGCGGCTCCGTGTGCGTTACTTGTCGCTCGATCCTTACCTGCGTGGCGTCATGAGTGGTCGCCACATGGGTCACTCCATGGCGCTCGGCGATGTCGTGCCGGGTGGTGGCGTTGCGGAAGTGATCGACTCGACAACGCCAGAGTTCGTTCGAGGTGAGTTTGTACAAGGCGAGACGGGCTGGCGCGAGGAAGCCTTCTTGCCAGCGGATCGGCTGCGTAAGTTGCCGCCCGATGTCCCGCCGAGTACCGCGCTGGGAGTGCTCGGAATGCCGGGGCTGACGGCCTTTGCGGGCGTGAGGGACATTTTGCAGCCACGCGAAGGCGAGACGGTGGTGGTCTCGGCTGCGTTAGGGCCTGTCGGAAGCACTGCAGCTCAGCTGGCGCAGCGCGCTGGCGCACGCGTGGTCGGGATCGCAGGCGGTGCGAAGAAGTGTGCGATGGCTCTTAAGTTCCTGGGTTACGATGCCTGCGTCGACTATCACCGCGACGACTTTGGTCCAGCGCTCCAGCTCGCTTGTCCGAATCGCATCGATTGTTACTTCGACAATGTCGGCGGACGTGTGCTGGAAACAGTGCTTCAGCATCTAAACCTTCGCGCTCGAGTGGTACTGTGCGGATTGATGGATCAATACAATAAGTCGGAACGGCCACCGGGCCCGAATCTGGGTCCGGTCATTGCGGCGCGAGCAACGCTGACCGGGCTCGTGGTCTACGATCACTTCGCACGGCTTCCGGCCATGCTGGACGAACTCGTGCCGTTGGTACGAAGTGGTCGACTCAAATACCTCGAAGACGTTGCATACGGCATTCAGGCCACGCCGGATGCATTTGCCAGGTTGATGCGTGGCGAGAATATTGGCAAGGCCATCGTAGCGCTGTAAGCCGGGTTTGTTGGCGATGCAGACACCAGAGTCCATAACGGAGCCGGATCTGTACATTTGAGTCAAGTTTTCTGCGGAGCGGCTTTGGCTTTTGCGGCCCCTTGAGTCAAGGGGTGAGACTCGGCGCTGACTCGCCACAGGCGTGTGCCGAGTCGAACGCCCGGCGGCTGCGCCGCTGGGCCGGAAACGCGAAGCGCGGGGTTGTGGCGAGTACGCTGACGAACGAAGCCAGCAATGCTCGGCGGTCTGAGGCGAAGCCTCGCCAGAACTATCCTCAGTGGGAATCGGGTGCCATGGTGGTTGGGTAGAGCAACGAAGCTCCGGCCAGCGAAGCTCTTGCACAAAAGCGACCGGGAACGGGCAAGTACCTGTATTCGAATAAACACTCCTTTCAAGCTGGCGATGGCCCGCCTATGCTGCGGCGCGTCAAGCTGGCTTTCACAAGGAAGATTGCGGTGAGTCGAGCGTTCAATTTCAGCGCAGGTCCAGGCGCGTTGCCGAAACCGGTTTTGCAGCAGGCCCAGAGCGAAATGCTCGAGTGGCAGGGCGCTCGCGCCTCGGTGATGGAGATTTCCCACCGCGATAAGCTTTTTGTGCAGTTGGCCGAACGCGCCGAGGCTTCGTTGCGCGACATTTTGGGCATACCAGCCAACTACAAGGTGCTGTTCCTGCAGGGCGGAGCAACCACGCAATTTGCGCTGCTGCCGATGAACTTTGCGGCGCCCGATCAAGCCGCTGACTACGTGCTGACTGGCCATTGGGGCGAAAAGGCGCAGAAAGAAGCCAAAGCGGTGTGCGTATCGAAGATTGCCGCCACGAGCGAGGCGAGCAACTACACCACCGTCGCGCCGGTCAGCGACTGGAGCTTGAGCGCAAACGCAGCGTACTTGCACGTGACGCCCAATGAGACCATTCACGGTGTCGAGTACTACGATTTGCCGGCACAGAGCGCGCCGGTGATCGCGGATGTGTCGAGCACGCTGCTGTCGCGTCCGCTCGACGTCTCGCGATACGGCGTACTGTATGCCGGGGCGCAAAAAAATATCGGCCCGTCCGGTATCACGGTGCTGATTGTTCGCGACGATCTGCTGGAGCGCAAGCCGCGCGTCGTGCCGCAGATCCTCAGCTACAAGGCGCACGCCGACAACGCCTCGATGTTGAATACGCCGCCGACCTTCGCCTGGTACATCTCCGCGCTGGTGTTCGACTGGGTCAAGGCCGAGGGCGGTTTGAGCGCCATCGGCGCGCGCAACGAGCGCAAAGCACAAACGCTGTATCAGTTGATCGACGGCTCCGGCGGCTTCTATACGAATCCCGTCGATGCGCGCTATCGCTCCTGGATGAACGTGCCGTTCGTGCTTAAAGACAGCAGTCTGGACGCCGCATTCCTGAAGGGCGCCGAAGCGAAGGGGTTGCTCGGACTCAAGGGTCACCGCGCCGTTGGTGGAATGCGCGCCAGTATCTACAACGCGGTACCCGAAGCCGGCGTGCAAGCGTTGGCTGGATACATGCGTGAATTCATGCGGGTGAATGGTTAGAAACGTGGGGCGATAGGCGCTGGCACAGGCGCGGGACAGGCTCCGGTCAGCGACAGTCAAAACGCCTATATCTGCCCGATCAGCGTTTCCAGATGCGAAGCCGAGATTTCCGACACTTGCCTCGCGCCAATCGAGTTTATGTAGCGAAAAACTTCTCAAGCGAATTCAGCCTCTGCCATGCTCAAGATCAAGACCTACAATAAAATTTCCACCAGCGGCACCTCGCGTTTGCCGGCGCAGCGTTATGAGATCGGCGACAAAGTCGATGCGCCAGACGCAATTCTGGTGCGTTCGGCGGACTTGCATACCATTGCGATCAATCCTGAGCTCAAGGCCGTCGCACGCGCCGGGGCAGGCACGAACAACGTGCCGGTGGTCGAGCTCAGCAAACGCGGCATTGTTGTGTTCAATGCACCGGGCGCCAATGCGAACGCAGTAAAGGAACTGGTTCTCGCAGGCATGCTGATGGCGGTGCGCAATCTGCGCGAAGCCACGGAATTCGTGCGTGGCCTCGATGCCAACGATCCAGAACTTGAGCACAAGGTCGAGGACGGCAAGAAGCGCTTCGTCGGCAGCGAGGTCGTGGGCCGCACACTCGGCGTCGTTGGCCTGGGTGCAATCGGTGTGCGCGTGGCGAACGCTGCCAAGGGCATCGGCATGAACGTGATCGGCTTCGATCCGCACATGACCGTCGATGGCGCCTGGCAGTTGTCGAGCGATGTGGCCAAGGCCGGTAGTTTGAGCGAGATCCTGGCAGCCTCGGATTTCGTTTCGCTGCACTTGCCGCTCAATGCCGGCACCAAAGGCAGCATCAATGCGACCACCCTGGGTGGCGCCAAACAAGGGCTTGTGCTGTTGAACTTCGCGCGCGAAGGCGTCGTCGATGAGGACGCCGTGATCGCCGCGTTGGACAGCGGGCATCTGTCGCACTACGTGACCGATTTCCCGACGTCGCGCACGGTGGCGCACGGCAAGGTCGTGTCGTTCCCGCACTTGGGCGCATCAACCAACGAGGCTGAGGAGAACTGCGCGATCATGGTCGCCGATCAGCTGCGCGACTATTTGGAAAACGGCAACGTCAACAATTCGGTGAATTTCCCGAGCATGCGCCTGGCGCGTGCCGGTGCGCAGCGCCTGACAGTGGCCAACCGCAATGTCCCGAACATGATCGGTCAACTTTCGCACGTTCTCGGCGAGGCCGGCGCCAACATCGCGCAGATGCTCAACGCTTCGCGCGGCGAACTGGCCTACAACATCCTCGATCTCGATCAGCCGATCGGTGCGGATGTAGTGGAAAAGGTCAAGGGTATCGATGGGATTTTGGCGGTGCGGGTGATTTGAAGCTGTTTTCGACGCAATACCATCCCGACGTGAGTTTAGATCGCTCTTGAGCAATTCCGGTTTCTGTCTGGTAGTGTGTAAGAAACGGAGATTCGTACACATGAGAACCAACATCGACATCGATGATGAACTGATGGAAGAAGCGATGCGTCGAACAGGCGCTTCTACCAAGAAGGCGGCGGTTGAGATGGGGCTGCGGATGCTCTTGCAGGTCAGTCGACAACTCGATATCCGGAAACTTCGCGGGCAGGTTCAGTGGCAAGGCGATCTTGAGAAAATGAGGCTTGATCATTGATCTTGGTCGATAGCAGTGTCTGGATCGATTACTTGCGTGGCAACGCCACGGCGCCAGTGGAGAAGCTCGAATCTCTGCTGGGGATTGCGCCGCTCGCTGTTGGTGATCTCATTCTTGCGGAGGTCTTGCAGGGATGCGGGAGCGAGAAAGAGTTCGACAGTGTTCGAACGTTGCTGTTTGGACTGGTTGTTGTGGACTTATGTGGTGCGGAACTTGCTGTCCAAAGCGCTCGGCATTTCCGGACGCTACGGCAGCACGGCATTACAGTCCGCAAGACCATCGATTGCATCATCGCCACGCGTTGTGTCGTCGACGACTTGGAGTTGCTTCACGATGATCGCGACTTCGATGCTTACGAAAAGCACTTAGGTTTGCGCTGCGTAGCATGTTGAACTGAAAGCGAGGCCGACGGTGGCGAAAAAAACTGATCCAGACGTCAGGCTCAGCCTCCCGGACCTCCGCCAGCGCATCGACGCTGTCGATCGGCAAATCCAGGAGCTGATCGCTGAGCGCGCGGGTTACGCGCGGCAGGTAGGCGTCGCCAAAGGGCCGCTCAAAGCCGCGATCGACTACTACAAACCGGAGCGTGAGGCGCAGGTGTTGCGCGGTGTGGTCGATCGCAACCAGGGTCCGCTGTCGAACGAAGAGCTGCACCGCGTGTTTCGCGAGATCATGTCGGCGTGTCTGGCGCAGCAGAATCCGCTGAAGATCGCGTACCTCGGACCTGAGGGTACTTTCAGTCAGACCGCGGTGCAAAAGCACTTTGGGCATTCGGTGATCGCCATACCGATGGCGAGCATCGAGGAAGTCTTCGCCGAAGTGGAATCGAGCGACGCCGATTTTGGTGTGGTGCCGGTGGAAAACTCCACCGAGGGCGCCGTGCATCACACCTTCGATATGTTCTACACCACGCCACTGAAAATCTGCGGCGAAATCGAGCTGCGCGTGCATCAAAACCTGATGTCGCGGGCGACGGATCTGGCGCACATCGAACGCGTGTACTCGCACGCGCAGTCCTTGGCGCAGTGCAAGGGTTGGTTGCGCCGGCATCTGCCGAAGGCAGAGCGCATCCCGGTCAGCAGCAATGCCGAAGCGGCGCGGCGCGCGCGCAATGCCGACGATGCAGCGGCGATTGCCGGCTTGGCCGCGGCGCAGGTGTATGGCCTCAAGATTCTGGCGCCGAACATTGAGGATCGGCCAGACAACACGACGCGCTTCTTTGTGCTTGGGCGCGAGCTGTTTCCGCCCTCGGGCCACGACAAGACTTCGCTGCTGCTGGCCGTCAAGGATCAGCCCGGCGCACTGTATTCGCTGCTGACGCCGCTCGCCAAACATGGCATCAGCATGACGCGTATCGAATCGCGCCCGGCGCGCGGCGCGAAGTGGGAGTACGTATTTTTCGTCGACGTCGAGGGCCATGTCGATTCCGGCGCGCTGAAAGCAGCGCTGAACGATCTGGGTCCCGTGGCGGCGCAGTTGAAAGTGCTGGGGGCGTATCCGGCGGCGATCGTATGAATGCCGCGCATTTCACAGCGGCTATGTTCCGTGATGGTCGCTGGTGGTACGGTTGGGTTAGCGAGGTGCCGGGCGTCAATTGTCAGGAGCAGTCGAAGAAAAAGCGGATCGAATCAATGCGCTCGGTGCCGGCCCAGGCCCTTGAGTTTTGTTCGATTGACGGCCAGCTTTCCATCCTCACCCAAGCCACTCCCGTCCGAGTGGGAACAGACGTCGCTCTTAGAACATGAACATCGAACAACTCGCCGCTCCCGGCGTGCGAAAACTGACGGCCTACGACCCCGGTTACGATCCGGAGACCATTCGACAGATGCTCGGCTTGCCGTGCATGGTGGAACTGGGTTCCAACGAGAACGGCTATGGGCCGAGCCCCAGTGTTCGCGAGGCGCTCAAGTCCTGCGATTTTGCCGATTTGATTCGCTACCCAGACGCTGGCGCGCGGCGCTTGCGCGAGGCGATTGCGCAACGTTGGAACGTCGATCCCGCTGCCATCACTTTGGGCAACGGTTCGCACGAACTGCTGGTGCTGATCGCCGAGACCTTTGTCGCCCCGGGTGATGAGGTCGTGTTCAGTCAACATGGTTTCGCCGTGTTCAAGCTTGCCGCGATCGGTAGTGGCGGCACTCCTGTGGAAGTCGCGGCGCTGCCGCGCAGCGGCGAGCAGCCACTCGGTGCGGATCCGGCCGGTTTTGCGCGCGCGTTGAGTCCGAATACCAAACTCGTCTATCTGGCGAATCCCAACAACCCGACAGGCACCTGGTGGCGGCGCGAAGTGTTGGCGGATTTTCTCGCGCGTGTGCCGCACTCTGCGTTGGTTGTGATTGATGAGGCGTATCGCGAATATGTCGACGAGGATGAGGTGCCCGATGCACTCAGTTTGACCGGCCTGCATCCGCATCTGATTGTCACGCGCACGTTCTCCAAAGCGCATGGTCTGGCGTCGTTGCGCATTGGCTATGCGATCAGTTCGCCGCGTCTGGCGGCGGTGCTCGAGCGCACGCGACTGACGTTCAACGTCAATTTGTACGCGCAGCTTGCCGCCCGATTTGCCATGAACGATGTAGCCCATGTCGAGCGCGTGCGCCATGGAAACGCTACTGAGCGGAACTGGCTTGCCCAGCAGCTGCGTGCGCTTGGGCTGTTTGTATTTCCCTCGCAAGGAAACTTTGTGTTGGTCGATTTCCAGCGCCCAGCCAAACCGATTGAAGACGCGATGCTGAAACGCGGCGTCATCCTGCGGCCGATGGGTGGTTACGGTCTGCCGACCTGTTTGCGCGTAACCGTGGGTCTGCGCGACGAGAGTCAGGCGCTGCTGTTGGCGTTGCGCGAAGTGCTGGCGGAGTGGGCATGAGTGGCTCCGCATTGATCTATAGCCTTTCGCCCAGCGACTGCGCCAGTGGTCGAATCGCAGTTCCGGGCGACAAGTCGATTTCGCATCGCGCTGTGATGTTGGGCGGAATTGCGGGCGGCGTTACGCGCGTCAGTGGTTTCCTGCCCGGCGAAGACACGTTGGCCACCGCGCAAATCCTGCGCGAGCTTGGCGTTCGCATCGAACGTCTCGATACCACGACGCTGGAGATTCACGGTGTGGGATTGCGCGGACTTCGTGGCGCCAGCAAATCGCTCGATTGCGGCAACGCGGGAACGGCGATGCGCTTGCTCACAGGATTGCTGGCCGGCCAGGCGTTCGCCAGCACGCTCATCGGCGATGCGTCCTTGAGCAAGCGGCCGATGCGCCGCGTGATGGATCCGCTGCGCGCGATGGGCGCCGACATCCGCGGCAGCGAACAGGGGACCGCACCATTGGCGATTGCGCCGGTGCCGGCGTTGAATGCCATTCACTACACGTGCCCGGTCGCTAGCGCGCAGATCAAGTCGTGCGTGCTGCTCGCGGGGCTGTATGCGCAAGGCGCGACGACGGTGGTGGAACCCACTGCGACGCGCGATTACACCGAGAGCATGCTGCGCGCGTTGGGTGCCGATCTTGCTGTGGATGGACTGGCGGTGACGATTCGACCTGGAAACGAACTCAACGCGGTTCCGGTAAGCGTGCCGGGCGATTTCTCGTCCGCGGCCTTCTTCCTGGTCGCCGGATTGCTCTCGCGCAGCGGTGAGCTGGTGATCGAGAACGTCGGCTTGAATCCGCGTCGCACCGGATTGCTGCTGACGCTCAAAGACATGGGCGGCAATATCGAGATTCTCGACGAGCGCTTGCAAGCTGGCGAGCGCGTCGGCGACTTGCGCGTGCGCCCGAGTGCGCTGCGCGCTACCGACGTACCGATGGAACGCGTGCCCGACATGATCGATGAGTTCCCGGCGTTCTGTATCGCCGCCGCTGCCGCCAGCGGCACCAGCACCGTGCGCGGCGCGCATGAGCTGCGCGTCAAGGAAAGCGATCGCATCGGCGCGATGGCTGTCGGCTTGCGGACGCTGGGCATCGAGGTCGAGGAGTTCGACGATGGTATGGCGATCACTGGCGGCTCGATGGGCGGCGGCGAGATCGACAGCCGTGGCGATCACCGCATCGCCATGAGCTTCGCAATTGCGTCGCTCCGAGCCACCGGTAACATCAAGATTCTGGATTGCGCGAATGTGGCGACGAGCTTTCCTGGATTTGCCGGTTTGGTTTCCAGCATTGGGATCGACCTTAAAGAACGTGGCGGTTTAGTTCGGTAGCCAGGGGAGCTGGCCCAAGTCGTCTATTGAGTTTTCGCTATCCAGGCTGTCGGTGAACTGTTGGTAGAGAGCGTAAAGCTGCGATGCGCCCACCGGGGTTCCGCATGCTTCACGGGGTTCAATGTCCAGCGGATCGCTATCCTGAAATGCACGCCGAAGGTTATGTGCAGCACCCGCCATGGTAAGTGCGCGCGCGATCTTTAATTGGTCGGCTGCCGACTCCGGCAAGATTTGGCGCCAAAACCATACGGATTGGCATCAAGCGTTGTGCGGTCGTTCCCGAATACTGTTACACCGGTTGTTTCGAAGTGATATGTCTCCGGTAGCTCTAAGGCGATGGCGATGCGAGCGGCAATCGCAAAGTTTGGAGCGCAGGCGAGGGAGGTGAGCCAGAATTACACTTGGTTTCACGTTGAGCCTCGAAGCGGCGTGAGCGACTCTCGGACGATAGCGCTGTTCAAACATTCGGTAAAAGACAATTAGACTGGACGCTGGTCCGCCTACGCCCGACTCTATGTCCATCGCCCCCATCATCTGCATCGACGGACCCTCCGGCTCCGGCAAAGGCACCATCAGCCGCGCGGTGGCTCGCGCGCTCGGCTGGCATTTCCTCGACTCGGGCGCGCTTTACCGGGCGGTCGGCGTGGCGGCGCTGAGTGGCGGCTATCCACTGGACGATGAGCCCAGCCTGGCCAAACTCGCGTTGCACGCCGATATCGAGTTCGAAGACCGCATCGATCGCGAGCCGCACGTTTGGTTGGGCGACGATGATATTTCGGAGATGATTCGCACCGAGGAAGCCGGGCAGGCGGCCAGCAAGGTGGCTGCTTTGCCGGCTGTCAGGGCAGCTTTGCTGCAAAAGCAACGCAATTTTGCGCAGCCGCCGGGTCTGGTTGCCGATGGGCGTGATATGGGCACCGTGGTCTTTCCGCACGCCGAACTTAAAGTATTTCTGACCGCAAGCGCCGAAGAACGTGCCCGGCGTCGCCATAAACAGTTGAGCGAAAAGGGAATCGAGGCTATTCTGCCCGCCCTTTTGCGCGAGATCGAAGAGCGCGACCTGCGTGATCGCACGCGAGCCGTCGCCCCGCTCGTTCCTGCCAACGATGCACGGATAATCGATTCGACGTCGCAGTCGATCGATGTCGTCGTCGCCACTGTGCTCGACTGGGCTCACGCGCTGTAGCGCTCGCCGGGTCTTTCGCCAAAGGGAACGGCCCGCAGGAATCGTCTTGCGGATATCAACTCAAAACCCACGCGGAGCAATCCGCAAAAGGTGGATCGCCGCGAACGCGGTGCATCCGAACTCTTGGACTCAACATGACTGAAAGTTTTGCCGAACTGTTTGAACAGAGCGAGCGATTGAGCAAGCTCAAGCCGGGCGCCATCGTGACCGGTACCGTTGTCGAGATCCGCACAGACGTGGTGATCATCAACGCCGGTTTGAAATCCGAAGGCGTCGTGCCCATCGAGCAATTCCGCAATGAAGCGGGTGAGATCGATGTTGGCGTCGGCGATGAAGTGAAAGTAGCTCTCGATTCGCTTGAAAACGGTTTCGGCGAAACCGTGCTGTCCCGCGAAAAAGCCAAGCGCGCGATGGTGTGGGACGAACTCGAAGATGCCCAGTCAAAGGATCAAACGATCGTCGGCCGCATCAGTGGCAAGGTCAAAGGCGGCTTCACGGTCGACATCAAGGACATCCGCGCGTTCTTGCCGGGTTCCCTGGTCGATGTGCGCCCGGTCCGCGACCCGGTGTATCTGGAAGGCAAGGATCTCGAGTTCAAGATCATCAAGCTCGATCGCAAACGCAACAACGTCGTGGTCTCGCGTCGCGCCGTGGTCGAGAGCGAGTTCAGCGTCGAGCGCGAACAGCTGATGGAGAAGCTCAAGGAAGGCGCGGTGCTGAAGGGTGTGGTCAAGAACCTCACCGATTACGGCGCGTTCGTCGACCTGGGCGGCATCGATGGCTTGCTGCACATTACCGATATGGCGTGGAAGCGCGTGCGTCATCCCTCTGAAGTGGTCAACGTTGGCGACGAAATCGATGTGCGCGTGCTGCGCTTCGATCGCGAACGCAATCGCGTCTCGCTGGGTCTTAAGCAATTGGGTGATGATCCGTGGGTCAATATTTCCCGCCGTTATCCGCAGAGCACGCGTCTGTTCGGCAAAGTCTCCAACGTCACCGAATACGGTGCATTTGTCGAACTTGAGCCGGGCGTCGAAGGGCTGGTTCACGTTTCGGAAATGGATTGGACCAACAAGAACGTCAACCCGGCCAAGATTGTTTCTATCGGCGACGAAACCGAAGTGATGGTGCTCGATATCGATGAAGAGCGTCGCCGTATTTCGCTCGGCATGAAGCAGTGCACAAGCAATCCGTGGGAGGCGTTCGCAGGCAACTTCAAGAAGAACGATCGCGTCATCGGCACGATCAAATCGATCACGGATTTCGGCATTTTCGTTGGCTTGGAAGGCGGTATCGACGGTCTTGTTCACTTGTCGGATATTTCCTGGCAAGGCACCGGCGAGGATCTCGTCCGTAACTTCAAGAAGGGCGAAGAAATCAGTGCGGTCGTGCTGGCCGTCGATCCGGAGCGTGAGCGCATCTCGCTGGGGATCAAGCAGATGGAGCAAGATCCGTTCGGCAGCTTCATGGCCGCCAATCCGAAGGGCAGCATCGTCCATGGTGTGGTTCGCGAAGTCGATGCGCGCGGCGTGACGGTCGATCTGGCGGATGGCATTGAGGGCTATCTGCGTGCTGCGGATATCGCCAAGGAACGTGTCGACGATGCCACCGTGCATTTCCGTGCAGGCGACAAGATCGAAGCTAAGTTCACGGGTCTCGATCGCCGCGGTCGCATCCTGCAATTGTCGATTCGCGCCAAGGAAGACGATGAGTTGGCCGAAGCGCTTGAGGAATACCAGAGCACAGCGGCGGGCGTGACGAAGCTTGGCTCGCTCTTCAAAGAGCAATTGAATCGTTGAGGTTGCTCTGGTGTGCAACACCCCGGTATGTTCGGGGTGTTGCACCACGCTAAGCTTGCGAAGTCTGCACCTGCACTGGAGTTCGACGTGACCAAGTCGGAATTGATTCTTGCGTTATCTTCCCGGCAGGCGCATCTGGCCCAACCAGATGTGGAACTCGCTGTGAAATCCGTCATCGATCAAATGGCGGATGCTCTCGCGGGCGGGGAGCGCATAGAGGTTCGGGGTTTTGGTAGTTTTTCGCTACATTTTCGGCCACCGCGCATGGGTCGAAACCCGAAGACCGGGGACGTTGTCGCGCTCGACGGCAAGTATGTGCCGCACTTTAAGCCTGGAAAAGAACTCCGCGAGAGAGTGAACGCGAGCGCCAAATCGGGCGTGCCGATCATCGGATGATGTGGCGCATCGTTTCCAAGATTGTGGTTTTGTCCGCGCTGCTGATTGTGTTGGTGTTTGCCGCCTTGAACTCGACGATGGTCGAAATCAATGTGCTCGCTCAAGCCGTCTCCGTGCCGTTGGGTGTTGGATTGGTGGCTTTCTTCGCCATGGGCAGCCTGGCCGGAGCACTCGGCCTTTATCTTGCGGTCGTATTGCGTCTTAAGCGAGATCTGAAACGGGCGCAGAAGGCGAGGGGTCCGGTGTGAGTTCGCCCGTACGTTTGCGGCTCCTGGAGCAACCATTTGCTCGCGACCTCATGAAATGCCCGGGCTAGAACTCTTCTGGTTGTTGCTCCCACTCGCGGCCTATTCCGGGTATTTGACGGGTCGGCGAGGTAGCGAGCGAAGCAGCGGTGCACGGTTCTCCGAGCTCTCGCAAACCTATTTCAGTGGTCTTAACTACCTGTTGAACGAGCAGCCAGACAAGGCGCTCGAAGTCTTCTTGAAGATCGCGGAGATGGACAGCGATACCTTCGAGACACAATTGGCACTGGGCAACTTGTTTCGCCGTCGTGGCGAAACAGACCGAGCGATTCGCCTTCATCAAGACCTGTACAGTCGTCCGAAATTGTCTTCGGAGCAGCGCTCGATCGCTCTCCAGGAGCTGGGGGAAGATTACATGCGAGCGGGTCTGTTAGATCGCGCAGAAGCGCTCTACACCGATCTGCTGAACGTCGGCTCGCAGGAACCCGCAGCGTTAAAGCATCTGATCGCAATCTATCAACAAGAACGCGATTGGACGCGCGCTATTGAGATGGCGGTACGCCTCGATCAGCTCAAAGGCGGCGGTGCTCCACTGATTGCCCAGTTCTACTGCGAGCTGGCTGAGCAGGCCCGCACCCAGGGTGCATTCGACGAAGCCCGGAGTACTGCACAGCGCGCGCTCCGTACTGATTCCAAGTGTGTGCGCGCGAGAATTTTGCTGGGTCGCATTGAGCGCAATCTCGATAGGATGGACCTTGCCATCGAACATTTCGAGGCCGCCGTCGAGGTTGATCCGGATTTTCTTCCGGAGGTGCTGCCGGAACTTCTGGACGCTTATGAGGCCCAAAGCGCTTGCCACCAGGCGCGGGATTTTCTCGACCGCATGCTGGTTCGCGATCGCGGCGTCAGTGCCATGCTGGCGCGCAGTGAGATGATCGAACGGACTCAATCGCGTAGTGATGCGATTACGTTCCTGGCAGATCGGTTGCACCAGCGCCCCAGCGTTCGCGGTGTGCTGAAGGTGATCGATTTGTCGTTCGCCGGCGAACTCGGTCAGCGCGCCGAAGCTGTGGGCCTTGTGCGCGAATTGTTGCACCGTTTGCTCGACCGCAAGCCTGGCTATCGTTGCAGCCGATGCGGGTTCTCGCCGCGGGCGTTGCACTGGCAATGCCCGAGTTGCAAGAGCTGGGGCAGCATCAAACCTGTGCCGGGTGTGGCGGGCGAGTAGCCTCTGCTGAGTGGAATCGGATGGCGCCCATATTGACCTTCGCACTGTGCGCTGTCGCAAGTGCAATCCTGACACGGCTCGCAATCGCCTACGCGCATCTGTCTTCGATGCACGATCATCCAGGTGCGCGGCGCATGCATACGGCGCCGATTGCCCGCGGAGCGGGGATCGGTTTTGTTGCGACCATCGTTGCGCTGCTTGGCGGGTTTGCTGCGGTGCTCGGGAACTCGCCGCATGGTCGCTGGACCTTGTCTTTGTGTGTGGCGTTGGCGCTCGTTGCGACAGTGAGCTGGATCGACGACAAACGCGGTCTGCCAGCGCTGCCGCGACTTCTCGCGCACTTCGTCGCTGCAACGCTGATCGTTGTCAATTCGGCGTTGCCTGTTTTCCTTTGGCCGTTGACGATTCTCGTCATCGTTGCGACGGTCAACTTCTGGAATTTCATAGACGGCATCAACGGCATGGCGGCATTGCAATTCGTGCTGCTGTCGCTGGTTGTCGCGGCGCTTCTATTTGGACAGAGCAGTTATCTGGCGGCGCTCTTTGCTGCCGGATTCGCTGGTGCCGTTGCTGGCTTTCTGCCGAGTAATTTCCCCAGAGCGAGGGCCTTCATGGGGGATGTTGGCAGCACATGCCTGGGCTTGCTGGCGCTGGCGCCGGCGTTGTTGCCGCCGGGCGAGGGCATTCACCCTGCATCCGTTCTGGCGCTCGCATCGGCGGTACTTGTTGATCCCGGTCTGACGCTGCTCTGGAGAATCAGGCGGCGACGAAGACGCTTTTGGTACACTGCTCACCGCGAACATTTGTATCAGTGGATGACACGCGCCGGCATGAGCCATACACAAACGACTTTGTCATATGGTGCCTGGACGCTGGGGCCAGCGGCCTTGGCTGCGTGGCAAATCCAGACGGCGCCTGATCAAGCTTGGCAATGGTTGTGCGGATTGTATTTGTTTGGGGCGGCGGTCTGGATGGCGCTGCGGCCGCGGATGCTGAGTCAATTTCGAATGCGGAGAATCGGATGAGTCGTGCCGTGCGGGCATTCGTGGCATTGATTCATCCGCGAGCCGCGGTTGTGCTCCACGATTTGGCGATGATTTTCCTCGCCTGGTGGATCGCCAAGTCGGTCCGCCTGAGCTTTGAGCCGGATACGCAGCTGACCGCTATTGCGTTTAACGAAGTGCTGATGGTGCTCGCAATTCAGGGCGGGATTTTCTGGACGACCGGTTTGTACAAGGGGCTTTGGCGCTTTGCGAGCCTGCCGGATCTGTGGAATATCGTACGCGGTGCAATGCTGGGCGCGTTGTCCATTGCTTTGGCACTATTTCTCTATGACCGGCTCGCCAACGTACCGCGCAGCGTCCTCATCATCTACCCTGCGCTGCTGACCGCGCTTCTGGGCATCCCGCGGCTGACCTATCGATTTTGGAAGGATTCGCGCCTCGACTTCTACGAACGCACCACGCGCCATCGTGTGCTCGTTCTGGGCGCCGAGCGCGCCGGTGAGATGTTGGTTAGAGATTTGCGCGCTGGAGGCCACTATTTGCCGGTCGGCTTTCTGGACGACAATCGAATGTTGCGAGGTGCGCGTGTGCACGGAATTCCCGTGCTCGGCACGATTCATGAATTGAGCGATATTGCCCGCGAGGCTGCCTGCGACATGTTGCTCATCGCCATGCCAAACGCAACAAGTGCGGAAATGCGCCGTGTGGTCGAACTCTGTGAGGAGACCGGTTTACCGTTTCGCACAGTGCCGAGATTGCAAGATGTTGTCGCTGGTCGTTCGGCGTTCAACGAGCTCAAAGAGGTTGCCATCGAGGACTTGTTAGGTCGAGAGCCGGTACAACTCGATTGGACCGCCATTCGCCAGGCACTGTCGGGCAAACGGGTTTTGGTGAGCGGCGGCGGTGGTTCGGTTGGCGCCGAATTGTGCCGGCAAATCGCTCGCCTGGGCGCATCGGCGCTTGGGATATTGGAGCAGAGTGAGTACAACCTATATCAAATCGAACGCCAGCTTCGGCGCGAATTTCCTGATTTGGAGCTGTTTCCGGCACTCGGAGACGTGTGCGACCCCGCAACTTGCCGCTATGTGCTTGAGCAGGTCAAGCCGGAAATCGCTTTTCATGCAGCTGCGTATAAACATGTGCCGCTGCTGCAAGCGCAGGTGCGCGAGGCGTTCCGCAACAACGTGCTCGGTACGCGCACGTTGGCATTGGCGGCGGACGAGGCGGGTGTGGAGACCTTCGTCCTGATCTCGTCCGACAAAGCAGTCAATCCTGCTAACGTGATGGGCGCAACCAAGCGCATGGCTGAGATCTTTTGCCAGAACCTCGCCAAGCGATCGCGAACGCGGTTTATGACCGTGCGGTTCGGCAACGTACTGGACTCTGCCGGTAGCGTTGTTCCGTTGTTTCGCGAACAGATTCGGCAAGGCGGTCCGGTCACCGTCACTCATCCGGAGATCACGCGTTACTTCATGACCATTCCCGAGGCTTGTCAGCTGATTCTCCAGGCCGCGACGTTAGGGCAGGGCGGGGAGATTTTTGCGCTCGATATGGGCGAGCCTATTCAAATCCGATACCTGGCTGAGCAGATGATCCGGCTTGCCGGCAAACTGCCTGGTCAGGACATCCAGATCGTCTATACCGGTCTTCGCGAAGGGGAGAAACTCTTCGAAGAGCTGTTCCATGAGCACGAAAGTTACCAGCAGACGCGACACCAGAAGATCTTCCTGGCACAGCATCGGGCCGTTAACTTCGATGAGCTAAGTCAGGCGCTGTTGCAAGGCGAGGCGGCCTGCAAGCGTTACGGTAGCGAGGAGTTGCGCGACATTCTTGCCAGATTTGTCCCTGAATTCGCGTCGCGCGGTGTAGCGGAAGATGAAAGCAATGTTGTTGCATTGCGGCGCGCTTAGCCCGCGGACTTCAAGTGTTCAGCCGTGCCTTCTCAGGTTTACGGTAAAGCAATGAACGAAGCAGCCCGTCGTTCTCGAACGGTTTCCATTCGCCCTCCGGTTGTGCAAGGCGGTCGGCAATCGCCCAGAGCGCAATCGGATTGGCGCCCATACCGAAGTGTGTGGCTGGAATCTCGATATTTTCGCTGTGCGGTTCGTTCGGTGCGAGACTGACTTGCCAGGAGACGATGCCGTCGGCCTTGCTCAAGATGGACGTATTCGGCATCGGCGGCATGCGTCCTGCGAGCTCGTGAAGCTCCGGATCATCCGCGCTCCAGCCGCTGACGGCTTCAAACAACCGCCATGCATTGGTTGCTTTTGGGTACGGCTGTATCGGAGAGCCCAGTGTAATCACAGTACGCACGATGTCTGGCAATTCGGTTGCAAGCGCGCGTGCCATTGCGCCGCCCAGCGACCACCCGATCAGGCTGACGCGTTGACCATGGTCACGATTCAGCTTGACGATCTTGTCGATCAGTTTGGGAACGGTGGCGCCGCGCGGACCAAAATTCAATCCCAGGTCCCACGGTTGTGAGGCATAACCGAGTTGCTCCAGAAAGCGCCGTAATGGCCATGTGCTTGCGTCGCCAGCGACCAACCCGGGCAGGACAAGCACTGGGTGGCCGTCGCCCGCCGGCGCCCGCTTTAGCCATGGCCAGGCGAGCAGCAGTGAAGCCCACTCGAACGTTGCGCGCGCCTCAAGTGCCATCAGCAGCAAGGAGGGTGCCTGCGGTGCGTTGTTGGCCTCGAGTTTCAAGCTGGAGCCCTTTTGATCAGGGTCGCCAGGGCCTTGTTCATGCCAGTGGCGATGGCTTCGGGTTTAGGCACGACATCGCGTGCAGCGATGATGCCAAAGTCCATCCAGGCGCCATAACTATGTACCGTAATATTGAGCGCCAGGCCATGCGTGACGATCGATACCGGATAGTAGTGCAGCAGTTTTGCGCCGGCCAGAAACAGATCGATCGGTGGACCAGGGACATTGGAAACCACGAGATTCGCGAGCGGTGGCAAGCGCTCAGCAACCTTGCCTCGAGCCCAGAGGCGCGACAAGCCGGAGGCCCAGATCGGTGCCGCAAGGCCCGGAAAATCGGTAGGGATGAGATCCTTGAATGCCGCGACCTGATTCTTGATTTGAAGGGTGGCCGTGTGTATCGCACGCAGCCGATCAACGGGATCACTCAACTGGGTAGGCAGTGGGCATTGAACCATCGACACCTGATTGTTGGCTTCGGTGTCGCCACTGCTCCGAAGCGACACCGGCATCGCAACCACCAGTGGATCGCCGGGCAGTTCGTCTCGTCGTTTCAGATAGTCGCGTAACGCGCTCGCGACCAGCGCAAGCACCACATCGTTCGCGCTCACGGCGAAAGCGCGCGCCACTTTCTTGATATCGGCCAGCGGCAGGCTGCACACGCCAAAGCTACGTTGACCACCAATCTGTGCATTGAACGGCGTACGTGGCGCCAGCAGGAGAGCGTCTTTGGCGCGTCCGATCAGGGCGCCAGCATCGCTCAACGCTTGTCCTGCGAGTTTGAGTGTCGAAGGCACTGCGCGCAGCAACTTGGAAAACTGATTGACGGTGGCACGAAATGCCGTACTCGTAATCTCGCTTTGCCGCACAGCGGGATCTGGCGCCATCGCCGAGGCGCGTCGCTTCCTGGGTACCCGCGCTTCGAGATCGAGAACCGCCTGTGCCAGTGCCTGGCCCCCCTGACCATCCAGCAGCGCATGATGTACTTTGGAGTACAGGGCCAATTCACCGCTGGCCAGTCCCTCCAGGACCACGAATCGCCACAAAGGACGATCGCGCGGCAGCGGATCGGCATGCAAGTCAGCAACCCTGCGCAATAGTTGCGAGAAGGTGCCGGGACGCGGCAGTCGTTCGTGGCGTATGTGCTCTTTGAGATCGATCTGTGCGACTTCGCCCCACATCGGGTGCGCCAGATCGAGCGGCGCATCGATGAGTTGCCGTTTCAAAGCGCGCGTCTTGGGCAGGCGCTCTGCAATCAAATCGGTCAGTGACGCGTGAAATTCATAACCGCGCCGTTTCGGCGGCGAGAGCAGCATGAGACTGCCGATGTGCATCGGCGTTCCCGCAGCTTCCAGGTACAAGAATCCGGCATCGAGTCCACTCAGTGGCTTCAAACGCACGCGCACTCTTCCCGCAATCGATGTGCGCGCAGCATAGGGGAAATTTCGCGCAAAGATCGATCAGGATTCGTTCTTGGCCTTCTCTGATTCGACCGCCGAGCCGGGTTCATAGTCACCCTCTGTACGAACCAGTACGCCATCCTCAAAAACGACGGTAATACGCTTCAACTCAACGTTGCCGTCCTGGTCCCTAAAGCTCGACACATAGTCCCAACGATCGTCGCGAAACGCTCCTTGCAACGCCGGAGATCCCAGAACCAGCGTGACCTGACGCTTGGTCATGCCAGGCTTGATGGCATCGATTTGCTCAGGTTCAAGCACGTTGCCTTGTTGCACCGGCTGTTTGTAAAGCAAACCGCAGCCACTCAACGCAACGATTGCAAGCGCCAAAACTGAAATCCGCATGTATGTCACCCGCCCTTGAGGAATGCGGTGGATAATACCGCGCAACGATGGCCACCCCGTTAATGAGGATTGCATGCCGAATCGAAGCGAACGCGCCGAAACCCAGGACCTGCGCAAAGTAGGTCTAAAAGTCACGCACCCGCGCATGCGCATCCTTGACATCCTGGGCAACGCACAGAAGAAGCACATGACCGCCGAGGACGTATATCGCCTCTTGATCGAACAAGGCGACGATATTGGTCTGGCGACGGTGTACCGCGTATTGAACCAGTTCGAAACTGCGGGAATCGTTGTGCGCCATCACTTCGAGGGTGGTCAATCGGTGTACGAACTGGACCAGGATGGCCATCACGATCACATGGTTTGCGTTGCGACCGGCAAAGTCATCGAATTCCAGAATGCCGAAATCGAACGGTTACAACGCGAGATTGCCGAAGCGCACGGATATGACCTGGAGGACCACAGCCTGGTTCTCTATGTTCGCCCAAAAAAGGTCGGTAAGGGGCGCTGAACAGGAATCATCGAATTCGGCGGTTTCACCGACGGCTCAGGTTGAACATGCGAGAACTTGTCACGACGCTCACCTTGGAGGAGTCGCGATGTCGACGTTTCGTGTTGCGCTGATGGCAATTTCGGTCCTGTTTCTCACCGCTTGTGCCAGCAGCGGTGGTTATCGTTACGATGATGGTTACGATGGTTACTGCAACAACTGTGGCGTCGTCGAACGAATCGAGCGTGTCTATGGCGAGCGAAAAACAACCGGTGGCGGCGCCGTGCTCGGCGCGATCATCGGCGGTGCATTGGGTAACCAGGTTGGCAAAGGCGATGGTCGTAAAGCTGCAACAGTCGCCGGTGCTGTGGCCGGCGGCATCGTCGGCAACAACGTTGAGAAGAACCAGCGTAGCCAACCCCGCTTCGAAATTTTTGTGCGCATGGATGACGGGCGGCGTCTGGTGATCGAGCAACCCACGCTCGACGGACTGCGCGACGGCGATCGAGTGGTTGTCAGCGGCGGTCGCGCGCGCCTGCGTTGAACCCCGTCTACGAGCAGCGCTCCGGCATGAGGCGAATAGATCCGACGTCTCGCCTTGTGGCGAACGAAGTCACGATCGAATTCGAGTCGCAGGGAAACGTCACGCTTAAGCGTGGCGGTAACGCATTGAGCGTTTCGCCTGTAGCGCTGCGCGTGTTGGAGGCGTTCGCCGCGCCTGTTGTCTATAGCGATGCTGTCAGCCGTTTGCTCGCATCGTCGACCAAGGCGGGATTCATTACGATGACCGCCTTGATCGCCGAGCTGTTCGACCAGGGTTTTTTGGGCGAGACGGGGTCTGCACCGATGTCCGGCCGCTTCCACGGCGAAGTGGGTATGCATATCGCCATGCTCAACGATCGTGCGCGAACTCAAGCTTATCTGGACGCTATTGCCCGTATCGTGCGTCCGGGCGATGTGGTGATCGATCTGGGAACCGGCACGGGGGTCTTGGCCATGGCTGCCGCCCGAGCCGGCGCTTCGCGGGTCTACGCCATCGAAGCCAGCAGCTTTGCCGACACGGCAGAAAAAACCGTCGCCGACAACGGCTATGCCGATGTGGTACAGATCGTACGCGGCTGGTCCACAGAAATCGATCTCCCCGAACGCGCCGACGTGTTGCTCTCCGAGATTATCGGCAACGATCCTTTTGCCGAGGGCTTTCTGTTGTATCTGAGTGATGCGCGTCGGCGATTCTTGAAACCGGATGGGATCCTGTTGCCGGATCGTTTTGCGCTCGGAGGTTATTTCGCGAGCGCTTCGACCAGCGCGGTTTCCGAACGCCGCGTTGTCACCCATGATGCCGTGCGTTGGCAACAAGTGTATGGGATGGATTTTTCCGAGTTTGCCGATCTCACGCGACGCACGACCATGCGACTGTATCTTCCGCCGTCGGTGAGTTCGACATGGCCGATGTGCAGTCCGGCACGCCTGCTTTGGGAGCATTGCTTCGCTCACGACCCGGAGGTTCAGTCTTTGTCCTTCGATTGGCAGATTGCCGATGAGGTCGAGCATCCGGCGTTCGTTTGGTATTTCGAGCTCGGATTTGGTACCCAGACGCTCAGCACCGATCCGCGCGTCGATTCGACATCGCACTGGAAGCTGCCGGTCGACTTGCCGCCCGCGGCAAGCAGGTATCGACTTGATCTGCGCACCAGCGCTGTTGCGCAGAAATTATTGAGTGAGTTCAAAGTGCTGTCACCGTAATGCGGACGCCGTTCAGCGCCGCATTGCCGCTGGGCAGATCCAGATCCGACGGATCGCTGAGGTCGTTGTACGACGCGCCGGGTAGCACCTGAGCCCTTTGCAGTTTTATGCCATCGACCTGATGACCGAAGCCATGAGGCAGGCACGCGACGCCGCGCCGCAAACTGTCGTCGGCAATCACTTCCGTCACGATGGCGCCGACGGCTGAACTTACCCGTACTCTGGCGCCATCGCCGATTCCGAGTGCCGCAAGATCTGCCGAGTGCATTTGCAACTGGTGTCGCGGTTTGCCTTTGATCAGGCGCGGTGCATTGTGCATCCAGCTGTTGTTGCTGCGGACGTCGCGGCGGCCGATCAACTGCAATCCGCCAGCGACTTCGCACGCGACCAGACGCGCAAGATCCTGCACAATAAACTCGTGCCAACATTCGATCTGCCCGCTTGCAGTTTCCAATCGCGTCAACAACGTTGGTTCCAGTGGGCCGAGATCGAGGCCATGCACGGCACCCAGCAATGCATCGAAGTCGACGTTACCGGTCCGGCGGATCAGTGCTTCGATCAACTTTCTTGGTTCGGGCAATTCGTCGAACGCCTTTCCGGTCGCCATCGCGTAGGCTCGCGCGATGCCGCCGATGATTTGAAAGTCGGCACGTTCATTCGCGGCTTGTTCGCGCAGCGGCGTATTGATGCGGGCGATACGGCGCACGGCGAAGGCATTGAAGACCGAGTCGTAGTGATACTGCGTCAGGAACGAAGCAGGCGGAAGAATCAAATTCGCGTGGCGCGTCGTCTCGTTGATGTAAATGTCCATCGAGACCATCCATTCTAGTGATGCGAGTGCCGAGTCGAGACGCTGCCCGTTGGGTGTGGATAGCACTGGATTGCCGGCCGACGTGAACACTGCACGCACTTGATCCTGGCCGGGCGTTTCGATTTCTTCGATCAATGCCGAGACCGGGAGTTCACCGGCGAATTCCGGCAACCCTCGAACGCGACTATGCCAACGTGCCCGATTGCCGGGGGACGTGCCTTTGCCGGTGACCGGCATCACCGGATCGTTGGGCAACACGCCGCCGCATTTGTCGAGTTGCCCAAGGTAAATGTTGATCAGCTGTATGAGCCATTGGCAAAGCGTGCCGAAGGCTTGCGTTGACACGCCCATACGACCGTACACAGCGGCATCACGCTGCCCGTAAATCTCGCGCGCGATGCGATCGATGTCTTCATGCGGCAGGCCAGTCCGCTGCTCGATTTCATTGGCGGCAAAACCAGGCAACGCGTCCAGCGACTGCAAGAACCCGTTCAATCGCCCGCCGTAGTGTTCGAGCCGGGCCGGGCCGCAGCCGCGCAAGGCATCGAGCAGTGCGATCAAGAACACCGCGTCGCCACCGGGTTTGATGGGTAAGTGCCGCGAAGCTATTTCGGCCGTCTCGGTTCGGCGCGGATCCACGACGATCAAGGTGCCGCGTTGCGTCAGCGCTTTGAGACGTTTGGCGATGCCCGGTGCAGTCAGCAAACTGCCGTTCGAGGCTACGGGATTGGCACCCAGCATCAGCAAATAATCGCAGCGATCCAGGTCGACAATCGGGATCAGGAACTGATGCCCATACATTGCCCAGGCAACGAGTTGATGTGGCCACTGGTCGACGCTGGAGGCAGAATAGACATTGCGCGTTTTCAGCAGCCGCAGCCACTGGGGAAGATAGGCAATGTGCCCAAAGTGGTGGACGTTCGGATTACCGACATAGGCGCCGACAGCGTTCGCGCCATATTTGGCCTGGACGGCAGCGAACCCCTCGCCAGCGCGCTGCAGCGCTTCTTCCCATCCGATCTCGACGAATCGCCCGTTGACTTTTAGTCGTGGCGTATGCAATCGGTCCGGATCGGCTTCCAAATCCAGAATGGCGTTGCCCTTCGGGCAGATATGACCGCGGCTGAAAGGATCGCTGAGGTCGCCGCGAATGGCTGTGAGCCCTTCGTCCTGCGATTGAAATTCAAGGCCACAAATAGCCTCGCACAGTGGACAGGCGCGATACTGGCGAAACATGGCTGGACCTGAAGACACCGGAGCTTCTATCGTACATTGCTTCTGGTCGCCCGTGATGAAGGGAATCGCAGCACCGCGTCGCGCTCTGCGCGCGAGCCGTGAAGCTGTTGCGCCAACTACCGCGTGAGAGCGACTTCGTGTTGCTGGGCAGCCAACCGCGCACGCACTTCAACGCCGAATCGCCGCGCGCATTCTTGCAGCGCGATCTCGGAAAGACTGGCATCACCGCGCACGGGTTCCGCTCGTCCTTCCGCGATTGGGCCGTAGAAACCACCAGGCTCGGCAGCGACGTTGTCGAAATGGCGCTCGCGCACACCATCAAGAACAAAGTCGAAGCCGCCTACCGTCGCGGCGATCTTTTCGCCAAGCGTGCGAAGCTCATGCAAGCGTGGGACGATTACCTGAGCCAGCGAAAATCCGCCGCCGCTTGACGAACACAACGAGCGATCAAAGCTTGCCCTTGATGTAGATCGCTGCCTTCTCGATCTCGGGGAACATCGAGCTGTCATTGATCGCCATTCGGTCTAGTTCGTCGCAGATGAGCTCCTTCTTGTTCCCATTGATGTGTATTCGCTCCACCGCGATCCCATCAGGCGGTGCTGATTCAAGGTCAACATTCTGACCGAGAAGAATGAACGCACCGGACTGGGCGAGGATGCGCCTGTTGTTGAGCTTTGGCTTTACTACTATCGCCGTCTGGAGATGCTCCGGTTTGATCTCTGCACGAAAGTGCGGTTTTTCTGCCCGAATGAACTGAAGCAATCTATCGACTGGCGTTTGCGAGTTGAAATCATGCCCCGTTTGCGTGAAATCGATTGCCCTCTTTTCGCTGTCGCTCAAATGCGCCAGGTTCGCGATACAACTTGCGGTATCGCTGTCGTAGTACTTGACCAAGTCTCGGTTAATACGGAATACGACGACCTCGCCGGGCTTGCCTGGGTCATCTTTAGCGGCAAAGTAAAGGCCAGCAAGCGGATTCCATGTCACGTCAAGTAGCCTCGTTGGCAGCGAGTAGTGTTGAACTCGTGCCAACTGCTCAAGCGTGGTCCCATCTTGAGCAAAATCGCTTGGATGTGAAGCGACCAACTCGCGAAGAATCTGATGCTCGGCGTCACGAAACCGCGCCTCCCGAAGGACGGACGGGACGAGCTTGAATTTGATTCGATCTGAGTGGCCCCGATAGAGCAACACTTCGTCATTGACCGGTTTGACCTGACGAATCTTGCGAACAAAACCTTCAAGGCTGGAAATCGTCTGGGTCATCTTTGTGCAATGCTCAGCCGCGCGGCTCGCTGCTTACAATACTGCCGAATTTGGTTCGTCACCTGTAGCAAAGACGAAGAAGGCAGCGTGATCCGAGATGCGCAAGATCGGGACGAGGAATCCGACGCACACAATCCGACCTGAGGCGCTAGCCACATCTCCACGAAATTGGGATGTGCTTGAAAGGAGTCTCAACGATATCTGCCCAGGTCATGGAGCTTCGGTCTTTTCGAAGGTCGCTCCGAAGGTCGACTGGCTTAGGGATTGCGTAACGTTCGCCCAGTACGGACCCTCGCCAAAGGAGCGCAAGCTTTACTGCGAGCAATTCGCAAAAGCCGCGCAAGACTTGCTCGCGCTTCTTGAGATTAGACAGGTCCAAGCTCAGTCCGGAAGGCGACATTTTCATCCGGGGTTCGTCGACATCCTGCACGCTGCCGGCGACCGGGCAAAAAAAGTTGACACTGAAGCGGAGGAATTTGTTCGCCTTCTCCTGGAAGTTGCAAATCGCGCCACATCGTCTCCTCACCGCTCGCGCTTGTCGATTGATCGAGAAGTTGTATCCCTAGCGAAGATCGTCATCGGTCTGCCGCCACATGAAAAGCCCGCGACCGTGCGCAAC
Source organism: Lysobacterales bacterium (assembly GCA_022844165.1). Lineage (GTDB taxonomy): Bacteria > Pseudomonadota > Gammaproteobacteria > Xanthomonadales > SZUA-5 > JALHMH01. The sequence continues at coordinate 88,601 of JALHMH010000015.1, forward strand.
GACAAATACGGGGAGCCGCTCTCTGAAGATCAACATTTGCTGCTGGTCTTGCTGAAGCACGCTGGCTTTCCAGGTTCGCTCTCTCAGGCAAGCCTAGCCAAGTACTTGGCGAAGGCGCGCAAGACGGTGAATGGAAAAAGTAGGGTCAGTTGCACCTGACTTTTGGTTTTGCCTTCGGCGTTCTGGATGGTCAACACTCTCTCCGCACACCGACACGGAGACCGTTGATGCACACGATGACCACACACGGGGCAACCGAACAACAGATCGTCCAGCGGCGCTTGATTACCGGCCCGGTGGCTTGCCAGATTCTCGGTCTTGGAGAAACGAAGCTTTGGCAATTGGTACAACGCGGCGACATCACCCGAATCCAACTCACGCGCAAGATGACCCGGTACGATCTCGCCGAAGTCAACGCGCTCGCCGATAGCTGGATCGCCGCAGCGAAGGCGCGGAAGGTGGCCGTATGAGGGAGCACGGCGATTCAATCGGGCTGGCGCCTTGCGAACTATTCCCCACGGCACGCCATCTGGTGTGCGTGGTGGCTACTGCATGCGACTCTGCAAGCGCGACTTGTGAAAAGCTGGCGCAGATGATGGCGCCTGAACTTGCCGAGCAACTGGCCGAACAGGGCAGAGAAATCACCCGAGCCGCCAATTGCGCGCGCCTGTCCCTCTTGCGCGAGCAACGCGCAGTGTGAGTGTCAAGCCGATGGAATCAAAGAGGAAACGCAACAAGAGTAAGCACGATTCGGGCTGGTCCGAAATCAAAGGTGGGCAGGCTTTCGTCATTCCGGTGGCGTTGCTCAAGCACGACAATTTTCGCCGCCTAAGTCCTCACGCCTGCAAACTCCTGTTTGACCTTGGTCGCCAGTTCACCGGGTCAAACAACGGCTATCTCCACCCCGGCATCAAGGTCTTGCGAGAACAGGGATGGCACTCTTCGCATACGATTGTCAAAGCGATTCGCGAGCTTCGACATTACCGAATCCTGACGCAAACCGTCCAGGGCGGAAAGAACCGGCCTAGCTACTACGGTTTCACGTTCCGAAAAATCACCGAGAATCCCAAACGGCCGTTCGACCGACCGATGCCGATCAAACAGCCTACCGACGAGTGGGAAACGCCGGCAGAAGCTTTTCCTTCCGGGAAAAATCCTTAGTGCAATAGGTGCACAAAATTAGAGCAGCCACTGCTCAAGTCTGCCTGCGGTTTGTGCTCTCACTGCACAAGATTTCGCCAGCTTGTGCATTACGTGCCCTAGTCCGCACGACTTTGAGAGGTGCGTTTGTGCAGCGACTGCACAGTTATGCATCTTATGCCATACCAATGCTTGAAGATCGGGATCAGGCACCGTTGAATCGGTTCGCAGCCGATGCCAAAACTCAAGCCCTAACCTTCGCTTGCATCGCTTCGCTTGTATCGCGGCTATCGTCGGCGGATTGCTTAGGCTCGGTCGCCGACGAAGGATCGAGCACCGGGAGCAGGTAGCTGTTCCAGTTGCTAGCGGCCAAGTTCTCCCAATACGACTGGCCGTCCTCCGCGTCGCGCTTCGCATACCACGGGTGCCGCACGTACCGCTCTCTCAATCGTGCTGCGCCCAACGCCAATTTCTGGGCGGAGGTTAGGTTCTTGAGATGCTCGGGAATCTCTCGCGTCGTCATCTGTGGCCTCGTTGACTCGGGACTTGCCGCGTGCGCTGGTCATCAATCCTGGAACTTCTGGCGACAGGCCCATCTGATCTCGCTAACTGCCTCTTTAGTCATGCCGGACTTGATGTACTTCAAGTAGCAGTCAGCGCGTGTGTGCGGTTTCGCAGCAATCCATGCCGGAACCGCCAGCGTAACAACAAGCGCCACGACAAGCGCCGTTCTCATCAGGAATGAATTCGGGCCACTGAGTCGAGCTGGAGCCGACAGCAGTATGACTGCACTCACGCTGGCAACGAAAAGCCAGCCAATCGGGCGTGGATAGCGTTTCCAGCCTGCCCCGAGTTCGAAGAGCCATCCTGAAGCCCCGGCAACCTGTGCTTCGTACGTTGCGAGCGTAATGGCTGCCCACACCCAAAGCACAACGAGCAGATTGCGCGGCTCACGCAATGCCTTCAAGGTAGCTGCGAACCAGTTTTTAGGTGTTGGCGAGGTCACCGATTCCCACCTTGGAATAGCCGCGTCCGACGAGCAATATCATAGCGCTTACGTTTCGGAGTTGATGTCGAATGGCTATTCGATACGACCATCTTTGCTCGTGGATCGCGCGCGCCGCAATGTGCCTTGTAGTGGTCCTACTGCTTGGTTGCGAGACGGCCGAAAATCGAGCAGCGCGCGAAGCCGAAAAGGCGGCGCGAATGGCCCTCGAAGAAGCCGAGTCGGAGGCGCGGGAACGTGCTTGGCGAGAGGAGGAAGCACGCGCAGAGCAACAGGTTCAGTCTGATATCGCTGCCTGCTCAACAGTCGCAGATGCCACGCGGTGCGAAGAGGCTTTCTGGTGCCGCGCCAATCCCGAGCAGTGTGTAGAGGAATTCGGAGACCCAGACTACTTCATCGACCAAGCTATCGACAGCATGGGCGAAGACTATGGCGATGACTACGGAAGGTAGGAAGTCGCCGAGAAACACCGCAGGCCGATTTACCGCGTGTCGCCCCTGGGCGATATCATCGACCGAGCGCATACAGTCGGGGGGCGACATGGCGTTTTGGAGATGCTTTGCGATCTTGTCGATGGGCTTTCTCGCTTCTTGCGCAACCATCGATGTTGGGGTGAGTAGCTACAACTCTGGGCGCTATGACGAGGCGTACGACACGTTCCAACAATGTGCGCAGGAAGGTGAGCCGGCGTGCTACTACAACATGGCCCTGATGCACGAAAACGGAACTGCTCCCCGTGGAGGACGGCGCCACGCCGCAATCGAGTATTACAAGCTGGCGGCCAGGTACGGCGTACCCGCCGCTCAGTCCGCACTAATCAGGCTGGGGGAGGAGGTTCCTGACGCCGATCTTCAAGGCGCATATGAACTGCGCCGATTAGAGCAACAAGCCGCTCAGAATCGGGCCTTCTCGCAACTTGGTTGTGCCTTAGGCGGCGGAACCGATTGCTATGCGTCGCCAAGTTCGAGTACGGCTCGCGTTGTCGAAGATCGTGTTGACTGCTATCGAGATTCGCAGTGCGGGACGGGGGAAACATGTGTGCGGCCCGAGGGTACGTACGGTGCCGGGCAATGTGCAACCCTAGTGAACGAGTACGGCGTCCGAGACTACTCGCCTGGAACCGGTGGCGTTCGAGACGTGAAAGCATGCACCTACGATGGCGACTGCTCGATTGGATTTCGATGTTCGAAGAGAGGCGCCTATCAAGGCGTCTGCATAAAGAGCCGAAGGTGAACTCTCGCCGCCGCAAGTGACAATCGGGGATCGATCGTACTCAGCCAGTTGCGGCCGACACCGTCAGATTCGTCTGCGCTTGTGTAGAAGGCAGGGAGGGAAGGCCGCTCTATTTTCCCTGCGCATCGCGCGCGCACGCGCGCGTACTGTTCGAGGAACTGTCGCCCTCCCATCGTCGACTGCGTTCGTTCTGCGGTTGACGTGGGCCATCGAAACCGGCAAGAGTGCGCGCATGCCATCGCTGCCCATCGCATTGCAATGTATGGCTAAGAATATGGTAAGCGCTGACGGCGAGAACAAAAAAGCCCAAGCTTTCAAAGGCTTGGGCTTTGTTGATGGCGGAGAGGGTGGGATTGCGCGGGCCATCCATGGCCCGCGTCCCTTCGGGACTCGCATTCGCTCGCGCCCTCTCGGCATCCTGCCTCCGGGTCGAACCCGATGGGTTCTTCATCCCACCCTCGCCGCCAATAACAAAGCCGCCCAGAGGCGGCTTTGAATTGGCGGAGAGGGTGGGATTCGAACCCACGTTACGGCGGAACCGTAAACCGGATTTCGAATCCGGCGCATTCGACCACTCTGCCACCTCTCCATAAAGGGCGTGAATCGAAGGGGGCGGAGCATACGGAATGGGTTGCGGCAGGACAAGCAAGTTGCAGTTCGTGGGGTCTGCAAGCTCATTCACGTCGCTTGGGGCGGAGGATCGCCGGGATGAAAGTGCCAGATTCGGTGCCTGTGAGATTTTGCGAGAATTGGCGCGGTGTTCGTTTCGTCCTTGAGGTATTTCTGCACGGGGACGCCCAAAAAAGCCCACTTTGGCCCCGGCAAAACGTTGAATTTTGCGTTTACGGGCGGGTGGTTTCGTGGTTATGTTGGACACGTGTGTTGCAAGCGCATTGCGCGCACGGCATCCTATCGGTGAACGGGGGAGGTAGAACGTTTGCTCAACTTCAAACTATTGCAGCCAGAACCTCATTGCGCGGCCCTTACGCAGGCGTCTTCACGTGACCTTCGCTGAAACCTTCTCTCACCGCATGTGCCGACGCTCATGATTGAATTCGGTCACGGAACTCACACTGGCTTGCGGCGTGAGCACAATGAAGACACCTATTGCGCCGATCCGGATATGGGTCTGTGGCTGGTCGCAGACGGCATGGGTGGCCACGAACACGGTGAAGTCGCCAGTGCGCTTGCGCGCGACGTTGTGATCCGCGAAGTCAATCGCGGTAAGTCACTCGCGGATGCGATTCAGCTGGCGGATGAAGAGATCATTCGCCATTCGAACGAAAAGCGTAGCGAGCGGCCGATGGGGACTACCGTCGCAGCTGTGCGGGTTAATAACAACAACTACGAAGTTGCCTGGGTCGGCGATAGTCGTGTGTACTTCTGGAACGGTTCGCTGCGCCAGGTGTCGCAGGATCACTCGTATGTACAAGAGTTGATCGACCAGGGTGCTATCAGCCCGGCGCAAGCTCGTACGCACCCGCATCGCAATGTGGTTACGCAAGCGTTGGGCGTCACCTTGCCGGATCAGCTCAAGATCGAGACGTTGCGTGGGAGCCTGGCAACGGGTCAGGCGCTATTGGTCTGCAGCGACGGCCTGACCGAAGAGGTCGACGATCAGTTGATCGGCGAGATCTTAAATCGCGGCTTGAGTGCGCAGGAGACGGTCGATCACCTCATTCTTGCGGCGCTGGACCACGGCGGTTCGGACAACATCACGGTTCTGCTCGTCCGCTGCAGCTAAGCGATGCGCCTGCATGCCTGGATGGCGTTGCTGATGCCTTTGGCGGCGTTCGCAATGTTCCAGTCGGGCCCGATGCTGATCTCCATGGCCAAAGCGCGAACGAGTTTTAGCGTCGATGAGCGGGTAGCACAATTTGGTCCTGCCGTTCGCGAGCGAGTGGCGTCTTCTTTCACCGATGCCGGTATCGACTATCCACCCAGGCGACTGGCATTCCTGGCCTTTAAAGATGAGCGGATCCTCGAGGTGTACGCGCGTTCGTCGGACATTGATGTCTGGCGCCGTGTCCGGCGCTATCCCATTTTGGGTATGAGTGGTTCGCTCGGCCCAAAGACGCGCGAAGGTGACCTGCAGGTACCAGAGGGGGTTTATCGCTCGGAATTTTTGAACGCCAATAGCCGTTTTCATCTGTCGATACGCGTCAACTACCCCAATGCGGAAGATCGTGCCATTGCGGCGCGCGAAGAGCGTGAGCGACTCGGCGGCGACATCATGATTCATGGCAGCGATGTGTCGATCGGTTGCCTTGCAATGGGCGATGAAGTTGCCGAGGATCTGTTCGTACTGGCGGCTGGCGCGACGGCTGAGCCGTTGGCAATTCTGATCGCGCCGGTGGATTTTCGTCAGCGGGCTTTCCAGGCACCAGCCGACGCACCGGGTTGGTGGGAACAGCGTTACGCCACGCTCCGCGAAGCGCTCCAGGCCTTTCCGGTGCTGCCGTGAACTGTATCTCCGAGGTTCGTTCGGTTTCCATTGGCGTGCGTGAACTGGATCGAAGCCTGGCGTTTTATCGCGAAGCGCTGGGTTATCGATTGATCGAGCGTATGCCGATCGATCCGCCACTGGCGCGTTGGTTGCGGATGCCTTGCGGCGGCGAATGCGCGGTGATCGCAGCAGACGGCAGCGGGCTGGGCCGATTGCGTCTGGTGGCCAGCGACCTGCCCGGCGATCCGCTTTGGACAGCGGAAAACGTGCTCAGCGCCAGTGGTTTCTATGCGCTGAATTTTCGTGCTCGCGATGTACACGCGTTGTTGCCTCGGATATTGGCTGCGGGCGGAAGTGGTCCGGCGCATCCGAGCCATTGGGAGGTGAGCGAGGCGATCGCGGTCGACGATTCGATCACGCTCGACCCGGATGGTCATCGCCTGGACATATTTGCCTACACGCGCGGAGCAGAGTTGCGTGGCGCTTTGAATACGGACGTCAGCGTGCTGCAGACGATCGCACTGGCGACGCGCAATCTGCCACGATCCCGTCGGTTCTATGAGGCGCTTGGTTTCCAGATGTTGTTCGATCGCGTCCTGGATTTCGATGAGTTATCGACGCTGCTCGGTGTGGCCGGGCCGGTGCGAATCCACAACGTCAACTTGATGAAGGACGGCGCAATCGTACCGGGTCGCGTCGAGATGTTTGCGTACCTGGATGTTGAGCATTTGCCTGAGGTGCCGCTGGCGCAACGCGCGCACCCGCCGCACATCGGGATTCATGCGATGACGTTTCACACAGGCGATTTGATCGCCGCCCGAGCGCTCTTCGAGCGTGCCGGTGCTTCGCTTCAGTTGGCGATGGATGTGCGTTTGCCGGGGCTCGGAAACTGTGCCGGGCTGCTGTTTCACGGTCCCGACGGTGAGGCGATCGAGGTGGTACGTACCTAGCGAGGTTTTGCCTCAGACCGACCAGCATTGCTGGCTTCATCCTAAAGCGTACTCACCACAACCCCGCGCTTCGCATTTCCGGCCCAGCGGCGCAGCCGCCGGGCGTTCGACTCGGCACACGCCTGCGGCGCGTCAGCGCCGAGTCTCACCCCCGTAACTTAAGGGGCTGCTAAAGCCAATGCCGCTCCGCAGAAAATTTGACTCAAATGTACAGATCCGGCTCCGTCGAGCGGGTGATCGGATCTGCGTCAGGCCAAATTTCACCGGAGATTGAGTCCAGTTGCTTTGGGGGCCACTCAGGACCGCCTGCTTCCGTTCACCTGCGTTTGTTCGAATTCTGAGCGGCAGGCATCTACAGATCAGGCACTTAAGTTAGTGTTTCCGGGCAGGTCTCTCTTTTTCGGCAGGTTTCGCTTAACCAGGTGCCGGGCGGTCACCCCCTTTAGACGCTTGCCCGTGTCATGCGCCGCTGTTATACAAGCGGGCTGATTTCGCGCGGTTTGGATGCGTCCGTCAACCGTATCGCGCCTTTTGCCAGGAGAGTTGTATCCCGATGGCCACCAAAGCCAAAGCAAAAATCGAAGCCGCGCCCCAATCGATGGCGGAGTCGAAGGTCAAGAATCTGCCACACGCTCAGAGCGCAAAAGTTGAAGCATCCAGAACCGAACCCAAAGCAAAAACGCCTTTGAAAAGTAAGGCCGACGGCCCATCGTCGGTGAGTGCGGCCGATTTGCCGTTGCCGGAAGGTTACGTTCCTCGCGTCGAATTGCCCAAAGGGTATCGACCCTCCTCGAAAGAGGAGTACATGAGCGATCAACACCTTGAGTACTTTCGACGGAAGCTGTTGATTTGGCGCCAGGAATTGATCGACGAGTCGCAGCAGACCATTGAGAATCTGCGCGACGAGGTTCGCGATGTTGGCGACGAAGCCGAGCGTGCCACGCGTGAGACCGAGAACTCGCTGGAACTGCGCACCCGAGATCGTTATCGCAAATTGATCGGGAAGATCGACAAAGGGCTACGACGCATCGAAGATGGGCGCTACGGCTACTGCGAAGAGACCGACGAAGAGATTGGCGTCGAGCGTTTAGAGGCGAGGCCCATCGCTACGCTTTGTCTGGATGCGCAAGAGCGCTGGGAACATCGCCAGCGGCAAATGGGCGACTGATGCAAGCATAGGCGGCTTCGGCCGCCTTGTTTGTCCATTGGGCTGACTGCGATGGCAGCCTAACGCGAAATTCGCAACTGTTCGTTCGGTGTGATCACGCCGGTATAGATGCCGAGCATGATCAATACAATCAGCAGGATCGAAAGCCCGATTCGCCACGTCAGAGCTTTCACTACGCGATCGGACTTGCTCTGATCGGTGAGCATGTAATAGCAGCCGGCGCCTAAGTTATAGACGATAAATCCCAAGAACAAGATGATGCCGAGCTTGACCAGCACGGGCGGCTCCACGGCGCACAGACGCAAGACCGGTTAGTTTACGCGCTCCTTTGCATAGATATCGTCACGTGAGTCGAGCGCGTTTTTGGGCATACACGATGGTGGCACTTGCGGTGGCGGCGGGTCTTGCCAGTCTCGGTGCCTGGCAATTGCGTCGTGCGCAATTCAAGACCGAACTCCTGGACCGAATCGCAAGCGCAGAACGCTCACCAGTCGCGGCGTTTTCCATGACGAACGCGGAGCATTTTCGCAATGTGATCGTGACCGGCGATTGGATTGCCGCGCGCGCCCTGGCACTCGACAATCAGCTTCAGCAAGGACGTCCTGGTGTGCGTTGGTATGTACCGATAAAAACGACGCAAGGATCGATTTTGTTGGTCGACCTTGGATGGCAGATGCGGAGCGATCGGAGTGTTCCGTTGACGTTGCCGCCTTTACCTGACGGCGAATTGAGTGGCGTACTTCTGCCGCCGCCTGGGGCTGGGCTGATGCTCGGCGCGGATGCGCCGGGATGGCCAAAGTTGGTCACACGCCTGGATTTCGCACAACTTGAACCTTATTTCGACGCGCCGCTGCTAAACTCGGTGCTGGAACTCAAAAACGCTCAAAGCCCGTCAATCCGTGCAGAACTGCTGCCGCCAGAACGCCATCGCGGCTATGCGGTGCAGTGGTTCGGACTCTCACTGGCGGTACTGGTCATCTATCTCACGCTCGCTCTTCGCGGGCGCAGAAAGTCTCACTCGCAATGAACAAGAAACTTCAACTGATCCTGATAGCGTTAGCCTTTGCGGCGCCTGCTGCGATTGCGCTGTTGTTGCAGACCCCGCTATTCCATTGGAACCCTGCGACAACCAAGAATCACGGCGAGTTGTTGCGCCCGGCTGTGCAACTGGCCCAGAACGAAACGCTGAAGAAGCTCCTCGCCGATGGTGAGCATTGGACCTTGCTGTTGATTCCACCCGACGTATGCGACTCAGGATGCGAGCGCAGGCTTGCGTTGCTGCATCGTGTGCGCGAAGCGCAAGGGCGGCGTATGGAACGACTCCACTTGCGCGTTCTGAACGATTCGGTGAATCCCTGGACCGAATCGTTGACTGGCGATGCCAGTTGGCCGCAAGTGCTCGGCCTTGAACCCGGTGGATTGGTACTGATCGATCCCGATGGGTTCGCCATGATGCGCTATCGACCGGATGCCGATCCCACCCACGTGCGCAAGGACCTCGCGCATTTGTTGAAATGGTCGGAGAGCGGACGATGATGGCGCGCTTTCGATTGTTGGCCTGGTTTGCCGTGGCCATCACATTATGTGTGATCGCACTCGGCGCCTACGTGCGCTTGTCGCACGCCGGACTGGGTTGCCCGGACTGGCCGGGTTGTTATGGGCACGCCACATGGCCCAATGCGAGCGATGAGATCGCCGCGGCGAACGCAGCTTTCACTGAGCGCGCGGTCGAGGTGCCGAAAGCATGGCGGGAAATGGTGCACCGGTTTTTGGCCGGCGGGCTGGGGCTGTTGGTATTCGCGCTCGCCTGGATGGGCAGCCGCGATCGCCCGAATGTGCGCATCGCGATTGTGGCGTCGGCTTTTTTGGCGATCGCGGCGATGGCCAGTTACACCGTGCAGTGGCGCACATTCGCGTTGTTGCCTGCGGCTGCCGCGATCGTTCTACCGATCATCGCTGCGTGGCGACTCGATGCACCAACGCCACATCGCGTTGCGGTAGCCACGCTCGGTGTCATTATTTTTCAGGCGCTACTTGGCAAGTGGACCGTCACCTTGCAGCTTAAGCCCATCATCGTCACCGCGCATCTGCTGGGCGGGATGACCACTTTTGCGCTGCTCGTGTGGGCGGCGTTGCAGAGCGAAGCGCGTTGGAAACGGGGTCGCACTGTGTCTGTCGGATTCGCCACCGTCGCGTTGGTCGTTGTTGCATTGCAGATATTTCTTGGCGGCTGGGTGTCGACCAATTACGCGGCGCTGTCATGCCCGGAGTTCCCGACGTGTCTGGGTCGTTGGTGGCAGGGTGAAGGTCTGGCCGAGGGATTCGTACTTTTTCGTGAGATCGGCGTCAATTACGAAGGCGGAATACTGGATGGTTCAGCGCGCGCGGCGATTCACATGATGCATCGCTGGGGCGCGTTGCTGACCACGCTGGTTGTCGGCGTTTTAGCGCTGCGTCTATGGATGATTGGTGCCAGGGGATTGGCCACAGCGCTCGGCGCTGTCCTGGCGCTGCAGATCGCGCTTGGCATCGCCAACGTGGTTTTGAGTCTGCCGCTGCCGGTCGCGACGGCGCACAACGGTGTTGCCGCCATTTTGTTGGGTTGCGTCATCGTCGTACTGCATCGCGCCCGCCAGGCGACCGAACGCGCGTTATGAATGCGGCACTCGAAACCTTCAACGATTTTTGGGCGCTGACGAAGCCCAAGGTGGTAGCACTGATCGTTTTCACGGCCATTGTCGGGATGTTTCTGGCGCGCCCCGAGTTGCCGTCGATCAAAGTGCTGGTGTTGGGTGGTCTGGGAATCTATCTGGCTGCTGCGGGTGCGGCGGCCATCAATCAGATTCTGGATGCGCGTATCGATGCGCAAATGGCCCGCACGATGTATCGGCCGCTGCCGCGGGCGAGGCTTACAGAGAAGCAAGCGCTGACATTTGCGTTGATTCTCGCCGGCATCAGCATGGCGATCCTGGTGCTGTTCGTAAACACACTGACGGCCGTGTTGACGTTTGCCTCATTGATCGGCTACGCCGTGATTTACACCCTGTTCCTGAAACGCGCCACGCCGCAGAACATCGTTATTGGTGGCGCTGCTGGTGCTGCGCCGCCCGTTCTGGGCTGGACCGCGGTCACCGACTCGCTCGATCCGCATGCGCTGTTGCTGTTTTTGATCATCTTCATATGGACACCACCGCACTTCTGGGCCCTGGCGATATTTCGCCGCGAGGACTACGCAAAAGTATCGATCCCGATGCTGCCAATCACGCACGGGGTTGAGGTCACGCGCTGGCACATTCTGCTGTACACGGTTCTGCTGCTGATGGTGACGCTGTTGCCCTACTTGACCGGCATGTCGGGGCTGTTTTACCTGGGTGGCGCGGTCGTGCTTGGCGTCGGATTCTTGTATTACGCCGTGCGTTTGATGCGGCCTCCCGATGAGCTTTTCGCGTACAAAACCTTCGGCTACTCGATCATCTATCTGGCCGCGCTCTTTGGGTTCTTACTGGTCGACCACTACTTGCCGCAGCCGCGTTTCGGACCGGTGCCCATGGTGCTTGAGCGAACCAGCTGAAGATGCGTTTTCGGAGCAATGAGGTCCTCAGCGAGGATTTGCTTCAGACGCTACCGTCATATCTGGGTGCAGAAATTCCACTTTCAGCGGTTGCCCAAGCAGCCGTTCCATCGGCATTGGCCAGCCGCCGAGATTTTTGAGTTTCTCGAGCGCTTGCTGCGGCGTATGGGCTCGGTACTTGACCAGCCAGGCCGCATACACTTGAGCCGCTCGCCCGCCGCTGGCGCAATGCAGCAGAACCTGACCTTCCTCACGCTCCATCGCCGCGGCAAATGCCTCCAGATGCTGTGGCGAATAAGGTTGGTCGCTGCCGCTGACCGGCAGATGCATGTAGCTCAAGCCGAGCTGTTCGGCGGCCGCGCCTTCGTCGTAAGCGACGGTCTTCATTTCTTCGGCACTCCGCAAATTCAACACAGAGCGCGTGCCGGTTCTTGCGAGCGCCTCAAGATCGAGCAAGGTCGGCTGGGCTCCGATGAACAGCTGGCCATCGCGATGCGTGGATTGCAAGTAAGTTGACGTCGATTCCGTCGCCGGTCGTGTTACGCAGCCGGTGAGCAGCGCGAAAAGCAGCAGCGGCGCAATGCGCATGGTTTACTCCTGTGTGAGCCCAGCGACAGGCTAACGCCGAGCGCTACCCGCGCTGGCTCAACTCGGCGCGAGAATCGGTCCACTCGGGCCGAAGGTTTCCTGAGTGCAGCGTCGTTGAACTGCAGCGTTGGGCCATGAACGTTGTGACTGTCGCGGACTCCAAAGCGGTCCTGATTGAAAAGAAGATCCTTGCAACAACGTGGCACGCTGCAACATTTCCAAGCGTTGTTTAGCGATACACTGCCCGAGAGTTTGGAGAGCGATCATGCAACGTTTCCTTTGGATGGTTCTGGTTGCGCCGATGGCGCAGGGTGCGCAAATCGAGCGTACGACGCTGGCGAAGTTTTTGACATCGCCGCCAGCTCAGCAAGTCCAGTTGCACGGCTTGGTCGGCGCGCGCGGACCGGTGACGTTACGACTCGAACGCTTCGATCCCATCGCCGCTGACGCCAGGTTCGTTGTTGTCGAGAAGGCGGGCGAGCGTGAAGTCGAACGCCCCGACTCGCGGTTCTACCGAGGCAAAGCACTCGGCGCCGGCAGCGGCGAGGCATTTCTGGCGATCCACAGCGACGGCAGTTATCACGGCATCGTGCAGGACGGCAACGGTACGTCGGTCATTGCGCCCGATGGCGATCGTTTCGCGCTTAAGTTGATCGAAGATGCAGCATCGCCTTTTGAGTGTGCTGTACACGATCACGCGCGCATGCAGTCACCGCTGACCACCGCCGAATTGCCGACCTTCGCCGCGCGTTTCCCGGAAGGTGTGCAGTACAACGCGCGCGTGGCGATCGACACAGACCAGGAATACCTGGCGCGCTTTGGCGGCAACACCACCAACGCCACCAACTATTTGACCACCCTCATCGCTTACATGTCGACGCTGTACACCACCGGCGTCGACACACAAATGCAACTGTCGTTTTCGCGACTGTGGACAACCACTGATCCGTGGGTACAAACCGATACTGGCTGCATGCTGCTCGAAGTCGGCAAACACTGGAACGACAATATGGGCGCGGAGGTGCGCGCATTGATGCACTTCGTCAGTGGCAAGAACTCGTTGTCGGGTATCGCCTGGGTCGGCGAGGTTTGCAGCGGTCCTTTCCCGACAAGCCCCGCGGCCCTCGGCCTGACATGCCCTGGGATGACCGGTTCCAGCAATTACGGCGGCGCATACGGCGTCACCAGTGGTGTTAGCGGCAGTTTCAATCCTGGCAACCCGGTGGTGGTCTGGGACTCGCTCGCTCTGGCACATGAGATCGGTCACAACTTCAATTCGAAGCACACGCATTGTTATGGTGGCATCGGAGGCATCGCCAATCCCCCAATCGACACATGTTCGAACTTAGAGGCTGGTCAAACGGGATGTCATAGCGGGACGCAGTCGCTTCCTGGACTTGCAGGCCAAGGTAGCGGCACAATCATGAGTTATTGCCACCTGTTGAGTCCCGGACTGTCCAACATCACGATGACCTTCGGCCAAGGTCACGGTTTCGGTGTTCTGCCGGGCAGGGTCAATGACGTGATGCGCGCGGAAGCGCAGGCGAATGCCGCTTGTTTGGCTTTGCCGGCAAATCCGAACATCTTCGCCAACGGATTCGAGTAAGGTTGGTGGCAGACTAGATATGTTGAAAGACGCAGCCTTCGCCAGACCGGCGATGAGCAATCGCCATTACATCGAATTGGTCGACTGCACCGGTCGCCAACTCAGGCCCGGCAAACGTTACAGGTCGATTTTGGGAGGGGCGATTTAAGAGCCAACTGCTCGACGACGAAGCAGGTCTTGCTGCGGCAATGGCATACGTTGATCTCAATCCAGTGCGCGCCGGCATCGCGGACAGCATCGAGAGCAGCGATCACACCAGCGTCCAGGTGCGTGCCGAGGAACTGCGCAAAGATCCCAGCAAAGCGGACGAGCAAATCCAACCCGTTGCCGGCGTTCGGCTTGGATTAGATATGTTGAAAGACCAAGCCTTTGCCAGACTGGCGATGAGCAATCGCCAGTACATTGAGCTGGTCGACTACACCGGCCGCCAACTCAAGCCCGGCAAACGCGGCAAGATTGATGAGCGAGAGCCGACGGCACTGAGCAAGCTTGGACTCGACACCAACTACTGGACCGCGCACGTCAAAGGCGTCGGCTCAGGCTATTGGCGCTTCATTGCCAGCGTGGAAGCGCTCGAAGCCAAGGCCGCACAGTGGAAACAGCAGTGGCTCAAAGGCATCGGCTATGCCCGGAGCCTTGTGACCGGCTGAGAGACTCACATGGGATTTTGGGCGCCGCTGGCGTCTGGCGGCGTTGGTCGCGCGCGCAAGATCACCTACCTTCGAATAACGATTTCATCGTCGGAACGCCTGTTCGGCGTTCAGAACCGCCTACGCAGTTCGAAAACTGGGTGTCTTCGTTCTCGTTCTTTCTGGGTTCGGCATCGCTCGAGTTGATTTCGCGCGCAACCGAAAGCTTGGCCGGCCGCATTGCCTATGTCGAAATGCGTACTTTGAGCGCTTTGGAAGTGGTGCCAACGCATGCCCAGTTGGAGACGCTCTGGCTGCGCGGCGGGTTTCCCGACAGCTTGACGGCAGAGGGCGACAACGCCAGCTTGGCGTGGCGCACCGACTTTGTCCGCAGTTACCTGGAACGCGACGTACCGATGTTCGCGCCACGTATGCCGGCCACGACGATCGGTCGATTGTGGACCATGCTGGCGCATAGCCAGGGGACGCTCTTGAACAGCGCTCGACTGGCGCAGGCGCTAGGCGTCTCGGCGCCCATGGTGGGCCGCTACCTGGACTTGCTGGAGGATCTGCTTCTGGTACGTCGCCTGGCGCCCTGGCATGGCAATATCGCCAAGCGGTTGGTCAAGAGTCCGAAGGTATACCTACGCGATTCCGGCCTGGTCCATGCCTTGTTGGAAATCGAGACGCTGCACCAGCTGCTGGGCCATCCGGTCGTAGGCATGAGTTGGGAGGGGTTTGTCATCGAAAACCTGTTGGCCGCAGCCGGACCTGGTTCGATACCGCTGCACTTTCGCACTGCCGATGGTGCGGAGATCGATCTGTTGCTTGAGCGGGCGGGCCAACCGGCCTTCGCCATCGAGATCAAACGCTCGTCGGCGCCGGTGCCCAGTCCTGGTTTTTACCGCGCTGCGCAAGCCATTGGCGCGCAGCACAAGGTGCTCGTGGCGCCCGTTGGCGATAGCTATCGGACCAAGGACGATGTGGTGGTGATGGACGTATTGGCGGCTGTGAAGTTGCTTAGTCGCTAAGGTGCGTTTGGGTGATGGCATGCAGTTTCAGAATGGCAGTCACCATCCTGTACTGCCACGAGCCCTGCCAAGAAGACACTCGTTCCGCGGTGTTCGACTTGGTGTTTCCGCCTTGGTCATGAAGGGCGAGAGATCCGAGACAGCGGCGAGATCCCTGAGAGAGATCCGAGACAGCAGACAGAGATCCGACGACAGAGATCCGCAGAGATCCGACAGAGATCCGAGACAACCACTCTTCGCCGCCATGGGCGAAGAGATCCGAGACAACCACTCTTCGCCGCCATGGGTATTGGAATCCCGTAGCCACCTGGCGAAGCGGCGAAATGACCCCGATCACATTCGCTGTCAGAAAATTCTGACACCACTTTCAGCGTACGCCCTACAGACAAGCTCAGCGGTCATCGCAATGATCGCCGCATGACTCAAGCCCGCCACCTCACTGTCGCCGAAGGCCAGCAAGGCCTCTATCACTGCGTCGCACGTTGCGTGCGGCGCGCGTGGCTGTGCGGCATTGATCCGATCACGGGAGTGGACTACGAGCACCGCAAGACGATGATCGC
>JALHMH010000016.1 GCA_022844165.1 Lysobacterales bacterium
CGTTCGGAACGACCAAAATCGAGCTAAAATCACCCCTGACGTTCGAGCCCGTTTGCACCACACGAAGTGGCTCGATTCACCCGCTCATCGGGTGGCTCGATTCAGGTGCTCAGTGACAGTCGAATCGTTGAAGCTGGGTCGGTGCAGTCGTCTATTCGTTCTTTGATTGGGGCTTTTTGGTTGCGCCTGGACATCATGGGTTCCGCCAGTGCTGTGCCTATCGTTCAAGCGAAACCCGGTTTCGCGAGCGACGTCGGAGATCGCGTTGCCGAGTTGGATGTTCATCTGCACCAGCGCCGTCTGCATGTGCTGTACGCAGCGCGCTTGATTGCGCAGCAGCATCGAGCGCTGCCGCGTGTAGGCGCGCAACACGCACACCGCTTCGCGCGGCCGATAGGCGCCGCGCAGCAAACCGTAGCTCAGCAGTTGCTGCAACCATTGGCAATCCAGCACATCGCTCTTACGGCCGCTGACGTTCTTGATGTGCCGGGCATTGACCAGCAACACTTCAACGCCGCGCGATTCGAGCAGCTCGAAGAAGGCAATTCAGTACGCCTCGGTTGACTCCATCGCGGGGCGGCTTAACTGAAGCATTGGCTGTCAGTGCGGGCCTACTTGCTCCTTGCGGTCAGCACTACGGTGTACTACAGTTGGCTACCGATGAGTTGAGAGTCGAGTTATGGGTGTAACGTCTGTGAGGCTTCTGCCTGAGGTTGAAGACGATCTGAAAGCGATGTCCGGACGGCTACAACGCAGTAAGAGTTGGCTGATAAATCAAGCACTTCGTGAGTACATTTCTCGAGAGTCCTTGGGGGAAGAGCGTTGGAAGGAGACGCTTGGCGCGTTGGAGTCGCTCAAGGCCGGAAAGGTCGTGGAAGGCGAGGATGTGCACGCTTGGTTGCGCTCCTGGGGTGGCCCTGACGAGCTGGCTGCGCCGCACTCACGGTCATGACGCTGATCTATACGGATGTAGCCCTGGAAGACTTAAAGCGGCTAAGAGCATTCATTGCGGAAAAGAACCCAGCCGCGGCAAGAAAGGTCGGTGAGGATTTGGCGAAGCGAATCGAGGGCCTTCGCGCATTTCCGAAGATGGGTTGGGGAGTTGATAAGGCTCCAGATCCGGAGGTGATCCGAGATTTTGCCTTTGGGAATTATGTGGTCCGCTACGCGGTGCACGCTGAGATTATTGCCATCCTTCGTATTTGGCATCACCTTGAGAATCGGAGCTGACACAGGGGCCGAAGTACGGCATTTTCCAAAGCAATCGTTGCGCGGCTAGAGTGCGGCCTAATTGCTCGTTAGGTTAATTTTCATGACATCCCGCGAGGAAAAGTTGAGGCGCCGCGCCATGGCCCAAGCGGCTGAGACCGCCGGAGAAGAAGCGCGCCGTCCTCGATTCGCCACTCGAGTCGGTATCGACCCATGGTCTGAGGTGCTGCGGGAGCTTGACGGCGTTGTCCTTGAAGTGGTCGAGAGTAGGGCCGAGCGAATCAAGCGATTCCGGGTTCTTTATCCGGAGGCCTACATGCTGCTCGAGGCGGGCACTATGCTCAAACCTCCGGCAACTGCTGACGAACTTGGAGAAGCCGAGCGGAGACTTGGGCTGTCGCTAGCTCGGCCCCATCGCGAGTTCTTTCTTACCTCCAACGGGCTAACACTTCCGGCCTACTGCCTGTTCCAGCCTTTGCAGGAGCTGAGGTCATACCCCGAGGCTGATCCCCTCGGGGCTGAGCTACTTGAATGGTATTTTGAAGAGGTCGATAGCCCGTCCGACTCTGAGTATTTCAGCTACGATGACCCCGGCACAAACGACGAGATTCGCGCCGAGTACGCGCGGTCTGCCGTTGCGCTCAATGGCGCAGTCCCAGAGTCACACGTTGCGTCGAAGGAGTTCGGATGGATCCTCCTCGTTCGAGAGGTACGCTTCGATGATGGCGAGTACGAGATCTGGGAGCACGGCTCCTGGCACAACCGGCGCTACAGAACCTTCGGCGCTTACTTCGAAAGTGCTCGGCAAGCCATTGTCGAGTCGCTCGATTTGCTGTCGATTTAACCTTTCAAGAGACACCTGCCAGCTAGCAGATTTTTCTCCCGGTTGCTGGGCGCGATGCATGAGGTTGCGCATGGCGCGATCTCGTGCTGTTGTTCGACGTAGGCCTGGCCTTGATCGACGCATTGCTCGCCTCTGGTGATCGTGGTGTAGACCAATCGCGCCAGTTTTTGCGTGCTGGCGGTGACGGCCTTGGCCTTATCCATGCGGTCGCACGACGCCGGAGATTGGCGTCGAAGGCGATTGGCTTCGGCGTACAGCGACGGCCGCGAGCTTGAGTTCCTAAGCGATCCGATCGGCGCAGTGTTTGGTTTTGCCATGGGGCGGCTGCCGCGCGTGCCAGATTGATTTGCGCGGTGCGCATCTTTTGCCTCTGCTGGCGAGCACGGTGCAGCAATTGGATGACCTGCTGCGATTCGGTCTTGATCGGAACGGCCGAATATCGGCGGCGCGCAGCGCAACCCGATCGAGGCCGGCATGAGCATGCCATGGATGGCCGCTTGCACCAGAATCAGCGGCTTGCGCCCCCACCACTTGCCCAGCCCGGTCAGCGTCTGGCTTGCACCTGCCTTGCGCTCTTTGTATGCCTCGGCGGACAGACGGGCGATGGGGTATTGCGTTTCGATAAAAGCGGGCATATTGCTCAAGGGGTAGTGACCCAGTTATCGAGCTGTAAGCCCGGCACCTTGGCGAACTCGCGGGTGTTGTTGGTGACCAGCATCGCCTGCTGGCTCAGTGCGTGTGCGGCAATCATGGTGTCCAGCGAGCCAATCGGCGTGCCTCGGCGCTCCAGGTCGGCGCGCAAATCGCCATACGCCCACACGGCAGGGGCGTCAAAAGGCAACAAGGTCAGCGGGGCCAGAAACATTTCCAGCGCCTGCCGGTTGCGCGCCGAGCCACTCTTGGCTACGCCAAATGCCAGTTCTGCGGCCACGACGCTGCTCAGGCCAATGTCACCCAAGCGGTACGCTGAAAACCGTGCCAGCACTGCAGGGGGTTTGGCATTGATGATGTGGATGCAGATATTGGTGTCGAGCAGGATCAAGTGCTGATCTCGGCACGGATCTGATCGTCAGGCTGCTCCCGCGCCAGGACAAAGCCCGGCTCAAAGGCGGCCAGCCCCGCTTCAAGCGTTTGCCAGGGGTCATTCATCGGTAGCAAGAGCACGCCGTTGCCGAAGTGCATCACAACGACCTCGGTGCCGGTAAACCGGTACTCTTTTGGCAAGCGAACAGCCTGACTTCGGCCCGACTGAAAAAGGCGTGCGGTGTCCATGTGAACCTCCGAAAGGAAGGGTGATTACCAATGATAGCTACTTTTTCGGAAGTGCTAGCCCGCATATTTCATGAGGGAACGCGGAAGATCGCGAAGGGTGAGGAGGGCAAGCTTGCGCCGCATGCGGCGCGCCCGCTCGAACGGGCGGCGGCTATGCCGCCGCACCGGACTGAGAGAGGGCAAGCTTGCATCGCATGCGATGCGCCCTCTCGAACGACTGGCGGCTGCGCCGCCAGGCCGGACCTTTGCGCCGGAATCGAGGCGCGAGAAGAAGGAATGGTTGTTCCATTGCGACGACGAGCAACGAAGAGTCCGGCGCAAAGAACGAGCGAGGGCCGCGTTAGCGAGGAAATGGCAGTGGACACTCTGTCATTCCAACCAATTCGAAGATTTCCGCGCCGTTACAACGAAATCAGGCCATTTGCTCGCGACCTTATGAAATATGCGGGCTAGTCGACGATCAATAGTGCGGGCGCCAGGAATGTCGCCCCTACGTTCGCCGAGTCCTGTAGGGGCGCGATGAATCGCGCCATCCATCATTTTCCTCGCTGTTTCGCGCCTGCAACATTGCGTGGGCAGAATGTAAGATATAAACGCGCGATCGGGCTTTGTTGTCTATTCGCGCGCCCATCGTTCAACCAGCCACGCCATCTGCAGCGCCGCATCAATCCAGGTGCGCCTGGACTGCCGAATTGGAGAATTCCTCGTGCGACAACCCACTTCTTTTGCAGTCTGGCAACGCGCTGTTGTTTTCTGCGTGCTCTCCAGTTTGGCATGCGGCGCTTCGGCGCAAGTCTCGCTGACAACGCCGGGCGTTGCGCACACCGAGAACTTCAATTCGCTGATCGATACTGGCACGGCGACTTGGACGAACAATTCCACCCTCCCGGGCTGGTTCCACGCGAGAACCGGCACTGGCGTTGCCATCGTCGCCAATAACGGGGGCAGCAATGGCGGCAACCTTTACAGCTACGGCAGCACACCCGATCGCGCACTGGGCTCACTGGGATCGGGCAATGCCTTGGTGGGGAACCTGTTCTGGGGCATCCGGCTGCAGAACAACACCGGCGTCACCATCACCGATCTCCAGGTCTCTTACGTAGGCGAGCAGTGGCGCAACAGTGCTGCCGCGGCCCAGGCGGTCTCGTTCTCGTACCTCGTGGGCAGTCCCACCGTAGCGGGTACGTTGATCGAATTTCAAACGGCAGGCGTTTCTGTTCCGGCCCTCAACTTCACCAGCCCGATCACCGGCGGCTCGGCTGGCGCGCTTGATGGCAATGCCGCCGCGAACCGGGTGGCCATCAGCACGACGATTACCGGGCTGTCCATCCCGAACGGCACCGAAGTCATGCTGCGCTGGTCCGATCCCGATCACAGCGGTGCCGACCACGGCTTGTCGATCGACGATCTGTCCATCACGCCCAACTCCGGCGGCGTGGTCACGCCCAATCTGACGATCAACGACGTGGCCGTCACCGAAGGCGACGTTGGCACGACGACCGCTCAGTTCACCGTATCGCTGTCGGCGGCTGCGGGCGCGGGCGGCGTGAGCTTCGATATCGCGACCGCGGATAACACCGCCACCGTCGCCGATAACGACTATGTTGCGAACTCTCTCACCGGGCAGACGATCGCGGCCGGCAGTTCAACCTTCACCTTCAATGTCACCGTGAACGGCGACACGACGACCGAGCCGAACGAGACGTTCTTCGTCAACATCACCAATGTCACGGGAGCGACGGTTGGCGACGGCCAAGGCATTGGGACGATCAATAACGACGATGTCTCGCTGACGCCGATTCACGATATCCAGGGACCTGGCGCATCGTCGCCGATCGTTGGCGCCAGCGTCTTCACCCGAGGCATTGTCACCGGGCTTCGCAGCAACGGGTATTTCATCCAAACACCCGATAGCGATGTTGATCTCGATCCGCAAACCTCGCAAGGTCTGTTTGTGTTCACATCGAGCGCACCGCCGCCGGCGGCTGCGGTCGGCAATCTGGTGCAAGTCACTGGCACCGTCGTCGAGTTTGTGCCCAGCACCGATCCGCTGCAGCCGCCATTGACGGAGCTCACTGGGCCAACAACGCTGTTGATTTCGTCAGGCAATCCCTTGCCGGCGGCGGTGCCGCTGACAACCAGCTTCCCCAGCCCCAGCGGCGCTTTCGATCAACTGGAACGCCTTGAAGGTATGCGTGTTTCGGTGGCATCGATGACCGTCGTCGCACCTACCTCCGGTTTCGTCAACGAATCGAATGCCACCGCGACCAGCAACGGCGTGTTCTATGGGGTGGTCACCGGCAACGCACGCCCATTCCGCGAGCCCGGCATTCAAGCGCCCGACCCGGCGCCGAGCGGTAGCATTCCGCCGATTCCGCGCTTCGATGCCAATCCAGAGCTGATCCGCGTCGACAGCGATGCGGCCGGCCAGCCAGCGCTCAATGTCGGCGTCGGTCAGGTGGTCACCGGTGTGGTCGGGCCGCTCGATTACGGCTCGCGGGCTTACACCGTGCTGCCGACCAGCCCGATGTCGGTTTCGGGATCGTTCTCTGTCGGTACGGTGAGCGCGCCTACCGCAGGGGAAGTCACCATCGCGTCGTTCAATCTGGAGCGCTTCTTCGACAACGTGAACGACCCGGCCATCGGCGAGCCGGTATTGACCGCCACCGCCTTCAACACCCGCCTCAACAAGGCCTCGCTCGCAATCCGCAATCATTTGCGCACGCCCGATATCGTCGGCGTGATTGAAGTCGAGAATCTGAACACCTTGCAGGCCTTGGCGACGCGCATCAACAGCGATGCAGTGGCAGCGCTGCAGCCGAGTCCGGACTACACGGCCTTCCTGGTTGAGGGCAACGACGTCGGCGGCATCGACGTTGGCTTCCTGGTGAAGAACGCGCCCATCGTTGGCGTTACGCCGCGCGTCACAGTAACCTCGGTCACGCAAGAGCTCGACGGAACCTTATTCGTGAATCCCGACACCAGCAGCGAACTCTTGAACGACCGCCCGCCCCTGAGGCTCAACGCCGTGGTCAATAATCCCGCTGGCCAGAGTTATCCGGTGACCGTGATCGTCAATCATCTGCGCTCGCTGATCGGCGTCAGCGATACCGGTCCCGGCAGCAATGGCTGGCCCAGCGCTGGCGCGCGAGTTCGCGCCAAACGGCTGGCGCAGGCCACCGACCTGGCGAACCTCGTGCAGAGCCGGCAGCAAGCCAACATCAACGAGAACATCGTGTTGATCGGCGACTTCAACGCCTTCGAGTTCAACGACGGCTTTGTCGACTCGATGGGCGTGATTGCCGGGACACCGGCACCGGCCGGACAGAGCGTGCTGAGCGGTACTGACGTGGTCAATCCAGATCTGGATAATTTGTTCGATTCGCGTCCGTTGAACGATCGTTATTCGTTCGTGTTCTCCGGCAGCGCGCAATCGCTCGATCACGCGCTCGTCAACTCCGCGATCCTGGTGTCGACATCGAGCCAACGCATCGAACATGCGCGCCTGAACGCCGATTTCCCGGAGATTTCGCGCAACGACACCAACAGTGGCGCGCGCTTGTCGGATCATGATCCGTTGGTGGTTTATCTATCGCCGCTGAACTTCAGCAGCGCCGATGTCAGCGTGACGCTCACCGATACGCCCGATCCGGTTGCCCCCGGCGCGCTGTTGACCTATGTAGCCACGCTCCTCAGCAACGGACCAACAAACGCGACGGATGCGAGCATCTCGCTGCCGTTGCCATCCCCCACCGTTCTGGTGTCGGCCAATGCCGGCAGTGGCGGAAGCTGCAGTGCCGGATCCGTTGTGGTTTGCTCCTGGCCCGGCACCACCGCTGCCAGCACCACGCGCGTCGCAACCATCGTCGTCAGAGTTCCTGCCACCGCCAGCGGCACGCTCAGCACAACCGTCACCGCGGGCGCCAGCAACGATGGCAACGCCGGCAACAACACCGCCAGCACCACAACTGCCATCTCCCGCCGCCGCATCATTCCCCCGGCGGGCTAGAGTCCTTGACGAAGCAGGATCTGTACAGTTGAGTCAAATTTTCGACCAAAGCGGCTTTGGCTTTGGTCGCCCCCCTGAGTCATGGGGGTGAGACTCGGCGCTGACAGGCCGCAGGCGTGTGCCGAGTCGAACGCCCGGCGGCTGCGCCGCTGGGCCGGAAATGCGGCGCTGAGCTGCGCGGAATGCAGCGCAATCAGCAACTTGCTTACTTAAACGCAAAACCGACGGATTAAGGCCGATGTTAGCGTTGCGCCAGAGCCGTGGCGGGCGTAGGGCGCTGCCGCGGTGTGCGGATCGGGGTGAGAAAATCCTGGTTGTGCGTACGTCTTAAGGCAAAACTCTGGCGTAGGAACGAACTGGATGCTGTGGCGAATCTTCGCGACGCTTTGCGGACTGCTTTGTGCGACGGCACACGCGCAAATGCCAACGGTGAGCGGCGTCTCGTACGGAACGATCAACGGGCAACCGCTGCGCCTCAATCTATACCTGCCGGCATCACCACAAAACCAGCGCCCTTTAGTGATTTGGATCCATGGCGGCGGTTGGCAAACGGGATCTTACTCGCCGTTGGCCGGCTACGCGGCGCCGCTGGTGAACCGCGGCATCGCGGTCGCCGCAGTTCAATATCGACTCACCGGGCAAAGCGCAACGTTCGGCGCGGGGAACGTCACCTGGCCTGCGCAGATTCACGACATCAAAGGTGCCGTCCGCTTCTTGCGCTCACGCTCAGCGCAGTACGGAATCGATCCTGCGCGCTTTGCGGTGTGGGGCCAATCGGCTGGGGCGCATTTGGCACTGACCTTGGCGCTTACCAGCGACAGCGCAGCGCTCGAGGGCGTGGTGGGTGGCAACAGTGAGCAATCCAGCGCGGTGATGGCGGTCGTGAGTTACTACGCGCCAACCGACTTATTCGAACTGGGCCAGGATTTTGCGCTCACGCCGCCGAACCTGCCGCAGGCGGTATCGGTCGTCGACGGTAGTGGCCAACCGCACGCAATCCTGGTTGGCTTCGGCGCAAGCAGCGAGGGCTTTGGCGTGTTGCGAGCAAATCGCAGCAACCCGGTCGACCCCTGGCCCGCCCGGGTAGCGCTGGCGCTCTCGGCAGGTCCGGTCAACCATGCGAGCGCCAACGATCCGGCGGTGTTCCTGGCGCACGGTACAGCCGATACCGTGGTGCCGCTCCATCAAGTGCGCCGCATGCGCGATGCGCTTGTTCTTGCGGGTTTGTCGCCCACTATTCGCGAAGTGCAGGGATTCGGCCACAGCGCTCTCGATGCAGGAACCGATCAGGCCGCACGCGATTGGTTGGTAGCGCGGCTGGTCGATTCGGTTTTCTCCAGTGGCTTCGAGTAGTTCGCTTGCGAACTCAGGGTATTGGTCGCGGCCGGCATTGGATCCTGAATCGGCGAAAGGCAGCACGGCGATGGACGGCCGGGCGGGTTCGGCCGCTGTCGCCGGATCGGCGGTAGCTTCGTTGCGAGTCTCCGAAAGCGCAGGCGTGGACACGTGTGGCGGTGACAGCACGAACTTGTCGACGGCAAAGTAAGTGAGTGCCAGCGCCAGCACCCCGATGATCATGCGATCCATCCGCCGAGCGGTTTGCGGGGCGATGGACTCGGCATTCGCCACTTCACTGTCGCGCTTCAAACCCTCTGGCGTCAGCTCGAACACCCACGACACAACCAACGCCGGAACAAAGCCAATGGCAAGCAGAATGACAACTGTGCGCGCAACCCACTCGGGCGCGCCGAACATTGGCAGGATCGTGCCGGCCACCTGCACCACCAACCACGCGCCGACCAGATACAACCCGGCCATGCGGATGACGTTGCGGCGTCCAAGCTCGGCGAGGAGTTTCATCGCAACATTCTCGTCATAGCAGGCGATCGGCAACGCGAGCGATTAAATCCATGCGCTCATGCAGGATCGCTACGACCAACGCGGGCGCGTTGTTGCGTGGCAAGCAGAAGATGTAGTGATGTTCGCAATGCAGCACACGCAGGCCAGGAAAGATGTCGGACTGGTCTTTGCCAACGGCGCTGCTGGCCGCGAGTTGTTCAATCCCGCGTTGTCACCCGCCAGGCCTCGTCCTCGACGGTGGCAGCGGGAGACAGTCGCTCAAGCGCTTGATGGTCTTGCCTTGCAGCGTAGCCATCGCTTTCAAATTTTGTGTTGTTGATCGTCAATATCGATGGTCAGGCGGCTCATACGCGCTTTCATGGCTGCGCTGTTCCCATGCCTGCCAGGTCGCAGCGCCGACCTGGAATCGGCGGACAATCTGGCCTGGCTCGGTCGCTTGATCGCGCGTATGCACATCGTCGGCGCTCGATCGCGCTTTGAGCATCGGGCGACGTTGACACCTGCGCTCGCTCGCACGGCGCTCGATGCGGTGATCGGCGGCTTACTGTTGCCGGAGCATTTGGGCTCACGCGCTCGCGAGTACGGTTCGCAGCTCACGTCGCGCATCGAAAAACTCTGGGCCGATGCTGGTTCCTGCGCCAGGCTGCGGTTGCACGGCGATTTACATCGCGGCAACTTGTTGTGGAACGAGGGTCCGTTGCTCGTCGACTTCGACGACGCAGTAAACGGACCTGCGGTGCAAGACCTGTGGATGCTGCTTCCCGTCGACGATGAAAGCGCCCTTGAGGCACTGCTCGAAGGCTACGAGACGTTCCGACCCTTCGACCGCAGCGAGTTGGCGCTCATCCCGGCGCTGCGCGCGATCCGTCGCCTGCATTTCGCCGGTTGGCTGTCGCAGCGATACGCCGATCCGGCTTTTCCCCGAGCCTTTCCGTACGCCGCAGGCGCACGCTTCTGGGAGGAGGAAGTGAACGACTGGCGCGAACTGTGCTCCAGAAAGTTGCGACCCAAGTTAGCACAAATGTGGGTTTGTGGGCCGATGGCCGATTTAAGGCGGTCACTCGCAGCGGCTTCACGTGCTGCGGTGCGCTTCTTTGAATTAGCGCTGCATTGGAGCTGGCGCCGGCCACCTCCGCCGCGGACGGACCCGCTCGCCCGCGTGACACCAGAGCAATGCGCTGCGCCCTAACACATCTTAATCCAGCAACCGGGCAGTTTTCGATGTCCGGTCGGTACCATACCTCGGCCGCATGTCCGGCGCGGCGAATGAGGGGGCAAAATGGTGCGATGCTGGTCTTGGATGACCATCCTGCTGGCGCTGTGGCTCAGCGCCTGTGCGAGCGCGCCGGTGCAGGTATCGACTCCCACCGTCGTTCTCGAGCCGCCGCTGCCTGAGTTTGACGAGCCAGCCTTTGGCGAACCTGTGCCGGTTCCGCCGGTGGCGTCTCTGTTCACGCTCAGCGACGAGCAAGCAGCCGATTTTCTCCGTTACTTTCATGACACACGCCAAGCCAAGATTGCACCGCATCGGCGGATATTTACCTACTTGGCGCGGCGTTTGAGGAACTTCCGTTACGACGGGGCCACGCGCTCTGCCACCGAAGCGCTCGCTGCAAACGACGGCAATTGCCTCAGCCTGGCCCTGGTGACCACTTCGCTTGCGCGTCTCGCGAATATCGAGGTTGCCTACCAGCGCCTCAGCGACGAGCCGATTTTCCAGCGGCATAACAACGTCGTGTTGGTCGCCGATCACGTGCGTAGCCTGCTGTTCGATCCTGGTTATCAACCGACTCCCGGCGCGTTGGTATTGCAGCGTCCGCACATCGCCATCGACTACTTTCCAGATCGACGAAGCAGGCCAGACGGTAAAGTCAGCGAAGCGACGCTGCAGTCGATGTTTTACGTTAACCTCGCTGGCGAAGCCATGGCGCTTAACGAAGACCGCAAGGCATTTTGGTTGCTCAGAGCCGCGCTCGATCACGACAAAGTCAATCTGGGCGCGCTCAATTCGCTGGCGGTACTGCATCGCCGAGCCGGAAATTTGGCCGTTGCAGAGAAACTGTATCTGCACGCGTTGCAGCGCAATGGTGATCGCCTTGTCTTGCTCAGCAATTATCGCGCTCTGCTGTCGATGCAAGGGCGCAAACCGGAGATGGAAGCAATCGATCGGCGGCTGGCCGCAATTCCCATCCGCAACCCTTATGACCATATCGCGCTGGGCAATGATGCATATCGCCAGGGCCGCCATTTACAAGCCCTGGAACACTACCGCGAGGCGCTCGCCGAGGCACCCTATCTACATGAAGCTTACTGGCGACAGGCAGTGGTGTATACCGCGATGGATGAGCCTGAAAAAGCCAAAAAACTACTGGCGGCTGCGGGAAGCGCAGCCGGCCAGAATCGCGACAAACGCCTGTATCAGGCCAAGTTGCAGTCGCTGCTGCAAGCGACCATGCATTGACGCCGATGCCAGCAGTGCCGGCGAGTACTTGAGAAACGCACTGCAGGGCGTATGTTCCTCAACAAGGTGCGGGAGCAATTGCGCCATCGCAATGAACAGGAGTTGCCCGGCATGTCTATCGCCAGCACGGACCGCTTGATCTTCGCGTTAGATGTCGCTTCGCTTGCCGAAGCTCGCCTGTGGATTGATCGACTGGGCGACGCCGTCACGCACTATAAGATTGGGTTAGAACTCCTGGGATCTGGCGAGTACTTCACGGTGCTCGCAGAGCTCAAGTCACGCGACAAGCGTGTTTTCGCCGATCTCAAGCTGCACGATATTCCGGCCACCGTGGCGGGCGCAGTGTCATCGCTTGCGCAGCATGGCGCGGATTTGCTGACGGTGCACGCCTACGCCGATGCCATTGCGGCGGCGGCTCCGCACGCTGGCGCCACAAAGCTCCTGGCTGTGACGGTGCTGACCAGCATGAGCGATGCGGCGCTCGCCGCCAGTGGCGTTACCCT
Organism: Lysobacterales bacterium; assembly: GCA_022844165.1. GTDB lineage: Bacteria > Pseudomonadota > Gammaproteobacteria > Xanthomonadales > SZUA-5 > JALHMH01. The sequence goes on from JALHMH010000016.1 coordinate 12,159, forward strand.
GGGAATGGCCGAGACCGTCGAGCGCCGTGCGGTGGGTGCATTCAACGCGGGTGCCAGTGGCGTTGTCTGTTCCGGTCTGGAGGCTGGGCGTCTGCGCGACGTCTTAGGCCATGACGCCCTGATCGTTTGTCCCGGCATTCGCAGCGAACCGGGTGGCGACGACCAGCAACGGACAGTAACCGTGGAACAAGCCTTCGAGCTGGGGGCCAGCCACATTGTGGTTGGCCGCCCAATCCGCCATGCGAACGACCCTAGAGCCGCTGCCGAGGCCATACAAACACGCATCGCAAACTTAAACGCTTGACTTAAGAATGTGCGCTAACCTATTATCTCTACACAAGTTGTTGTGACGATTACAGCCAGCGCAGGAAGCGCATAAAAATAAGGCCCCTTCGAGAGGCCGTTGATTCTAAGGCGGATGCTCTCCGCCTTTTTCTTTGCCTGAAATTTGCCCGTCCACCCGACTGACTTGCAATGGAACCACTCACCCAGTTCGCGTTGGCCGCAGGACTTGCCTGGGCCAGCGGTATTCGTGTGTACCTGGTCGCATTTGCGCTGGGCATGGCACAAAAACAGGGTCTGATCGCACTGCCTGGTGACCTGTCCCTTTTGAGCCATGATCTGGTACTGTGGGCCTCGGGTGTGATGCTCGTTGGCGAGTTTGTCGCAGACAAAGTCGCATGGTTCGACTCACTGTGGGACGCTGCACACACGTTCATTCGATTGCCGGGCGGCGTGTTGCTGGCAGCTTGGGCGCTGGGCGATCAAGGCCCCGGCGCACAGCTGGCGGCCGCTTTGATCGGCGGCACAATCGTCTCGGGCACACATTTGCTGAAAGCCGGCAGCCGTATTGCGATCAATCACTCACCCGAGCCCTTTTCCAATATCGGCGCGAGCCTGGGCGAGGATGTTGCGGTGCTCGGAGGGCTCTGGTTGCTCTACGAGCATCCGCTGCTTTTCCTCGCGCTACTGGCGCTGTTCATGGCACTTGTGATCTGGCTGGCGCCGAAGTTGTGGCGTCTGCTGCACGGCGCGTGGCGAATCACGATCGGGCGTTTACGAAGTACCGAACCCCGAAAAGGCGATGTTTCGTAGCAACTGCTGGCGAAGCCTCACCTCAGACCGCCGAACTGCGCCAAGCGACGACGAACAACCCAACCAACAGTGCGCAAGGCGTGGTCATCCTCCGTAGAGACCTTGACGGAGTCTGATCTTGACAAATGAGTCAAATTTTCTACGAAGCGGCATTGGCTGTTGAAGCCCCCTTGAGTCAAGAGGGGTGAGGATCGGCGCTTACACGCCGCAAGGCGTGTGCCGAGCCGAACGACCGGCGGCTGTGCCGCCGGGCCGGAAATGCGAAGCGCGGGGTTGTGGCGAGTACGCTGGCGAACGAAGCCAACAATGCTCGGCGGTCTGAGGCGAAGCCTCGCCAGGAGATTTGTGACATCGCACTTGCACTACGTACGTGTCGCCAGGTAGTTCTGCACATAGAGCGCGCTCGGCAGGCGCCGGATGGCTTCGCCAACCACGTGCAGCGGCACCTGTTCGGCGCTCTTAAAGCGAACACAGCTCTTGCCCATGTCGAGTTTGAAACCCGCTGCCTTCCATGCGGATTCGAACCAATCGGTCCACGCGGGCGTTGCGCAGCCGGCGCCGCACAAATACAGCGAAAGATGACTCTTTTGCGCAGCGAGCGCCGCATACGGTAACGGCTGTTTTGGATCGCAGTGATAACCCGCTGCGAATACTCGATGCGGCACGAAGTATCCGATCATCCCGTACTGCATGCCCTCTTCGATGCCAGCGTCGATGTTGGCCAGGATCACCTCACGCAGGGCTTGCAGGCTTGCGGCGCGATCGGGCGCCTGCTGCGCAAGATACTCGACGACTGTGCTTGCTTTGGATTGCATGCTCGGGTTCCTGTGCGAATTGCATCGTTAGGAAAGTCGTCGATTTCCGACGGATCTCTGGGTTGCTTCTGCCATACGTTAAACCAAAATGCTGTGCGCGGGGAACGGTGACTCATGACATCGCCGGAACCCACTTGCGAGCATGAAAGAGAACGCGGACACTTCCGGTCAATCGAAACGGCCACGCCTGGAGAAAACGGATGAGCGCGACAAGCGAAACAGTGTCTGTCACTTTGAACCAGGCGATGCGCAAGGACCAGAGCGTGGCCAAGAACTTGTTTTTCGGCGAAATCGTCGAGGAAAACCTGTTCCCGTATCCGCCGCTACGCGACAAAGACCGCGAAGTACTCGGCATGATGACCGAGGCCATCGACGACTTTCTCAGTCCGCTCAAGCACGATCTCAAGACATGGGATAAAGAGGCCCACCAGCCCGCGGATTTCATCCAGTCGCTGCGCGACATGGGATTGTTCGGGCTGATCATTCCGGAAGAGCACGGTGGGCTCGGATTGTCGAATGCTGGATACGCCCGCGTTCTGAGCCAGTCGTCGCGCCACGACTCGTCTGTCTCCTTGACGATTGGCGCGCACAGTTCCATCGGCATGAAGGGTATCTTGTTATCCGGAAACGATGAGCAGAAGGCGCGCTATCTGCCGCGTCTGGCCAGCGGCGAATTGATCGCCGCGTTTTGCCTGACGGAATCTGGCGCCGGCTCGGATGCTGCATCGATCCGCACCACGGCCAAAAAGAATGCCGACGGCAGCTTTACGCTCAATGGCGAAAAGATCTGGATCACCAATGGTGGCATTGCCGGCTTGTACACGGTGTTCGCACGCACCGACTCCCCTGACGGAAAAATGACGGCGTTTATCGTCGAGGCCGGTTGGCCAGGGGTCAGTCATGGTCCGCACGAAGACAAGATGGGCATCCGCGCATCGTCCACAACGACCGTCGTGTTTGAAGACGTGCGCGTGCCACCGGAAAACGTGCTTGGCGATGAAGGTAAAGGGTTCAAGGTGGCGATGGGCATTTTGAACAATGGCCGCACCGGATTGGGCGGCGGCGCGGTCGGTGGCATGAAAACGCTGATTCAATTGGCAACCGCGCAGGCCAAGGATCGTAAGCAGTTCGGGCGATCGATCGCCGAGTTTGGTTTGATACGCGAGAAACTCTCGCAGATGATGATCGACTGTTTCGCCGCCGAAAGCGCTGTCTGGATGGTCGCCCACTACATCGATTCTGGCGTCGACGACTATTCGGTGGAGGCGGCAATCAGCAAAGTATTCGCCTCCGAAGCGATCCAGCGAACTGCGCATGAAGCGCTGCAAATCGCAGCCGGCAACGGTTTCATGCGTGAATTTCCATACGAGCAGGTCACTCGCGATAGCCGTATCCTGAGCATTTTTGAAGGTACCAACGAGATCCTGCGTCTGTACATTGCACTGTCTGGAATGAAGGACGTCGGATCGAGTCTCAGCGAGTTGAAGAATGCCGTGGGCGATATCTTCAACAATCCGATCAAGGGCTTTGGCGTGTTGTCCAGCTACGCCAGTCGCCGCATTCGCGAGACCACAGGATTTGGCACAGACAAAATCATCAGCGAACTGCACCCCAAGCTCAAGCAGTGCGCTGAAGTCTACGAAAAGTATGCCGTGGAATTGAGCAAAGCCGCAGACGGTCTGCTGCGAATGCACGGCAAGGGAATTGCCGATGAGCAATATCAGCTCAAACGCATCGGCGACATCACCATCGATTTGTTCATTGGCCTATGCACGTTGTCGCGCGCAGATCACCTGCATCGGACCGACAGCAAAAATGGCGCGCAGGCCGTGAGCATTTGCGATGCGTTCACGCAGCAGGCGAAACGCCGCATGGCCGGCAATATTCGCGGACTTCTCAAAAACGAAGACAAAGAGCGCGATGCCCTTGCGGCCTTCGTACTGGAACAGGGCGTGTATCCATGGGATGTGATTTGATCAGCGCGCACGGCAACGTGGCTGCCGTACGTAGCGACGGCCGATGCTCAAGCAAGCATACGCAACAACGCGCGCCGTGCGCCGTCCATCACCGTTGGATCGATTTCAACGACTGGGGTCAGCGAGCGTAGACATTGTTCGATCTTGGGCAGCGTAATGCGACGCATATGTGGGCATAGATTGCAGGGCCGCGTGAACTCGACGTTCGGCAGTTCCACCGCCAGGTTGTCGGCCATCGAACACTCGGTAATCAGCAACACGCGCGTTGCGCCGCTACTGCGAATATCGCCGGACATCGCAGCGGTCGATCCGACAAAATCTGCTTGCGCGAGCACATCGGGCGGGCACTCGGGATGTGCCAGCACGCGAATACCTGGCGCGCGATAGCTTCGGATTTGCGCGCCGGTGAAACGCTCGTGAACTTCGCAGGCGCCGTGCCAGAGCACGAGCTTCTTGTCGGTCTTTCCGGCCACATGCGCGCCCAGATATCGATCAGGCAAAAAAATGACGGTGTCGCTGTTTTGCGCGTTGACGATCTCGACCGCATTGGCCGACGTGCAGCACACGTCCGACGCGGCTTTGACCGCAGCGGACGTATTGACGTAGGTCACCACGGGCGCGCCTGGGTAACGCTCGCGTAGAAGTTTTATATCGCGCGGCGAGATCGATTCGGACAACGAGCAGCCGGCCGCCAGATCGGGAATCAGCACGGTCTTGGTCGGATTCAAGATTTTCGCCGTCTCGGCCATGAAATGTACGCCGCACATGACGATCACGTCGGCATCCACATTCATGGCCAGTCGCGCCAGTGCCAACGAGTCGCCCGTAATGTCGGCAACCGTATTGAAGATCTCGGGCGCCTGGTAGTTGTGCGCAAGAACGATCGCATTGCGTTCTCGCTTAAGCCTGCGAATCGCATCAATCGACGGCAAGTAAAGTTGCCAGTCGAGTGGCGAAATACGGTGTTGTACGCGTTCGTACAGCGGCGCGTAATGACTCGCGAGGTCAGTGTCGTCGGGGGTTTCGATACGGTCCATAGTGTCGCGCTTTCTGCGTGCGTGGAGAATTATGCTACTTATGAGCATAAATAAGTCAAATGACGCGTTGGCATTGCTGCATTGCTATCGGCGTCGGTGACCGCTATTAAGCGCAGTATTGTGACTCGCGGGCTGCGCTTTTGAACGTTTACGCTGTCGGAGATGTGCAGGGTTGTTACGACTCGCTGCAGCGCCTGATCGAACGGCTGGCGTTCGATCCTGCCCGGGATCGCCTGTGGTTCACGGGCGATCTGGTCAATCGTGGTGGTCAATCGCTGGAGACGTTGCGATATATCAAGGGGCTGGGAGACGCAGCCGTTGCGGTACTGGGCAATCACGACTTGCATTTGGTGGCGGAGAGCGTAAAGCAGCTGGAACGTCGGCAAAAGAATGCCGATTTGAAACGGGTACTGGAGGCACCGGATGGCGAGGAACTGGTGGCCTGGCTTCGCCATCGTCCCTTGTTGCATCATGATCCACAATTGCGCTTTGTGATGGTTCACGCGGGCCTCTCTCCGCAGTGGACGCTGGAACGCGCCAAGGGCGAGGCAGACCGTGTCGAGCGCGAGTTGCGCGATAAGGACTTCAAGAACATCCTGTTGCGCATGTATGGTGACAAACCGCGCGGTTGGAGCCGTCGCCTGAAGGGCCTGGATCGCACCCGCGCGACGATCAACGTGTTCACGCGGATGCGTTTTTGCGACACCCAGGGCCAGCTGCATTTCGATGCTAAAGGCGCGCCAGGCACGCAGCCGGCCGGCTATTACCCTTGGTTCGAAGTTCCAGGGCACAAACCACGCGAGGTTCGCGTTGTCACCGGGCACTGGTCGGCGCTCGGGCGCTTCGAAGGCATGGGCGTGTACGGCACTGATACCGGTTGCGTGTGGGGCGGAGCACTCACTGCGCTCAAACTTGGCCCACAGCCGGAGTTCATTTCGGTACCAAGTGTGGGACTTGGCAATCACGACCAGGATCGCGATTGCGCCGACGAAATGGGGGATCGGGACTAGAGTCCTTGACGGAGCCGGATCTGTACATTTGAGTCAAATTTTCTGCGCAGCGGCTTTGGCAGTTGAAGCCCCCTTGAGTACAAGGGGGGTGAGGATCGGCGCTTACACGCCGCGAGGCGTGTGCCGAGCCGAACGACCGGCGGCTGTGCCGCCGGGCCGGAAATGAGCGCGCAGCGCTCAATGGGGGTTTTGGCAAGTACGGTGTCTGGCGAAGCCAACAATGCTCGGCGGTCTGAGGCGAAGCCTCGCTAGCACATTGTTGAGAAACGCACTTCCTGTGCGTTTCTCAAGTCGCGAGTCCGGCACATGTCCGGACTCGCTCTCCATGGATCAAGCACTTAAGTGCTCGACCCATGTGCGAACCATCTATGGTTCGCGCCCGCCGGCTGTTTCTCAACAGCCTGCCAGGAGCGGAAACGGGGCTCGAGTTGCGCTCGTTGCTGCGGAAAGTGATCGTCGCCACAGCATCTATTGGTGAATGCAAACTCCCGTGTCCGCTGCCCCGTCTCGCGTTTCTGCAACCAAAAATGGCCCTTTTGCGTTCGAAACTGCGTACCGTGACGTTTACAACGGTTAGACTTTTCCGTCACCCAAACCAATTTGGAGATCCCTGATGCGCGTGATGAACCTACTGGCAGCTTCTGTACTCGCGGTCGTGGCCTTTGCACCGCAGGCCGCGCTGGCCCGCGGCGACAAACCCACAGTCGCGGTGACCGAATTCGACAACCAATCTGGCGCCGGCTGGTGGCGCGGCGGTGTGGGCTGGGAACTGGCAGGCATGTTGAGCAACGAACTGAGCGCAACCGGTGCCTTTAAAGTGCTGGAGCGCGAACAGATCCGCGCCGTGCTCGATGAGCAGAACCTGGCAGCATCAGGCCGCGTCGCAGCGGGTACGGGCGCCAAAATCGGCCAACTGACCGGCGCCCAGTTTCTGGTCACCGGCACTGTCACGGCCTATGAGGAAGAAACCGCAAGCACAGGCGGCGGCATTAGCTTTGGCGGCGTCTCGCTCGGTGGCAGCAGCGAAAAAGCTTATCTGGCGGTCGACCTGCGCGTAATCAATGCAACCACTGGCGAAGTCGACTTTTCACGCACGATTGAGGGCACCAGCAAAGGTGGCGGCATGAGCGTCGGCCTGTATCGTGGTGGCTTCGGCGGAACGCTGGAAAGTCAGAACAAAACGCCTGCCGGCAAAGCCATCCGCGCCGCACTGGTTGAAATCACTGACTACCTTGAGTGCGTGATGGTGAAGCAAACGGATCGTTGCATGCGCGAATACGAGGCCAAAGAGGACGCACGACGCGAACGTACGCGCGGTGCGCTGGATCTGGAATGAGCTGAACGCATCGCGTTTCACCAATAAACAACTGAGCCCGCGAAAGCGGGCTCCGTTGTTTGCGGCGTGCTATGGCCTGGCGGCAGCCAGCGCCCAGTCCTTAGACTACATCCGGCCCTTCTTCAATTCGCGGTCAATCTCGTACTGCGTGCTGGTCATGTAGGCCTCCATGGCCCGCAGCCGATCTTCCATTTCGCGCAATCGAAATGCCAACTCTTCTCGTGATGCCATTGGCGTCGGTGGTGGCGCATGCGGTGGCGATGCCGTCCAACGCTCGGCGCTCATCCAGCGCATCGACCGGGCGGGAATGAACAGCGCCATCACCACGTAACCCAATACCACCAATGGAACCAATGGCGTCAGGCATGCGGCGATGCCCACGAGCCGCAAGGCGGTCAGGTTCCAACCAAAGTGCACCGACAGACCGGCCATCACGCCAGCCAACCAGCGGTTATCTACATCGCGGTAGAGCTTTCGCGGCTCATACCGTGCGTCCATCGCACTCATTGCTGCGGCTCCGTGATCGTAGCGATAAGAGTATGCGTTCATGTGCGTCCTCGCCAAGTCGGATGATCGGCGTCGAGAATTCTCTCCAAGGTGCGAATCCGTTCTTCCATGCGCCGCGCTGTCGACCACAGATCGCCCTGATCGATCTCAGGCGGCGTCGGAGGAGGTGCCGGCGTGCGTTTGCTGCGGTAGTGCAGCACCAGCCAGATCGGCATCACCACCACAAGGAACAGAATCAGCGGAACTTCCAGTACCGCCCACATGGCCACTTACCCCTTCTGTTGTTGCTGTACGCGCGCCTTCAGCGCCTCTAACTCGCCTTTGATCCGATCCTGCGCCTCCAGTTCAGCGAAGGCCTGATTCAAACTCTTGGCCCGACCCAGGTCTAAAGCTTCCGCTTGCGCTTCCACCGCGTCAATGCGCCGTTCGGCATAGTCGAATCGATTCAACATGTCGTCGATTTTCGCCGAGTGAATCTGCGTGCGCGCTTTGAGCGACGTATGCGCGTTCTGAGCGCGCATGACGATCGTCCGCTGACGCGCCTTTGCGTCCTGCAGCTTCGCCTGCAGCTTTGCGATATCGTCGTTGAGCTTTGCCAGGTTTTCGCCGAGCAACTCCAGATCACGCGCAACCGCTTTGTGCTGGTCGGCGAGATTGGCTTTGTGCGTCAGCGCTGCGGCAGCCAGATCGTCGCGATCCTTGCGCAGCGCCAATTCGGCCTTTTGCTCCCATTCCTGCTGCTCAAGCCCAAGCAGACCCAACTGCCGTTCGCGGTCCTTACGTTCGGCGATGACCTTGGCGGCGGCCGATCTGACCTCGACCAACGTATCTTCCATTTCCTGGATCATCAACCGCACAATTTTCTCCGGATCCTCCGCTTTGTCCAAAAGCGAGTTCAGGTTGGCGTTGACGATGTCGGACAAGCGGGAAAAAACACCCATTGCGTTACTCCTGTCTGAAGACCCTCATCGGGTACGAGAACCGCATTCAATTGCCGTGCCATTACATAAAGCACCCTATAATCAAACACATAACAGCGGAAAGTGGTCGCCTGCCCAGGCGTTGGTAGCGAATTGCACTAAACTTGTGCTGAACTCGCCAGACGCCTGGGTATCGGGTGAGTGACCGATCAATTTCGATTCGCCTATGATCCGCGGCGCTCGTGTTGCGCTAGCGCCGCGCTTGATAATGCGGCAACGAGTTTTCTTTTCTTCCCGGAGGTTTCGATGAAGTTGCACGGCTTGGCGGCCGCGGTCGCCCTGGTTTTGTCTCCGCTGGCCTTTGCGCAAACGCCGGCTGCCGCGCCTGCGGCTGCGCCCACCGCGCCCACCGCGCCTCTCGATAAGACCAAGCTGTCGTACGCCGTCGGCTATCAGTTTGGCGCTGATTTGAAAGAACGAGGCGTACAGGTCGATATCAACGGCGTCATTCGCGCACTACAGGATGGGTTCTCTGGAAAAGAGGTTGCCTATCCGCGCGAACAGTTGGCCGAACAGATGGAAATCCTCGAAAACAAGCTGCGGACCGAAGCCGAAGCGAAGTTCAAGAAGCTGTCGGCTGACAACAAGGCGGCCAGCGAAAAGTTCATGGCTGAGAATCGTGCCAAGAAGGGCATCGTCGCGCTGCCTTCCGGCATTCAGTACCGTGTGATCGAAGAGGGCAACGGCACACGTCCGACCGCGAAAAGTGAGGTGACGGTGCACTATCGCGGCTCGCTCACCAGCGGCTTTGAGTTCGATTCCTCTTTCGCGCGTGGTGTGCCGGCGAAGTTCCAGGTCGACCAGGTGCTCAAAGGCTGGCAGGAAGTATTGCCGCTGATGCGCGTCGGCGATCATTGGCAGATTTTCCTGCCTCCGGACCAAGCCTATGGCGAACGTGGCCCACGCCCGATCGGCCCTAATCAGGCGCTCATCTTCGACATCAAGCTTGTCGAAGTGAAATGACGCTCGTTTGATAAAATTCGCGGATATCGACAATCGCCGGCCTCAAGCCGGCGATCGTTGTTTCGGCGTTGGCGATTCCAGCGCATTGCTGGCGCCTCTGCTCAGCTCAGGCGCGAGGCACTGACCAGGTCATTCGTTGATGCTGCCACGTCGTCCGGAGCCAGCCGTGTTTTGCGTATCGCCGAGCGCTGGTGATGATCGTAGCCGGTAACGATTCGAGTGCCAGACCTTGCTGGCGCCCGCGCCGCACCAGCGCCATGTCCTCGCCATAGCTTCGGCGCTCCTCGAATTGGCCTAACGCATCGAAAACAGCGCGCGGCATGATCAATCCCTGATCGCCAAAAGGCAAAGCGAACCAGCGACAGCGCAGGCGTACGCCGAATTCGTTAATGCGCATCAGCATCGGGCCATTCTCGAAGCGAAGCTGGAAGTATCCGATGGCGGCTGGCCGCCGTGCCGCGAAGTCAAGTGCCTGCGTCAGTACTGACAAATCGACCCGCGAATCGGCGTGCAGGAACCACAGTGTTGCGCCAGCGGTCGCTCGGGCGCCCAGGTTCTGCTGCCGTGCACGGCCCGGCCGACCGTCGATCCAGCGCCGTCTTTTGGGCCGGGCCTGAACATCGCCACGCGCAAACACCAGCAGCACATCCAGATCGGGCGCCAGCGCATCCAGTGCGTTTAAGAGCCCAGGCCACGCCCGATCGCCTGGGCCGACAGGAATCACGACCGAGAGATCGGCAGCGCTCACTCCGGCCTCGCCAGCTCCTCGTCGGTTGGCAACGGCTGCCCGGTGTAAGCATGCAGAAACGCCTCGGTCAGCAGCTCGGAAATGGTGCCATGGCGCAGCTTATTGATCTGCCGCCGTGTGCGTTCGTCCGTCAGAATCTTCAGCACATGCACCGGGATGGTCACGGTGATTTTCTTCGTCGCTTCGGCGCGCCGGCCGCGATCGATATAGGGATTGACGTACTTCGCTTTGCTCATTCCTCAGCCCCCTTTTTTAGAAAATCCTCGTACTCCGGCAGCAACGGCGCAGCCGATTGATCCAAAAGCCCGTCGCTTTGCTCGCGCGCGCGAATTTGCTCTGAGCGAATGAAGTTGTACTTCTCGCTGGAAATGGCCGACTCGGTGATGCCATCGCGTGCAATTGTCGGCTTGAGAAACACCAGCAAATTGCGGCGTTCTTTGGTGGTCTGACGGCTCTTGAACAAATTGCCGATCAGCGGGATATCGCCAAGGCCGGGTACTTTCTGTATCGACTCGCGCAACTCCTCGCTGGTCAGTCCGCCGAGCACGAGCATGCCGCGGTCAGGCACCAATACGCGCGTTTTCAGCTTTCGCGTGTTGGTGATCAAATCGACCGCGCCTTGCTGATTCGAAGGCGCCAAACTCGACACTTCAAGATCCAAATCAAGCACCACCGCATCGCCCTGATTGATATGCGGGGTCACAATGAGCTTCAGGCCCACTTCTTTGCGATCGATGGTTTGGAACGGATTGACGACGCCTGCCTGCCCGTTGTTTCCTCCAGAGACGTTGCTGGCGCCTGTCGCGGCGTACTGGCCCGTCAGAAACGGCACTTCCTGGCCGACGCTCAACTCAGCTTCTTGATGATCCAGCGTCATCGTCGAGGGTGTCGACAGCACATTGGTGGCGGTGTCGCCGGTCAGTGCTTTGGCCAACGCGCCGATGCGTACAAACTGATCGTCCGATCCTGGCAGTTGTGCGGAACCCAGGATGTAGCCGATGTTCAGGCCGCCAGAGCCGGCCAGCAATGATGGGTTCTGCGCGATACCGAAAATGCCACCGGTGCCGCTGGTGCCTGGGAAATTCGTGCCGCCGAGAAAGCCGCGATCGGTGAACTCATCGTCCGTGGCTTGCCACTGAATGCCCAGTTCGCGCGCCGTCTGATCGTTGACTTCGGCGATGATCGCTTCGATCAGTACTTGCGCTCGACGGATATCGAGCTGCCGGACAACGTTGCGCAGCTCTTTGATCACGGCCGGCGGCGCTGTCAGCACGAGCGCGTTGGTTTCTTTGTGGGCGCGAACGAAGCTTGTGGTGCCAACGCCTTCTTTGCCAGTCGTTGCGACTTCCTTATCCAGCAAACTACTGAGCGAAGTCTCCAGAATCGGCACCAGTTCCTCGGCATCGGCGTACGCCAGATAGATCACCTGTGTCGAGTCGCCTGCGCCGAGGGGCGTGTCTAGATTGGCCACCAACGCCTTGTAACGCAGCCGCCGTCCGCGATCGCCAGCGATCAATACCGAATTGGTGCGCTCGTCCGCTGCGATCTTGTTGCCTGCAGCGTCGTTCGCAGGTTGCAACATCGTCAGCGTGCGCACCACCTCGGCCGCGTTGGCGTGTGTCAACGGTACTATTTCGATCTCGCTTTCGCTTTGCTGATCAAGGCGACGGATGATGCTTTCGATACGCGCCACATTGCCGGCACGATCGGTGATCACCAGTGTATTCGAGCTTTGATGCGGAATCAGCTGTGCGCCTTGCGGCATCAGCTGGCGCATCGCTGTGGCCATGTCGGTTGGCGAAATGTGCTTAAGTTCGATGATCCGTGTGACCAGCGCATCGCTGTTTCCGGCGTCAATACCGGCATCGGTGCTGGCAGCCACTTCAGGCACAATTTTGACAATGTTCCCGGCAGATATGGCCGCGAAGCCGTTGACCCGCAGTACCGACAAGAACACGTTGTAGAGCTGATCCTGATTCATGGGCGTCTGCGAAATCACCGTAACTTTGCCGGTCACGCGTGGATCGACGACGAAATTCTTGCCGGTCGCTTCCGACACCAGGCTGATGAAACTGGTGATCTCGGCATCTTTCAGGTTCAACACCTGCGTACCTGGCAACGGCGGAGCGGGTTCGCCTGCCGTATACAACGGCGTCGGCTGAGCTACGGTTGCGACGAAAGCAGGATCGGATTGGGCAAGAACGGCGGTCCCGATGGACAATCCTGCGGCAAACCCGCAGCAGCGAAGAGCGCGCACCAAGCCCATTGCTCGCGAATTGCCATGCGATGATGAAGGCTGCACCGAAGGCTCCAAATCACGGCTTCGAGTCCAAAACCTCGACTTTGGTTTTTCGTGCCCCACAGTTCCTCGTAACTTCATGGCGACATCCTGATCGCAGGCAGAGTTTTTTCGGAATTGCCGCGCTTCACGGTCAGCGTGATTGCGCCAGCGGTTTTCAACGACTCGATCGCCGCATAACCGGCTTCGATACTGGTCAACGGGCGACCATTGACGGCGGTGACGATATCGTCGCCCTGCAGCCCGGCCTCAGCCAGTTGCTGGCCGAATTGGTTCGAACTCAACCGCACGCCAGCGAGTTTGCCGTCGATCATCACCGGGGCGATCGAGAACGCCTTAGCCAGACTGCTGGGATCGGCGATCGCCTGTTGGCGAACAGCTTCCCAATCAATCGGTGCCGCGGAAACCAGCGGATTGACGAAAGCGCCGGCGGGCGGAGCTGGCGCTGCCAGCCCGACGCGTCCGTCGCTGCCAAGCGCGACGCCACCAGGCGGTGGTGCGCCAGCAGCCACCGCGCCATCTTGTGCCGCACGTGTTCCATCGAGCGCTTTCAAACGCAGTACCTCGATACGACCACTGGCATCCAGCACCACGCGATCGGGGAAAATCGCGACAATGCGCGCACCGGACAGCACATCGTCGACCTTAACCACGCTCTCCTTCTGCGCCTCGGCAATCACCGCTCGCGCCAGGCGCAGATCGTGATGCGAACTGGTGCCGCGCAAGATCAGTTGCAGCGCTGTATCGGGTGCATTCGCATACGAACCGGCGGCGGACGTTGCGGCGCTACCGAACAAATGGTACTGGGCCAATGAGACAGCTGGCGCCACTGGCGCCAGCGCGGGCTCAGTCTCTGGCGCCTGCACAGCCGACGGTGGCGTGAGTACGCTCCAGACGATCCCCGCCAGACTGAACACGATCCAGAGCATCGCTGCAGCCGTCAACAGGGTCGGCAAAACGCGCTTGACCTGGATTGGGAGCGCCAGTGCGCTCACGGCGAGAACTCCAATCGGTAGCGCTCTTTGTCGTGACGCAAATAGCCCGCCAGATGCAGGCCTGAACTTATGCCATCGCGCACGCTGACGGCGTGGCGATATCGTTCCATCGGACTACGGTCAGTCATCGAATCCAATCTGCCCGATTTCTTCGGGTCTTGTATGGGGTTCATGCCTCGCACTCCCGCACGAGGACAGCTCGAAGTGTATCGCATCGCGTTGGCAAATGGCGGAAGCAACGTCGACTGGCTCAGGTCGGCTTCGATCGACTTGGGAATGTCGTGCGGTTTGATCACAAAACGGACCGAACGATGGGTGGCGCTTTTGAGGGTCGCGCTACAGCGCGACGCTGTGAGCTGTTCCAAGTGGGCCTGAGTTCACCCGCAAACACTTTGCGAAAGCCTGATAGGGCTGCTGATATCGCGTCAACTATCTTCAACCAGCCGGCTCGATCACTTGTGGCGCAACCGCCGCTTCAGCCGCTTCCGGCTTCGGTCCGCGTCGCCGCTGCCGCGGCTTGCGCTGACCGTCGCGCGGCGGGCCCTTCTTTGAGGACGGCGGGCGGCGATTGAAAGTCAGGGGCGCCACATCCGCGAGCAGCTCGGACGTGATGGGTTCGACCGGGATACGCTGGCCGATAAACTGCTCGATATCGGGCAAACTGATCGCATAGCGCTCGCAGGCGAAACTAATGGCGTCGCCGCTGGCGCCAAAGCGTGCCGTGCGGCCGATGCGATGGACGTAGTCCTCGCTGTCTTGTGGCAGATCGAAGTTGAACACGTGGCTGACGGCGGGGATGTGCAGCCCACGCGCAGCGACGTCGGTAGCGACCAGGATCGACAGCTCGCCGTCCTGGAAACGCTTCAGCAACGTCTGGCGCTTTTGCTGCGGTACATCGCCCGACAGAATCGCGCTCGGGAAGCCATGCTTTTCCAGCCGTGAGTGCACTTGTTCGGCGGCGTTCTTGGTGTTCACGAACACGATCGAGCGTTGCGCGTCCATGCGCGCCATCAGGCCAATCAGCAGCGGGAGTTTCTCTTCACTGGCCGGGAAATACACACGCTGCGCGACGCGCGCACCGGTGACCGAATCAGTCTCAACTTTGAGCGTCTTGGGGTTGTTCATGTGCTCGTATGCCAGCTCCAGCACACGGTGCGAGAGCGTGGCGCTGAACAGCAAACCCTGGCGCTCGGCCGGCGGCGGCATTTTGCGCATCAAAAAACGGATGTCCTTGATAAAACCCAGATCGAACATTCGATCGGCCTCATCGAGCACAACCACATCAATGGCGCGCAGGCTGAATACGTGCTGCTTGAAATAATCGATCAAGCGACCGGGTGTGCCGATCAGCACATCCACGCCTTCGGCAAATTGCGCACGCTGTTTGTCGTAGTCCACGCCGCCATAGACCAGCGCCAGACGCAAGCCGGTGGCGTGGCCCAACTGCACTGCATCCTTGTGGATTTGAATCGCCAACTCCCGGGTAGGCGCCAGAATGACCGCCCGCGGGTCTTGCGTGCGTCGATCGCCGCGTGCTTGCCGCGTCAACAGCCGCTGCATGAGCGTGACGAGGAATGCCGCCGTCTTGCCGGTCCCCGTCTGTGCCTGACCGGCAACATCGTTGCCGCCCAGCGTTTCCGGGAGTGTGAGCGCTTGAATCGGGGTGAGACGCGTGAAGCCCGCTTGGTGCAGGCCCTGGCTTAAGCCTTCGTGCAAGGCGAAGCTGTCGAAATCGAGGTCCGTCAGTATCCGGTCGGTCATCTAAATCCAAATCTGCCCGATTCGCTCGGGTCTTGTGTTTGATGTTCGGCGTACGATCAGTATTGTCATCTACCATCAACGCCGGTTGAAAAGCGCGCGCGCTACCACCAAACTTCGCCGCCACGCCTTGCCACACTCCCTCTACAGAGTCCAGCGGGCGCGAGTGTATCGCATCAAGCACCCATTTTGCCGAGGAAAGCACCGTGAGCGAAACCATTAGTCAGCTCAGCAGCCAGGATTTTGATGCCAACGTATTACAGTCGCAAACCCCCGTGTTGGTGGATTTTTGGGCGGATTGGTGCGATCCATGCAAGCGCATGGAGCCCGTCCTGGAACAACTCGCCGAAGAAATGGCCGGCAAACTCCGGGTCGTCAAGCTCAACGTCCAGAACCACCCCAACATCGCCAATCAGTTCAAGGTTCGCGGACTACCAACGTTCATGTTGTTCAAGAACGGGCAAGTACAAGGCACGCAGATTGGTGCGATCAGCAAGACCCAGCTGACGCAGTTTGTGGCCAAGGCCATGTGAGCCGGGCGAGACCTGGCAACCGCGACGGCGAGTCGCGGCTCAGGCCGCGAGTTCATTCGTACTTTTGCTGGAATTTATCGCGTAGTCGCGTATGACGACTTGACAGGTCCACTGGCTCACCGTTTAAGTATGCGGCCGTCAACTGGCTGCGCACTTCCAGCGGATCGCCGTTGAAGACGACGAAGCTGGCGAGCTTTCCAGGCTCCAAAGAGCCCAGGCGATCGTCGACGCCAAGCAGTTGCGCCGGCGCCAGAGTGATGGCCGCCAATCCCTGTTCAAAGGTCAATCCGAATCCCACCGCGTGTCCGGCAGCGTGCGCGAGATTGCGCTCCAATGATGCGGCAAAGGTCGTGCCGTCCGAAGCGATTGCGAAGCGAATACCAGCCTGCGCCAGCTGCGCAGCGTTTCGATAATTCGCGTCGTAAGCCTCGTGCCGACGCAGTGGTAAACCAAAGGGGCCGTGCAGGATGACGCCAATGTCAGCCGCCTTGATTTCATCGCGCAACCGCCACGCATCTTGTGCGCCAACCAGTGTGATCTTGAGTTTGCGCTCGGCCGCGAAGTCGATTGCTTCGCGGATCTGCTTCAAATCGACGGCGTGTACGAAGAGGCGTTGCCGGCCATCGAGCACTGCCAGCATTGCCTCCCAACGAGCATCGACACCCTCTAGTGTCCCGGCTCTCTTGGCGGCAGCGTAGGCGGCGGCGTCATCGAATGCGCGGTCGATCGCTTCTCGCGCAGCCGCCGAGCCTTTCAGTGCTTCGTCGCGCATCGGCGCTGGCAGCCACGGCGGCAAGCGGGTCGACGGCCACATCAGGTGCGTTCCGACCGGCGCCTGCACCGTCATCTGCTCCCAAGTCCAGCCGCTCAACTGCACGAGTGCCGAAGAGCCGCTGATCACACCGCCCTGGCCGACTTGCGGCACAACGTGTGCGTACAAAACGCCGTTCGCACGCGCGACTCCCCAATTCTCGCTATCTGCATTGATGGCGACCTCCGCGCGCGCATTAGGATTGACCGCACCGATCTCGGCAACGTCTACCGAACCGCGAACGGTCTCAATCTCACTCAACCCCATCACCGTGTTGGCTGTCATAAACGCTGGCGTCAGCCATTGGCCTTGCAAATCCACCACCGCCGCATCACCCGCTTGCGCCGCCAAATCGGTACCAACGGCTACGATCTTATCGCCATCGATCAACAGCTGGCCATTTTCAATGGCTGGCGAGGAGACCGGATGGATGCGCGCGTTGGTGAACAGCGTGGTGGCGGCGGCGGCGGGGCCAAAAATGGCGAGCACGACGCAGATCGCCAAAAGCGGGGCACGAGACATGGAGACCGAGGCACCAGAGTTGCCTCGCCCGTTGGACCAAACCGCTGGTTCGCGCTCAGCAGGTTCGCACTTAGGCCTGCCCTGTGCCCCGTGCCCCGTGCAGGGCGCTTGCGCAATATCCAACGTTCTCGTCGAGCCGTTCATCAGTGTGCCCCCTGGCAATAGTGCACCGCTTCGCCATCATGGTAAGCGCCACGACGCGCTTCCAACTGGCTCGACAGTACTTGGAACTGGCGCACATCAAGGCGCAGTCTGGGTTTGCCCGGCGGACCCTTGGGGCCCGGGCTCTTGTCGCCACCTTCGGCTAAAGCCAGTTGCAGCAATTGCGCGCGCGCGGTGTCGATGCGCAGCTGTTCGGCGCGATCGGCGTCCACATCGAAATAGCGACGGCCATCGATCCAAACCCGTTCAGGGCGGGCGTACGACGACAGCGGGTGGGCATTCCACAGCACGAGATCGGCATGCATGCCTTCACGCACGCGACCGATTCGGTCGTCGACGCGCAGCTGTTTGGCCGGCCCTGTTGTCACCAGCGCCAGGGCCTGAGTTTCACTCAGATTGCCGTACTTCACCGCTTTCGCCGCTTCGGTATTGAGACGGCGACCCAGATCGTTGCTGTCGGAATTGATACTCACAACAACGCCTTGGCGGACCATCATGGCGGCGTTGTATGGAATGCCGTCGACAACCTCCATTTTAAAGCCCCACCAGTCGGAGAATGTCGAGGCACCGGCGCCGGTTTGTGCCAGCACATCAGCCACCTTGTAACCTTCCAGGACGTGCTGAAAGGCAGCGACGGGTAATCCCAGCGACTGCGACAAACGGGCATACATCAAGATCTCGTCCTGGCGATACGAGTGGATATGCACCAGACGCTCCTGGGCAAGAATTTCCGCCAATGCCTCCATCCGCAAATCACGCCGCTGCGGCGCACCGCGGACTTCCTGTGCTTTGGCATAGGTGCGCGCCTGTGCGAACGCATCGAGCAGGATTTGCTCCACACCCATGCGGGTTTGCGGGTAACGGGTGCCGCCTGCAGCGCCCCAGTTGGATTGTTTGACGTTCTCGCCAAGCGCAAATTTGATCGTCGGCGTCCAACCCTCGAACTTTAGGCCCTGCGCGCCCGCGCCCCAGCGGTGTTTGATCAACTGGCTCTGGCCGCCGATCGGGTTGGCCGAACCATGCAGCACGTGACTGGTGGTCGTACCCCCAGCGAGTTCGCGGTAGATGTCGATGTCGGTCGGGTCGATGACATCCCCCAGTCGAACTTCGGAGGTGATCGCGTGGCTCGGCTCGTTGACGTTACCGCTGACGGCGATATGCGAGTGCGCATCGATCAATCCCGGCGTCAGATGTTTGCCAGTACCATCGATCTCGACCGCGCCCGCTGGCGCTTTGGCATTGGCCGCTACGGACACTATTTTTCCACCGCTCAACACCACATCGGTGTTGGTGGGTACATCGTCGGCCATCCACACCGTCGCACCGCGAATCACCACGGACTCGACATTCGGCAACGCGCTTCGCCCAAATTCGCCAGCAGGATACCGCGGCGCAATCGAAATGCTGCGCGCTCCCAGCGCCTCATTCTTTTTGGTTTCGTCCTTCTTCTCGTCCGGCTTCTCCTCACTCGGCGCATCGCCCAGTCGCGCGGCGCTGAAGGCGCGAACGCGGCCATCGTCTTGCATGAATCGGCCCTGCAATACCGTTCCCGAGAGCGTGCCTTCCAGGGCGACTTCACCGGACTTGCCAAACAGCTTTCCGGGCAGCGTGAATGTCAGGCGGTCGTTACTGAATGTCCCCTTGCCGCTGTCTTCGCCGGCTTTGAGCGCCAGCGCCTCATCGCTACCGCTGACGATCAACTCGGCCGGCCCTGGCGCGCCCAGCCAGGTGAGCTGCCAGCGGCCCGCGATTTTCGGCGCGTCAAGCGCCTTGGCGACATCGCGTTGACCGTCGACAAACACCTCATAGACCGTCGCGCCTGGGTTGCTGAAGATGTCGCGATCGGCAATGAACAGATTGCCGATCGCACCGGCGCGAATCGCCCCGAGCCGGGATTGCCCGATGAGTTCAGCGGGCACTGTCGTCAGCGCGCGCAGGGCATCGTCTTCGTCCAGACCTGCTTTGATGGTTTTGCGCAGCGCCGGCCAAAAGTCCTCGGGCTTTTTGAGTCCCGCGGTGGTCAATATGAAGCGCCGATTGTCCTTTGCGAGGCGCGCCGCATTGCTCGGCGCCAGGTGCCAATGCTCGAGCTCGGCGAGACTCACATCAAGCGCCGCTTCGGCATCGCGCGCATTCGGCGCATCCGGGAAGTTGAGCGGCGCGATCAGCGTCAGCGCACGCGGCAGTTGATCGAGAACCCGATATTCGGTGCCGACACCGAGCACCGCGACACGTTTCAGATCGAACTCGGCGGCGATGGCGCCAACGCGTGCGACGTCCAGTTCATCGTCGCCGCGAAATACCAGAGGTTGCTGTCCGGCAATCACCGCAGACAGCGCTTCGAGCGCCACATTGGCCTCGGCGCGTTCGCCGTTCTCTTTGGCGTTCCATGTTGCCAGGTCGGATTGCCAGCGCGCATCGATCAAGGCCTGGCGGATCAGCGCAATAGCGCCCATCTTCGACCCTGGATAGGCGCCACTGAAACTGAAGTCCGCTTCGAAAGAGGCATGTTGCGCGACACGCGCGGCGAGCAGACTGGCATTTGGATCAGCGCCGTCGCGCAAGCTCAACAGTGCGCTCTGTCCGCGCAAGACGCCAGCGCCCGGGGTCGCCAGCACCGCGCCAAAGCCCATGCGGCGCAACGTCTTGGCTTTATCGGCGTCCAGCGTCAGCGCCGTGCTGACATCGCGCTCGGCGCAGATCCGGTCGTTCCAGTGCCGGGCGCTCGGCGCGCTCGCCGGCGCGGCGCCGCCCATCATCGCCGCAAGAGGACCGCGACCGCGCGGTGCGGCGGGCGCTGAACTGCGACAGCTCGCGCTCGCGTCGATGCCATAATCACTGTGTGCATCGACAAACGCCGGAAACACCGACTTGCCGGCGGCATCGACCACGGTCGCGCCGGGCGCGTCGATACGGCCCGCGCGTACCGTGCGGATCACGCCGTCACGCAGTTCGATGCTGCCGTTTTCGATCACGCTGCCGGGCGCCGTTACCACGCGGGCGTTAACGATCAATGTATGCCTGGGCGTGCGATCTTTCAGGCCTTGTTGTGGTGTGGTCGAGAGCTGCGCTGCGGCGGGCGCAGCGAGTGCGGCAAGCGCCGCACAGAAGACGAAGACCGCAGGTTTGGTGTTGCGGATAACAGGTTGCGACATCGGAGCCTCTCGCCAATTCGAGCGCGCGAAGCTTAGTGGGCCGGAGCGCAGGTTGCCAGCGGTTTGACAGGACAAGTGCTGAAAGGCATGGACAAGCAACTGAGGAACACTCGCCCCGGCGGGTTAGTGTTGGCGTCGGCTTCCGGTATGTTCACGTCTGATTGGATCCACAGTATGGCCAGGACCGCCCAACTGCGCCGTCTCACCTCAAAGCAGCGCGTCCATCCAGGTCGTCAAATCCCGGACTTCGTCGCCGCACACCGAATGTGGCATCGGGTAGCTCTTCCAGGTCATGCCATTGCCCTTCGCCGCGATCCAGTCGCGGCTCATCAGCCCCAAGGCCTCTGGCACCACCGGATCGAAGCGACCGTGGCCCATGAAGATGGGCACTGCGTAACTCTCCGGCGCCGCCTCTTGTTCGTGCAAATGATGCAGCGGCAGATAGGTCGAAAGCGCGATGATGCCCCGCAGCGGCGTGCGCTGGCGCAGCCCACAGGCCAGCGCAATGGCGCCGCCCTGGGAGAACCCGGCAAGAAATATCTTCGATGGCGCAATGCCGCGTTCGCCCTCGCGGGCGATGAGCGCGTTGACGATACCGATCGACTGCCGGACGCCGACCTCATCCTGACGCGCGGCGATGTCCGCACCAGCAATGTCGTACCAGCCGCGCATCCGCATGCCGCCATTGACGGTAATCGGACGGACTGGCGCATTGGGAAATACGAAGCGCAACGCCGGCCAGTCCGGGCGCACCAACTCCGGCACAATCGGCTCGAAGTCGTGTGCATCGGCCCCGAGGCCGTGTAGCCAGATAACACTGAATTGCGGCGACGGGCGAGTTTCGAGTTCGATGGTATCGGTCATGGTCGAGGGGCGGTGATCGAGTGAGCAACTACTATACGCACGCCTCGCCGGGAACCTTTTGCATCCCGCTAGACTCCACGCCCGGTTGATTCACGTTGTCAGGGACTCCCATGCGGCTCTGGATGTTGTTTTTGCTGTTGCCCACCTTGGCGAATGCCCTGGATGAGACGGATTTGCTGCCGGTCGACGAGGCCTTTGCGATCAGCGCCTCGGCGCCGGGCACCGATCGTATCGAGGTGCGGTTTCAAATTGCCGACGGGTACTATCTTTACCGACATCGCCTTGGCGTGGCCATCGATGGCGCAACATTGGCGCCGTTTGAGGTGCCTGACGGCGAACGCAAGACCGACGAGTTTTTTGGCGATGTGGAAACCTATCGGCAGTCGCTGACGCTGACCCAGGCGCTGCCGACGCTGGCCTCGCCTGTGAATGTGATGTTGAGCTATCAGGGCTGCGCGGATGTCGGCGTTTGTTATCCACCGCAGCGCAAACAACTTTCAGTAGCGCTGCCGATCGCAACGGCGCCTGGATTGAGTTTTAGTGCACCGCCGGGCTTGAATCTCGGTACGACCGGTACAGTTCAGGACGCGCTGCCCGAGGATCAGGCATTTCGTTTTGAGGCGATCGCGCAGGGCGCCGACGCGGTCCTGGTGCGTTTTGTGGTCGCCCCCGGTTACTACCTCTATCGCGACAAAACGCGTTTTAGTGCAAACACCGGGTTTACGCCACAGGCACCGCTATGGCCCGCCGCAAAAACCCACCACGACGAGCACTTTGGGCAAGTGCAGGTGTACTTCGACCCCGTTGACGTGCCGATCGGAATCGAGCGCAGTAATACAGCGGCCGGCACGCTCAACCTGAGCGCCGAGTACCAGGGCTGCAAGTTGAACGGCATTTGTTATCCCGTCATGTCGCGGACCGTCGCCGTGGCGATGCCCGCCGGACAGGGCGCGCCGGCGCTGGACGCCGCGCCGAACGCTGCCTCGCTCACGCTGTTCAGCGCACTGCTGTTTGCGCTGATCGGCGGCTTGATCTTGAACCTGATGCCGTGCGTCTTGCCGATACTCTCGCTCAAGGCGATGGGCCTGGCAGAGAGTGGTCACGGCCCCGATTACGCGAGGCGCCATGCGCTTTGGTACACCACTGGCGTTCTGGTCTCGTTTGCCGTCGTCGGGATGGTGTTGATCGCTGTGCGCGCAGGCGGAACCGCGCTCGGATGGGGATTTCAGTTGCAGCAACCCCTCCTCGTGGGTGCATTGGTCTACGTGATGCTGGCGATCGGATTGTCGCTATCAGGGGTTTTTCAAATCGGCGCAAGTTTGAGCGGCGTCGGCCAATCGTTGACGGAGTCCAACGACGCACGCGGTTCGTTTTTCACAGGCGTCCTGGCCTGTGTTGTTGCCAGCCCTTGTACCGCGCCATTCATGGGCGGCGCGCTCGCGTTCGCTGTCGCTCAGCCGGCCTGGATAGCGCTGCTCGTGTTCCTGGCACTGGGCCTTGGCCTTGCACTGCCCTTCCTGGCCATCGGTTTTGTGCCAGGCCTTGCGGCCAGATTGCCGCGTCCAGGCGCCTGGATGGAAACCTTCAAACAAGCGATGGCATTCCCCATGTACCTCACGGCGGTCTGGTTGCTTTGGGTGCTCGGACATCAAGTGGGCATGGACGGCGCCGGACTGGTGCTGGTCGGCGGTGTGGTATTGGCGATGGCGGCCTGGTGGTGGGAGCGGCAACGTTTTGCCGGCGCCATCAAGCGGTGGCTGCCAACGATTGCGCTACTGGCGCTCGCCGCCTTGCCACTGGGCATGGCAAGCGATGCGCGCAAGCCGCAGGATAGCGCCGCGGACGCCTACAGCCGGGCGCGACTCGATGCGTTGGTCGCAGACCGGCAACCGGTGTTCGTCAACATGACCGCCGACTGGTGCGCCACCTGCAAAGTCAACGAAAAACTGGTGTTGTCGCGCACTTCGGTGCAAACGTTGTTACAGGCACGCGGTTTTACCTATTTGAAGGGCGATTGGACCAACCCGGACCCGGCAATCAGCGCATTTCTCGCCGAACACCGCGCGGTCGGCGTGCCGCTGTATGTGGTCTACGATCGCAGCGGCAGATCTCAAGTCTTGCCAACCGTGTTGACCGAGTCGATCGTTCGTGAGGCGCTGGAACGCGCGTCGGCATTATGAAGTGGCTGGCGAATCTGGGCATCGTCGTTTTTGCGATCGCGGCCGGCATCGGCGGCTTGTACGCCGGCCGGTTATGGTCGCAATGGGCGCCTTCCACTGCGCTGCAGATCGGCGCGCCGATCATCGATTTTGCGATGCCCGATGTTCAGGGAGAATTACTCGATACCCGACACTTTCGGGGTCGCGTTCTGGTGATCAACTTTTGGGCTCCATGGTGCGAACCCTGCACACGTGAGATCCCAATGTTCAAGCGCCTTCGCGAAGAGTTTGCCGGACGCGTCGAGTTTTTGGGCGTTTCGCTCGACGATCCAGTCGCTGTTCGCGAGTTTGCGCAAACACACGATCTGGACTATCCGCTGGTGATGGCGGCCATGGGCGATTTTGCGCTGATGCGCGCCTACGGCAACGAGCGCGACGCCTTGCCGTTCACGATCATCGTCGACAGCGCCGGGCGCCTCGTCGGCAGGCGCCTGGGAGAGATCCACGAGACCGAACTTCGCAGCATGCTCGGTGCGGCGCTCGCCGGATGATCAGCCGCCAGCCAGCTCTCGACCTCGCCGGGTTGCAGCCTCGATCGCGCTGGCCGTCAACGCCGCAAAACCGCCGTCGAGAAAGGTCTTCAACGCAGCTGCTGTCGTGCCTCCCGGCGACGTCACGCGTTCGCGCAATAGCGCAGGCGATGCTTCGCCGTTGTGCGCCATACGCGCCGCACCGAGTGCGGTATTAAGCACTAAGGTACCGGCAACGTCGGCGGGCAATCCTTGAGCAATGGCGGCGTCGATCATGGCCTCCATCAGCAAGAAAAAATAGGCGGGTCCCGAACCGGAGACCGCAGTCACCGCATCCATCAGCGCTTCGTCGTCGACCCAGGCTACTGCACCGGCGCTGGCGAACAAAGCCGTGGTGCGCTCGCGCTCGAGCAAAGAAACATCGTCGCCTGCGTTGAGGCCCGTCACGCCGGCTCCGATCAACGCTGGCGTATTTGGCATCGCGCGCACAACCCGCGCTTGCGGCAGCGCCGCCTGGATTCGGCCGCGGGTGACACCCGCAGCGATCGAAATCACCAGCGGCTCGCTCTGCCCAGCCAGTGGTGCCAGTTCACGCAACACCGAATCCATGACTTGCGGTTTAACCGCAAGCACCCAGGTTGCGCCCGTGGCGGCGGCATCGGTGTTGCTGGCGAACGCGCGGCATCCAAAATCGCGCTCCAGCGCAGTGCGCGCGTTCGCAAAGGGCTCGGACACGGCGATTTGCGTCGCCGGCGTCCCGCTGGAGATGAGCCCGCCAATCAGACAACGGGCCATATTTCCGCCGCCGATAAAGACGGTACTCATACGCCGGGTCTTCGATAATCCGCGTAAGACTTCTCCTCCACCAACACCGAGCCCAGGCGTGCATTCAACTCGCGCTTCAGGCGCGCCCGTTCGTCGTTGGTGAAATACACCGCACGCGCCAGTTCGATGAACACCAGATCGAATTCGCCTTTGGCTTCTTTGAGGCGAATGTCGTCCTCGATGTCCCACAGTTTGCCGTTGATCTCCCGCAGGCCTTGCCAGAGATCGTCGATCGCCGCCGCTCGCGACGCCGGATGCGCTCGCCATGTCGCACAAAGCGCTTCGAGTTCCCTGGTCACATTCGCGCGCTTGTCAACATCGCCGATGCGTTCGGCTTTGATTTCCAGAATGCTGATCTTATCGATCAGCTCGCCATAGGACACAGGGGCCAGAAGTTCAGTCATGAGGATCAGCGCGGCGTTGGGTGAACGGAATATAGAGGTTCCGACCGGTTTGATCGCAGACTGCATCGCATGATGCGCGCAATCAGAATCGCAGCGTGAACAACCGACCCGGCACTTTGCCGGACGTGATTTCGCAGGCACTACGGCATGGGGATCGGGCAGCAGGTTTGGTCGATCTTCCGATTTATGGCGCAGCGGCATCGGCGTCTGCGTTCGATCTGCGCGCTGCCACACGGGACGCCGATGCAGATGAGACGACGCGGCGGAAGGTCAGGTTGATGCGCTCGCCGGCGTTGCGCACTTTGTCGATGGCGTGCAGGTAGTTTTGCTGTGTGGCGCCTTGCATCAACAGCAGACTACCGTGCTTGAGGTCTACGAAGGCGCGTGCTGAGCCGTCCCGGGCCTTCATTTTGAAACGCCGCGTGGTGCCCAGACTAATCGATGCAATCACCGGACGGGGTCCGAGCTCTGGTTCATCGTCGCTGTGCCAACCCATACTGTCGCGACCGTCACGGTAGTAGTTCACCAGCACGCTGTTGAATGCAGCACCGATCTCGGCGTTGAGACGGTTGCGCAGATCCGATAGCAGCGGCGTCCAAGGCATCGGCGTGTAGCGCACGCGGGAGTAGCAGTACACTGCCTCGGGATCGCCGATCCAGGCCGACAGTCGCGGCGCTTTCAGCTCCCGGCCGAACATTCTGACGACGTGCTGCTCAAACGGCACTTCACGGCGCAGCCTGGCCAGTGCGGTGTCGGCTTCGTTGCGACTGAGCCAGTTAGCCCAGTAAGAGATCTGAGCGTTGGCGAGCGCAATGTCGGACTTCGACCCGGCATCTGTCGATCTGATGTCGCGAGGGAAAGACATGATGACGTCAGAACGTGGCGCAAATCTTCGATTGGATCGAAACAACGGATGGATAGCGGTCAGCGATAACCGGAACTGATTGGGAAACGCCGATCACGCCCAAAGCTGCGGGCTGTGACTCGCGGGCCAGGAGCGGATTGGCGACGTTTATACTCGTTCTTCAGGACCAGAGCAGCGACGCGCTCGACGGTGGCGCGGTCGTGCCCGGCCGCGACGATTGCCGAGCGCGGTTCGTCATGTTCGATGAAGCGACGCAGGATGTCATCGAGGATCGCGTAGGGCGGCAGCGAATCCTGATCGGTCTGATTCTCACGTAGTTCGGCCGATGGCGGGCGGGCGATGACGGCCTCCGGAATGACCAGCGACCGCTGGTTGCGGTAACGCGCCAGTGCATAAACCTCGGTTTTGTAGACATCCTTGATCGGTGCGAAGCCGCCGCACATGTCGCCGTAGATCGTTGCATAACCAACCGCCATCTCACTCTTGTTGCCGGTCGTCAGCAGGAGACGGCCAAACTTGTTCGATAGCGCCATCAACAAGACGCCACGACAGCGCGATTGCAGGTTCTCCTCGGTGATGTCGCCTGGATGACCGGAGAATGTCGGCGCAAGGGTATCGAGAAATGCCTGGAACGGCGCTTCGATCGGCAACACAATAGTCTCGACTCCCTGCGTCGCCGCCTGCGCTGCCGCTTCGCGATTGCTCAGTTCGGCCGTGTAACGCGATGGCATCAGCACGCCGAGTACGTTGTGTGGCCCCAGTGCGTCGACCGCAATCGCCAACGTCAGTGCCGAATCGATGCCCCCTGAGAGACCCAGGAGCACGCGTTCGAAACGATTCTTACGGACGTAGTCGCCCGTGGCGCGCACCAACGCAGCGTAGACTTCAGCCTCTCCCTGTGGCCTTTGCTCCGCTGGCCAGTCCAGCGCACGCACCACGATCCCATCGGGTGTGCGAAGGAGATCGACCAGCAGCAGATGCTCCTCGAAGGCGGGCGCACGGGCGATGATCTGACCTAGTTTCGAAACCAACAGACTGGCACCATCGAACACCAGATCGTCCTGGCCGCCGATCAGATTGACATAGATCAGCGGCAAACCCGTTTCGCGCGCGCGAAGCTGCAATACACGCTCTCGCTCAAGTGATTTGCCCTGGTGATAGGGCGATGCGTTGAGCACCAGCAGGACTTCTGCCCCTTGGCGTTTCGCGTCGGCCGCAGGCTCCTCGAACCACGCGTCTTCGCAGATCAATACGCCGAAACGCAGGCCGCCACGATCGACAACGGCGCTGCCGCGGCTCTCCGCAAAATAGCGCTTCTCATCGAACACGGTGTAGTTCGGCAAACGCTGCTTACGCACGCGCTCAGTGTGGCCGCGACTGAGCCAGGTGGCGGCGTTGAAAAGCAGCTGATCGCGCTCGGGGTGGCCCACCAGAACATCGCACGCGATATCGCCAGCGAGCGCAACAAGCGCCTCATTCAAACGCGCCAGAAAACCAGGCCGAAACAACAGGTCTTCGGGCGGATAGCCCGATAGTGCCAGTTCGGGCGTGACCAGCAGCGCGCAGCCTTGCTGTGCGGCGCGGCGCGATAACTGCGTCATCCGATCACGGTTGCCTGGCACATCTCCCACCGGAAAATCATGTTGCGCGAGGGCTAAGCGAAAGCTCATGTTTCTAGGCACCCATTGAGTGGTTGATACGCCGGCGCGTCCGGTTCGTTCTGCGGGCGAGGCTTCGCTTCAGTTTCGACGAAGCAGAAGTCCCGCACCGGTTGCGTCTGGCGTCATGGTAGCGCTGCGGCCCGCATTTTTCCTAGACCAGCGAACCTCTGACGTAGCCGGATCGTGTCGTTTGAGTCAAATTTTCGACGAAGCCGCTTTGGCTCTTGAAGCACCCTTGAGTCAAGTGGGGTGAGGATCGGCGCTTACACGCCGCAAGGCGTGTGCCGAGCCGAACGACCGGCGGCTGTGCCGCCGGGCCGGAAATGCCAAGCGCGGGGTTGTGGCTAAAGCGCTGTCGGGCGAAGCCCACAATGTTCAGTGCGCTCAGGCGAAGCCTCGCCAGGTGTCTCATTCGGGCAGGAACATGAACCATGCCGCCAGCGCAATCAAAGCGAAAGCGACGTAGTGATTCCAGCGTATCGATTCGCCGAGATAGGCCCAACTAAAGACACAGAATACGGTCAGCGTGATGATCTCTTGAATCGTCTTGAGTTGCGCCGCGCTGTAAAAGCCGTGTCCCATGCGATTCGCCGGAACCTGCAAGATGTACTCGGGCAATGCGATCAGCCAACTCACGCCAATCGCTAACCACAGAGCGCTTTGTTTATGGCGCAAGTGTCCGTACCACGCAAAAGTCATGAAGACGTTTGACCCGATCAGCAACAGGATCGGCATCCAGGCTTGAACCGGTACGTTCAGCACGCGCACCTCCGTGAGTCGTCGGCGGCAAGTATCGATCTCATGGCGCCTCGATCGCACCAAGCAGGGCAAGCTCCTGTGCAGAGACGGCCTTGCTCATCCAGTAACCCTGGGCCATCTGGCACCCGAGCGAGCGCAGCAGCGTGTACTGCGCGGCGCTCTCGATACCCTCGCCCACAACTTCCATGCCCAACGACGTTGCCATGGCGATAATCGCGCTCGCGAGGGCACGGTCCTCCGGGTCGTTCAAGATGTCGGCGATAAAGCTGCGGTCGATCTTGACGCCATCGACGCGTGCGCGGCGCACGTGCGACAAGCCGGAGAATCCAGTACCAAAATCGTCCAGCCAGATTCGCGCTCCGGCCTTGCGCAGTTCGGTGAGTACCGCAAATGCCTGCGCCTCGTCGTGCATCAGACTCGACTCCGTCAATTCCAGATGCAACAAGCGCGGCTCAAGCCCAGATTCGGCAAGGGCGTCCGCAACGCGCTTTTCCAGGCCGGGGCGCTGAATCTGGCGGCCAGATACGTTGACAGCAACATACCTGCCCGGCGCGTGCATCTGCCATGCCGCTGCGGCGCGGCACGCGCTTCGCAGCGCAAAGTCGCCGAGCGCATCAATCAAGCCAGTGGCTTCGGCGACCGGGACGAACATGGATGGTGGAATCGTACCGCGCTGCGGGTGATGCCAGCGCAGCAGTGCCTCGGCGCCGACCAGCGCGCCAGACTGCATGGCATAGATGGGCTGGTAGGAAACCGTCAATCGCTCGTTATCGAGCGCTGCCCGCAGTTCGTGTTCGAGCATCAAGCGCTCTTCGGCCAGCAGCGTCAAATGACCGGCAAAAAAACGGTAGCAGTTCTTTCCCTGCTGCTTGGCTTGATACATCGCCAGATCGCCATGCTTGAGCAGCAGTTTCGGACTATGCGCATCGTCTGGGAAGACTGTGATGCCGATACTGGCACTGACGAGTAAGGACTTGTCGACGACATCGAAAGGTTCTCGCAATTGCTGCAACACAGCTTTTGCCGCGGATTCGGCGCGCGGCGCGGCTTCGGGGCCTTCGATCAGTGCGACGAACTCATCGCCGCCCAGTCGCGCGAAGGTGATGGGCGATCCGCCACTATCCAACCCCAGTGCGCGGTGGCAACGTGCGGCGAATTCGGTCAGCACTTGATCGCCGGCGTCGTGCCCCAGCGTATCGTTGATGCGCTTGAAGTCGTCCAGATCGATGAACAATAGCGCCAGTCCACGATCGCCGACGCTGGCAACGGCCTGCTCCAACCGCTCACGGAAGCTGAGGCGATTAGGCAGGGAAGTCAGTGCATCCCGATACGCAAGTTTGTGGATGTCGGCATGGTGTTTTCGCACGCCTTCGCTCATGCGGCCAAAAGCGCGCATCAGATCGCCGAGTTCATCGCTGCGCCTGCTCGCGGCTGCGGCGCCATACTGGCCCTGTTCGATTTCTTCGGCGCGCAACGACAGCTCGCGAATCGGTCGCACCAACCCGCGCGCGATCCACCAACCCACAAGACCGATATTCGCGAGCAACGCCAGAAGGCCCAGCAGCAACACCCGCACTGGCGTTGCGAAGTTCTCGCGGAGCGCTACGTGCGCCTGTTCGGTGTCGATCGCCACCGCAGCGTCCATTCGGTCGGTGGACATACCTACCCGGACGCCGCCAAGGCGCAGTTCGCCAATCAGCATCGGCGCACTGGCGTCGAGCACTCCATCGCCCCATTGCACGCGGAGTTCTTCGCTTGCGATGAGTCCCGGTGCCAGGGCGTCGTCCATTCGCTGGCCGAACTTCATGATGTCGCGCGAGCCATCGTGGATCACGCGGCCGCGTTGGTCGTACACCAGTACATACTGGACGTCTGGTTGCGCCAATGCCGAGCGCAAGACCTCGCGCATGGTCAGCAAGTCGAAGTAATACAGAGGATTGGTGAGTGCATCGCGCAAGAAAGCGGCAAGTTGCCGCGCGCGGTCATCCAGGGCTGCGCGTGCGGTATCGCGTAAGCTTCGTTCGTTCTTGGTCAGTACGTCGTCGACGGCATTGCGAGCCGTCAGCCACGTACCGACCAGTACTGCCGACCAGACCAGGCCTGTCAAGAGCAGCCCGACGAAAAACTTGCCACGCAAACCCATCGCCGTCGCCGCTATTCGATTTGTGCGCGGACGCGCCGCACACCGACGCGTAGCGCATCCAGTCGCACAATCGTCTGCGCATCGATAGCATCGAAACGCTCAGTCCGCTGGTAGGCGCGGAGCGCATCGCCCGCTTGCGGATCGCCGTGCGCCTTCAAAAGCAGCTCGCGTAGCCGCTGCTTGATCGGCGCAGGCAATCCCGGACGGACGATCTCCAACGCGCGCGGGTACTCATCGGATACGTGAAATGTCACCAACTGCTCGAGCGCCATAGGATTGATGGCGACCAGATCTGCCCAATCCTGGCTGCTGATGGCTGCGGCATCCACCAACTTTTTTTGTACCCAGGTGACCAGATTGCTTTCCGACCGGGCAAAGGTGTATCCGACAAAATCCGCTGGCGGGCGCTCCAATGGCGAGCCCTGAATCGCCAGATTCAAGTTCGCATCAAGCAAGATCGCTGCAGGCAATAAGTAGGCACTGGTGGACATCGGATGCTGGAACCCGATCGCCCGGCCGGGCAAGTCGTCGAGCGAGTCGATGCCGCTGTCCCGATGTGCGAAAAACAGGGTGCGATAGTCATAAAATCCGCCGCGACGGGCGCGCACCAGGAACTCAGCACCCGTGCGGTCTTGCAAGCCGATCGCTGCGCCAGCAGTTTCGCTCAACCAATCCACCTTTCCCTGACGCAGATAACTCACCATCTGCTGCGCGTCTCGCGCCATCAAGATGCGGCCCTGTTTCACGCCCAGATCGCCCATCCGTGCCACAACGTAGTTCAGCAACGGCTGCATGCGCTCGTAATGAGTCTTTGGGTCATCGCTGATGCGCCCAATGACCAGCGTCTCATGCGCGCCAGACGATGTTGCCAGCAGCAGCGCGAGCCAAACGAACAACGACCGCAGGCGCATATCCGAGTCCATGAAAGTGAACGCAGAGTATAGGCAGATGCGTATGGCTTACTGGGATCGAATGTCGTGAACAGCTGTGCCGTATGCTCCGCGCCGCGCTGGGGCGATACAGGCCCCGCGAACGGCACACAGCGAGTTGGAGGGAGTACGAATGACCTGGTCAATCGACGCAGCACGCCAAACCTACAGCGTTCCATTCTGGTCGGATGGTTACGTGGACATCGATGCAGCCGGCGACGTGCTGATTCGCCCCGAAGGCGAGCAGGCTCCTGGCATCTCGTTGCCCAAGGTGATCGCCGCGGCGCGGGCGAACGGCTTACGCGTGCCGCTGCTGGTGCGCTTCCCGCAAATGCTGAGTCACCGCGTGCGGCGTTTGCAGAGTGCGTTCGACAAAGCGATGCACGATCGCAGCTACGGCGGCGGCTACACCAGCGTGTTTCCGATCAAAGTGAATCAACAGCGCGCCGTGGTGAGCGAATTCGTTGGCAATTCCGGATCCGGCTTTGGCCTTGAAGCTGGCAGCAAACCCGAGCTGATGACGGTGCTGGCGATGAGTCGTGGCGGTGTCGTGATTTGCAATGGTTACAAGGACCGCGAGTACATTCGACTGGCGCTGATCGGCCGCAAGCTCGGTCTTGAGATCTACATCGTGATCGAAAAGGCCGGCGAGCTGCCGCTGGTCATCGAGGAGGCCGCGAAACTTGGCGTGGAACCGTTGCTTGGTGTGCGCATGCGCTTGAAGTCGATCGGCGCCGGCAAATGGCAAAACACGGGTGGCGATAAGGCCAAGTTTGGTTTGATGCCCGGGCAACTGCTGGAGCTGTCGTCTTCACTCAAGGCGGCGGGATTGACCGACGCGCTGAAATTGCTGCATTTCCATATGGGCTCGCAGATCTCCAATGTCCGGGATATTGCCGGCGGCATGCGCGAAGCAACGCGCTACTTCGTGGAAATCAGCAAGCTCGGACACACGATCAGTCACGTCGATGTCGGCGGCGGTCTGGGCGTCGACTACGAGGGAACGCGATCGCGCAGTTTTTGCTCGATGAATTACGGGCTCGATCAGTATGCGCAGGCGATCGTTACGCCACTGGCCGAAGCTTGCGCCGAATTTGGATTGCCGCATCCACGCGTTGTCACCGAATCGGGTCGGGCGATGACCGCGCACCACGCCGTGCTGGTCACCGATGTCACGGCGGTGGAGCGCATGCCCGTTGGCAATCCGCTGGCTGGGCAGGCGGGTGGGTCGGCGGCCTTGCGGCATTTGCGTGAGCTGCATGGCGAGCTGGATCGGCGCCCGCTGCTGGAGTTGTATCAGGAGGCGCAGCACTACGCGCACGAAGGTCAAACGCTGTTCGCGCATGGCGCGATCGATCTTGCCGAGCGCGCTGCGCTTGATGATGTGTACTACGCGATCGTCCACGCGGTACTCACACGATTGAAGTCCGATCCGCGGGCGAATGGCGAAACGATCGACGAACTGACCGAAGCGCTCGCCGACAAGTTCTTCGTCAATGCTTCGGTGTTTCAGTCCATGCCCGATGTCTGGGCGCTCGATCAAGTGTTTCCGATTCTGCCGCTGGCCGGGCTCGACCGGCGGCCGGAACGCCGCGCGCTCCTGGAAGACCTCACTTGTGACTCCGATGGACGTATCGATCACTACGTCGATTCAGAAGCGCTGAAAGGCACGATGCCGGTGCACGCGCCCGTCGACGGCACGCCGTATTACCTGGGCGTGTTCATGGTCGGCGCATACCAGGAAACTCTGGGCGACATCCACAACCTGTTCGGCGACACCGACAGCATCAGTGTACGGGTCAACGCGGACGGGTTTACCTTGGAAGACGCACGCGAGGGCGACACCACCGATGAGCTGTTGAAGTACGTTGGCTACGACATCGACCAGTTGCGCATGGCCTATCGCGCCAAGGTCGGCGCGCTGAAGCTCGAGCCCGGGGAATCCAAGCGCCTGAGCGAAGCGCTCGAGGCCGGACTTACCGGGTACACATACTTGCATGACGAATAGCGACGACGCTCCTGCGCAAAGAGCGAGCGAGGGTTTGCGGGCTGCCGCGTTGAGTGCAAGGCGCCGCAGAGCACCTGCGACTGGATGCGCTGGCGGGAGGAGCGAAGCAGGAACTGCCGCTGCGTTAGCGAAGACATCTCGATCATGCTCGGGGATTTCCGCCATGCGTCTCCTCGCGACACTAAGCGACATCCGGGCCAGGCCAACGGCCGTCGGCCGCGCTGGCATCTATCGAAAAGTCAAGTGTACTTATCACTACGTCAAGGGTACTTGACAACGTCAAGTGTCCTTGACTAGCCTTCTCAGCACCGAGGAGGCGAGCCATGTTTGAAATTCGACCCGATCCTTTATTCAGAGCAGCAATGCGTCGCTATGTGATTCGCTTCAATCTGGCCATGGCCGCGTACGCGCTCCTGATCGTCATGTGTCTGCCTTGGGTCAAGCGCGTCGACTGGGTTCTGGGCAAGATCGCGTTGGCGCTGCTGCCGCTGCTGCCGGTGGCCTACGCGGTTCGCGAGCTCGTTCGTGTGATCGGTGTGTTCGACGAGCTGCAACGCCGAATCCAGTTCGAAGCGATCGCCGTGTCCTCACTGATCACGTGTTTCGGCACTCTGGCGTGGGGGCTGCTCGAAAAGGCTGGCTTGCCAGTGTTGCCGGTGGTGCTGGTGACACCGCTGTTCTGCGGCATCTACGGGATCGCATTGGTCGTGATTTCCCGGCGTTACCGCTGATGCATAACCGCCTCAAAGTGCTGCGTGCCGAACGCAACTGGAGTCAGGCGTATCTGGCCGAAGCGCTGGGCGTATCGCGACAAACCGTCAACGCTATCGAGACCGGCAAGTACGATCCGAGCCTGCCGCTGGCTTTCAGAATTGCGCACCTGTTCGGTGCTTCGATTGAACAGATTTTTACTCCTGAGGAGACGTTGTCGTGAAACGATGGTTCTGGCTCGCAATCGGCGCTTGGCTGGCGGCTTCCGCCGATGCGCGTACGGTTGGCGAGATCGAGTTCAAGAAATGCGAGCTGCCGGTGGTTGGCATGCGCCCTTCCAATCCAGAGAACGCCGAATGCGCAACGCTCACAGTCCCTGAAAATTGGGAGGCACCCGATGGGCGCAAGATTGAACTTGCGCTCGCGCTGGTGCCGTCGCGAGCGCCGCGGGCCAAGCCTGATCCAGTGTTTATGCTGGCCGGCGGCCCGGGTCAGTCGGCGCGGGAGTCGTGGCGCGTGGTCGCGGCGGCATTTCAGGACATCCTCGCCGAACGTCACGTGATCCTTCTCGATCAGCGCGGAACGGGTGCGTCGAATCGCTTTCGGTGCCCGAACGACGACAACTTTGATGCGCTCGCTGCGGAGTTCAGTCCAGCGCTGGCGGCGCAGGCGGCCAGACAGTGCATCGAAGCGAATCGCGACACCCACGATGCGCGCTATTACTCAAGCGAGGATGCCGCCAAGGACTTAGATCGCGTCCGCGCGGCGCTTGGCAGCGAACAACTGAATCTCGTCGGCGTGTCGTACGGTACACGCATGGCGCAGGTGTACGCCAAACGCTATCCGGACCGTGTGCGGACGATGCTGCTCGACAGCGTCGTGCCCAACGAGCTTGCGCTCGGCAGCGAACATGCGGTCAACCTTGAAACGACATTGAAAGAGACCCTCGCGCGCTGCACGAACGATGCCGAATGTCAGAAAACCTTCGGCGATCCGTATGCGACCTTGTACGAAATCAAGGCGGCGATCGCCGCGGCTCCGCGCATGGTGCCGGTGCGCGATCCGCGCAATGGCGCCGTCGTGGAGCGCCCGCTCAATTCGCAGAGTCTGTCCACGGTGGCGCGCATGTACATGTACCAACCAGCGGTTGCCGCGCTACTGCCGGTGGTGCTCGCGGAGGCGAAGGCTGGTCGTTATGAATCGCTGATTGCGCAGGCGCAGATGATGGGCGACGACCTTGGCGCGCAGATTGCGATGGGTATGCACTGGAGCGTGCTGTGTGCCGAAGACGCGCCGAAGATGCAGCCACGTCCGCAGGATCGGGACCTGATATTGGGCGATGACTTGGTCGAGGTCACCATTGCCTGGTGTGGCGAATGGCCGAAACGCGCCATGCCGCCCGATACGCATGCCCCGGCCACGCATTCGATTCCGACGTTGGCGCTGTCCGGTCAGTACGATCCGGTCACGCCGCCGCGGTACGGCGATCAAGCCATCGCGCAGATGAAAAACGCTCGGCATATCGTTGTGCCCGGCGTCGGCCATAGCGTGATGGGTGCTGGTTGCGCGCCACGATTGGTCGCCGAATTCATCGACGCGGCGAGCGCCAAGGACCTCGATCCCAAGTGTTTGGAGTCGCTGACCCCTGCGCCGTTTTTCCTCAATCTTTCCGGGAGCGCACCGTGATCGAACTGAACGATTTGCGCAAGACGTTTGGCGCGGTCAAGGCCGTCGACGGCGTGAGTTTCGTCGCGCGGGATGGCGAGATCACCGGACTGCTCGGGCCTAATGGCGCCGGCAAGACGACCACGTTGCGCATGCTGTACACATTGATGAAACCAGAAACCGGGAGCATCAAAGTCGACGGCGTGGACATCACGCGGAACCCCGACGCGGTGCGCCGCAATCTGGGCGTGCTGCCGGATGCACGCGGGCTCTACAAGCGCTTGAGCGCACGCGAGAACATCGAGTACTTCGGGCGTTTGCACGGCCTCGATGAAGCGACGTTAAAGATGCGTTGCGATGCGCTGATCCAGGCGCTGAATATTGGCGATATCGAACAACGCAAGACCGAAGGCTTCAGCAACGGCCAACGCGTCAAGACGGCGATCGCCCGCGCGCTGATCCACGACCCGCGCAACGTCTTGCTCGACGAACCCACCAATGGCCTTGATGTCATGGCGACACGGGCGTTGCGCCAGTTCATGTTGAATCTGCGCGGCGAAGGACGCTGCGTGCTGTTTTCTTCGCACATCATGCAAGAGGTCGCGGCACTGTGCGATCGCATCGTGGTCATCGCCAAGGGCCGTGTCGTCGCCCAAGGTACGGCAGACGAGCTTCGTGCGCAAACCGGCGAAAGCAATCTTGAAGATGCCTTCGTCAAAGTCATTGGATCGGAAGAAGGCCTCTCGCTATGAGCGCATGGAATGTGGTGTTCCTCAAAGAAGTGCGCGAGAACCTGCGCGACAAGCGTGCCATGGTCAGTACCTTCGTGTATGGCACGCTGCTTGGACCGGTGCTGTTCGCCGGGCTGATCGGCATGATGATTTCGGTGATGCTCGAACGCAGCGAAAAGCCGCTCGAATTGCCGGTGATCGGCAGCGAAAACGCGCCGAATCTGGTTGCCTTCCTGCGCTCTCAGGGCGTTGAGGTTCAGAAAGCGCCCAACGATCCGGAAGAGACCATCAAGCGCCGTGACGCCGATGTGATCCTGCGCATTCCAGCCGCATACGGCGAGCAGTGGCGGGCCGGCAAAGCCGCAACGCTGGAACTGATCGTCGATCGTTCGCAGCAGAAAGCCGAACAGTCGATACGGCGTACTGAGCGCTACATTCAGGCGTATGCCGGCCAGACAACGGCACAACGTCTGATCGTTCGCGGTATCAGCCCGGAAGTGATCCAACCCATACTGGTGGCCGATGTCGATCAATCCACACCACAATCGCGCAGCGGCATATTGCTGGCAATGCTGCCGTACCTGCTGATCCTCACCGTATTTGCGGGCGGCAGTTATCTCGCGGTGGATGCCACCGCTGGCGAACGCGAGCGGCAGTCGCTGGAGCCACTGCTGATCAATCCCGTCAGTCGCGGCGAGATTATGTTCGGCAAGCTGGTCGCCACCTACGCATTCGCTGCAGCATCGCTGGCGCTATCGCTTTTCGCCTTCTCCATCGTCACACCAATGTTGCCGGTGGAAAAGATCGGCATGATCATCAACTTCGGGCTCAAGCAGTGTTTGTTGCTGTTCGTTGCGATCGTGCCGTTGGGCTTGATCGGCGCCGGTTTGCTGACCAGCGTATCGGCGTTCAGCAAGAGTTTCCGCGAGGCCCAAACCTACGTCACGCTGCTGATCATGATGCCGGCGATCCCGTCGATGATCATGGCGCTGAATCCACTGAAACCCGCCGACTGGATGTACGCGGCGCCGCTGATCAGTCACCAGTTGCTGATCGAACAAACGGTGCGCGGCGAGCCGGCCGTGTTCTGGCAATTTGCCGCATCCGTGGGTGTCACGTTGCTGATCGGCGCGATCGTGGCGTTTGTGGCATCGAAACTCTATCACCGCGAACAGCTGGCGATTTCCGCATGATCTGCATGCGGGGCAAGCACACGCTTGCCCCGCTGCTTTGACCTTTTGCCGCGAACGCTATACCTTGGTGGCCCGGCAGCGCACCGAGGTGCACGATGTCCAATGCCCAACGCGTCGACGAAATCGGCGAATTCACGTATCGCGATTACCAGCAGTGGCCTGCGCGCCCGCGTTATGAGTTGCTGGATGGGCATGCGCGTCTGATGGCGCCGCCAACAACGGTTCATCAGCGTGTGGTCTTTGAGCTTGGCGGCCAAATCAGGAATGCGCTTCAGGGCCATGCCTGCCAGGCGTTCGCCGGCCCTGTTGGTGTGCGTTTGCCGGCAAGCGACGAAGCCGATGATTTCATCAAAACCGTGCTGGAACCCGACCTCGTCATCGTTTGTGATGCCAACAAGATCGATGCGAAGGGCATTCGCGGCGCACCCGATGTCGTCATCGAGGTGCTGTCGCCGTCGACAGCGGCCTACGACAGTATCGACAAGCGCTACGCGTACGAGCGCGCCGGCGTGCGCGAGTTGTGGTTGATCGATGTAGCGAGCGGCCTGGTGCATCGATTCCGCCGAGAAGCGAGCGGGTTTTCCGGTCCCGAAATAGTGCGTGCCGAAGGGCAGATCGAATTGTGTCTGGGATTCTCGCTGTCGTTGGATTTCATGGTGCCGATGCGACAAAACGACTAACGAGGCTTCGCCCAGACCGCCGAGCATTGCTGGCTTCGTCCGACAGCGTACTCGCCACAACCCCGCGCTCGGCATTTCCGGCCCAGCGGCGCAGCCGCCGGGCGTTCGACTC
The DNA here is from genome assembly GCA_022844165.1 of Lysobacterales bacterium. GTDB lineage: Bacteria > Pseudomonadota > Gammaproteobacteria > Xanthomonadales > SZUA-5 > JALHMH01. The sequence goes on from JALHMH010000016.1 coordinate 51,100, forward strand.
GGCACACGCCTGCGGCGTGTCAGCGCCGAGTCTCACCCCGATGACTCAAGGGGGCTTCAAAAGACAAAGCCGCTTCGTAGAAAATTTGACTCACTTGTCGAGATCAGTCTCCGTCAAGGACTCTAACGAGTGGACCGGATCAACTTTCGCGGATCGCGCACATCGCACCGAGCATTGTTCGGTCTCCGCCAGCTCGCCAGTCCGTCATGACCCGATCGCTCCTGTTGTTGGTACTTTGTTTCGTCATCTGCTTTGCCGCCAGTGCGGTTGGCATCGTGTTCGGTCCGGATGCCTGGTTTGCGGCGCTGATCAAGCCGTCATTTCAACCGCCGAATGGGTGGTTCGGGCCGGTATGGACGTTACTTTATGCGCTGATGTCGGTGGCGCTGTGGCGTGTCTGGCGCCTGCCCGCGTCTCCACTCAGGCGTCTTGCGTTGGTGTGTTTCGCCGTTCAGCTGGTTCTGAACGCGGCGTGGTCGCCGCTGTTCTTCGGCGCTCACAGCATCGGCGGTGCGCTTGTGGTTCTGGCGCTCCTGATACCGAGCGTGGCAACTGCGATCGTGCTGTTCTGGCGCATCGACCGCATCGCAAGCGCGCTGCTTTGGCCATACCTGGCGTGGCTCTGCTTCGCGCTGCTATTGAATGCCGCAATATGGCAATTGAACGGATGATACTCAGCCAAGATTGAGGCGAGCTTTGACGATGCCAACCCGGCGGCGGCTGACCGGTATCCGGCTGCCATCACTCAGCTCGCAGTTCCATCCGTATGGGCTTTTGACCATCCGTTTCACGTGCGCGCTGGCAACCCAAAATGAGCGATGCACACGTACGCCGCGATCCGCCAATTCGCGATCGATCGCCGCCATCGTGCCGAGGATCGTTGTCTGACCCTCGGTGGCCGTGATGTGCAGGTAATGCAGATCTGCACGAATGGCAATGACATCGCCCACGTCGGGCGGCCATGGCAGAGATGAACTGGTTTCCTGCGCCGTTTCACCGGTCTGTGCGGCGTCAACGGTTTGGTCTGTCTCGTCGATCGGCGGCGATGAGGTTGATGCGAGTGGCGCGAGCCGCGGTCGATAAGCGTCGATCAACGGCGTCGATTGCACCAGCAGCCAAGCGGTGATGTAGCTCGGGTACAGTTGCAGAAACTCGCCGACATACGCAGACAGACCGCCTTGCGCCTCTAGTTGATCTACCCAGTCCTGGTCGGTGTCGACCATTTGTGCACTCGGCATCAGCGCCTCGATCCCCAGTGCAAACGGGGCAAATGCCAGCGCACCGAGCGTACCACCCAGCAGAACCACCCGCCAGGCCGGCCAGCCCCGGCTCACGGGCCACGCACTCAGTGCGCGCGTTGCGATCACGGCCGCGCCTAGTCCGAAGCTGATGTGCGTCAACCAGTACAACGTGCCAAGGCCCAGGGGCAGGCGATCCGCCGGGTCGGCACCCATGGCGACGAACAGCACGGTCAATGCGACGATGGCGAAACACAAATTTCGTGTCAACGGTGCGTTGTCGATCAATCTATGAGCGTCCTGGCAACAACCACTGGTGAAAGATAGCGACCGCTGATGCCAAACGGTGTCAACGGCAAGCGGGTTTGTGGTCAGCTTTCTCTACGGCGTACCTCGCCGTCCGACTCATCCATCACAAAGGAGTTATGTACATGAAAAATTTGTCGAAAGTGGCTGGTATCGCATTACTGGCCCATGCACCGGCGGCACTGGCCGATGGCCGCTGGTACGCCGGTTTGATCGGCGGTCTCGCCAACCAGGGCGATCAAGACCTCGTTTACGCACCCGGCAACATCCGCCGCGAAGCGGCATTAGGCAGCGGCTTCCTGGGCGGTGGTGCGGTTGGCTACGCGTTCGGCAACGGCTGGCGTCTGGAAGGTGAATTCGTCTACCAATCGGTCGATATGGACGCGGTCAATTTCGGTACCGGCTTGCCCAGTGGCGATGGCAATTTTGCGTCGACCTCTATCGCGCTGAATGCGCTGTATGAGGTGGACTTATTTGGCTCGCCGCGCGCACGAACCTACGTTGGGCTGGGTCTGGCGCGCATCACCGAAGTCGACATCGACTTTGAGTCCGCCGGCGTCGAACGCTCGTTCGCAGGCAGCGACGGCGCATTGCAAGCGCTGGTCGGTGCACGCTACGACATCGGCGAGAACAGCTACATTGATGCGGGCTTGCGTTATCTGGCCGCAAGCTCCGTGGAACTGGACGGAGAAGACGGCGCGGTTGGGCGCATCAAAGCCGATTACCAGCCGTGGGCGATGACCATCTCATGGGGCTGGCGCTTCTGATTTCCTAGCGAGGCTTCGCCTCAGACCGCCGAGCATTGCTGGCTTCGTCCGACAGCGTACTCGCCACAACCCCGCGCTTCGCATTTTCGGCCCGGCGGCAAAGCCGCCGGTCGTTCGGATCGACCCACGCCTATCGGCGTGTAAGCGCCGGTCCTCACCCCCCTTGACACATGGGGGCTTCAAGAGCCAAAGCCGCTTTGGTAGAAAATTTGACTCAACTGTACAGATCCCGCTCCGTCAAGGACTCTAGGGCGCGCGGAGCGAGCTGCCAGCCGTTCCGCGCTTCCAAATCACGCCATTCCGACGCTTTTTTGCCTATCGTTCGCAGGTCCCCATCATAGGTCCCAAGACGATGCTTCAGCCCGGCGATAAAGTGCCTGATTTTGCGCTGTCCACCGATAGCGGTGAGACGGTCAGCGCCAAGAGCCTTAAGGGTCAGCGATACGTACTGTACTTTTATCCCAAGGACGACACGCCCGGATGCACCAAAGAGGCGTGCGGATTTCGCGATAACCTGCCGGCTTTTGAGGGCATCGGGGTACGCGTGTTCGGAATCAGTGCCGACAGTCAGGCGGCGCATGGCAAGTTCGTCAAGAAATACGACCTCAACTTTTCACTGCTCGCCGATCCGCAGCGACAGTTGATCGAGCCGATTGGCGCGTGGGTCGAAAAGAGCATGTACGGAAAGAAGTACATGGGCATCGCTCGCGCGACATTCATCGTCGATGCCAAAGGCAAGATCGAGAAGGTATGGGAGAAGGTCGCGAAACCTGAGAATCACGCGATTGAGGTCCTCGCGGCATTGCGCACGTGAAGGTTCATCTTGCCGGCAGCGCGCGCGCATTCGATGCGGGCGACGGCCAAACTGTGCTCGCCGCCGCGCGGCGCGCCGGTTTGGCGTTGCCTTACAGTTGTCTGTCCGGCAACTGCGGCAGTTGCAAAGCGCACGTTCTCGAAGGGATCGTGAGTTATCCGTACAACCCGCCCAACGCTTTGTCGGACGCCGAACGGCAGGCCGGACAGGCGCTGTTGTGCCAGGCGGTACCGCAGTCGGAACTGACCATCGCGATTCGCGAAGTGGAGGCTGTCGCCAACATTCCGCTGCGCCAACTGGCGGTTAAAGTGGTAGCGAAGACGCGCCTTTGCGACGATGTCATCGAGCTTCGGTTGATGCCACCCAAACGCGAACCGCTGAAGTATTTGCCGGGCCAGTATCTCGATGTACTGCTACCCGAGGGCAAACGCCGTGCGTTTTCGATCGCCAGTGCACCGCGCCACAGCGATACGCTTGACTTGCACGTCCGACGCGTCACGGGTGGTGGCTTCACGCAATACGTGTTCGACGAGTTGCCGGTGGGTGCGCTGCTGCGTATCGAAGCACCGCTAGGGACTTTCGTGCCGCGCGAGGGCGGCGATCGGCCGATCATCCTGATGGCTGGCGGCACGGGGTTTGCGCCCATTAAAGCGATCATCGAATACCTGTTCGATATCGGTAACCAGCGCGCGCTGCACCTGTATTGGGGCGCGCGCCACGAAAACGATTTGTATCTGGACGTGCTGTGTCGCCAGTGGCAATCGGCGCAGCCGCACTTGCGCTACACGCCAGTGCTCAGCGAAGCCAGCACACTGGAGCGCCACCAATATCGCGCCGGGCATGTGCACGAAGCCGTGTTGAAGGATTTCCCGGACCTGTCGCGTTTCGACGTCTATATGAGCGGGCCGCCGCCCATGATCGATGCCGGGCGCCGAAGTTTTGTGGCGGCAGGCCTGCCGGACGATCGCCTCTACTTCGATTCCTTCGATTACGCACCCGATGTGCTGGCTGCATTGATCCGGGCACGCAACGGCTAGCCGGCTGAGGTCGCCTCGCGCACAAATCCCAGGTATTCCGCGGACCCGCCAACCGGCATCGTCAACAGTTCCGGCAACGCATACGGATGCAGCACCACCAGCCGCGCTTGCAACGCATCGACACGATCCGCGCACGTCTTGATCAGCAACAGCGATTCAACGGCCGATTCGACGGCGCCCTGCCAACGATAGGTGGAGCGTACGCCGTCGATACGCTGCACGCAGGCGGCGAGACGCTCGGCGACCAGCGCCACGGCGATGTCATCGGCAGCGGCGGCTGGGCAGCTCGTCAGAACCTGGACTACATCGCGCCGATGCACGATCGCTACTCGTAGCGTTTACCCGCCTGGTACACGGCGAGCGGTTTTTCGGTTGCGGTAATGTCGCGCTGCACGTCGGCGCGGAGCACCACAATATCGGCGACGTAATTTTCCTTGATCTGGCCCAAGGTGTCGGCCATGCCAAGAACTTGCGAGGCGTTGTAGGTGGCGCTTTGTAAGGCGGTGGTCGCGCTCATGCCGGCATCGACCATCAGTTTGAATTCCTTGGCGTTCATGCCGTGCGGCGACACACCCGTATCCGTACCGAACGCAATCTTCACGCCTGCCGCGTGCGCCTTTCTGAAGGTGCCTTCGATCATTGGGCCAATGGCCTTTGCTTTCGCGGCAACCATCGGCGGATAGTAACCCGGCTCATCGGCTTTGCCTGCAACCCACCAGCCCGCCATCAAGGTGGGTACGTACCACGTGCCGCGCTGTTTCATCAGCGGGAACAACTCTTCGTCCATGAAGCTCCCGTGCTCAATCGTGGTGACGCCGGCTTCAATGGCGCGCCGAATCCCCTCCTTGCCATGCGCGTGCGCTGCGACCGCCATGCCATAGTCTTTCGCAGCCGCGACAATGGCATTGGCTTCCTCTTGAGTGAACTGCGGATTGAGGCCGTTCTTGGCGTAACTCAAGACGCCGCCGGTGGCGGTGATCTTGATCAGGTCGGCACCTTCTTTGTAGCGATAGCGCACGGCCTCAGCGGCATCGTCGGGACCATTGATGACGCCATCTGCCGGGCCTGGTCGATTGGGTAAACTGCTGCTCCGGCCATTCGTTGGATCGGCATGGCCACCAGTGGTGGCGATCGATTTTCCGGAGGTCACAATTCGCGGACCGACGGCAATGCCCTGGTCGATCGCGCGCCGCAGCGCGATGGATGCACCGGCGCTTTCACCGAGATCCCGAATGGTCGTAAATCCTGCGGCCAGCGTCTTGCGTGCATTAGCGGCGGCGCGCAGCGCGTAGTCGCCCGGATTGAGGCGAAAGCCCTCGCTATAGGAATTGGGTCCGGAGGATTCATTGCTGATATGCGTGTGCAAGTCGATGAATCCGGGAAGGCATGCGGCATCGGTATGGTCGATACCACCGCGTGCCGCGCCGGGCGAGACCTGGCTGATCTTGCCGTCCTTGATCGTGATGCTGTGGGCCCCTAACCAGCGCGCACCGGCCGCATCGAAAACCGCGCCGCAGTTCAAGGTCAGCGCCGATGCGTCGAGCGGCAACAGTGCAAGTGCGAGAACGATACGGCGCATATCGGTCATCCAAGGAATAGGGGGATACGGAAGATAGCGCGAGTTGGCATCTTGTTCGCAGATGGACACTGGGCAAGTCAAGCGCCGCGCGATGTCCTCGACGCACTCCGGGCTAGAATCAGCGCATCGCCCTGCCGCTGACAAATATGTCGAGTCCAGCAAGCATTCGAACCACTACAGCGCCGCGACCCGTCGGCAGCTATCCGCACGCGCGCCGAGTCGGCGATTGGCTATTGCTGTCGGGCATCGGTCCACGGTCGCCAGATGACAATGTCATTCCGGGCAACGTGTATGCCGCTGGTGCGCTCGTCGCCTACGATATCGAAGCACAGTGTCACGCGGTGTTCGCCAATGTCCGCGCCGTACTCAATGCGAGCGATGCACAGTTCGAAGACCTGATCGATGTGACAGTTTATCTGACCGATATGGCCCGCGATTTCCCGACTTATAATCGCATCTGGGCCGAGTACTTTCCTGATCCGGCGAAGGCTCCGTGCCGCACCACGTTAGGCATCAGCACCTTGCCAACGCCGATCGCGATTGAGCTGAAGTGTACGGCGTGGATGGGCACCAGGGAGATCACATGAGTACTCGTGCAGCTGTAGCTCCACTGAACTTTCAAAGTTGGATCGACGCCCATCGGCACCTGCTGAAACCACCCGTGGCGAACAAGTGCATCGTCGATGGCGATTTCATCGTCATGATTGTCGGTGGACCGAATCGCCGCAGCGACTTTCACGTCGACGAAGGCCCGGAGTTCTTTTATCAGATCGAAGGCGAAATGACGCTTCGCCTGCAGCAAGATGGCGTGCTCGATGTGCCGATTCGCGCTGGCGAAATTTACTACCTGCCGCCACGCATTCCACACTCGCCGCAGCGTGGCGCCAATTCCATCGGCCTTGTCATTGAGCGCAAGCGATTGGCGCACGAACTTGACGGGCTCCAGTGGTATTGCAGCCGCTGCAACCACAAGTTGTACGAGGAATATTTCCCGCTGGAGAACATCGAAACGCAGTTTCCGGCGGTATTCAAACGCTACGAAGACTCCCTCGAGCACCGCACCTGCAGCGCTTGCGGTTTTGTCAATCAGCGCTGAGTGGCAACGTTTTGCCGCATTGTTCAGTGCGTTTATCCCACTTGCCTTGACCATTGTGTTAAAAACGCGGCCCCTTGTCCGGAGTCGCCTCTATGAAAAAGACGCTGTTGTTTGCCGCTATCACATTCGGTCTGGCTGCGTGCAGCGAGCAGGCGCCGCCACCGGCGCCCGTCACGCCGCCTCCAGCCCCCGCCGCCGCGGAACCGGCGCCGGTCGCGCCTGTCGCGGAGACCTTCGAGGCGCGGTTGGACCGCATCATCGCTGGCGAACACCGCAGCCCGGAGAACAAAGCACGAGATGCATGGCGCCATCCAAAGGAAACCCTGCTGTTCGGCGGCATCGCGCCAGGTCAGACGGTGATCGAAATCACGCCGGGCGGCGGCTGGTTTGCAGAAGTCATTGCGCCGCTCTTCAATGGCCAGGGCACGTATGTGGCGGCTGTTAACGACCCGACTAAAGCCAGCAGCGATCGCGCTCGCGATTACCACACAGAGAACAACCAGAAATTGCGCGACAAGTTCGCCGCCAACGCTGAACTGTATGGCGCGCCGACCATCGTCGAATTCGATCCCAAGGCGCCAGCATTTGGCGCTGCCGGCTCTGCCGACGTGGTGATGACCTTCCGCAACGTGCACAACTGGGTTGGCGGCGGTGCCAGCGATGCGATGTTCAAGGGTTTCTTCGATGTGCTCAAACCGGGCGGCACGCTGCTGGTTGAAGAGCACCGCGCCAACGCCGACGATGCACGCCCGGTGGAAGAGTTGTCCAAAACCGGTTATCTGACGCAAGCCTGGGTCGTCGACGCCGCAACGCGTGCAGGCTTTACCTTGTCCGCAGAGAGCGAAATCAACGCGAATCCAGCGGATACAAAGGATCACCCCAATGGCGTCTGGAATCTTCCGCCCAGCCTGAACGTCAAAGAGGGTGACGACGCCGAGAAGTACAAGGCCATCGGCGAGACGGATCGAATGACGTTGAAGTTCACCAAACCGGCCATGTAGTCGAAGGGATTTGCGGCGAGTGGACGAGGTTGTCTGCTCGCCGATCTCGCTCTTGCGTATGCCAAAAAGGGTCAGGCCCTGGGCGCCCGTTCCGTCAAGGACTGTCCCTCAAGCAACTCGAAATGGCCTGCGGCGATGATTCGACCGTTCGCCTGAATTTCGATGCGATGAATGCCGGCGTAGTAGCGCCGGGTGGTTATCGGCCGCACCGCGTGTTGCCGCGTCAACTCGCGGCGTTCGCCGGGTGCCAGGATCACCGACCAGCCTTTGAACACTTTGGGCGAACTGCTGCCGTCGGCTCGCGCGTGGTGCACGATGTAGTCGATCGTCAGTTGTATCGGCGTTCGCGCGGTGGAACGCAAATTCAAACATAGCTGCACCGATTCGCCGAGCCGAATTTGCGGTGGATCGACGAACAACTCCGCTTTGCCTTTGAGCGGTGCATCGATTCCCCAAGCAGCCAACACCCGCCGATCGCCACGTTTGATCAAGGTTCGACTGGCATGGCGCAGTAGCGCGCGGCGGCTCGCTGGCGCGCCCGGCAAGTGTTGTTCGAGCCACGTTGCCACCACCTCCGGATGGTCCTTGGCAATATCGTTCAGATGATTCGCCACGCTACGCCGCACGTACTCGCTTGCATCGTCTTGCAGTGCCGCCAACAAAGACAAACAGGGCGTCGGGTCGGCGACCAGCGGTTTGAGTACGATGCCCCATGGCAAACGCGGCCGGCTGCCCTCGCTGACCAGCCGCCGCACATGCGGACTGGGATCGATCAACCAACTCGCCAGCGTCGCGAACGTGCGCTGCGGGTGCGCAAGGATGAAAGGTCGAATCGCGAACTCGGCACTGAAACGGCGCGTGATCGCGTGCAGGCACGTCAGCGCACGGTCGGGATGATCGAGGCCTCGACGAGCGACGTACTCTCCCAGCGACCAGACAATCCATCCCGCCAATCCAAGTTCGGATGCGCGCAGCGCTTTGAGCGGCTCGTCGCCTTGGACCGGTGCAAGCGTCGCTTCGATGGCTGCCGCGGCCGCAGGAAAGTCGGCTGGCAGTGTCGCTTCCAATGCTGACGCGATCTGCATCGCCCGCGCTTTCATCTCCAGGCCGTCGAACCCGTCCAGCGCCAGCGACTCGAACCGACGCCGGGCGAAGTCCGGCAGCGCCTTCGAAAAATGCATGCCAGCCCAACGCACCAGCTCAGGTGATAACAGGAATTTGAACGGTTCTGGCACGGCTTAGTCCTGGCGATCAGGTTTCCCGAGTATCGGACAATCCTGTTCAGTCGGCACAACCGCCAGTGCCGCGGTTCGGCGCGCGGGAAATCGGCAATGCCAGGCAGATCCCGAGCCCCGCCATCATCGCCGGACGCATATCACGCGTGGGCGACCGCCAAAGGCTGTCTAAGACTGCGAGTCCGACACTGCGCGTCGACAATCGCTTATGGTTTGAAGCCTTCAACAACAGGTGGCGACATGACGATCACGTGTTTCATTCGATACGAGATTGACCCGTTCCAACGCGAAGCGTTCAAGGAATACGCGGAGAACTGGGGAAAGATCATCCCGCGTTGCGGCGGCCACCTCGTGGGGTACTTTCTGCCGCACGAGGGAACGAACAACGTGGCATGGGGGCTGATTGCGTTCGAATCGCTGGCGGCATACGAAGCGTATCGGGCGCGACTCAAAACCGATGACGCCGGTCGCGAGAACTTCGCTCTTGCGCAGGCCAAGAGGTTCATCCTGCGCGAGGAGCGCAGCTTCGTTGAAGTTGTTGACGGTACGTTTGCGGTGCCCGCGCAGCCACAGCATGCGTCGCCGTGAGTCCAGTCGTGCGCGCTTGTGTTGCCTCGGAGCATATGCCTTCGCCGGCGCCCATCCTGCCAATCGTTGTTCGCGACCCTGCGGGTTTCGGCCCGCAGAGCCATTCTCCCACCGTTACTGGTTCGGCGCCGTCAACAGCTCGTAGGCCGCATTACTGCGCGTGAACCGCCCGCCTTCGGGGCCAGCATACGTGACGTCGAAACTGACGCGATTGCCTGGTGAAGGACCTTGCACCGGTTGCACGAGGTTGACGGTCATCGTGCCAATCTGGGTATCGACCAGCGACACCGGGCATGAGCGGCAATAACCGCGGCGCTCGAACACGGCCAAGGTTTGACCCGGCGCGTAGTTCTCTCCGGCAGCGTAGGCCCAGCGACCCGCGTTGGTGGCGTCCGGAAAGTACAGTGCTTTGAACAAGAACCGGCTGCCGTTGCTGCGTGCCACGGTCGCGACGCTCGCGCCCCAACCGGCGTCCGCATCGCCGGCGTACCAAAGGCCCGTCAGATCGCCCGCCGGGCGCTGCGCGCGTGGGACCAATTCTTCGATACACCACGCGCCAGATTGTCCACCGATCGTAAAGCGCAGCGAGCCTAACGTGCCAACGCCAGGGCGTGCGGTTCCATCGCGACATGCGGGCGAATCGGCGGCCTGGTTGAAGTCCAGGCGAATCACGCCGGATTGTGCCGTCACCACCTGTGACGGCGTGCCCGGCGCGACATAGCGATAGCGCAGCAGCGAGCGCTCACCTGGTGCCAACCCGGCTTGGAACACGCCGTCGATCAGCGGGCCCAACGCCAGGTACCACTCCGGACGACCTTGCGCGTCGTAGGTGTAAAACGCGAGCGTATAAAGATCGTAGCCGGATGCGTCGCGGCGCACCCGCTGAAAATCGAAACCATGGCCATCGCGGTCGCGATCGAACCACAGGCCGCCATAAGGCGCAGCGTAACTCGGTGCTGTTGCTGCGGCAGGATCCCAACCCGCGGCATACAACATTGGCACGGCCAATCCGAGTTGGCGCACGCCGCGCGACAGGTTCAGCGATGGTGTCATCAGCTGACCGTTGAACAATTCGCTCAAATGCGAAACCGAAGAACCCGGCTGGATGGGGTTCGGTGCGTGCATCAAGATCCCGGGAAAACCCGTCGGTGTGTTCTGCGGTGAATTCACTGCCCGCGCATCGTTCCAGGACAACCCGTTGTTGCTGGCCATCACGTCCGCCCGTTGCGCGGTGCTGAGCTGCGTTAATGGACGGAATGGCATGCTTCGGTTGTCGATCAACTGCCGGGAGAAGATGTCGTCCCGATCCAACGGCAACGATCCGACGGCGCCGTTGTTTGAGGTGGTCCGGACCAGACTGATAAATCCCAGGCCATGGCCGAGTTCGTGGACGGACACGCCAACAAAATCAATACTCCCGAACGGCGCGGTGTTGTACCCCAGATAAAACTGCGCACCGCCAAGAATCGTTGGTTCGCCAATGCGCTTGTTGTAGGTAATCGTCATGTCGGTCACATCGTCGCAACTGCCGCCCTGCAGTGCGCACGCGGGTGCGCCTCCCAGGCGCGATGCGGGCGCGCTCGCGTAGAAGGCGTATTTGTGCGGCAAATAAGGCGCAGGACGTGGTGAGCTGCCGTTGCCAGCGACCAGTGTGTTGTCGTCGAACAAGAAATTGTCCGGCGCCGCACCTGCCAGCGTTGCGCTGTTGGCATCCGCGGGCAAGCTGTCCCAGCACGCGCGTACGCTGATCGGGGTTTCGCTGTCGAAGCCTGCCGCCAATTGGCGCAGCGATTCGATCACGGCGTTGCGTCGCTGCTCGCCGCGCGTAGTACCAGGATTGCCGCCGATTGGCGCCGCTGGCGTGGGGTCATTCCAGGGCGCAATATCGCAATCGTCGGCCGGCAAGTTGAAGCGCACCACAAATTCGACTGGCCGCGCGCCTTCGTTGCTGGCTTCGACCTTGATGCGGGCATTGACGGTGCGCGGCGCAAAGCTGATCGCCGCAATGTACCAACGGCCGGCCCGGGCCGGTTGGCGATTGGCGCGGCCGACCGTAATCGACTCTTCGTCGCCGCCGCTGATCGCGTAGTAGTGCGACTGGTCGGCCAGCTCATCGAACGACATCGGCTGGGAGTACGCATTCAACGGCGTGAACGGTGTGCCGAAGCGTAAGAACAAATCCAGATCGTCATCGCCCGTGTCGTTGTCGAGTTCGACCTTGATACGAGTCGTTCCGGCCGGTATGTCGACATGCAGCGCGGTGGTGTACGCGTTCGCCGGCAGCGCGAAAGTCGTACGTTGTCCCAATGTCAGGCCGGTCGTTTGTGCTGCGGCGTGAACGCAGATCAGGCAGGCAAAGAGTATCCAGAGCATGCGCATGCTCAATACTCCTTGGGCCGCAATGGTTTGGTAAAACGGAAATCAAGACCGGGGGCATCGCAGCTGTAACTCAAGCCACCCTTGGCGCTCCGCGTCGCACGCATCGCGTGCACCGCCTCGGGGCGCTCAATGCGCAATGCTGGCGCATGTTTCTCGCTATGGCTGGCCAAAGGCTGAGTGGCAACGACGATCGTCGTCTCGCTCGCCGCCACGCTTTGCGCGGCACCAAAGATCAGAAACAGCAGCGGCTTCATCGTAAATTTCCTGCGGTGTGACGCAATAAGACTACCCAATACTGCGTTAACGCCCCGCAAATTTGCTCGCATATCCTCGGAGTGGGATCGTGTACCGTTGATGGCTTCGGCTTTGTCGCACGCATTTCGGCAAGCTGAGGTTTTGCGCGACCCTCGTTGTGCCGATGGAACTCAGATCCGGGACGTTGGTCGGCGGGAAAACCGCACCGCCGTTGTTGACACCTCCGGTCGCATTAGCCGCAGCGATCCAACCCAGCGCAGCAGACGCCGCACAACGCGCTGGCGACGCCACGCCTTGGTCGGCGACCGCCAGCAGGCGATCTCGGCCTATCGGATGGCACTGAGGACTGACCCCGACGACGCCGCCAGCAGGCGCAATCTGGACCGGCTGGAAAGTGGCCAGCCTTGAGACGCTGAATCTGGAGGTCACCTGCTGAATCTGGGCGTCACCCGTCGCGCCAGGCGAAGATGGTGCGACGTGCTGGCGGCGGCAATTCTCGAAACAACACTGTACCGGATGGTTGATTGGCTTTTTGAGCGGCAACGGATGGTGCCACGTTAAGGAACCGCGCAGCCGATGCGAAGTAGAGATTCCACCCGTGCGGTCAGTTGTCTAACATCCGGCCATCGTCTCGACTCGCAGGAATCCATGCGATCTCTATTGTTGGCGCTGCTTTGCGGCGCGTCTATTGCGCACGCGGAGAAACATCCGGGGATGACAGCGCTTATCGCTGAAATCGCCGGCAACGACGCCGATCGCGCCGCGGTGTTAACAGTGCTGCTGAATCGCGCCGAGAAACAGCCGGCCATTCTTGAGGCGATCGCGAGGCCCGCAGAGAAAACTAAACCCTGGTTTGCATATCGGCCGATCTTCATGACCGAAGCGCGCATCGCCGCCGGAGTCAATTTTTATCGGGACCATGCGGATTTGTTGGCAGCGGCAGAGGCCGACTATGGAGTGCCGGCAGAGTACATCGTCAGCATTATCGGCGTTGAAACCTTTTATGGCCGGATCATGGGCAACTGGAAGGTCCTGGATGCGTTGACCACGCTCGGCTTGTACTACCCGCCGCGCCAGCCTTTTTTTCGCGGTGAGCTGATCCAGTTCCTGAACCTGCCTGCCACGCGTGGAGTCGAGCTTGACCTGGTCAGCGTTCAGGGCTCCTACGCAGGTGCGATGGGCCTCGGGCAGTTCATGCCCACCAGTTACGTCAAGTGGGCGGTGGATCGCGATGGCGACGGCAAAATCGACTTGTGGGCTTCGCCGGCAGATGCCACCGCGAGCGTGGCGAACTATCTGGCCGAACACGGCTGGCAAAGCGGTATGCCCGTGACGCTGGAAATGACGCCCGGCCCCGGTGCGCGGCGGTTGCGCGATACCGGTTTGGACCCGGTGTTCCCATTGAGCCAGCTGGTTGAGTGGGGTTACCAGCCGTCAGCTGCGGTGGATCCTCAAACGCCGTCCAACCTGTTGCGGCTGGAGACGGCAGCCAGCGAGTATTCGCACTTCGCCATATTCAACAACTTCCGTGTGATCACACGCTACAACCGCTCGCCGATGTACGCGATGGCCGTGCACGAACTGGCGGTGGCCATCGCGGAGCGGGTGGGTGAGTAGGTTAGCGTTTGCGTCGCACGACGTTGCTTCGTTTGGTGTCGGTGAGGCCATCGAAGCGCTGACGAAAAGCATCGCCGCGTTTTGCAAGCTCAGCTTGCTCGCGTCGATTGTTCTACTGACCGCCTGTTCGTCGCGTGGGCGCGAACGGCCGGCGCCGGATGCGCAGCGCGACGACTTTCGTTACGAGTCGCTGGATGGCCCACCCACCGTGCCCTTCGACGTCGATTCAATTCCCGAACCAGTTCCGAAGAACGAGCCGCTGGCGCGCTACGGCAATCACTCGCCGTATGTGGTGCTCGGTAAGCGATATAGCGTATTGCCGCAACGCACCGGTTACGTCGAACGCGGCACCGCGTCGTGGTACGGCACCAAGTTCCATGGGCGCTTGACCAGTACCCGCGAGCCCTATGACATGTACCAATTCACGGCCGCGCACAAGACCTTGCCGCTGCCCTCCTACGCTCGGGTGACGCACCTGAAGACAGGCAAGAGCGTGGTCGTGCGGATCAACGACCGCGGTCCCTTTGTCGGCCATCGGCTGATTGACCTGAGTTATGCGGCAGCCGTCAAACTGGGTATCCACTTAAGCGGCACTGCGCCCGTCGAAGTGCGTGTGCTGGAGCCCGGCCAGTCCGGGCGACCGGCACGTCCAGCGCCTGAAGATGAACCCGCGCCGCAGGCAGTTGGCGACGGTTGGTACGTTCAGTTGGGCGCATTTAGCGAGCGCGGCAATGCCTTCGCCTATCGTCAGCGGCTTGTGAGTGCCGGATTCAGCCCCGTTCGCGTATATAGCGCCCGCAGCCGCGGCGGCACCGTTTGGCGGGTACGCGTCGGGCCGTTTGCTGATCGCTCTGCGGCGGATGCTGCACGCGAGCGGCTGCTGGATGGCGGATTTCGGCAAGCACGTGTCATGCAGCGGTAGCGCATCGCGCGGTTGCGACACCGCAACCAGGATGCACCTCAATCACAGGAAGTAGAACAAAGAATGCTGCGATTTGTACTGATTTTGTTGGCCGCTACGCCGCTGTTTGTCGCGGCGCAGACCGTGCCCAGGCCGGATGTGCCCACGGCGTCCCCGGTGGTTCCGGCCGCGCCCGTGTTGCCCGTCAAGAGTGCGATCCTGGTCGACGCCGAAACCGGGCAGGTGCTGGTCGAGCAGGATGCCGATGCGCGCGTCGAGCCGGCGAGCATCACCAAAGTGCTGGCGGCCTATGTGCTGTTCCACGAGCTGCGTGCGAATCGCTTGAAGCTCGACGATCCCGTGCGGATCAGCGAAAACGCGTTCAACCGCGGCATCGGCGGCTCGCGCATGTTCGTCAACGCGAACTCGGACGTCAGCGCCAAAGACCTGTTGCTCGGCATGATCGTGCAATCCGGCAATGATGCGACGATCGCGCTGGCCGAGCATGTCGCCGGTACGGAACAAGCGTTTGCGGATTTGATGAATCAGTACGCGCGCAAGATCGGCATGAGCGGCTCGAACTTCACCAACGCGCCGGGCTTGCCAGAGCCGGAGCACTACACCACAGCGCGCGATATCGCGCTGCTGTCGCAACAGGTGATTGCTGAGTTTCCCGAGTACTACGCGTGGTATTCGACGCCAGAATTCACGTTCAACGGCATCCAACAGTACAACCGAAACGCCTTGCTGCGCCGCGACGACAGTGTTGATGGCATCAAGACCGGACATACCAACTCGGCCGGGTATTGTCTGGCCAGCTCGGCCAAGCGCGGCGATATGCGGCTGATCGCGGTGGTGATGGGCAGCAAAAGCGAAGCCACGCGGGCACAGGAGAGCCAGGCGCTGCTCAACTACGGTTTTCGTTTTTTCGAAGCGCACACTTTGTACAAGGCCGGCGAAGAACTGGCCAAACCGAAACTCTGGAAAGGCCAGTCGCCAGAACTGGCGCTGGGTCTTGCGACAGATGCACGCA
Organism: Lysobacterales bacterium; assembly: GCA_022844165.1. Lineage (GTDB taxonomy): Bacteria > Pseudomonadota > Gammaproteobacteria > Xanthomonadales > SZUA-5 > JALHMH01. The sequence continues at coordinate 66,946 of JALHMH010000016.1, forward strand.
TCGTGATACCTCGCGGCAAGTACGCGTCGCTGAAAGCGCAGATGGACGTACCCTCGCTGTTGATTGCACCGGTGAGCAAAGGCGACGCCGTTGGCAAGGTAAGCGTGTCCTTGGATGGCGAATTGATACTCGAGCGCCCGCTCGTGGCCCTGAGCGAAGGCACCGAGGGTGGGATGTGGACACGCATGGTGGATGGTTTTTGGCTGTGGTTCGAAGACGAACCCGCAACGCCATGAGCGAATCCACAGGGCTGACTTTTCCGAGCGACCACACGTTGATCGCGATGGGAGCGCCAGGTGAGGCGTTTGCGCTCACCATGGAGGCCGCGCTCATCGCCGCAGGTGGAAAGCGGACCAACACGCCACTGGCCACCAAGTTGAGCCGCACAGGCAAGTACCAATCGGTGCATATCGAGGTGCATGTCGCTTCACGCGCTGAACTCGAAGCGCTCTACGCGGTCTTGAAGGCCCATCCTGACGTGGTGTACCGCTTATGAGCATCGATGATTTGTTGACGCGCCCGTGGTTTTATCGATTCGAATTGCCCGACGGCCGCGTCACACCCAGCTACATCGACGCCAGCGTCGAACCCGTGCACAGCACACGCGTGGCGATGATGGATCGCGCGCTGCGCGAGCACTTCGGCACGGCGATGCCCGCCTCGGCAATCGATATCGCCTGTCATCAAGCTTGGTTTTCGACGCAACTGACGGCGCGCGGCGTCGACCGGGTCATCGGCCTTGAGCCACGCGACGAACACGTGCGCGACGCGCGCGCGATCACGGCGGCCATGGGGCTGTCCGATCGCATTCGCATCGAACAAATCGACGTGCACGCGGCGACAGCGGAGCGCTTCGGCCGCCATCCACTGGTCCTGTGTTTTGGCCTGATCTACCACCTCGAAAACCCGATCGGCGCGTTGCGCGTGGCGCGCGCTCTGACCGCGCCCGGCGGTATGTGCCTGGTTGAAACACAAGTGGTGCCGGGCATGCGTGGCTTTGTGGATTGGGGCAATCACCGTTTCGTACGGCCGCTCAAAGGCAGCTTCGGCATCATCGATGAAACCGAAGAAACGCACGGACCGGAAGCCTCTACGATGGGCATTTGTCTGGCGCCCGACACCGAGGCATTGATCTGGATCATGCAACGCATCGGCTTTTCCGATGTCACGCTGATCGAGCCCCCTGCCGACGGTTACGAGCAGCACGTCCACGGCAAAAGGGTCATGGTGAAAGGACTGGTGCGTTAGCCCAGGAGAGTTTGAGATGGGAATTGTGGTCGCCCGAAGGTGTCGGGTTCATTTGCCAAGGCCACGAAGATAACGAACCAGAATAGGGACTAACGTCGTTGGATCGTCCGCTTGCACGTCTGCGGCTTCGCTATTCGCACGATCGGCGTTCACCAGCGCGACCCCAATCAGACTCTTTGTTTGCTCGTAGATCTCTGGACTTCCCTTGAAGTAGGACTTGAAGATCGACTCGGACTTCATTGCCTTCAAAACTGCGGAACATCGTCGCATTGGTGCGGTCGTGAATCTGGCATGCAGGAGTAACCAGAATTCGAAGCAAGGCACCGAAGGGATGGCTTCGAATCTTGCGTTGCCCGCCGCTATACCGTTTTCGTAGCGTCGTAGCCGATGATCTCGAATGATCTGCCGAGCCTCCTCGTATCTCGGATGGCCGTCTTTATCGAATACGCAGAAGACCGCGTCATAAGAAGGGTTGGCCTTGAACCGCTCGATGGCGTAGGCCACAACCGATTGTGGAGCGCTGCCGCCTTCACCGGTAACGACAACATTCGCCGAGCTCAATCGCAAATCGCGAACCATAGCGCTAAAGTAGTTGGGCTCCGTCTTTTCGCCTTCGCAAACGATCAAGACCAAGTCGTAGGGCTCGCGAATGGAGCCGCGACGCTTCAGCGACCGAGCGTTGCGCGCGCGCCCCATCAGAGCCGAAACTCACCCAGAAATGGGACCGCCCCATAGCGCCCTTGCAGGTAGCCCTTTTCGAAGTCCTCACCCTTGCGCGGGCTGAAATCGGTCAGCGGATAAAGTCGGCTCTGTTGCTGCTGATCCTTCTCCACGAACCAAATCTGGTCGCGCCGGAATAGCGTTGGGTCGAGAATCGACGTGTCGTGCGTTGTGAAAATGAGCTGCGCGCCCTTGGTATTGATCTTCGGGTCGTGGAACATCTGGACGATGTGGCGCATGACGAAGGGATGCAGACTGGTGTCGAGTTCGTCCGCGATAACGATTTGTCCCTGGTCGAGGGCTTGGAGCCAGAGGCCAGACAATGCAAATAACTTTCGCGTGCCGCGCGACTCGTCATCGAAATCGATCATGACAGTTTGGCCGTCCGACGACCGATGCAACATGCGTACGACGAGCGAACGAAGTTCTAAGGCCCGGAGCAAATCATCAGGCAATCCTTCGGTGCTGTAGTTTCGTCGAACGTCAATACGTTCGACCTGTACTGCGTTGATTCCAAGGTCCGCAATCTGAAGGAACGACGCAATACGGTCTCTTACTTCGCTACTCCGTTCGCACATGGTTGTTGACAGCCACCGTGAGACATCGTGACGGCCGCTAACAACGCTGGACTTGGATTGAAACCACGAGAGAATCGGAGTGAGCTGCTCTGCATTCAGCAGGGTCGCCGTCGATAAAAAAAGAGCATTTGACCGGGTCGCCGCTTTCCATGAGTTCTTACCACCCTTCAAGTGCGCACTGAAGGTGTAGGCATTACGATTTCGATCAAACCACCTTTGAGGGCGCCCACCAGGATAAGCGACCAGCCATTCCTTGAGCACTTCCTCGCGCGTGACGTGAAATCCGTACTGGTAGCGAACGCCGTCTTGAACGATTAGAACTTCGAACTCAGTTGGCCTTTCACTTTGCGCTCCGAAACGAAACGGCGTGACCGGAATCGGGTCACCGGCTCGCGACTCACGTGCTGAGTTGAGGACAAAGTCATCCATGAACTCAAAGGCCGCAAGCAAATTGCTCTTGCCGGCTGCGTTAGCCCCATAAATCACGGACGAACGAATCAGATCTGGGGTCGCCGGCGCAGGAGAGTGCGTGATATTTGTCGCGCGCAAATCCCTCGCCGAGTCGGCAACCATGCTAAGCGTCTGGCGCTCATTGATCGAGCGAAAGTTTGCCACACTGAATTCAATAAGCACATCGGCATCCTGTTTTCATGGTGATTTTTGCGCACTTAGCGCGAAAATGCCACTGAAACAGATTGCAGATCAGCCTGAAACTTCGGATCTGATGCCAGACGTCGGCCACGAGACAGCCCCGGGCGGCTATGCGCCCTCGCGCCGCATCAGCGCGGTGGCGCCGCGCGCCAGCAAGTCTTCGCCGGCGGCTGCGCCCAACGCGTCGGGATCGCTTGCGGACCCGCGGAGTTCGGTGTGCAGCATTTCGCCTCGATCCACGCTGCCGCATAACGCTCTCAAGCGCAGCCCGGCACCATCGAACACCGCATGCGCCGCGACGGGCACCTGACAGTTGGCGCCGAGTTTGGCGTTGACTGCGCGTTCGGCGGCGACGCAGATGCCCGTTTCAGTGTCGTGCAGCGCGGCGACGATCTGCCGCATATCGCCAGCGTCGTCGCGACATTCGATGCAGATGGCGCCTTGTGCGGCAGCGGGCAACCAATCCGGCGGAGCGAGTCGCGCCACCATTCGTTCTTCGAAGCCGAGCCGCCGAATACCGGCCAGTGCGAGAATAATGGCGTCGTATTGTCCGGCATCGAGTTTGGCGAGGCGCGTGTTGACGTTGCCGCGCAAATCCAGCGATATCAGATCGGGCCTCAGAGCCTTGAGCTGCATTTGGCGGCGCAGCGAGGACGTGCCGACGCGAGCGCCCGGCGGCAACTCGGCGATCGATCTGTAGTGCGCCGAGATGAACGCGTCGGCCGGGTCCTCTCGCGGCAGGATCGCCGCGAGCGCAAACCCAGGTTCAAGTTCGACGGGCACGTCCTTGAGCGAGTGCACAGCCAGATCCGCATCGCCGCGGGCCATGGCCATTTCCAGCTCTTTCAGGAACAGTCCTTTGCCGCCGATCGCGGCCAGCGAACGGTCAAGCACTTCGTCGCCGCGGGTCGAGAGTGGTACAAGTTCAATCGCCAACGTTGGATCAAGCGCGCGCAAGCGTGCCGCAACGTGTTCGGTTTGCCACAACGCCAGCGGCGATCTGCGTGTGGCGATGCGTAGCACGCTCAACGCAGACACCGATGGTTGTGGATCGCGGTCAGTCGTTTGTGCTCGCGTGTCAGCTGTCGTTGTTCCGTGCCGCTGCTGCGCGCTGCCTGCTCCAGCACCTTGGCGATCTCGGTCTTGTAGTACTCGCAGGTTTGCGTGCGCGTGGCGGGTTCGCACACGTCTTCAGCCCAGATCTTGCCCGGTGGCGCGCCTGGCGCTCCCGGCAACGCGACACCGCTGCTTCCCTTTAAGCGATCGATCAGCATGCGTCGTGGCCGCGCGTCTGCTGTGTAATACCGCGAGCCGTCTGGCCGGGTACATTGGAAGGAAGGTCGCGGTGTTCGCGGCGGCGGCGCAGTGTTGGCGGCGGCTACGGGATTTGCCTGTCCCGTTGCCGGTGCGGCTTTTTTCGGCGCGCTGGGTTCGCTGGTGCGAATGATGCCAATCTGCCGACCTGGGCAGGGCTCATCCTGGTAGCTGGTCACGCCGCCCGATGCTCTGCACTTGAAGATGGTCTTGGCTTGCACCGAACCGCATAACAGCGCAGCCAAAGCGATTGCCAACATACAGCGCGCCACTGCCGTCAGCTCGGCCATGTCAGTGTCCCATCAATGATCGTATCCACACGCCCGCCGACCCATACCGCTGGACCATCGATCCGCACAATGAGTTCCGCGTCGTGACCCATTTCGCGCCATTGGCTGACGCGATAACCGTTCGCCAGCGGCCCAGGGCGGCTGGCAATGAACGCGCCGATCAGCCCGTTGGCCGCGCCGGACGCCGGGTCTTCGAGGATGCCGACGCCTGCCGGAAAAGCGCGTACGACAACATCGAACGCGCCTTGGCTGCGGGCGAAAACACACAATCCCAGACTATCGCTGGCACGCGCCAGCTCGCCGATCGCTGCATGCTGTGGTTTCAAGCCACGCACCGCCTGTTCGTTAGCCAACTCCGCCAGCCACCACCGCCGCCCGCCCTCGATATAGGCAGCACCAAGTTCGCCAAGTGGCGCTTCACCGAGCGCGGCGGCAAGTAACGCGTCGTACGTCGCCGCCATTGGCAACATGCGTGCGCCGGGCGCGCGCACGCTCAGCGTACGAGTCACACCGTTGTCTCGCACTTCGACCGGCAACAACCCCGCCTGGCATTCCTGGGTCAGAATGCCGTCTCGTGGGTGCGCCAACCCGGCGTGCAACACTGCGTGTGCGCTGCCCAAAGTCGGATGTCCGGCGAACGCGATCTCCCGTGTTGGTGTGAAAATCCGCACCCGGTAATCGGCCTCCGGGACGCTGGGCGGCAACAGAAAAGTGGTTTCCACCAAATCCGTCCACGCCGCGAAAGCTTGCATTTGCGACGGCGACCAGTCGTACGCGTCGATCACAACGCCCAAGGGATTGCCCCCACCGGGCGCGTGAGGGAATACATCGAGTTGCATGTAGCGCAAATTTGAGAACCGCGGTTTGGGGTTGTTCGAGAGTTTAGCAAGCGCTTTGCGTTGGTAGGTGCTGGCAAGCTGAAACGGCAACTACGAAAACCACCAAATAACGCATGCATACTGCCACCATGACCGACGAGTTCCCGCAAATACCGGGCTACACCATCGAGGCCCTGCTCGGGTCTGGGGGCATGGCGACTGTTTTTCGTGCCCGGCAACTGACACTGGACCGTCCCGTGGCCATCAAGGTCATGCGCGGCGTCGGGCGCGATTCAGAAGAGTTGGCGCAGCGTTTTGAGCAAGAGGCCAAGCTGATTGCGGCACTCGATCATCCGAACATCGTGCAGATCTTCGAAGTTGCACGGACCGCCGCTGGCGAGGCCTGTTATGTCATGCCGCTGCTGGCGCACGGCGATCTCGCGGGCCGACCCAAGCCGATGGTCGAGAGCGAACTCAAGCGCATTTTGATCGCGCTGCTGGCGGCACTTGGCCACGCGCACAATGCCGGCGTCGTGCATCGCGATGTGAAACCCGAGAATGTGCTGTTCGATTCGCGAAACACACCTTTGCTCGCCGACTTTGGTGTGGCATTCAAACAAGAAAACAGGCGCCGTTTGACGAGTTTCGGACGCACCGTGGGTTCATCGCAAACCATGAGTCCGGAGCAGGCGCGCGGCGATCCGGTCGATGGTCGCAGCGATCTCTACAGCGTTGGCTGTGTCGCCTTCGAATTGCTGACAGGAGCACCGCCTTTCGATGGCGATGAATTTCTGGCGGTTGCGCTCAAGCACCAGCAGGATCCGATTCCGCGCCTGCCGCCCTCGTTGAAGCACTGGCAGGCCTTTATCGATCGGGCGCTCGCCAAACGCGCGGAAGATCGCTTCGCCGACGCCAAATCGATGTCTGCGGCGTTGGAAGACGTCGGTCAGGCGTCGCCTGCGCGGGCACCGGTACAGACGCGCAAGACCTTCATTGTTTTGGTCGCCGTGGCGTTGACCGTCATCGCTGCACTCGCCTGGTGGCAATGGGTGCCGCGGGGCGCTCCGGCACAAGGCCGCACTCAAGCCGCACCAGACGAGATCGCGGACGCCATTGCCGCGGGCCGTTGGTTTAATGGCGCCCGGGACGATGCTGATGCGCTGCTGGCTACGGTGTTTGCCCTGGAGCCCGTGCCGGCCGAGGCAGTCGATCAGCGCGACCAGTTATTGGCGCGCGTCACGCCCGCATTCGCCAGCGCCGACGACACGACGTTGAGCCAACGATTGCCTCACCTGAGTACGTTCATCGCTGCCACTAAAGCCGAGCAGGCACCGCCGGTGCGTGAACTGGTCACCGCACTCGAATCCCGATTGACGCCTGCCTTGAGCGCGGCGCGCGAGGCCCGCGACCGCAAGCAAGCCGGGGCCGCGGTGGAATTGGCTGCTCTGGTACCAGCGCCATCGGCGAGCTTTGCGGAACTGCGCGATCTGGTTTCGCGCTTTCCTGCCTCTGGCGAGCCGTTCGCGGATGGTGAAGGACCACCATTGTTACTGATCCCTGGCGGCCGCATCTCGGGATTCCCCCGGCCTTTCGCGGTGACGCAGTTTGAGATTCGGCGCCAGGACTTTGCGCGTTTTATTGCCGCCACAAAGCACACGCCCGCGCGTTGTCGCGACGGCGGCCAGAGCTTGGATTGGCGCGATCCAGGTTTTACCCAGCAAGCCGACGAGCCCGTGGTGTGCATCAGCTTCAACGATGCCATTGCGTATGCCGCGTGGATGACCCAGAAAAGTGGCCGCAACTACCGTGTGCCGAGCCTGACGGAATGGCGTTCGCTGGACGCTGCTGCGCGCTCGTCAACATGCGCGAATCTGCGCGGCGAAAACGAGGCGTGCAATGACCGCTTTCGTGCCACGGCGCCGGTCGGCGGCTTTGGCGCCATCGACGCGATGCCGCGCGACCTTGCCGGTAATGTGCGTGAATGGACAAACACCTGCGAGTTCAAGGAGATCGGCGCTGTGCGTCGCGCCGTGGCCAACTTCGGGCGCTTGCTGCAGGGCAAGGAACGCGACAAAGACGGTCGCGTGTGTGTCGGCCGATACGTTGCCGGCAGTGGCTGGCGCGATAGCGCGCTCGATCGCGGCGCGAGCGCAGAAGACGACGACAGCGCCGCGATCGATCGCGGCTTTCGGCTGATTCGCGAGGTTCGCTAATGGCTTCGCTGGTGCTGATGGCGGTCGGATTTTCGATAGGCGCGGCGATCATTCTGTTGGTGGCCTTCGCCACCGTTTATCGCGATATGGTGTTGCCAAGGCAATCGCGGATGGCTGGTTTTGTGATGCTGCTGGCGCTGATTGTCACGCAATCCTGGCACGCGCGTTTGCCCGACGCACCTTCCTATGTCTACGTGATGTCGCTTTGGGCACATGCGAGCGGCTTCTATTGGCTGTTCCTGGGCGTGTTGCGCCCGCCTCAACTATGGTCGTGGTGGGAGTGGTATGCACCACCGGCCACGCTGCTGCTTCTGATGTCGCTTCCCACGAGCATCGCAGTGCCATTGGCGATGACCTATGGAACCGCGGGTGCCGTGCACCTGGGTGTGCTGTTGGTGCGGCTTGGCCCGGTGCGACGCTGGTTTTTGTTGGAGCGCAACGTTTTGGTCCTGTTTGCCGGGATGGGGGCCGGCATCGCGCTGCTCGGCGGGGCGTATCCGTGGCTCGGTTGGCAGATTTTCTTTTCGGCCTATGCGGTGCTGCTCGCCCTTGGCTTTGCACTCGTGCTGCTGTTGCTGCTGCGGTTTCCCGATCTGACGCAAAAGACCCAAGAGGCGGTGCGCACATCTTATGCGGTGTCGACGCTCAGCAATGTCGATCGTCGTGCGGCCGTGGACAAGATCAAAGCGCTGTTCGAGGACGAACATGTGTATCGCAACGAGAACCTCGACCTGGCGACGCTGGCCGGGATGGCGAACTTGACGCCGCACCAAACCTCGGAGCTGATCAATACCGAGATGGCGATGAGTTTTTCACGGCTGTTGCGGCACTACCGGATCGAAGCCGCCAAACGCATGTTGATCGAAGAACGCCGCGCATCGGTGCTCAGCGTCGGGATGGCGGTCGGCTTCAATTCCACCTCAAATTTTTATGCGGCGTTCAAGGAATTGACCGCGACAGTTCCGAGTCAATTCCGGAAAGATCATTCTGGAGACCCATAAGCCATTGATTTTCAGGCCTCAAGAAAGAACTTGGTCCGGAATGATCGAAGCGGACGTTTAGCGCGGACGAGGCACGGAGACTTCCGACTGCCGGGCTGTTCCGGCGCAAGAAGCGGAAGAACGACCATGTTTGAATTGGCCTATGCCCTGTATCTGATCGCCTCCATTGGCATGACCATTTGGGTGGCACGCGTGCTGTCGTCGAGTGGCGAGAACTTTCTGGTACGCTGTTTTGGTCAGGACGTCGAGTTGGCGCGATCGACCAACCGACTGCTGGTCATCGGCTTTTATCTCGTCAACATCGGCTTTATCTGTCTGCGGCTCAAGAGCCCAGGCTTGGTCGACGCTGCGCTGATTCCCGCCGTGGGTTCGAGTGTTGGCCTGTCGGTGCTGGTGCTGGGCGGCATGCATTTTTTTAACATGGCGATGATTGCCCGCTACGGGCGCCTCGTGAACAGCTGGCTGGCCGAACGCAAGAACGCTGAAGAGTACCTCGCCGCGGTTGCCAGCCAGCGCAAATAGGCCCAGACGGTTGCGGCACCGTCCTCGGCGCGCCACACGCTGGGGCGGCGCCCGGCCCGTTTCTGAGCGGATCATTCACGGCTGACGACCCGTAACAACCGAGCCCTAGGCTGTGGACTATTCTCGAGGATTAACTCTATTGTGATGGAAAGTAGGATGAGCCAAAGCGAAGCATCAACGACTCACGCTGCCGTTGCCTGGGCCACTGCGGCGACCCCCGGGACCCGCGATGCACTGGCGCGCGCTCAGGCGCGTGGCAACGCATCCATTGCCGACAGCAACACGCGTCGTGCCGCCTACCACGCCTCGCAATCGGACCAACATCGGGCGCGCTGGCCACTGCAGTTATTGCCCAACTTCGACGCAGACTTCGCAGGGATCGCCAAAGCCATCGCCGATCCGAACCCGCAGGCGATTCAGAATGCCACCGATGAGCGCGAGCGGATCGAACTCATCCGGCCCATGCTGAACGCGCTCGCTGCGGATCCGGACATCACGTTGCCGGCGCTGCTGAAGGTGATCCGCTGGTTCAATCTGCTGAGTTTGCAGCAGGGTTCAGTGCATCACGATCTATCTCGTTTCATCAATGCCCGCATTGCCGCGCTGGCGTCACCGACGCTCGCCGAATTGGGCGATGCGCTGGTCGACATGGGTTTGTCGGCGTACCGCATCATTCTGGCCATGGTCGGCACCTGGTCGCGTCTGGCGCAAGCCGCGCCCGTTGCCACGGGGTTGACGTTCTACCGCAGACACGTCGATGCGCTGGTTGGTTGTTTCGAGCCATCGATCTTGAGCCATGATTCAGTCGACCGTCGCGCGTTGTACCGCATTTTCGCAGGCTTCGACGATCCGCCTGCGGCGCTGGTCGATCGCATTTTCGAGCTCGCCTTGGGCAGCGGTAAAACCGAACGTGGGCCAGCGCAGGCGGCGCTCGAAACCGATCCGGCTCATCTAACACGCATCGTTGCCGCATTGGCCGATGGCAAAGCGGAGACGCGTACGCAAGCGGCGGCCTGGCTCGGACGGATGCGCTATCTGCCGGCGCTGTCGGCACTCGAAAAAGCCGTGCGCAGCGAGAAGAACGACCTGGCGAAGGGGGCTTTGCTCGATGCTTTGCAGCGCCTGGGTCAACCAGTGTCGGCCTACGTCGATCGCACAGTGTTGCTCAAAGATGCGCAGAAGCTGCTGGCCAAACCGATCCCTGCGGAATTGAGTTGGGTGGTTTGGGACACTATGCCAGCGGTGCGCTGGGCAGACAGCCTTGCGCCGGTCGATGCCGATGTGCTGCGCTACCTGATCGTCAATGCCTGCAAACAGAAAACGCCCGAACCGAACGCCGTATTACGCAAGTACAGCGAGCTGTTCGAGGAGAGCGATCGTGCGCGCTTTGGCGAATGGGTACTCGCCTCGTGGATCGCGGCCGATTCGAAACCGGATCCGTACCACGTGATTGAACGCAACGCGCAGAGGAATGCTCAGTCGATGCACGCCCACTATCAGCGCAGCGCGGCAGCAGACGACCCGATCCGAGCCCGCACCGTCGAGCAGTGGTATGCCCGTTATCTCGCCGAGTTCGCCAAACAGCCGGTGGGCTCGGAAATCGCCAGCAAGGGCGTGCTCGCTGTCGCCGCAGCCTGCGGCAGCGCCGCGTTGGCCCCGCCCGTGGCGCGTTATCTCAAAGACTACTACGGCACGCGCGCCGCGCAATGCAAAGCGTTGATCGCGATGCTCGCCTGGGTGGCGCATCCGAGCGCGGTGCAGTTGATGTTGGCGATCGGCAAACGCTTCCGCACCAAGGGCATCCAGGAAGAAGCCAACAAGCAGGCATTGCTGCTGGCCGAGCGCAACGACTGGACGCTGGACGAATTGGCCGACCGTACCGTTCCGACCGGTGGACTGGACGACGACGGCGTACTTGAACTGAGCTTCGGCGAACGCGTTTTTAGTGCGGTGCTCAAGCCTGACGCGAAAGCTGGCCTGAAACTGGAATTGCGCAACCCCGATGGCAAGACCATTGCCGCACTGCCCGATCCGCGCGCCGACGACGATGCCGAACTGGCGGCCAGCGCGAAAAAGAATCTGGCGCTCGCCAAAAAAGAAATCAAGACTGCGATCGACGCCCAGAGCCAGCGCCTCTATGAAGCGCTATGCACCGCCCGCACCTGGCGTTTCGAGGTCTTCGATCGCTATCTGCATCGGCACCCGCTTATGAGCCACCTGGTGCAACGCCTGGTTTGGTGTACGACCGATGGTCTGAGCTTCAGACCAATGGCCGATGGCAGCCTGAGCGGCAACGACGACAGTGCAGTTGCCATCGCCGCCGATGCAGAAATTCGGATCGCCAACGATTTGTGGTTAGATGATGCGACGATGAGCGCCTGGCAGCAGCATTTGAGCGACTACGAGATCAAACCGCTGTTCCAGCAGTTCGGAAAGGGTCGCTATGCGCCAGCCGACGCCAGGGCCAATGCGCTGACCGATGCCAAGGGCGTGGTGATGGACGCGTTCACGCTGCGTGGGCGCATGGCCAAGCTCGGCTTCTCGCGTGGGCCCGTCGAAGATGGCCCAAGTTTCAATACCTACGAAAAGCGTTTACCAAGCCTGCGTCTGGGTGTGATTCTGGAGTTCTCAGGCAACTCGATGCCCGAGGAGAATCGCAAGGTCGCGCTGATCGAGATGCGCTTCGTGCGCCTGGGTGAATTGCAATATCAGATGCAAACGCTCGCCTTGGGCGACGTGCCTCCCGTTCTGCTGGCTGAGAGCTATTACGACTTGAAGACGCTGGCACGCGATGGCGTGCTTGATCCGCAATGGCGGGAACGCTACGACCACTGAGACCGATCAGACGATGGATCCAACAAAAAAACGCGTTCTGCGCGCGCCAGCCGAGGATGTTTATGCCGGGCAGCTGGCGCAGATCGCTGCGAGCGATCGCGACGCGCGTCCCGCTGGCTGGCGGTTGTCGCCGCGCGCGGTGCGCCGCTTCGTACTGGGTGATACCACGCTCGGCATCGCGCGCAAGTTTTACGGCGACGATGCTTTGGTCGATCGCTGCATCGTCACACTGATGAGTCACCGCGGACTGTTATTGGTCGGTGAGCCGGGTACCGCGAAGTCGATGCTCTCCGAACTGCTCGCTGCGGCGATCAGCGGCGATTCGACGTGCACCATTCAAGGCACCTCGGGTAGCAACGAGGATCAGATCAAATACGGCTGGAACTATGCGCTGCTGCTGGCCGAAGGCCCGAGCGAACGCGCGCTGGTGCCCGGACCGATGCATCGCGCGATGCAGCGCGGCGCGATGTGCCGCTTCGAAGAGTTGACCCGCGTGCAGCCGGAAATCGCAGATTGTTTGATCAGCCTGCTGTCCGACAAGGCCATGCAGATTCCGGAACTCGGCGAGTCGACTTTGTTCGCCGCGCCAGGGTTCAACGTGATCGCCACAGCCAACATCCGCGACCGCGGCGTCAACGAAATGTCCTCTGCTTTGAAGCGCCGCTTCAATTTCGAAACGGTCAAACCGATTGCCGATCGCCAGCTGGAGATGCGACTGATCCGCGAGCAAACCCAGGCGCTGCTCGATGAAGCGGCCATCGATCTGCAACTCAATAGCGATGTCGTCGAGCTGCTGGTCACCGCGTTCGCCGATTTGCGCAACGGGGTCAGTGCCGAAGGCATCGCCATCGAAAAGCCGACGGCCGTGATGTCTTCCGCCGAAGCGGTAGCCGTGGGTTATGCGGCCGCGCTGGATGCCTATTACTTCGCTGATGGTGATTTGCACGGCGGCCATGTCGGCAGGCAACTGATCGGCACGGTGCTCAAAGATGAGCCAACGGATGGCGCCAAGCTCAAGCACTACTTCGACGTGATCGTCAAAGCACGTGCGCAAACGCAGGCGCCGTGGCGACAAATGCTCGCAGCCCGCGCCGAGCTGTAGTCGGCCCGGCGTCATGAGCGCGCTGCCCGACTATCGCCAGCAAGCGCGTACGCTGATTGGCGATCGCGCCATCGTGTTTCCAATCCGCCACCATAGCCCGGCGTGTGCATTGCAACTCGCGGCTTTGATGCGCGTTCGGCCGCCAGCGGAAATCCTGATCGAAGGACCGGCGGATTTCACATCGCTGCTGCCGGCGCTGGCGCACAGCGAAGCGCGCCCGCCGCTGGCGATCTATGCCTATCAAATTGCAAAAGACGGCGCGCGGCGTGCTGCCTACTATCCGTTCGCCGAATGCTCGCCCGAATGGGTGGCGCTGCGCTTCGCTGCCGAACACGGAATTCCGTGCCGTTTCGTGGATCTGCCGTTTGCGGCAACGGCGGCTGACGAACCACAAGAGCGATCGCTACAGGACGAGCGCCACTTGCAGCGCAGCGCGCATTTGGCGTTACTTGCATCGCGCCTCGGCTGCCGCGACCACGAGGAACTTTGGGAGCACCTGTTCGAGATTCCGGCGCCGAGCCTGAGTCTCGCGGAGCACGTGGCGCGAATTCTGGCCTATTGCGAGCTGGCGCGTCGCGACTACACGCAGACCGATCTGTTCGCCGATGGCACGCTGGCGCGTGAAGCGTATATGGCGGATGAGCTCCAGCAGGCGCTGGCTCGGCAAGCGTCGTCGGACGCGCCGGTTTTGTTAGTGCTCGGCGGCTTTCACGCGCTGGCTGTGTTGCAGGCCGACACACCAGCGCCGCGGCCGCTCAAGCCGCGCGCGCTGCATGACAGCGGCGCCGCACTCATTCCGTTCTCGCAGCAGCGGCTCGATCGGCTGAACGGTTACGCCGCCGGTATGAGCGCGCCTGGCTGGCATCATCATCTGTATCTCACGCTGCGCGGGAAACTGCTCTGGACGCCAGCGCAGTTGCGCCGTGTGCGCGCACAGCAAGCGCTATCGCTTCTGCTGCGGCTGGCTGAGGACGTGCGTGAGCGTCGCGCCCTGCCGATGCCGACTGTGCGCGCCGCGCTGGACCACGCCCAGGGTCTCGCGGTGCTGCGTCAGCGCGGCGCCATTGCGCGCGAGGATGTGCGCGATGCGGTGCGCAGCAACTATCTTCAGGGCGACGACGATCTCGATGCGGACAACATGCTGTCCGCGCTGGACGCATTGATGACTGGCAGCGGCATGGGCCAGGTGCCGCGCGATACCGGCACGGTGCCCTTGCTGCGCGATTTCATGACGCGCGCTCACGTCTGCCGCCTGAAGCTGGATGGCATCGAGGCCCGGCAAACCTCGCTGCAGCTGTATCGGCGCCCGACGCACCGTCGCACCTCGCAGTTGCTGCACGCCAGTTTGCTGCTCGGGATACCGTTTGCGATCAAGCTCGCCGGACCCTCGATCGCGCAGGCGGTGGACCTCGGCCGCGCCACTGAGCGCTGGCAATATCAATACACGCCAGCCACGGCAGCGGCGATCGTCGAGGCTTCCGTGCATGGTCCCTCAGTCGAAGAAGCACTGCGCCATGCCTTCGCGCGGCAACTCGACCAGGCGCTGGCGCGCGGCGAGGCGCGCTCGGCCGCGGCAGCCGTGCGCTGGCTGGAGAAGGCGTGCCTGGCGGGACTAAAAGCGACGCTGCCGCAACTCGCGGAACTGGTGCAACAGGCGCTGCTCGATGATGCGGCGGTTCCATCGCTCGCCCAGGCGGTGGTCGCACTGCATCGTATGCTGCGCTCTGAGGCGCTCGACGAGGATCGCCTGACGTCGCTGCCACCGCTGCTCACGCGTGCCTGGCAACGCGCGCTGCATTTGTCACAGCTGCCCGGCGCCAGCGGCGATTCTGAAGCCTGTGCGTCGGCACTGGTCGAGTTGCGCGTGGTCGCTGAGACTTCACCACAACTCGTCGATCGGGATCTGCTCGATGAAGCGCTCCGATATCTCGCCGATGCGCATCCCTCGCCCTTGGTACGAGGTTGCGCGGTGGCGCTCGCGTACGCTCGCGACGTGTTCGACGAAACGCAGCTGCAGTTGCGCTTGCGTGGCCACCTGGCTGGCACACTGGCGCCGGGCGATGCCGTTTCCTTTCTACGCGGCGTGCTCGGCGCCACGCGTGAACTCGCCTGGCAACAGGCAGCGTTAATTGAGACCATCGATACGCTGTTGCGTAGCTGGGATGACGCCAGCTTTGTGCATTATCTGCCGGAGCTGCGGTTGGCCTTCTGCGAATTGACGCCGCACGAAACCGATCGCGTTGCTGCAGCTGTCAGCGCGCACATCGGCGGCGAGGTGGTGCCGGAGTTCGGTGCCATCGACGCGCTGGACTTGCAGCGTTTGCTGGCCGCCGATCTCGCCGCGCAGCAGCGCCTCGCGGCGGATGGGCTGAGCCATTGGTGGCCGGCATGAGCGCGGCGCGTTGGCGGCTGCTCTTAGGCCACTACGCGCAGGCTAGACTCGGTGCGTTGGACGGCATTGCCGCCGAGCGCGATGCGGCGCTCGGCTATTTGTATGGTCGCGAATACCAGCGCGATGGCGGTCGCGGAATACGCCATTTGCAGCCTGGGACCTTGGATGCATCGCAGCTGACCGCGGTCGATTGGCTGGCCAAAGTGCGCGAGCTGTTTCCGCGCGACACGGTGGAGATCATCGAAGCGCACGCGCTGGAGCGTTATCGCCTCACCGAGTTGCTTGGGGATCCGGCGGTTCTGGAGAAACTGGAACCCAACGAAGCCCTGCTGCGAACGCTGCTCAGTGTGCGCTCGCACCTGAAGCCCGAGGTGCTTGCGACCGTGCGCAGGATCGTCCGCCAGGTGGTGGCGCAGCTGCGTCGTCGGTTCGACACTGACGTGCGCCGCACGCTGTCCGGGCGCCGCCATCGGCTGCGCGAATCGCCACTCAGAGTTGCGCAGAACTTCGACGCGCGCGGCACCGTTCGGCGCAACTTGAAGCACTTCGATCGCCAACGCCAGCAGTTGGTCATCGAGCGCGCGCGCTTCTTCGACCGCAACGCACGACGCCTGCCGTGGGATTTGTTCCTGTGCGTGGATCAGAGCGGCAGCATGGCCGACAACGTCATACACAGCGCCGTGCTCGCATCGATCCTGTGTGCGCTGCCGGCGCTCCGTGTGCGCCTGGTGTTGTTCGATACCAGCGTGGTCGACTTGAGCGCACACATCGACGATCCCACCGAGGTGCTGATGCGCGCACAGCTCGGGGGCGGCACCGACATCGCCAAGGCGCTGCGATATTGTGCGGGCAAAATCGAACAACCGCAGCGCAGCGTGCTGATTCTGATCAGCGACTTTTGCGAAGGCGGCCCGCTGAGCGTGCTGCTCAGAACCGTCCAGCAACTGGCGGCGGATCGCGTCAAGTTGCTCGGCCTGGCCTCGCTGGCGCAAGGCGAAGCCCACTACGATCGCGAGATCGCCGGGCGCCTGGCAGCGCTCGGCATGCAGATCGCCGCACTGACGCCGCGCGAGCTTGCGGCGTGGTTGGTCAAGGTCATTTCGTGAGCATTCTGACGACGCTCGTCCATCGCTTGCGCGCTTTCGATGAGGCGGCATGGGTCTCGCTGGCCAATCGCGGACTGTATCGGCGCGCGCTCAAGGATCTCGAACAAGCAGCGCCGTCGCTGAGCGACCATGCATCGCACGTCGAGATCGCGTTCGCCGGGCAGCGCATTCGCATCGCAAGCGCCGACCCGCGCTCTGCGCTATGCGACTGTCGCGCGCCCAGCGCCTGCCAGCATCGCCTCGCCGCGCTGATCTGGTTGCAGCGCCAGGCATGGTTGCCTGGCGATGAGGCTCAAGGCGCGTGCCCGGAGGTCGCGACGGTGGACTACGAGGCGCTGTTGGCGATCGACGACGCCGCGCTCAAGGTCCACGCCGGCGCTGCCGGCTATCGTTGGGCGCTGAACTACGCAGCCGATCTCGATCTGACGCGCGATTTCCGCATCATAGAGGGGCGTTATCCGGTATTGCAGCTGCCGCGCCTTGGCTTCGAGTTGCGTTGTATCGGCGCTGACCTCAGCCAGATGCTGACGCGACCAGAAACCACGGCGACGAAGAAGCACACTGCAGCAGCCTTGCTCGCGTTGCGACGGGCGCACGGTCAGACGCTTCCCGCCGTCGAAGAATCCATCGTCAGCAACGACGCCGCGGCGCGTCAGCGCATGCTGGCGGAGGTGGCCCTCTTTGCCCGCGAAACCATCGATATTGGCATCGCCCACCCCTCACCATCGATGCAACAGCATGCCGATGCGCTCGCCAGCTGGGCGCAATCGCTGGGTTGCACGCGCCTCGCAGCGACGCTGCGACGCTGCGCCGATCAAATCGAGGCGAGCTGCGCGCGATTGGCGCACAGCGATAGCGAGGATTTGCTCGACGAATTGGCGCTCGCGTTCGCCCTCGCTGAAGCCCTGCAGCAGGCATCGGCCGACGGAAGTGCGCAACGCGCGCCGCGCGAGTTGTACGGCGCCACGCGTCGCCAATACGAGGAATCGGACGCGCTGGAGCTGGCCGCACTCGCCGCCTGGCCGTTCCTGACGGCCTCCGGCTTCAAGGGGCTGAGCGTGTTGTTCTACGCGCCGGCCGACGGCGAGTTTCTCACGCTCACCGACGCACGTGCAGCCAGCACCTTGTTCGATCCGCTGGCGCGCTTCGAGCAGGGCGGACCGTGGCGCGGCATGGCCTGTCCACGCGCGCTGCTGGGTTGCGCCGTTGTCGTGCAGAACGCGCGTCGCGCCGACGGCCGACTGTCGGCGAGCGATGAAACGCGCGTCGATACAGTGCGTGCGCTCGCCGGCGACGATCGATCGCTGCCACCGGCAATCGACGACTGGCGCGAGCTGGCGATGCTCGAAAGCGCCTCGATTCTGCGCGGCGGCGCCGATCGCTTTTTCCTGCTGCGACCGACGCGCTGGCAGCGCGCGCATTTCGATCCGCATCGCCAGGTGCTGCATTGGCGGCACCACGACGCACAGGGCAGCACGCTCACACTGACGCTGCCATACAGCCCATTGCAGGCGCGCGCCGTGGCCGCATTCGAGCACTACTCGGCGCAGCCCGCGACTGGCTTGATTATCGCCCGACAACGCGGCGCTGACCTGGAGCCGCTGGGCTGGCTGCGTGCCGAAGGCCAGACCTGGCGTGCCGGCACACCGTATTTCGACCAGGCCGTCGGCGAGGCTGGCGCGTTGGCTGATCCGCATCGCTCAAACAACAGCGAACCGCCGGCGCTCAGTCGATTGCGCGCCACATTGCAGCGCACTGCAGAACGCGGCGTCAGTCAAGGTCGAAACGCCGAACTCGCTTCCCTCCAGCGCCATGCCAATGGCCTGGGGCTGATGCAATTTGCCGCCGTGCTTGACCCAGACAGCGGCGCTGTCGCCGTGCTCCGCGGCTGGCTGTTCTTGCGCCAACTGCAGGCAGAGCTGCTGTCGCGATAACCCGCGGCACGCCGGCGATCCCGATTCCTTGACGGATATCGCAGCTTGCGACACCGTCGATAACGCAATCAGCCTCGAGGCCTTGACGCGCGGCCAGCACCGCGAGTAGCCTTCTCTACGACTAGTCGTATAGACGTCTACACGCCCACAGGAAACCGCCATGGCTCAGGATTACCGCTTCGAAACACTGCAACTGCACGCCGGCCAAAGCCCCGCACCAGGCACCAACGCGCGCGCTGTGCCGATTTATCAGACGACCAGCTACACCTTCGATTCGGCAGAACACGGCGCCAATCTGTTTGCGCTCAAAGAGTTCGGCAACATCTACACGCGCATCATGAACCCGACCACCGATGTATTCGAAAAGCGCATCGCAGCGCTCGAGGGAGGCGTTGCTGCGGTTGCCACCAGCTCCGGTCAAGCAGCGCAGTTTCTCGCGATCACCACGATCGCCCAGGCAGGCGACAACATCGTATCCACGTCGCTGCTCTACGGCGGCACTTACAACCAGTTCAAAGTCACACTGCCGCGCCTGGGCATCGGTGTGAAGTTCGTCGAGGGCGATGACGTGGACGCGTTCCGTCGCGCCATCGACGGCAATACCAAAGCGCTGTATGTCGAAACCATCGGCAACCCCGGCTCGAACGTGCCGGATTTCGAGCGTCTGGCGGCACTGGCGCACGAACACGGCATTCCGCTGATCGTCGACAACACATTCGGCGCGGGTGGCGCCTTGGCGCGCCCGATCGCATTTGGCGCGGACATCCTTGTGGCCTCGGCCACCAAATGGATCGGTGGCCACGGCACCAGCATCGGGGGAGTCATTGTCGATGCCGGTAGCTTTGACTGGGGCAACGGCAAGTTCCCGCTGTTTACCGATCCCTCACCGAGTTATCACGGCCTCAAGTTTTGGGATGTGTTCGGCAAAAATGGTCCGTTCGGCAACATCGCCTTTGCGATCCGCGCGCGGGTCGAAGGTTTGCGCGACATCGGACCGGCGCAATCGCCGTTCAACAGTTTTCTGCTGCTGCAGGGCCTGGAGACCTTGAGCCTGCGCGTTGAGCGGCATCACCAGAATGCGCAGAAACTGGCCAACTGGCTGCGCGCGCACCCACAAGTCAGCCACGTCAACTACCTGGGCTTTTCCGAGCACCCCAGCCATTTGCGCGCCAAGAAGTATCTGCGCGGCGGTTACGGTTCGGTGTTCACCTTCGACGTACTCGGTGGCAAGGACGCCGCCGCAGGATTCATCGACCGCCTGCAGCTGGCAAGCCATCTGGCAAATGTCGGCGATGCCAAGACGCTCGTCATCCACCCGGCCTCGACCACGCATCAGCAGCTGAGCGAGGCCGAACAACGCAGCGCTGGTGTGACGCCGGGCCTGGTGCGCGTATCGGTGGGCATTGAGCACATCGACGACATCATCGCGGATTTTGCGCAGGCATTCGACGCGGTCGCGCTGAAACGGAGCGCGTAACGTGGCCATCGCCGATCACTTTCCGCGGAGTCTGCGTACTTTTACGCCAGACGAGCCGCTACAGCTGGACAGTGGGCAGCAGCTCAGCGGCGCCACCATCGCCTACCAAACCTGGGGAACACTCAACGCCGCGCGCGACAACGTAATCTGGGTCTGCCACGCACTAACGGCATCGAGCGATGTCGAACAGTGGTGGCACGGTCTGTTCGGGCGGGGACGCACACTGGACCCCGCTCGCCACTTCATCGTCTGTGCCAACGTGTTAGGCAGCTGTTACGGCACGCTCGGTCCGGCAACTGTGTGCGACGGAGAGCGACTTGGCAGTAAGTTTCCGACGATCACCATTGCCGACATCGTGCGCCAGCAGCGTAGGCTGGCAGACCACCTGGGACTGGAGCGGTTGGCGCTGGTGATCGGCGCGTCGATGGGCGGTTTCCAGGTGCTCGAATGGGCACGCCAGGATCCGCTTGCCGTGCAACGCATCGCGCTGATCGCAACGAGTTGGCGGCAACCGCCGCAGGCACTCGCGCAGGGACGGTTGCAATTGGAGTTCATTCGCCGCGATCCGAGCTGGCAGGGCGGCGATTTTCAGGCAAACAACGCACCCACAGCAGGCCTGGCGCTGGCGCGGCAGCTCGGTCATCTGACGTACCGCTCAGCGCAGGAACTCGACGAACGTTTTGCGCGCACCCAGCGCGACGATGGCCACTGGCAGGTGCTCTCGTACCTTGACCACCAAGGCGAGAAGCTGGTGCAGCGCTTCGATGCCGGCTCTTATGTGCGGTTGACGGAGGCCATGAACGACTTCGACTTCGCTGCGGGCGAGAGCATCGAAACGGCCCTCGCGCGCCTGCCGCAACCAGCGCTGGTGGTGGCTTTGAACAGCGATCAGCTCTACTACCCGAGCGAACAGGCGCGGCTGGCGCGCGCTCTGCCGGCTGGTCGGTTGGCGACTCTCGATACGCTTTATGGGCACGATGGATTTCTCGTCGATGCGGCCAAACTGGATCCGATCGTCCAGGTGTTCCTGGCCAACCCGGTCGCAGCCGCAGATTCTCTGCGGGCGCGCACCGCGCGACGCCACAGCAGCAACGCGTCCCGTGTGCCGCTGGTGCTGATCGGTGCCACCGGTCGTGTGGGCCGGGAACTGCTGGCGCTGCTTGCACAGCCTGACGTGCAGTTGCCGATCCAACTGGTTGGTGTTGCCAGTTCGCGCGCTGCGCTGCTTGCCCCGGACGGACTGCCGTTCGGTCTCGCCGCAGAGCGGCTGGCGGCGCATACCGGCGGTCACGCACAAGCACTGATCGAAACGCTGATCCAAGGCGGACGTCCGGCCATCCTGGTCGACTGCACCGCGAACGAGACCGTTGCTGCGAACACCGCGCGTTTGCTGCACGCCGGCATTGCCGTTGTAACGCCCAACAAGATCGCTTTTGCCAACGACGATCCGCGTCTGCGCGAGGCGATCGAAAGCGGTGCGCCTCTCGCCTACTCGGCTACTGTCGGCGCCGGATTGCCGGCCATCGCGACCATCAAGCGACTGCGTGCCGCGGGCGACCGCGTTCTGGCCATCGAAGCCGGTTTGTCCGGCACCTTGGGCTATGTATTGACGCGCACACAGAACGGCGTCGGTTTGTGCGATGCACTGACAGAAGCTGTGCAACAAGGACTGGCGGAACCCGATCCACGCAACGACTTGAGCGGCGAAGATGTGCGTCGCAAACTGGCGATACTGCTGCGCGCAGCGGGGCTCGACGCGCAGGCGCAGCGCATCGCGCTCACGCCGTTGTTGCCGCTGGTTGGCAACGGCACCTGGCAAGTGGCGGTCGCCTCTCGCGAGGCAGCCTGGCGCACGCGGGTCGATGCGGCGGCAGCGGACGGTCGACGGCTGGTTTATCGTGCCCGTTACAGCATCGAAGACGGCGCCAGCGTCGCGTTGGCCGCTGTGGATCGCAGCGATCCGCTGGCCGGCGCTCGCGGCACGCAGAACTGTATCGTGCTGCGCACGCAAATCCATCGCGATCCCCCAATCGTCATCACCGGCGCTGGCGCAGGCGTGCGCATCACGGCAGCGGCGGTCCTGGCCGATATTGAGCAGGTACTGCGGCAGTTGGTTCCGGCGCCCTACACGGAAGTATTGCGCCTGACGGCGTAGCGGCATTGGCGCAGAACGGCGCCGCGCGGCATGATCGCTGCCGACGTCGATCGGAGCACCGCCATGTCGAGTTTCGGAGTCTTTGGAGCGCTGCAGCTGCCTCTGGCTTTTGGTTTATTGCGGTTGTCGACCGAAGGCCGTCCTGCCTTCGATCACGCCATCGCGACGATCCACCGCGCCCTCGATGGCGGCGTGCGCATCCTCGATACCGCCGATTCTTACGCGCTCTCCGACAGCGATTTGCACTACGGCGAAACCTTGGCGCGGACGGCCGTCGAAACGTGGCATGGCCCGCAAGAGACGGTGCGAATCGTGACCAAAATGGGCATGGCGCGACCCAAAGGTCGTTGGATGCCCAACGCTCGCCCGACGCATCTGAAGAAGATGCTCGATGGCAGCCTGACGGCGCTGAAGACCGATGCGCTGTTCATGCTGCTGTTGCACGGCAACGATCCGGGCACGCCGTTCGAAGATTCGCTCGCCACGTTGGCGGAGATGCAACGCGCCGGCAAGGTCGTGCACCTGGGTCTGTGTAATGTGGACGTTGCAGAAATCCGCCAGGCACAGCGGCACTTTCGGGTCGCCGCGATCCAGAACGAGTTAAGCGTCATCAACCGCAAGAGCGCCGCCACCGGCACATTGGAGTTGGCGCGCCGCGAAGGCATCGCGTTCATGGCGCATCGACCGCTCGGCGGCCACGCCAAAACCGACACGCTCGAGAAAAATCGTGCGATGAAGCCGATCGCGACTAAATACTCGGTGTCTCCGCATCAAGCCGCACTCGCCAGTCTGCTCGACGTCGGCGCGCCGCTGTTGCCGGTGTTCGGCGCCACCTCAGCGGCGCATGTCGATGCCTCGCTGGCCGCAAACGCGCTGCGCTTGAACGACGCCGATCGAACAGCGCTGGCGGAAAAAATCAGCTTTGGTGCGACGGCGGAGGGACTCGAAACGCTTGAACCTGTGACGCCTCCCGATGCCGCGTTGGGTCAATCGCCCGGCACTTCGCCGGAAGTCGTCATCGTCATGGGCATTCAAGGCGCCGGCAAGTCGACGCTCGTGCAGCGCTATGTCGACGCCGGCTACGAGCGCCTGAATCGCGATTTGATGGGCGGCTCGCTCGACGATCTCTTGCCCATCCTGGACACACATTTGCGCGAGGGCCGCACGCGCGTTGTGCTCGATAACACGTATCCGACACGCGCCTCACGCTGGTGGCTGACGCGGATCGCGCACCGGCGCGGCGTACCGGTGCGCTGCCACTATCTGGCGACCCCGCTCAAAGAAGCGCTGATCAATGTGGTGCTGCGTGTGCTGGATCGCTACGGCACTCTGCCCGGCCCGGACGAGCTCAAGGAACTGGCCAAAAGCGATCCGAACCTGCCGCCACCCGGCGCCTTGGCCCGTTTCGCCGCGTGCTTTGAGCCACCCATGGCCGACGAGGGATTTGCAGCGATCGAGGAAACGCCTTTTGTACGAGTACCGGGGCCGAGCCTTGGCGGGTCGCAAAGGGCGCTGTTGTTAGACGTCGACGGTACCTTGCGCAAAACGCGGAGCGGCGAAATTTATCCACGCGATCCGGACGATATCGAAGTGCTTCCGGGCCGAACGCAGGTCCTGCAGCGTTACGTCGACACTGTCTGGAAACTGTTTTTTGTCTCCAACCAAAGCGGCATCGCCAGCGGTCATGTCAGCATCGAAGCCGTACGTGCCGGATTTGCGCGCACCGCTGAGCTGCTCGGCGTGCCGATCGATGAGTTTGCCTTCTGCCCGCACACGGCATTTCCCGCCGGTTGTTTTTGTCGCAAGCCAATGCCCGGTTTGGGCGTGTGGCTCGCGCGGCAGCATGGACTGTCACTCAAAGATTCGATCATGGTCGGCGATATGGACAGCGATCGGCAGTTTGCCGAAGCCATCGGCGCGCAATATCAGTCGGCCGATGCCTTCTTTGCCTGATGTCACCATGAATGAGACTTCCGCGCCATGCATTTGAAATCGGACCACCGTATCGCGCCCTCGAAAAATGCCTGGGCCACGCCAGGCTTGCTGGTTGCCGCAGCGCTTTTTGCCGGCCATGTGCACGCGACCAAACTGGACTACACCGCAAACCTTGATGCCGATGCCGAAACCCTGGCATTGCGTATTTGCGGCGATGCCGGTGCGCGATTGGATTTGCGCTCAGCGTCGCGCTTTGTGGTCAGCGTCGAACCGGCGGCCGATGCGCAAGGCGCGGGGCGCATTCGCCTGACATTGCCTGCCAACCGTTGCGCCATCATCACCACCGATTTGCGCGCTGCCGGTAACGCGGACCGCTTTCGGCTGGGCCGCGAACGCGGCGTCTACTATCGACTCGCGGCCGATCAGTGGTTGTGGCGTCCGCGGCAATTGGACCCGATGAGTTCCCTGCGATTTGCGCTGCCCGCCGGGTGGTCCGCATCCGTGCCTTGGCGCGCCGATGCCGGCGGCACGCACCGCCTCGGCAATTCCCCCGGCTCCTGGCCGGCATTGACGGTCTTCGGACGCTTTGCGGTGGAACGGGTTGTTGTGCCGGGCGGCGAGTTGCGCCTGGCGATGTTGCCGCTGGGTGACGCCGATGCGCGCGCAGCCATGCGCGATTGGCTCATCGAAAGTTCTCGACGTTACTTTGCCGCTGCCGGCGGCCTGCCGGTGGCGAGCCCCCAGATTTTTGTGGCGCCGTTGCCCGGAGTTCGCAGTGCGGTACCGTGGGGAGAAGTTCAGCGCGGTGGCGCACCGGGCGTTCTCTTGTACGTTGGGGCGGAGGCGGGCGCCGACGCTTGGCGCGGCGATTGGACATTGGCCCATGAGTTGGCGCACCTGCAACATCCGTATCTGGGCGAGCACGGTCGCTGGCTTGCCGAAGGTTTGGGCAGTTACCATCAGAATGTGTGGCGCGCTCGCGCCGGCCACATGACGCGCGACGAAGCCTGGCAAAAGCTGCTCTCCGGATTCGCGCGCGGCCGTGCCGTGGGACCCGGCGAAGCGCTCGCCAGTATCGGGCGCGGATGGGGTACAACGATGCGCGTTTACTGGAGTGGCGCCGCGTTTTGGTTCGAGAGCGATCTGGCGCTACGCGCCGCCGGATCAAGTCTGGATCAAGTGCTGCAACGCTATCGAGGTGCTGGCATGCGCTTCGATCGGCGCGTCGAACCTGGCGACTTCATCGCCGCACTCGACAGTTTGGAACCTCGCGGCGGCCTGCAGCGGCGCTACGACGAGTACTTGATGCTGGCGAGCTTTCCCACCCTGCGCGAAGCGCGCACGTTGCTAAAACTGGCCGCGCCCGACCGTTGGCCGGACACCCTGCCAGACCACCCGATCCTGCACGCGATCTTCCAATCGAACGAAGCGAAACCATGAGCGACCCCAACGATTCACGGAACACCGACCGGCGCGACCCAAAACGCTATCGCACCAGCTACATCCCCGATCACGCCGCCAAAGAGCGCTGGAGCCTGCTATGGCCCGCACTCGCCGTACTGGCGATGTTGATCGGCGTCGTGTTGTTCGTGTTCCGCTGAGCGAGATTGAATCTGCCAACTGCCATCAGTCGCCGAGAAACCAGTGCGTGGCTGGCCGCTTCTTACGCTCTATCAACACACGCTGTCCCCGCGTTGGTCATGTTGGCTTGTTCGAGCAGAGCTCGCGGCTTGGAATGGCGAATGAAGCTGTGACTCGATACGCGTGCATTGCCCATTGAATTTCGCCAGGCATTGCGGCGTGGCGAAGGCATGAGGTGGACTTCCGCCCAGGCCCTTTGCCGCACCGCTTACACGACGCCATCGGCGCGCAATCGCGCGATTGCGTGCTCATCGAGCCCCAGGCGCTCACAAAGCACTTCGTCGGTGTGTTGCCCAAGCAGCGGAGGCGCGTGTCGGTATTCGATCGGGCTGGCCGAGAACCGCACCGGGTTGGCCAGGAGCGGAACGTCGCCGAGCGGGTGCGGCATCGTCATACGCATCCCGCGCGCCATCACCTGGGGATCCTCAAATACTTTATCGATGGTGTTGATTGGGCCGGCCGGAACGTCGAATTCGCGCAACGCCGTCAGCCATTCCGCCGTACCGCGTGTCAGCAGGATCTTCTGCACCGCGTCGATGCACTGGTCGCGATTCCGCACACGATCTGCGTTGCGCTGAAAACGCGGATCCAGGGCCAGCTCAGGCGCCGAGGCGCAGGCACAAAAACGCTGGAACTGGCCATCGTTGCCTACGGTGAGCATCAGGTGCCCATCGGTGGTTCGAAAGGCCTGGTAAGGCACAATGCTCGGGTGCGCGGTGCCGAAACGTGGCGGTACCAAACCCGTGGTCAGATGGTTCATGTTGAGGTATGACAGCCAGGCGACCTGCGTATCGAGCAGCGCGACATCAATGTGCTGCCCGATGCCAGTGCGTTCTCGATGTTGCAGGGCGGCCAGAATGGCGGTGACGGCATACATGCCGCACATCAAATCGACCACCGCGATGCCGACTTTCATCGGACCACCGCCGGGCTCGCCATCTGGATGCCCGGTGATGCTCATCAGTCCGCCTTGGGCCTGGATCATTGCGTCGTAACCCGGTTCGCTCGCCAGTGGGCCCGTTTGCCCGAAGCCGGTGATCGAGCAATAAATCAACCTCGGATTGAGTGCCAATAGCGAGGACGCATCGAGACCATATTTTTTCAGACCACCGACCTTGAAGTTCTCAATGACAATGTCTGACTGCAGCGCGAGTTCGCGAACCAGCCGTTGGCCCTCGACATGCGCCAAATTGATGGTGACGGAGCGCTTGTTGCGGTTGGCGGACAAATAGTAGGCAGCCTCGCCGGTGTCCTTGCCCTGCGAATCGCGCAGATACGGCGGGCCCCACGCGCGCGTGTCGTCGCCCTTGCCTGGCTGTTCAACCTTGATCGCATCGGCGCCATAGTCGGCCAACAGCTGCCCGGCCCAGGGCCCTGCCAACACGCGCGACAAATCGAGAACCTTGATACCTTTCAATGCACTCACGCATGCCTCGCCTTGAATTCGCGCACGCGCGGGTCGATCAGCGCAAACCACAGCGGCGGCAACAGCGCCAGCAGGAACATCGATGCATAACCGCCCGGCAATTGTGGGCTCTCGTCGTAATGCATCAACGCCTGATAGCGCCGCCTTGCATTCTCGTGGTGATCGGAGTGGCGCTGCAGCTGGAATAACATCCAGTTGGTCAGTCGGTAGTTGCTGTTCCAGGAGTGCAGATGCGTGGTGCGTTCATAACGGCCCGGTGCGATCTCGCGCCGCTCCAAGCCATAGTGTTCGATGTAATTGATGATCTCCAGACTGACAATGGCGCCGAGGCACTGGCTGACGAAAAACAGACCCCCAAGTGCGCCGAAGGCCATCGAAAATGCGCAGAGCAGCATCAGCGTCAATGCGCTCCAGACCAACAATTCGTTGCGCCACCAAGGCAGGTCGCCGCGCTGCAAGCGCTCGGCTTCCAGTCGCCATGCGTTGCGCACGTTGCGCGGAATCGACTGCGCAACGAAGGCATAAACATTTTGTCCGAAGCGCGCGCTCGATGCGTCTCTGGGCGTCGACACATGCACGTGATGGCCGCGCAGATGCTCGACCTTGAACGTGCCGTAGCCCACGCTTGCGAGCAACAAGCCGCCAGCGGTGGCTTCCAATCGACCCGATTTGTGGATCAGCTCGTGCGCCACGTTAATGGCGAGAATGCCGCCGACGACACCCTGCGACAGCAACCAGCCGAGGGTCCCGCCGAGCTCGAAACCGGCGCTCGCGAAGTGCGCACAGGACCACACCAGCAGCGCCAGATACACAGGCAAACAGGCCAGCGTCAGCATCCGATACCACGGATCGCGCTCCAGGCGCTCGGCTTCTTCCGTATCCGGATTCTCCGGATCGCGTCCGATCGCATAGTCGGCCAACGGCAATAGCACGAATAAAAACAGCAGCGGGAACCAGGCCGCCAGATCGGGCGCCGCGTAACGCTCGCCCAGCCATGCTGCAATCGGCAGCAAGGCGGGAACAATCAGTACCGTCAAATACCCGTAGCGCTTGATGTTCATCTCCTGGATTCTCCGATGGCAACGCTGCGGCCGAAAGGCGACGATTGCCTCGTCTGGGCAATCCGTGGCGCGAACCAACTCGCGCACCGATATGCTACGCGCAGACAATGCACAACGACGACCATGACTGCCTGGCAACAAACCCAAAACTTGGAGACGGCGCACGGATTACCGGCGCTGGTGTACACCCATCAGGACATCGCGAATCAAGAGATCGATGTGTTTCGTCGCTCCTGGCAGCTGCTGGCGCACGCGGCGCAGCTCGCCGCACCCGGCGATCATATCGTCGACGAGATCGCCGGTTTGCCGGTCCTGATCGTACGCTCGCCGGACGGTGCGCTTCTGGGTTTTCATAACGTATGTCGTCACCGCGGCGGACCGCTCGCTATCGCATGCGGTGGCGGAATGAAACAGTTGCGCTGCCACTACCACGGCTGGAGCTACGATTGGAACGGCGCCTTGCGCAGCGGCCCGGAGCTGGATGCGATGGTCGATTTCGACCGAGCCGCGGTGCGTTTGCCGGCCATTGAAGTTGCGCAATGGCAGGGGCTGGTCTTTGCGTCGGTGGCGCCCGAGGTGCCGTTCGCTGCGCTGACGGCGGGCATCGACGCGCGCATCGGCGCGGCGCTGAGCGGCGTCGAGTTCCAGAAGCGCATCAGTTACACCGCGCAGTGCAACTGGAAGGCTTACGTCGACAACTATCTTGAGGGTTACCACGTCCCACACATCCATCCGGCGCTCAATCGCCTGCTCGACTATCGCGAGTATCGTACCGACTGTTTCGAACACTATGCGCTGCAATCAAGCCCGCTCGATGCTGCGGAGAGTTTCTACGGCCTGGGCGAGGCCTTGTACTACCAGTTGTGGCCGAACACAATGCTCAACATTCTGCCAGGGCGGCTACAGACCAATCGCATCGTGCCGCTGGCGGTGAATGCCTGTCGCATCGATTTTGATTATTACTACACGCCAGAGTTGGCGCGAGATGCTGCCAAAATTGCGGCGGATCAGGCGCTTGCGGACGACACGCAGCGCGAGGACATCGATATCTGCGAACGAGTCCAGCGCGCCTTCGCCAGCGGCTCCTACGATACTGGGCGAGTGCACCCGACGCGCGAACAAGGCGTGCACTGGTTTCAGGAGCGCTATCGGCGCGCGTTCGCTTGAGTGCCGAGGGAACGTTGCCCTGCCTCAGTTTGCGAGGACTACTCGAAACGAGCCAGCTGCTCGCGATAGCCACGCGATAGCTTCAGTTCCTGGCCGCACTTCAGGTCGATGAAGTATTCGCCGTTGATATGCGGGCGCAAGCGCGTGACGCAGGCGATATTGACGATCGTCGAGCGATGCACGCGCACGAATCGTTCGCCCGGCAGACGCTCGGCGAGTTCGCGCAGTGTGGCGCGTGCGACGTGATTGGCGTCGGAGCAATGCACGACCACATAGTCGCCGGCCGCATCGATCCAGCGGATGTCGTTGAGCGCGACGCGAATGAGCGTGGTACCGTCTTTGAGTGTCAGCTTGTCGTCGCTGCGTTCGCCTAACGACTGCGGCCGTTCACCGCCGACCAACGCCAGTAAGCGCGCGTGGTCGGCTTCGAGTTCGCTTTGCGACTTCAGCCGTCGCGCGCGTTCCACGGCTGCGCGGAGCGCGTCATCGTCCACGGGTTTGAGCAGATAGTCGACCGCATGCACGCGAAACGCGTCGAGCGCATAGTGATCGTAGGCGGTGATGAAGATGACCAACGGCCAACGCGCGACGGGCAGCGCGCGCAGCACACCGAAGCCATCGACGCCGGGCATCTGGATGTCGAGAAACAGCAGGTCAGGCTGATGTTGGCCAATCAACGCCAGGGCCTCGCGGCCATTGTTGGCTTCTGCAACCAATTCGATGCCGGCAATCGCCTGCAAACGCAGCTTGAGTCCGCGTCTCGCCAGGGGTTCGTCGTCGGCAAGTAAGCAGCGCAGAGGTTTCATAGGCCAGCCGGCAGGTCAGTGAAATGTGTTGTTGAGCACGGGGCTACCGCTCCAACGGCAGCGTCATGCGCACGCGCACCCCACCTTCGGGCCGGTTTTCCACGCTGAGCCGTTGCCTTGCGCCGTACAAAGTGGCGAGGCGCTCTCGCGTGTTGCGCAAGCCGACACCATTTAACTCCGGCGCTCCGGGCGCGAACACCGGGCTGCCCGGCCCATCGTCGCACAACACCAGCTCCAACCACTCGCCGTTGGCATAAGCGCGCAGCGTAATCGTGCAACCCGTCTCGCTCTTGGCCACAGCGTACTTGATCGCATTCTCGATCAGGGGTTGCAGGATCAGGCTCGGCACCAATGCCGTCTGTGCAGCCTCATCGACCGTCAAGTCCAATCGCAAGCGTTCGTCGAAGCGCATTTTTTCGATGGTCAGATACAAATCGAGCACTTCCATCTCGCGTTTCAGTGGCACCTTTTGTTCCGGCTCTTGATCCAGCGTGTAACGCAGAAATCGACTCAACGCACCCAGCATGCGCCCGGCGACGGTGTTCTGCTGATCGAGCACCAGCGTCGAAATCGCATTCAAGGTGTTGAACAGAAAATGGGGATTCAACTGATAGCGCAGCATCTTCAGTTGCGCCAGATTGGCCTGCGACTGCGCTGCCACAGTGCGCTCTCGTGCCTCCGCCAATGCTCGGCTATTGCGGATACCGAACCACAGTGCGCTCCAGCTCAAGATGACGTAAGCGGTGAATCCGGTGTACGCGATGTAGCCGAGGAAGGTCGCCGGCTTGCATTCCTCGGGGCAGTATTGTTCGATCGACAGTGCGTAGATGGCGCTCATTGCCAAACACACAAACAGG
Source organism: Lysobacterales bacterium (assembly GCA_022844165.1). Classification (GTDB taxonomy): domain Bacteria; phylum Pseudomonadota; class Gammaproteobacteria; order Xanthomonadales; family SZUA-5; genus JALHMH01. The sequence continues at coordinate 98,195 of JALHMH010000016.1, forward strand.
AACGCCGGCAAGGCGATCAAGGCGCGCTGCGCGATCGGCAGTACATAGATGCGTCGATACAACAAATGCAACGGATAGGTGATCAGCGCGCCACCAATCGCGCTCGAGATCGAGACCGACAGGTAGCTCAGGTGTTTGCCGTGCGCCATGCCGGACAAGAAATGCACGATCAGAAATCCGAACCAGCCTGCAATTTGCAGGGGCCAGAAACCCATCAGCGAAGAAAGGCGCGCGCTCATCGCCAGGATGATAAGGCGTACGAACGTTAAGCGTGCCTCACTTCGGCGCGCGATGCTGGCGCTCGGCTGACGCCGTGGATCGCAGTCGACTCAGTTGAGCGGGTTTGAATAACCGTAACGAGCGGGTCGAGAGCAAGGCGCACCGCGCGCAGGAACCGCAGTGGACAAAAAGTCCATGAGGGTGAAGCGGTCTTTCGAGCGGCATGCCGCGAGCCGCTGAACGCCACGCAACTTGTTGCGTGGCCGGGGAGCGAGCACGGAGCAACGCTGCGATCGACCCGCGCATCAGGTTATTCAAACCGCTCAGTTGAACATACCGAGTACCACTTCCTTGTTGCTCGGCTGTCCGGCTGCCGGTCGCCAGTCCGCGGCGAGATTCCAGCACCAAAGATGGGCCAGTGCACTCACGGCAACCGTATCGAGTTTCAGCATCGTGAAGGTGTTGTAGAGCGGGAACTGGAGGTGGCCTGCGATATCGATGGCACCTTTAACTTCCCAAGTCAGCTGATCCCAAAAGGCAGGCACAAAGTCGTTGTACATCCAGAGGATGTCGACGCTGGTATTGCCAGCAACGCCAAACCAGGCATTTGGCAGCACGTTGAGTGTTTGCCGCACCACAACCGGAGCGCCTGCCTGACGCCTGGCCCAAAGCGCCCGTTGCAGGGCCGCAAAGCTGCTCGTCGGGAACACCTGATTGTGGCGGAACAGGCGAACCGACCCGGTGCCGGGATCCTGGCTGTAGGGGACGTAGCCTTTGCCTTTGACATATGGCTGCAACCCGAATAGTGGCGGTAGATCGCTGGAAACGATGATCTCGTTGCCATCCATGCCGAGCGCCTCGTCAGTATTGATGCCGACCAAAACGCGTCCGACGCCGCGCGCGAGCATGGCGTTCAGTCCGAGGTTCTCCAAACTACCGCCATCGGCAAATCGGAAAGTTTTTTCAGCAACGGTCTTGCGCGAAGCGATCGGGAAGTAGCCGTAACGCGGCACCAATCCGTTCAACGACGGATGTTCCTCCTCAAGCTCCTGCGCGAAGGCGGCGCTACTGCTGCCAACGATGTCGGCCAGCGAATAGCGGCGTTTTCCGGGCGCTACCAACATGTCGTTGTTGCCGAGGTCCTTGACGTAGGCACCGGTCATCGCCATCGAATCCATCAAACCGCCGCCGATGGTCGGCTGCGTGCTCGGAAATGGCTGACGAACACCGAGCATAAAGTTGGCCTCGAAGGGCACCAGGTCGGCCGACGTCGTGTCGTCGTTAAACAGCGCCGTGTTGAAGACCATGAAGGGCCGCTTTCGGCTCACGGTGTAGAAATCGCTGGTCGATAAAGATGGGTTACGCGCCAATGTGCCGTTCGGCAGCTTCAGGAAATTCTCAGTCCAGCTGAAATAGTGCTGATCGAAATAGTTGTGGTTCGGATCGGGCGACCAGAGTCCAAACGGACGCAACACGCTGTGACCAATCAAGCCTTGCCAAAGTTCGCTGTTCGGATATCCCCATTCGAACTTGAGTTTGAGAATCTCGCCGAGATCGCTCAACACACCCAAGCCGAGAGGCACGGTGCCCAGGTTGTTTGGCGGCAACTGATCCAGAGCGAACGGCAGGGAACCGGTAACCGTCAACAGGCTCGGGTCGAGCACCGGTGCGCCGAGAAAATCGGCATCGCTGATCGAGGCCGGCAGATAGGTGTACAAGCTGTTTGCCCAAGTGCCGCCGGAAACCGATGAGATCGCGAAGATCTTATCCATTAGTCCTAACGAGTCGAGAGCGCGAAGTTGACCCATCGCACAAGTCAGCGCTCGCGAACCGCCGCCAGACAAACACAAGCCGATCGACGACGGCAGCGCCTGCACGCCAGGTACGGTGCTGTGCACGGCCGGCAGAGGCAAAAACGAGGTGTTTAGATTGGCTGGCATGGCGAGTGCTCCCGGTGTTGGTCCGTCGATGCTGCGCGGAACGTAAATGTTCTGCAACTCTAGCCATGTTTTTTGTAACAACTAAGACAGATCATCTACAAATCAACTTGCCGCCATGCCATCACCAGCGCGCGCACCGACGCTCCTTCCGCGACGTCGACCTGCGCAAAGCCCAATTGCCGCGCACGCCCGGCAATTCGCTGGCTGGCCGCAATGACCGTCTGTTGACGCCATCGAGGCAGCTCCGCGCAAAGGTCGTGCCAACGCTCCAAGATGGCCACGCTGGTCGCGGTCACTGCGAACCGGCCTCGATACCTTCGAAGTGTCTCCAGCACCTTGGCAGAAGGCGCCCTCGGGACTCTGCGATACGCGCTAATCGCGCGTGCATCGGCCCCGCGCTCGCGCAAGGTATCGAGTAATACAGATCTCCCGCCGGGCGCGCACCAGATCGCGATGGACTTGCCGCGCACCGATTTTAGCGCTGGCAAATCGAGCGCCGACTCGCTGTTTTCGCGACCCGCAACGACGACATCGATTCCCATCTCGCGCAGCACAGCGCCCGTTGCGGCGCCGATCGCGATACCGGATTGCAACGACACAAAATGGACAGCCGCCAGTGCCGACGCCCGGCTGACCAATATGTGGTGTTGCGCGCTCTGCGCGAACGACAGTTCGGTCGGCGCCAACCTTGCCACACGCCGGGTGTACAGCAAGGGTAGCGAGAGATGTGGGACGCCACAGAGCTCCGAAAGGTGACGGCGGATTTCGGCAGCAGGGCGAGTGAGGATGAGCATCCGACGATTTTGCCACTCATCCGTGTCAACCGTTTGCAAGACTTCGCGTTGAGCGCTTCCACATGCAGTCTAATTGGCGCGACAATGCGGCTGGGGACGAGTCGGGGAGAGAGGGTTGTGATGCGGCGTGGGGCGATTGTCCTTTTGCTGTTGGCAAGCGGATCTGTCGGCGCGCAGCAGGCGCTCGGTCCGGCGCCGGTGTCCGGCCCGGACCCCAGTCTGGCCGGTGGCAACTGCGATAATCTGACCGGTCAGCCGATCTATCAGAATGTGACCTGGAACGAAGTCTGGACTGCTCTCAACGAAATGAGCTCGTGTACCCAGAACTGCCATCTCGGAACCGATGCCGCCGCAGACCTCGATTTTGGGTCGCGCAATCTGTCGATCTATTTCCTGGTGAATCAGCGCAGCAGCCAGACGGACATGCCACGCGTCGTTCCCGGGGACCCGGCAGCTTCGTTGCTGTTGCAAAAAGTCAGTTGCCCCAAACCAGCCGTTGGCCAACGCATGCCGTCGTTCGCTCC
>JALHMH010000017.1 GCA_022844165.1 Lysobacterales bacterium
TCAATCGTCCAGGTCCGGTCAGCCACGGCGCGCGCCTCCGTAGAGCCGCTCGCCGATGGCCTTCACGAACTCCCGCTCGAAGTAGTCGAGCCGGTCGTCGGTCAGGTGGACGACGAGGATGTGCTGGTCGCGCCAGCCGCGTTGCTTCATCGCCTCGAGGTCCGTGGTCTCGGGCTGGATGCGCGCCAAGGCGCAGCGATAAGTGGGCGTCGGGATCTTCATCTCAAGTCTCCTCGCTGGCGATGGCCCAGTGCATCAGGGCCAGGGCGTCGGCTTCGTTGTCGTCGGCAGGTGCGTGGCCGAGTGCAGTCATCGCCGCGATCACCAGGTCCTTGCCGGCGTTGCCCTTGCCGGTCGCGTGCTTCTTGATCGTGCCGACCGGCACGCCTTGGTAGGGAATCTGGTGGTGCTCGCACCACGCGGTGAGCGTGGCCAGGAAGCCGCCGTAGGCGTGGGCAGCATCGGTCGAGACATGCCGTCGCACTTCCTCGAAGTGCAGCGCGTCGATGCCGCCGGCCATGTCCTTGAGTTCTGCGAGCCAGCGCTTGAAGCGCAAGAAGCGCATGCCGCCGCCTTCGAAGCGCTGCGGTCGGAAGCTCTCGCTGCCGCTGGTGATGGCGCCGTCGCTGCTGCGCAGCGCCCAGCCCGTGGTGGTGCCCAGATCGAGGGCGAGGATCGTCGTCGTCATGAGTTCAGTCCTTGATTCGGTGTGGACTGACGCATCCGACGCGCTATGTCGAAACTCCCATGAGGCGTGTGCACGCGCGCCCGCGCGGGAGAGGTAACGACGTAGTGCGTCAAATGCGTCAGTCGGATGCGTCGGCATGGCCGTCAGTCGTCGGCGTAAGGGGTGTAAGCGGGCTTGGGCGGGCTCTTGAGGCCGATGCCCCGGAAGCCGCGCAGGCCAGACGGGTTGCGCCACTTTTCGATGCCGCGCGTGATCAGCAGATCGGAGAACCTTTTCTGCGAGCCGATGAACTCGCCCGCGGCGTCCGCCCACTGCTTCCAGTCGGTGAACAACTCGGCGCTCAGCGACTTGGCGTTGGCTTCGCGCACGCAGCGCTCGTCGAGCCAACGACCCAGCGCGTCCTCGGCTTCGAAGTACTCCTCGGTGGCCTCGAGGACCTGCTGCGGCGGATCGAGCCGACCGAGGCGCTGCCAGTCGAGACACCCCTGAACGGCCCAGGCGAGGATGCCGTCGCGCTCGGCCAGCAGCTTCTGCTGCAGATGCTTATCGCGACGCTCGGGCGGCACCGTGATCGTGAACGGGATCAGGTGCAGGCGCCGCTTCATCGCTTCGTCAATGTTGCGGATGGCCGGCTTGTGGTTGCCAGCCACCACGAGCTTGAACTGCGGGAAGAACTCGAAGAAGTCCTGGCGCATGAAGCGTGCGGAGATCTTGTCGCCGCCGGTGAGGTTCTTGACCTTGGACTCGGCCCAGCGCCGACCTTGTTCGGTTTCGATGGCGGCTACGAAACGCGCGCCGCGCAGTCCCGCCATGTCGGTCGGGTGCCGGTCGGTGCGCGTCTCCATGAAGGTGTCCATCGGCGCGTTGGCCGCGTAGTCGCCGAGGATCGTGGCCAGCGTGTTCACGAACACCGACTTGCCGTTGGCGCCGGTGCCGTAGAGGAAGAACAGCGCGTGCTCCTGCGTCGATCCGGTCAGCGTGTAGCCGGCCATGCGCTGTAGGTAGGCCTGCAGGTCCGCGTCGCCACCGGTGACCTCGACCAGGAACTGTCGCCAGATCGTGCAGTCGCCGCTCGGCGTCGCCGTGGTGACCTTGGTCATGCGGTCGGCACGGTCGTGGGAGCGTTGCCGGCCGGTCTTGAGATCGACCACGCCACCGGGCGTGTTGAGCAGCCAGGGGTCGGCGTCCCACTCAGCGGTCGTGGCCGCGTGCCGGCGATCCGCTCGCGCCAGTCGTTCGACGCCACCGACGGTGCCCGAGGTGGCGAGCTTGGCGGCGATCTTCGGGTTGTCGGCATGGACGGCGGCGTGCCGGCAGACGCAGCGGATCAGGTCGGTCGCTGCCAGCGTGTCCTCGGTGCGCCAGCGGTGACCGTCCCAGACCAGCCAGCGGCCCCACGCCGCGACGTAACGCCAATCGCGGTGGTAACGACGCGTGAACGCCAACGCCAGCGCGTCTTCGGTGCCCCACACCGACTCATCGCTGCTGGCGACAGGCTCGTCGTCGCCCGCAGCGTCATGCATTTGCAGTCGTGGGCCATGCATGAGGAAGGCAGCGACATCGAAGCCTTCGGCAACGGCATCGGCCGCATCCCAGCCGTCCGCAGCCTCCTCGGGCGGGTACAGGATGTGGCAGGTTTTGGCGCCGGCCGACAAGATCGCCTGCGCGGCGAGCGTGGCGTACTCCCAGCCCGGCTTGTCACGGTCGGGCCAGATCAGTACGGCTTTGCCGGCCAGCGGCGACCAATCGGTCTTGTCGACCGGCGCGTTGGCGCCGTGCATGGCGGTCGTTGCGGTGATGCCCGCATCGATCAACGCCTGCGCGCATTTCTCGCCCTCGACCAGAACCACCTGCGCGGCAGCGACGATGCCCGGCTGGTGGTAGAGCGGCCGCGGATCGGGCGGCGCCGTCTTCCGGCGGCGCGCGTCCCAGGGACGGAACTCCTTCTTCCGCCCGGGCGGGTCATAGCGGTAGACGACCGCGATCAGCTTGCCCGCGGGATCGAGGTAGTCCCACTTCGCCGAGGCGGGTCCAAGATCGTCGACCGGCGCTTCCTTGCGCGACGGCTTGGCAATTGTCGCCGGCACACGCCCCGCGAGATCTGCGGCCGCGTCGATCAGACGCGGGAAGTCGGTCACCGGATCGATGCCGCGCGCCGCAGCGATCAGGTCGAAGAGATCGCCGCCATCGCCGGTCGCGCGGTCGGTCCACAATCCGACCTTGTCGCCGGTGAGCACGACCTCGAGACTGTCGCCGGGGCTGCCGAGCACGTCGCCGATGAGGAACAGGCCCTTGCGCTTCTTGCCAGCCGGGAACAGCACCGACAGCACGCTGTCGATTCGCGCGATCAGCGCCGCGCGCACGGCGTCACGCTGTGCGCTACGGTCCGGGAGCGGAGCGGCGTCGGCTTCGTTGAAATCAAGCATCGGTAGCCTCCGTGGAGGCATCGGGCTGCTGGGCCTGCATCCAGGCCATCAACTCGCCGAGCTTGAAGCGCACCAGCTTGCCGACGCGGTAATGCGGAATGCCGCGGTGCTTGCGCTGCTGCTTTTGCGCCAGCCAGTGCAACGGCAGGTTGAGACTCATGGCAGCGCTGCGCGCGTCGACGAGTTTCTCGCCGAGCACGAGATCGACCAAAGGCGTCGTCATGCGGCGGCCCTCCAGCAGCGGTCCTGCCAGGCGCACATCCGGCACTCGAAGTGGGTGGCATCAAAGAACCGGCGGGGAAGGAGTTCACCGGCCTCGGTGGCGGTGATCACGCGCACGGCGCGATCCGTCATCTGCTGGGCCAGCGCAGCGTTGAATGCTACGCGCTCGACGTAGATCTCCATCGAGTCAGCGTTGATCGCGGTGAAGATCGCCGGATGCTCGTGCAGTTCGAGATGGGCCTGGTACAGCGCCACTTGCGCCGCATAGACCGGCTTGGCGACGGCGAGCCCCTTGGACTCAACCTCGCGCCAGGCCTTGGCGCCGAGACACTTGTTCTCCCACAGCGCTGGGTAAGCGAAGCCGTCTGGTCCGCCGACGATCACGCCGTCGACGTGCCCGCGCAGCCGGCCATCGGCGTCGGCGAAACCGAACTGCTCGCCGTTGGTGCGACGGGTGCGCAGATCGAAGCCGGCATCCCGCAGCCAGGCCACCATGCAGTCTTCCATCACGTGGCCGCGTTGGAAGATACGCAGCATCCGCCCGTCGATGTCGCGGCCATAGTCCACCGGCGCCTTGGCGTACTCGAACTGCAGCGCACGCTCGCACTCGACACCCAGACGCGAGGCGCCGAGGTAGTCGCGCGGCTTCTCGTTCGCGCGCGCCGCCTGCAGGCCGCGGTCGATGCGCGCCGAGACCTGGCCGCTGACGCTGGCCGTGGCATTGAAGTCGAGCGTCATCGCGACTTCTCCCAGAACGCCTTGTCCTCCAGGTCGGAGAAATCGGTCAGCGGGTCGTGTACCTCGGGCATGCCTCGCACGGGTGGGTACTTCGCCATCTCGTGGTGGGCCGCCATCGCGTTGGTGAAGCAGGTGACGATGGCGCCGATCACCTGCAGGGCCTCTTGCTCGGCGTACTCGCCGAGCGGCTTGTCGAATCCGATCGCTTCCGCGGCGGCGCCGAAGGCCTTCAAGCACTTCTGCAGGCACGCGCGCTCGATCTCAGTGGCATCGATCATGTCGGTCTCCGGAATAGGGATTCCCTGGGTGCGCGCGTGCTTCCAGCGGCCGTACAAGGCGTGGAAGGCGTCCTGGCAGCGGCGCGAGCAGAAGACCCAGTCCCAGGGGTGGTGGCGCGGATCGGTCGGCTTGAAGCGGGTGTCGGAATGCCCGAACCCGCGTGCCTGTCGTTTGCAGACCCAGCATTTCACCGGCCCTCCTTAGCTCGCCCACGCGGGCTTGCCGGTGGGCGCGCGTGCCGGCGCGGCGGTTGCCGGTGCGGGGGAATGCGCCGGTGTCGCGGCGGCGCGCGCCGTGGGCGCGGACGGTGCGCCGTGGGTGCGAGTCGGCACACCCATCAGGCGCGCGTAGTCCGGGTGGTCGGGCTCCACCGCAAGCTTGACCACGTTGCGGTCGCCGCCCTTGGCGTCCTTCTCGACGTCGACGCGGGCCAGGAACTCCAGGCCGTCGAGCTCGTGGAAGCCGGCGATGCGGCGCGCGGCGACCGCCGGTGGCGAGTTGTCCTGCGGGTGCACGTTGCGTGCGCTGTTGAGCGCGGCCCGGAGGAAGCTGCGGCCCATCTGGCCCCAGGTCGGGCCCTTGGCGGAGTAAAGGCCGATATTGCTCCACAGCTTGCGCTTGGCGAAGTCGCCGCCGGTGACGACGAACTCAGCCGAGAGATACACCGCGCCGGTCTCGAAGGACTGCGTGGCGTAGCCGCCCGTCCAGCCCTGCGCCGGCTCATCGAAGCCACCCGGCTTGATGGTCATGCGCACCGGCACCAGCGTGCCTTTGGGGATCAGGTCGAAGCCGCTCTGGGTGTCGGCGTCGTTGAAGTCGTTCCAGCTCGATGCATTGGACGTGGTCATGGATTACTCCTTGGAAGTGGCAGAGGCAGGCGTCGGCGCAGCAGTGGCCGCGCACTTGGCGATCAGGGCGCCGAGGTCGGGCGGTTCGAGCAGGTCGAGGCGACCGGAACGGTCTTTGGCCGGGAAGCCGTAGGGGTTGAGCGTGTGCGTGACGAAGGCGCGGTAGGCGCTGCCGTCCTCGGCTTTGATCTCGGCCAAGGTCACGACCTCGTCGACAATCCCGGGCATCTGCAGGCCGGTCTTGCTGCCCTCGATCTGCGGCTCGAAGACCCTGCGGTTGTAGTCGTCGAGGCGCTCGTCGAGGATCGCGACGAACACCACGTTCTTGCCGCGGGCGTGCTGCAGGTGAGTCAGTGCGCCGACCATCTCCTGGCCGAGCAGTCCGTAGGCCGCGCGCAGGTCAGGCTTGCCGGAGCGGTCGCTGATGGCGCCCGGTTGCGACTTGCACCAGGTGAAGCAAAGCCGCGACATCTGCGTGATCGAGTCGACGAAGAAGGTCGCGTAGCGGTCGATCTGCGCGACATCGCCGAACTGGCCGACGACGTGCTCGTAGTGCGCGACCGAGAACGCCGCCTCCGGCGGCAGCGAGCGATCAGGGCCCGCGAGGTAGACGAACAGGTCGCGGCACTCCGGCCAGGAGGCTGGGCGGATGGTGTCGCCGGGCCAATCGGCCACCGAGAGATCGCCGGCCTCGATGTCGATGAACAGCGTCGTCGACGGATCGAGATCGCGCAGGCGAGTGGTCTTGCCGATGCCGGACTTGCCGAGCATCAGCAGCTTCACGCCCTTGCGCTCGGCCATGCGCTGCTGTGCGGAGATGATGGGGAGGCTCATGCGGCCTCCTTCAGCATCTCGGCGACCGCGGGATTCCAGAGGATTTGGTAGCCGCTGTGGCCGTTGCGGGAGTACGGCATGGCTTCCGCCCAGGCCTCGCCGGCCTCCGTCAGCTCCCACTCGTCGCGCTCGTTGCGGATCTGCAGACCGTTGTCGGACAGCAGCCGGTTCGTCGCCTTGGGCGAGCGATTCAGCAGCTTCCCGAGTTGGGTAGCGTTCAAGGCGCACACCGGCTCGTTGGCAGCCGGCAGCGCGCGCCGCAGCACCTCGGTGGTGATGCCGGTGTTTTCCTGGATGCAGGTCAGCATCGCTGCGGCCGCAATACCGGCCTTGACGCCAGGCACCTTGGCAACCGCTTCGCCGATCAGCAGGATGGCGCTGACGCGGTCGTGGGTCGGCGCCGGAAGCGTGGCGAGCGTGCCCGGCGTCAGGTACGAGCCGGTCTTGCGAATGGCCGGGATCACGTCGTGCGTGACCCAGCGTTTGAAGCGCTTGGCTTCGGCCTTGCGACTGCCGAGGATCAGCGCGTACAGGCCGGGTTCGTTGACGGTGGTCATGTCCTGATCACCACCAGGGGTGTGAATTGAACTCACCCCCTTCTCGTCGGCGTCGAGCCGTTCGAGCGCCTTGCGATCCAGCTGGAGGGATGCCAGGACATCGGCAGCGACGAACCAAGGCTGACCCTGTTCATCGGTGACGACGCGGAGCGATTGCCCTTCAAAACTGAAGGGCGCGAGTTGCGTATTCATGGACTCAGTCCTCGGAGATGGTGGTCAGGCGGAAGGTCGGCTTGCCCGGCTTCACGGTGCGGGCGCTGGCGAACTGCTCGCGGAGCGAGGGCGGCCAGTTGTTGAATCGCGATTCGCTGACCGCGTAGTCGACGTCGATGAAGTCCTCGACCTTTTCGCCGGCAGCGGCGATGCGCTGGGCGATGGCGGCGAGCTTGGTCTGGTCCCAGGACACCCGCTTCGGGACGTCGACGGTCACGCGGACAGCGCCGTCGTCGATGTGCACGGTGCCGAAGTCCTTGCCGACATCGGCGCGGACTTTCTGGATGCGCTCGGCGTAGCTCTGGTCGAGCGCCGCATCGACCTTGGCGCGCTGCTGCTTGTGCCAGGTGAGAAGGTCATCGAGGTTGCGGACGATCTCGGCGAGCTGGGTCGTCGGCAAAGCGGCGAGATCAGCGACACTGAGTGCGGTGAGGCGGTCGGGCAGAACGGTCATTGCAGTCATGGCCGCCACCTCACACCGACGCGTGCTGGTAGGTGGACTCGTGCAGCACCCGGCGTTCGAAGTCGATGACCGACTCCAGCGGGTAGCCGACGCGCTTGGACAGCTTCAGGTACTTCGGGCCGCGGCCCTCCGAGCGCCACCGCTGCAGGGTTTTGGGGCTCACGCCCCAGCGGTTCGCGACCTCGTTTTCGTTCAGAACCCGGCGGTCGCCGGGAGCCAGTTCGCTGATGGGCGGGGTGGTGCGGGCTTGCGCTTGCATCTGTTCCTCCTGTGATTCCGCTGCGGAATCGGTGGAGGCATTTCAGTTTTTCAGTGGCGAATTGCCGATGGACGCACTGGCGAATTTTTTCGATGGCAAATATTCGCCAGTGGTTCGCCGACACCAGAAACGACAACGGCGAGCTCGAGGCTCGCCGCTGGGGTGGATGCGTGCTCGGATCAGGTCAGCGTTCGGGAAAACCGAGTAGGCGCCGCTGTTCGTTCCAGTCGCGCGGGATGATGTCGATGCGACCGCGCAGTGCGTGCAGGTTTACGTGGCGCGGCTGCCGACCTTCGACGATGGCGGTGATGATGTCGGGCGCCAGCAGCGTCATCCGCAAAATCTCCGAGACCCAGCCACGCTCGAGCTTCTGCTTGCGGGCCAGATCGCTGACGTGTGGGTAGCGGCCCTCGTCGAGTTGCCTCTGCCAATGGAAGCCTTTCCCGAGCGTTCGGATCATGGATTCGTCGAAGCCGCCGACCGCGGAATCCGGCGCCGAGGATGGCGGCGGGGTCAGCACCTTGCGGTTCTGGCGGCGCTTGATCGTCAGCGGGACCACCGTGACCCGTTGTCCGTTGCTGACGTAGCTGCGCGAATCCTCCTTGGCCTCGATAGTGACCGCGAATTTCCGGGCGTGCGTGCTCATGCGGCAGCCTCCAGGTCGCGGTGCTCCTCGACGAGTGGGTGGGCGCACACGTCAGGGCCAAGGCCGATCCATCCGTCTTCGCGCCAGTGGATGTCGAGGCCATCGCCGTGCAGTTGGATGCGCTCGATCAGCAGCTGCAGGATGCGTTGCTGCTCGGCCGGGAACAGCTGCGCCCAGACGTCGCCGATGCGGCGCATGCCGATCACGACCTGCGCCTCATCCAGGCCGGCACCTTCGGGATGGCGCAAGCAGGCGCGCCACACGCCGATCAGCACTTCCGGCGCGGCGAGCGCGGCATGGACTTGCGCGAGCACCGCGTTTTCGAGATCGGCGGCTGGCAGATGGCCGAGGTTCGGGGCATTGGCGTTGCGCTGCGTTCCCGCGGCATGGCGCTTGTGCATCTGCGGTACGTAGTACCGGTAGCAGCGCCCGTTCTTCTTGCGGGTGTACGAGTGAATCATGCGCTGGCCATCGGGCGCGAAAAGCAGTCCTGCGAGCAGCGCGGGGTTCTTCTGCAGGGCATCGCGCGGGCCTTGTTTGCGGCGCTCCATGAAGGCTTGCACGGCGTCCCACGCCTCGCGCGCGACGATGGCTTGATGCTGGCCGGGATAGGCGTGGCCGCGGTGGGTCAGTTCGCCGAGGTAGATGCGGTTGCGCAGCATCTTGAACAGGAACTTCTGGTCGATGGGGCTGCCTGCGCGTTGGCGCCCGGTCTGCGTCACCCATGCCTTGGTGGTCACGCCTTCCTCGGCAAGTTCACGCACGATCCGCGCCGCCGATCCATGTTCGCCATATCGGCGGAAGAGATCCCGCACCAGCGCAGCTTCAGGCGCGTTGACCACGAGCTTGCGCTCGACCACGTCGTAGCCGAGCGGCGGCACGCCACCCATCCACATGCCCTTGGCCTTGCTGGCGGCGATCTTGTCGCGGATGCGCTCGCCGGTGACCTCACGCTCGAACTGCGCGAAGGACAGCAGGATGTTGAGGGTTAACCGGCCCATCGACGTCGTGGTGTTGAACTGCTGCGTGACCGACACGAAGGACACGTTGTTGCGGTCGAACACATCGACGAGCCTGGCGAAATCCGCAAGCGAGCGGGTCAGTCGGTCGATCTTGTAGACGACCACGATGTCGACTCGCTTGGCCTCGATGTCGGCGAGCAGGCGCCGCAGGCCCGGGCGCTCCATGTTGCCGCCCGAGAAGCCGCCATCGTCGTAGCCGTCGTCCAGTGCCATCCAGCCTTCGTGGCGCTGGCTGGCGACGAACGCCAGACCGGCATCGCGCTGCGCTTCGAGACTGTTGTACTCCTGGTCGAGCCCTTCGTCGCTGGATTTGCGGGTGTAGATCGCGCAGCGTTTCTTGGTGACGACCGGCGCCGGCGGCGCGTAGGCAGCGCGCTGCGGCTTCATGCGCGCTCCTTGCTGGTGAGACCGAAGAAGGCAGGACCGGACCAGCGCGTGCCGGCGATGTGGCAGGCGATGGCGGTCAGGCTGGAGTAGCGCCGACCGTCGTACTCAAAGTCGTTCGGCCCGCGGACCAGCACGCGGTGCTCGACGTCGTCGAACACGCGCGTCAGCATCGTTCCCGGCAGCAGTCGGTTGGCGTCGCGCCTCATCGCGCGCGGCAATAGACCGGTCTGGCCGATTTCCTCCAGTTGCTTGCGCACCGAAGGCTTCAGGCCGCCGAAGGCGCGCTCCTGCATCCGGTAGGCTAGGCGCGATTCGAGCCAGACGCGCTGGTGGTGGCCAGGGCGCTCGTCGAAGTGGTCATCCCACAGCGCCCACAACTGCTCCATCGACAGGTGCGGCAATTGAGCGACGCGAGCGGTGACGGTCGCGACATCGGGGTGCTTGTCGAGCTTGGGCATCAGCGAACTCCTTTCGGTTGAGAGGGGTTCGCATGAACACGCTGCTGGCCACCGAAGCCAAGGTCAACCGCGCTCTCGGCGGTTGTCGATGACGAAGCGCGTCGGCGCAGGCGCAAGAAGGCGGCGGCCAGTAGGTCTGTGATCTCTTGGTGCGGGTGGCGGGGCGCGTCGGAATCGGAGGAAAGTTCGTGATGCAGCATGGTGGGCGCTCGGGTGGTGAACGCTGCTCATGCTAGGAACCGTGGGCACTTGGGGTAACGGGAATGCAAGGAAGTGCGCGGCTTGCGCTTGCACATTGGTGCAGTAGTCTGCTGCTATCGGTTGAACGTCCGGCCGGACGCAGGCGATCAACCACCCGGCAACGACTTGCGACGCCGTCGTGATGGGTTTTCAATTCAGCACTACATCGAACCATCCGCTTGGACGGAGCATGGAAATGATCGGGCGAGATACTCAGTTGAATGCAGCCGAACCGGCCCTGCATTCTCACGACATCTTGTCAGGTCTGGGCGCTGCTCCGCGCAGTTTGCTGGCAACCTTTTTGGCCCTGTTCGAGGACAGCACTCTGCAACAACGCCTGCGTGAGCGCGCAGAAGAGTTGAAGCAGAAGATGACGAGTTCACCGGACGTATCGCGAGATTCGCAGACCACCGTATCGACCCTGCAGCAGCGAGTGTTTGACTGGACTCGTTCTACGGCATCCGATCAGCAGCTTCGGCTTATTCTCTGGATGCGGTTGCGAGAGGCACTTGGCCTGCAGCCAGTCACCTTTTGCGCTCTGCGTTCGACTCGAACCGTCGGTGACGATCTGGTTGCCGCGACGCTCGACTTTATTCAGCCGGGTGCGTTGGAAAAGACGAAGAACTGGTTTGGTTGGGGCAGTCAACGCGAGGTGCCCACGACGCTCGATGCCTTGGCACGCCAGACCATGCAGGAACTGGTAGAGAACGTGCTTGGCTCGACCGGCGACGGAGATCCACAGGTCCGCGAAGCTTTGATGCGCGGTGCAAAGGAGCAATTAGAACGGTTGGACCCTGACACCCGCGACCGACTACTGCGCGCCATCAATGCCCGCGAATTCAATGACGAGGCCATCCGCAGGTTCCTGTTAACCGGCGGTGGTCTGGCTGCTTTTGGCGGTGCTGTCAGCGCCGCTGGCTTCTCCGCCTACATCCTAGCGGCACAAGCCTCGGCGTTCATTCCCCTGATCAGTGGTCCGGCATTGGTGTCGTTCGTGGCGGTCTTGTCCAACCCGATCACCATTGTTCTGGCAACGGCGGGCATGGGAGTGTGGGCGACGCGCAGCGCTAACCAGAAGATTCAGGCGGCCATCGCGATGCGCGTCATTGCCCTACTGGCCCTTAGCGGCATCTCCGCAGGCGAAGCTGGGTTGCGCACACTGACCCGGGCATTTCCTTCGCTGCGGGAGATGCGGCAGGCCGGCGCGCTGCCTGTGAAGGTTCTGACTGCCTATCAAGCCGACTGGAATTACATCGCACCTGCGCATCGCTCCTCCCGAACGCTTGATCCTGGATTGGTCATGGCCGTGGATCAGCCGCCCCCCGGCAAGTCGCTGCCGGATCGCTGGCAGCGCCTGCTGGGAAGCGAAGCAGCGCAAGACATGGCTGGCATGTCACTGCTGACCGTGGGCGAGCTGCTGTATCTGATACAGGCTCTGGATCCTGAGGTTCTCGAGGCCGCAGATTTTGCTCGGGTCGAGGACTTGAGCAATCCAGTGGCGTTCGCGGCATTCGCCCACCGAATCGATGGTGCTACCCAGTCCTGGCAAATTCCGAAGTGGCTGACCTTCTGGCCCAAGCGAAAGCCTCAGGCAACTCGCCGGAGTGGGCTGACCAAGTGCACTTCGTGGAGGGCTATAGCAGTGATGCCGTGCAGCAGGTCACGACAGAGACCCTGAGCGCTGGCGACGACATGTTGCATCCGCATTTGCCGGTGTTCGCAATCACGATTGCCGCTATCCGACAACTTTGGCGGTATCAGCAGGGACAGGTAACCGGTTCTCAGGCTATTCAGGACGTTTTGGTCACTGGCACGGTGGGTGCTGGTCTTGCGGTGGCGGGCAACTATGTCGGTGTCGGGATCGGCATGCTTGTCTTTGGGCCCGCAGGGGCTCTGGTGCTGGGCTCCGCATTGCCGGTCCTAAGTCGAACCCAGGTCTCGCGCACGAAGATTCTGGCGGAAAAGGCGGTACGCGGAGACCGGTATCGCGAGTGGGAAGCAAAGGCCCGTGAATCGCTCGCGGAGTTACTCAGAAAGCTTCGTGGCACGCTTGATGCCAAAGAGGCCTTAATCATGCATCGTGCATCTTCAATCGGATCTGGCGCTGCTTTCGAGTACGTACGTTGGCGGCTGGAGGATGACCTGGGCTTTCTTCGCGAGTCCCGATTGCGTCTGGAGAAGATCTGCGACGACGAGCGATCTGCCATCGAAGATCTGGGAGAGCGTGCGCTCAAGTGGCTGACAACTTGCGCCTTGCACCCGGTGCAGTATCAGGACGAGCTTAGAAATTGGCTGGAGTTGGTGGCTCGGCGCCCAACTCTGAACGACAGCCTTTCCGAACAGGCTGGCAAGGCGGGTGATGCGGTTGTCGGACTTGGGCGTGCTGCTGCAGGCGTTCTAGGCGCCTTGTTTGGAAACGCAAGGTCTCGTTAGCCGAGGAGCCTTGGTCCATTGCTATCGCAGACTTCCATCAGCATCCACCCCAAAAAAGGGAGGAACGGCTGCCCCGTCTGCCACGTATCCGATCAGCAATAGAATCGCTGGTCAGAAATTCCAAACTGGTCGCTGGCGTCGGGCACGTGCTCGTCCTTCCAGGACTCGTCCCAGTCCCGTGGCTCCGCACCTTCTAGTAGCAGCAGCGTGATCACCCGGTCCCGGTCGGTGTAGGAGTGCTTGAACTCCCGCAACTTCATGTGCGCGCCTTCCTCGGCGCACCAGATCGCGGCGGAGCACTCCACGCCATCGAAGCATTGCAGCACGCTTGCGTCGGCGGCCAGAGTGCCAGCGAACGGCTCCTGCGCGGAATCCGACTGGCGGACTCGGGCGCGGGTCTTGAGCGCGTTTCGACTGGCCCGCTGGTACTTGAGGAAGCCCTGATCCCAGTGGATCAAGATCGCACGCTGGTCGGTGGCTTCGATGAAGCGCAAGCACAACGCTTCGAAGGAGACCTCAAAGGTGCGCGCGATGTCGCTCAAGAGGTGCAGCGTGACTTTGCGCTGATCGCCGAGCAAGCGCCGCAGCAGATCCATGGGCATGAGCAGGTTGCTGGCGAACTCGTTGGCCTCGCGTTCGATGTTGCGGCCATCGAACTGGCCTGAGGTGACGCCGCCGTTGTCGCATTCGAAGCGGCTCTGCAGCGCGCGGTGCAAGATGAAGTGGCCCAACTCGTGCGCGATGGTGAACCGACTCCGTTCGGGCGTCGCGTGTTCCTTGTAGAAGATGCCCCACTCAGTCGGATCTTCCGGATTGCGCACCAAGGAGCCCTCGAAGCTGCTGATGTCGAGCGGCCTTGGCGCCTTGATCTCACGGACGCCCTTGCCATACGGCGTTTCCGGAAGCATTTGGCGAAGCACATCCAGATCGGTGGCTTCGGGCATGGTCGCGCCATGCCATAGGCGCAACCACTTCAACGCCGTGCTGGCCGCGATGGAGGGAGTGAGAGTTGCGTCGGTCACGACTTGGCGTCGGCCTCGCCGCGCCCTGGGAACATGAGCTTCAACGCCTGGCGGTAGCGCTCCTTCTCCTCGTCGGTCATGCCAGCGTATTCGCGAAAGAACGCGACGTCCTCGGGCTTGGCTTCGTGAACTGGGCGAGGTGTTTCCTCCATCAGGTCCTCGACCGTGACGCCGAAGGTCTTCGCGAGCAGGAGTACGCGCTCGGCCGACGGCCGTTGGCCGTCCTTCATCTCCAGTTCCCAGATGTAACCGCGGGTGCAACCGACGGCGTCGGCCACCTGCTGCAAGGTCATGCCTTTGGCTTCGCGTAGGCGCCGAAGCCGGGTTCCGAGTGTGGTTGCCATCGGTCTGCTTCTACTGGACAGGCGTCTCAAGACGTGAGCCGGAAGTATAGCCACGAGATACATCAGCGGGGTGAGGCGCTCTCGATAATTGACAAGCGGAAGTCCGGGTACTAGCCTTTCGCTGTATTTCGCTACACGACAAACGCAGGGAGCATTGCCTTCAAACACTGACACCCGTTGTGCCTGATCTCGTGCTGTCCAGCTCCCGACTGCCAGTCCTTTGAAGGAACTCCCCGCAATGAAGAAAACGTTTGTCGATGTGCTGCTCGAACTCCCGGTCGACGCCACGCTCCATCAGCTCCTGACTGAGCACGCGCTGCCTGTGCCGCTGGGCTTCGCCTGGGACGACACCCCCGAAACCTCGCGTGCGCTGCTCGACTGCGTCCGCCAGTGGTCCGATATCGATGCCAAGGATCGCCTGGTCGGTGAACTGAATGCGTGCCTGCCTTTGGCAGACGGGCCGGGGCAGCAGGCTATCTTCCAGGCGGCCGCCAGCGGCGGCAGCGCCCTCATCGGGCTCGCGAGCTGCAAGAGCGACCTGCATCGCGCCTTCTGGCTCTACCGGCACCATCCCGATCTGTTCCGCCGTGCGCTGGATGCCGACTTCATCGAGCGTCGTGGCAGTCAGGTCCAGCAACATGCGCTGGGCATCAAGCGCCATCCGAACATGACCCAGCACGCGCTCGCGGCCTTCGGTCAGGCCATCGCGAAGTTCTACCAGCGCACGCTGAGCTGCGGCGACGGCGTCGAGACCACCATCTTCCAGCGCAGCCCCGGCGTGTTCCTGCTCACCACGCACGTCAAGGGCCTGGCGATGCTGCACCTCGAGTTCCAGGGCACGTCACTGACGCGCCGCGTCGGCAACCCGAGCATCCACGGGATGTTGGAGTACTCCGAGAAGACCGGCGTGGTGCGCACGCTGATCAAGGGTGGCGCCGCTTACCACCAGATGCTGGCCGGCGAGTTCGCCACCCACCTGCTCGGCCAGGTCGTCGATGCCAAGCGCATCAAGCCGGAAAAGCTCGACCTCACGCAATTCCGCGCCGGCGTCGATTTCCCGCAGGCGGTCAAGGACGGGTTTGTTGCCGTGCAGCTGAAGCAGATCACGGTGCTGAGTCCGACCGGCAAGCTGAAGGTCGAAGCGACGGCGACCGCGATGGCTCAGCACCAGTCGGTGACCGAGTTGATGCAGGAAGAGATGTCGGCGCCGCTGGAAGGCGGCTGGACGGTGACCGCGGTGCAGATCAACCTCTACTACCCGGGCGAGGCCGGGCGCAGGAACCGCGTAGTCACGGCGGAGTTGACCAGCATGGGTCGGCTGCGGCTGCCAATGCGCGATCCGGTGATGAAGGCCAACGTCGAGCGCTACCTCGTCGAAAAGGGAATCCTGGCGCGCGGCCAGACGCTGGATGCGGACGACTTCCCGCAGGTCGACGAGCAGCCGCACTCGATGGTCGAGGGCTGACCGTTGTCGGCGCATGCGGAGTGGGCGCTGGTGTGCCGTTTGTTCTCGACCGGCACGCCGGTGATGAAGATGCGCTTGTCGGCGGGCGAGGTCGCTGTCTTGCCTGCGCTGGCGAAGGCGGTGAAGCCGACGTCGCACAACGTGAGCATCGTGCCGTGCCCCTACTGCGGGATGAATGGCGGCGAGGTGCGGCGCAGTCGAGACGGCAATCTGGAATGCTGCTGCGCGGAGTGCGGCGCCGTTCCGGTGGATGCCGATGATCTGGCAGCGCTCATGCTCGACGAGAACTGGCTACACCGAAGGCTTCGGGCAGCGCTGAATATTGAGTCGGATGGCGGGTCGGCGGCGCTTGCCTTGGGTGCGTGGATGCTTGGGCATGCCGGGAAGACACCGGTAGTTCTGACGCGCGACATCCGACGTTTGTGGCGAGAGCCCGGGCTGCTTGATCGCGTGCGTGCCGCCAACAGTCTGGTGCATGTGATCGCGCCGGCGCATCAGATTGCCGCCGGTGTGCCAACGGATGCGGGCGTGGAGTGGCTGGCGCTGGAGGAAAGGTTCCGCCTGCACGGCGAAGCAATCTCGTTCCTGGGCGCTCGTGGAACGGTCACCACGACACGGCGCAGGAACGATCCGGCGGCGCCCGTGCATGGGCCGTTTTCGGCGGACTTCCGGCTCGTGTACCTGGAGGGCGACGACGGCGCGCCGATTCGGTGCACGAAGGCGCAGGCGGATGTGTTCCGCGCGCTCTGGGAGTTCGAGGGCAAGGACCGCTCGGCGGAGGACGTGATGTCGCGCGCCGGACGCAAGAGCGCGAAGCCCATCGACGTGTTCAAGGCGCATCCCGAACCCAAGCGCGCGTACGAGGCCTTGGTCGTCACCAACCAGAAGGAAGGCTTGTACCGCATGCCGTGCGCCGTCCGGTGACTGCCGACCCTCGGTTCTCACAACCCGATTGCTGCTCCAATCTTCGATTCCGACCGCTCTCCGAGACACCCGCGTAACCTCGCGCCACGACAAGGGTTCTGCCGGTGCCAACCGCAGCCGGTTGGTGAGGGCAAGTGGAGAAGAGAGAGGAAAAGGGAGGCGAACCAGGCCACATTCTGGCGGTGTTCCTGGCACGCGCGGCACCGGCAAAACCGCGCGAAATCCCGCAACGACACGCGATTCCGGACAACAAAAAACCGGCCTTGAGAGCCGGTTTTTGTCTACGTATTGGTGGAGCGGAGGAGGATCGAACTCCCGACCTTCGCATTGCGAACGCGACGCTCTCCCAGCTGAGCTACCGCCCCACACAGCCGTCGAACTATAAACGGCGGATTGGCGAATGGCTATATCTGGGCGGCCGACTGCCCGGATGACGACGTCGGTGCGAACGGCCACGACTTCTGCATTGACAGCGACAAAGGTCGAGCTTCAGGGGAAGCGACCACCGTTTGCGTTTCCGATCCGTCGCGACCCGAACTGTGCGTTCTCTGGTAAGGAAATTAACAAGCCTAATGGCATATCTTCATATCATTCGGGTTCAGACCGGGCTAACATCGGCGCGTCGTTGCCTCATCACATTTCGGGAGAATGCTATGAAGCTGTCGCGTCACGCGTTGTCGGTTGCGATTGGTGCTGTCCTGGCGTCAGCGGTTGCCGCTCAAGAGAATGGTGAAGCGCAGCGGCTGGATGAGATTACGGTCACGGCACAACGCTATGAAGAGTCGCTGCAGCAGGTGCCGATTTCGATCACGGCGGTGAATGAAGAGCAGTTCGAGAAGTTTCAGATCGATCGGCTCGACAAGCTCGTCTACACGACCCCAAACATCATCATTGAGAACAATACCGGCACGTCCAGCGCGGCGAAGATCTTTTTGCGCGGTGTCGGCGCCGATGAGTCGCTGTTTACCGCCGATCCGGCGGTGGCCGTGTATATCGACGACGTCTACATCCCCAGGCAGACCGGCGCGCAAATCGCGCTCTATGACATCGAGCGCATTGAGGTTTTGCGCGGTCCTCAGGGCACGCTCTATGGTCGCAATGCAACAGGCGGTGCGATCAAGTACATCACCAAGAAACCCGATGGCAATAACACCTTCACGGTCGATGGTGCGTTCGGCAACCTGGAGCGACGCGATCTGCGTGGCAGCGCGTACTTTGGCTTGAACGAGGCGGTCAGTGGTGGGGTCGCGGTCATGACGAAGAACCGGGAAGGGTATTCGACCAATCTGACCACCGGCGCCGATGTCAACGATCAAGAACTGCATTCGGCACGTGCCACGTTGCGCATGGCGGCCAGCGATATCACCACCGTCGATGTTGCGCTGGATGTGGTGCGCGAACGCAATGGACCGGGTATGGCGAGCTGCGTTCTCTCGCGCCCCTTGTCCTTGCCGCGTCCGCCGATTCCGCCCGCTACGACACCGCCGGCGCCGTTTAACTATCCGGGTTGTGACACCGACGGCGATCCTTACACCTTGAGTTCCAATCTGCGCACGAAGAACGATCTCGATCAGTTCGGCGCTTCCTTGGTGAGCGAAACAGAGTTCGAGAATTTCACCTGGCGAAATGTGCTGGCCTACCGCGAAATGGACAATTTGTTGAATGGCGACTTCGACGGCCAGAACGCCGTCCTGTTGCACATCTTCCAGGACCAGACGCAAGATCAAAAGAGCTTCGAATCGCAGTTCGCCGGAGCGACAGGAAACTTGCGTTGGGTGATCGGCGGTTTCTACTTCGACGAAGCGAATGAGCAGCCGACGCAACAAAGCGTGTTTGCGCCGGGCGTTTTGGAACTGATTGTGCAGGACACCGATGCGTATGCGCTTTACGGGCAGGGCACTTTCGATTTCGAGAACGGTTTTAGCCTGACCGGCGGCTTGCGCTACAGCGACGAGACCAAGGACTTCTTCAAGAGCGCCACCTGTACCAACGGACAGGCCTCGCCCGACGGCAATGCGTTCCGCTGCGCGAACGGCCAAACGGCGTATGTGACGCGTCGCGAAGACAGCTGGAGCAGTGTCGATTGGCGGGCGGCGCTTGACTATCGATTCAATGACGAAGTGATGGCCTATGGCAGCGCTGCCACGGGTTTTAAGAGTGGTGGATTCAATGGGCGCGGTGCGATAACGCGAAGCGCGACCGGTGTGATCAGCGATGCGATTACTACAGTCGACGAAGAGAATGTGCTGAGTTACGAAGTGGGGGTCAAGTCGACGTTGGCCGATGGGCGGCTGCGACTCAACGCCAATTACTACTACAACGACTACACCGATCTACAGCTCACCGCGATCGATCCGAATGGCGCATTCGTCTTGCGGAATGCGGCCGATGTGACGATTCAGGGCATTGAGGTTGACTTCGCCGCACTGCTTTCGGAGAACTTTCAACTCACTGGCAACATTGGCACCATTGACGGCGAATATGACAGCGATCCTTCAGTTCTGGTCGCTGCAGGAACTCCAACGTTTCCAAACGAACTGAAACAGGCGCCGGATCTGACCTGGAATGTCGGCTTTATTTGGGATATCCCCACGGAGGTTGGTGGCTTCACCTGGAGTGCCAACGCGCACTTTGCAGACGAGCACTACCAGAACGTCGCGAATTCGGAGCTGATCAAGACCGACTCGTACACGCTGGTCGATTCGCGTCTCTCCTATGCACCGAGCGACAGCAACTGGGAGGTCGCGTTGTTCGGTCGCAATCTCACCGATGAGGACTACATCACCGGCGGATTCGATATCGGCGCATTGGGCATTGCTGCGGCGTATTACAACGTGCCGCGGACTTACGGCGCTGAGTTCAAAGTGTCCTGGTAACGCGCCGCAGACTTGCACCGGTGCATCTGGCGGGTGCCGCCTCTGCGGCGCCTGTCGCGCAATTCAATCGCTGCCAGCGGCCCCGCTTCGACCTGCGGCTATTCCTCCCCCATGAATCGAAGCCTTGCCGCCGCAATCATCGGCGGCAAGGCGTGTCCCTGAGCCAGCGCAACCATGACGGTGTCGTCGCCGGCGATCGTTCCAGCCTGGCCCGGTAGTGGTTGGTGATCGAGCACAACCGCCAGGGCATTGGCAAATCCAGGACGGGTGCGCATGATGATCAGGTTGGGCGGTGCGGCGATTATCGCCACAGCCGTCGGGCTGCCATCGCCTGGCGGGGCATAGCGTCCGCCGCGTTTTGTGATGCCCAGCCGAGTCAGGTGGCGCGAAAGCGTGGGTTGGCTGATATGCATGCCCATGCGCTCCAGGCCCTTCTGTAAGTCGTATTGATCGACGATGCGTTCGTTGCAGACAAGATCCAGCAGTGTCTCATCCAGTTTGCTCGGCGTACGCGGCATGGCTTGCGCTCGTGATGCGGTTTGCATAATATGCGTTCTTGTCGCATTTTATGCAACGCAATGAACGCGCTCCTCGATACCTACCCGGCTTTTCCTTTTGTGCTCGACAGTGGTTGCAACGACATGGTCGTGAGCGCCGAAGGCGTTGAATATGCCGATTGGTACGGGGGGCACTGTGTGACCATGACGGGTCATTGCCATCCGCATGTCGTGGCGGCCATTCAGGCGCAAGCGCAGCGGCTGCTGTTCTATTCGGCCGCGGCCAGGCTGGCGATTCGCGAACAGGCTGCCGAAGCGTTGATCGCACATCTGGCAGCCGCTGGTGGGCAGCGAGTTTTCTTCTGCAATTCCGGCGCCGAGGCGAACGAAAACGCGCTGAAGATGGCGATCAAGGCGACTGGGCGGATGCGAATTGCCGCCTTCGCAGGTGGCTGGCATGGGCGCACGCTGTTGGCGCTGTCGGCCACCGACGATCACAAGATCACCTCGCCATTTGCGAAACTGCTGGTACCGGCTTTGCAGTTGCCATTTGCCGATCTCGATGTGCTCGCCGCGACTGATTTCGCCGACATCGCGGCAGTGATCGTCGAACCCATCCAGAGCATGTCCGGTATCCGCACGGCACCGCGCGAATGGTGGCAACGTCTTCGCGAGGTTACGGCGGCTGCTGGTACCTGGTTGATCATCGACGAAATTCAGACTGGGTTGGGCCGGGTGGGCACCAGCAGCGGTTCTGAACTCTACGGCATACAGCCGGATGCGATGACCCTTGCCAAAGGCCTGGCATCTGGCGTTCCGATCGGCGCCACAGTGTTTTCCGCGTCGGCAGCGAGTGCCATCGAACAGGGCGATCTGGGCAGCACATTCGGCGGCGGTCCGCTGGCGATGGCCGCATTGATCGCCACGCTGGAAGTGATCGACAACGAACGCTTGATCGAGCGCGCGGTATCGGTCGGGGGTCGCCTGAAGCGCTCGCTGATCGGCAACGCCGTCGACTCAGTGCTTGGAGAAGGACTGCTACTGGGGCTGCGTACGCGCGGCCCTGCGAAAGATCTCAAACAGCATCTTTTCGAGCGGCGCATGCTGGTTGGCGCATCCAGCGATCCGCATGTGTTGCGACTGATGCCGCCGCTGACGATCAAAGACGAAACGATTGCGGCGCTCGAGTGCGCCGTCAAAGAATTTGGAGGCTGAACGCATGCGCCACTACACACATATCAAGGATCTTGGCGTAGCCGGCCAGCAGAAACTGCTGAAACTGGCGGCCGATTACAAACGTGCGGAGCCAGGACCGATCCTGAAAAACAAGGTGCTCGGAATGCTGTTCTTCAATCCCTCGCTGCGCACCCGCACGAGCTTCGAAGTGGCCATGATGAAACTCGGTGGGCAGGCAGTGGCGTTGGAAGAGGGCAGTGGCGTTTGGAAGCTGGAAACCGAAGACGGCGCGCCGATGAATGGCGATAAAGCCGAGCACGTCCGCGAGGCCGCCGCAGTTCTATCGCGTTATGTGGATGTGCTGGGCGTGCGCGCGTTTTCGCGCGGCATGGGGCAGGCCGATGATGACTCCGATCGCGTGATCAATTCCTTTCGACAACACGCGCACGTACCGATGGTGAGTCTGGAGTCGGCGCGCGAGCACCCGTGCCAGGGACTGGCGGATATGCTGACCATTCGCGAAAGCTTTGGGCAAACGCAGGGTGTCAACGTGGTTCTGAGCTGGGCGCCGCACGTCAAGCCGCTGCCGAAAGCCGTGCCGAATTCGGTGCTGTTGCATGCTGCTGCCGCGGGCTGCTCTATTACTGTCGCGCATCCGCCGGGGTTCGAACTCGGCGGCCCGGTACGGGAAGAGGCGGCGCAATATGCGGCTCAAAGTGGCGCCAGGATCCGCTATACCCATGATCAGCGCGAAGCGCTGAATGGTGCTCACGTAGTGTACGCAAAAGCCTGGGGGCCGGAGCCTCGGCAGAGCGAAGATGGGATCGTCGCATCGCCCGCGTTGCGCGGCTGGATGCCGACGCTCAAGCACTTTGAAGCGTGTACCGACGACGCCATCTTCCTGCATTGCTTGCCGGTGCGTCGCGATGTCGAGGTTGGTAGCGATGTGCTCGATTCCGAGCGCTCGCGTGTCATCGATGAAGCCGAGAATCGAATGTGGGTGCAGATGGCGGCGCTTGCCTGGTTGTTCGAGCGCGCCTGATTGCAAAGGGCAGAGCCGATTCGCTGCGCGAGCGCGTATCCGCCATTTGCGACCCACAAATTGGATCCCATTAGCCAGGAAACTAAAGAGAACACAATGCCCTTCGCTGCCAATCCCTACGATGCGCTCAAAGGCCTGTCGAAATACTTGCGCCAGTTCCGTGGCAAAACCTTCGTCGTCAAGCTGGGCGGCGAAGTGCTGGACGATCCGGAATCGCGTCGCCGTGTGGTTGAACAAATCGGCGTGTTGTGGACGTTGTCGATCCGCGTGGTCGTGGTACATGGTGGTGGCGCGCAGCTCGACCAACTTTGCCAGAAGCTCAATTTGCCGATCGAAAAACAAGGTGGCCGCAGGGTCACGACCGCGCCGGTGCTGGATGCGGCGAAAATGGTGTTTAAAGGCGTCGCCAATACCGATCTGCTCGCAGAGATGAATCGTGTGGGTGTGCCGGGCGTCGGACTGAGTGGTGTGGACGCTGGACTCATCAAGGCAAAAAAACGTGCGCCGATTTATTTGGGCGAAGCCGACGGAAAACCGCAACTGTTCGATTTCGGTTTTGTAGGCGACATCGAACAGGTCGACCCAACTTTGCTCGAACACCTGCTGGCTAAGGACTACGTTCCGGTCCTGGCACCATTGTCCGGGTCACCGGATGGCAGCGTGTACAACACCAATGCAGATACCATTGCCTCCCAGCTGGCTACGGTACTTGGCGCAGAGAAACTGTTTTTCGTGCTCAAGGTGCCTGGCTTGTTGAAGGACATGAACAATCCCTCGTCGTTGATCACCTTTGCGGCACTGTCCAAGCTCGACGAAATGGAAGCCCGCGGCGAACTGGGCGGCGGCATGCTGCCCAAGGCCGCTGCCATTCGTGGCGCGCTCAATGGCGGCGTCAAGTCCGTGCATATGGTCTCCGGCGTCCAGCCGGATGCGCTGCTTGTTGAGTGTTTCACCAACGAGGGCGCGGGCACGATGATCGTCAAGGACAACGAAGCGTGAGTGCGTCGATCCGGTTCAGTACCAGACGATCGGCGACGAGTTGCGTGGAAGCGAGCGCAAGGCGATGAATGTCCGGCTCGTCGAGCGGCTGGCGGATGTGCGATTGCCATGTCTCTGAATGATCCCGCACGTCCACTTTGGGCCAAAGGGCTGCCACTGGATGCCGTGATCCATCGCTTCACCGTGGGCGACGACCCGCGGCTCGATCGGGTGCTGCTCGCCCACGATTGTGTCGGTTCCGCCGCCCACGCGCGCGGACTGTTTGCTGCCCATTTGTTGAGCGAAGACGATGCGCGCGCGTTGGTGTGCGCGCTCGCGGAGTTGCATGGCGCCGCACGTCGCGGCGAGATTGAAATCACAGCGGCACAGGAAGACGCGCATACCGCAATCGAACACGCATTGGTGAGTCTTGTCGGTGAGGCGGGCAAGCGAATTCACCTCGGTCGCTCGCGCAACGATCAAGTGTTACTCGCGCTGCGGCTTTGGCTGCGCGAGCAAGTGGTTGCGACAGCACGCGGCTTGCAAACGCTGATCGAGGCGCTGCTCCTGCTCGGGGCAGAACATCAAGAGACGGCGCTGCCGGGTTACACGCACCTGCGCCGGGGAATGCCATCGAGCTTGGGACAGTGGGCCGCAGGCTATGTCGAAGGTCTGTTGGAGGAGCTCGAAGCGCTAAACGGATTGTGGCAACGCATCGATCGTTGTCCGCTTGGTGCGGCCGCGGGATTTGGTGTGCCGTTGCCGCTGAAGCGCGAGTTGGTGGCGGAACTGTTGGGTTTTTCGCGCGTACAGCGCGCGCCAGTCGATGTGATGAACTCGCGCGGGCGGCACGAGCAGGCGTTGCTCGATGCGTTCGCGTCGATCGCGCACAGTTTGGAGAAGCTGGTCTGGGATTTGTCGCTGTACTCGACAGACGAGTTTGGTTTCGTGCGACTGCCGGACGCATTCACCACCGGCTCGTCGATCATGCCGCAAAAACGCAACCCGGATGTGCTCGAACTGGCGCGCGCACGGTGTCGGGAGTTGCGCGGTCTGAGCGATTACCACCGCCATATCGTGACTGGCTTACCCGGCAGCTATCACCGCGATTTCCAGTTGCACAAGCAGCCGCTATTCGCCGCCGCCGAAACGATGCCAGCCTTGCTCGATGTGTTGTCGCGATTGATCCCGGGATTGCAGTTCAACGCTGATGCCATGCGCAATGCAATGACCAGCGAGTTGTATGCAACGCACGCGGCGATTGCGCTGGTGCGCGATGGCGCGGCGTTTCGCGATGCGTACCGGCAGGTCGGTGGTGCCATCGCTGCCGGGGAATTCCAGCCCCCGGCTTTGTTGCCGGGCGATGCGCATACGGGTGGTCTGGGCAAGCTCGAATTCGATGCCTATCGCAGAGAGCTGGCCATACTCGCGTCTCGTACCAACCAGCGCGAAACGATGCTGCTGGACATCGATCGCCAAATTTTTCTCTTGCCGTAACGGACCCAAACCATGTCGCAAAAACCGCTTTGCGTTCTCGCATTTTCTGGCGGCCTCGATACCTCCTTTTGTGTGCTGTACTTGCGCGAGCGTGGTTACGACGTGGCGACGGTCACCGTCGACACGGGTGGCTTCGATGCAGAGGAACTCGCGCGCATCGAGGCTGCCGCCAATCGTCTGGGCGCGATTTCGCATCAGGCGATCGACGCTCGCGGCGAACTTTGGCATGACTACTTGCGCTATCTGCTGTTCGGCAACGTGTTACGCGGCCAGCTTTATCCGTTGAGCGTTTCCGCCGAACGTGTGGCGCAGGCCAAACGAGTCGCGCACTATGCACTGGCCCAGGGCGCCCAGGCCATCGCGCACGGCTCCACTGGTGCCGGCAACGATCAGGTGCGCTTCGACGTCGCGTTCCGCACGTTGTGCCCCGGCATCGAACTGATCACACCGATCCGCGAACTGGCGCTGTCGCGCGAGGCCGAAACGGCATGGCTTGCCGAACGGGGCGTTTCGATTCCCGCGAAGACCACGGCGTACTCAGTCAACGAAGGCATGTGGGGCACATCGGTGGGCGGTGGCGAGACGCACGATTCCTGGCGGCACTTGCCAGAAACTGCGTACCCGGGGGGCGCGGTCGATGCGACGCTGGCGCCGACAAAACTCGTGCTGGAGTTTGCGCAGGGCGTTCCAGTCGCTCTCGATGGGCAGGCGCTCGATGCGGTTGCCCTGATCGAAAAACTCAACGCGCTCGGCGATCGCTACGGCGTCGGTCGCGGCATCCACTTGGGCGACACCATTCTCGGCATCAAAGGCCGAGTCGGGTTCGCTGCCGCTGCGGCGCATATCCTGATCCAGGCGCACCGCGAGCTGGAAAAGTTGGTGTTGAGCGGCAAACAGCTGTTCTGGAAGGAATCGCTCGGCAATTTGTACGGCAGCCTGTTGCACGAGGGGCACTACTTCGATCCCTTGGCGCGCGATCTGGAGGCCTTTCTGCAGTCGAGCCAGCACAACGTCAGCGGCGAGGTACGGTTGTGTTTGTACCCACGCGCCATCGTGGTCGAAGGCGTGCGCTCGGCCCACAGTTTGATGCAGTCCAAAGTGGCCAGCTACGGCGAGGGCGCCAAGGCCTGGACGGGCGAAGAGGCACGTGGCTACTGCAAGCTGTTTGGCATCGCCCAACAAGTCGCGCTTGCAGCGCCGGAGGCGTCATGAGAATCACGGTGGACAAGATTGCGAGTGTGACGCGCAATCTAAAACTGGCGCGAACCTTGACCTTGAGCGAACACATCCTGCTGGAAGAAGGTTCGGTGGTTGCCGTGCGCGTGCATGGCGAAAAGTCCACTTACAATCAACTCGAAGACACACACGGCCGCTGGATGACGCTACACGATGGCGATCTGGTGGTCGGCGCGCTCGGCAAGCGCCACGCGCTGCACGGTTATGAGGGCGTGATGCCGCAGTCGCTGGCGGTGGGCGATACGATCAATATGCTCAATATCGGTGGCGTCATGGGGCAATGCGTATCGTTCAACCCGGATGTCGGCAAACCGTTTCAGTTGGAAGTGCTCGGCCAGGTGCAGATCTTTCCTGAGTTTCAGTCGCGCCACGGCATTGCGGCCCATGTGCGGCACAACGCGCTCCAGGGCGTGCCCGATGCACCCAAGGTGCCGATCGTCTTTATCTTGGGCACGTGCATGAACGCCGGCAAGACCCTCGCAGGTTCGGCGATTGTTCGTGCGTTGCACCAACAAGGATTGAGAATCGGCGGCGCAAAGCTGACCGGGATCTCGCTGATGCGCGACACGCTGCACTTGTACGATCACGGCGCCGAAGTGATCGCCGACTTTACCGACGCCGGGATCGTCTGTTCTGGGCCCGAATCGGCGGCGCAAACGGCGCATGCGGTGTTGAGCGAAATCGCCGCGAAAGGCGTCGATGTGATCGTTGCCGAAACCGGCGATGGCGTGATGGGCGAATACGGCGTGCAGGCGATTCTCGCCGATGCCGATTTACGCACACAATGCGCATGTTTTGTGTTCTGTGCGAACGACCCGGTCGGCGTCAAAGGCGGCGTCGACTATCTGAAGGCGAGCTACGGTATCGACGTCGATATCGTCGCCGGACCCGCCACCGACAATCAGGTGGGGTCGCGCTTTGTCGAACGACTGGGTATCCCGGCACGCAATGCGCGTGTCGATCCCAAAGCGCTCGGCGAATTGGCCGTCGAGAAGGTGCGAGCGTTTCGGAGCAGGCAATGATCGATGTCGTTGTGCTGGGCGCGTCCGGCTACGGCGGCGGCGAGCTGCTGCGACTACTGAGTCAATATCCGCACACCGGATCGATCACGGCGCTGTCTCGCCAGCATGCGGGAAAGCCGATCCATGCAGTGCATCCGCATTTGCGAGGTCTGGTGAGCGGCGAATTTGTGGCCAACGTCGATTGGTCGAAGCTTTCGGAGAGTGCGTCGCCCGTGGTGTTTGCGGCAATGCCGCATGGCGAATTTGCCAGACAATACGCGGCACTTGAAGCAGCCTGGGCCCACGCCGGGCTGGTTGATCGTATCAAGGTCATCGATTTGTCGGGCGATTTCCGATTGGAAGATGCCGACGCTTTCGAAGCAGCCTATGGATTTGCCCATCCATGCCCGCAGGCGCTGGATCAGTTCACCTATGGACTGAGCGAATGGAATACCACAGCCATCGCAGCGAGCAGGCGGATCGCCAACCCTGGTTGTTTTGCCACCGCGATCCAGCTCGGGTTATTGCCGTTGCGGGCGCTGGATCTGGCCTGTCCATCCTGGGTTGCGATCAGCGCGATCACCGGATCCAGCGGTTCTGGCGCTGTGCCGTCCGAGACCACGCATCACCCGACGCGTGCGCACGATTTTCGCGCTTACAAGATGTTGCAGCACCAGCACGAGAGCGAAATTCGCGCCTCGCTTCAACGTCATGGTACAGCGATCGATTTTGCGCTGGTGCCGCATTCGGCGCCGTTGGTGCGTGGAATTTTTGCGACCATCACTTTCCCCAGTGCAGTGGCAACGCACGAGCTGCGCGGGGCTTTTGAGAGCGCCTACCGAGATGCTTTCTTCGTCCGCATAGTAGACGGGACGCCGCGTGTCGCTGCCGTTTCCGGCAGTAATTTCGCGGATATCGGCGTTTGCTCAAGAAGTGGCGCCGCTACGGTGATGATCGCCATTGACAATTTGCTCAAGGGAATGGCTGGCCAGGCGCTGCAAAATTTGAACTTGATGCAGTCATATGCCGTCGAAATCGGCCTTCGCAACGCCGCCTGTTTTCCGTAAGCTCGCCGCCTGGGCTTATGCTACGGACCAGGGGACAGCGGCAGGCAGCGGATGCGTTTTCTGATCGTACTATGGTTGATTGCAACTCACGCGGTGGGCGCGGCGTCGGAATCGGTTTGGGTGAGCGAGGTTGTGCAACCGAGTAAACGCCTGATCGATATGCGCCAAATGCAGCCTTCGCCCGAGTGGCGACCCGGCGATCCAATCGTCGAGGTGCCACGGCGAATGAGTGGGGCGGCGAATGCCCAGAGCCCGCGCCGGCCCACGCGAGGCGACGATCCTCTGGTTGCATTGCAAAGACAAGCGCCCGATGGCATCGGCGTGATGTCGCCGCCGTTGCAAAACTTCGATGCGATTCGCAGTAACACCTCGCCCAATGATCCGACGGTGGATGTGGGCAAGCGTCACGTGGTCGTCGCCATCAACAGCCCAAACGGTGCGGAGTTCGCGGTGTACGACAAAGTGACCGCACAGGCCGTTGTCCCGCGGACTTTGATGCGGCAGCTGGGCGGCAATAGCATCTGCGGCATGACCGGTCGCGGCGATGGCATCGTTTTGTTCGACGAGATGGCCTCGCGCTGGCTGTTCACCGAGTTCACTCAGTCGGCGAATGTGCTGTGCGTGTACCTGAGTGATCGCGACGATTTGTCGGCGAACGTAGAGTGGACGCACTACGTCTTTGCTGTGCCCGCATACCCCGATTATCCCAAGTATGGTGTGTGGCCGAACGCTTACTTTGTCGGCGCCAATGAAACCGGAACTGCCGGGCAGCGCCCGATGTATGCGATCGATCGCCACGCGACGCTGGCCGGTCAGCCGGCAACATTGCAGCGGTTAACCACTCCGCGTTTGGCAGGGTTCGCCTTTGAGGCGCTGCAACCGGCGGACTTGACCGGTTCCGATTTGTTGCCGCTGCCCGATGCGCCTGGAATCTTCCTGCGGCACCGCGACGATGAAGCGCACAATCCGCAGGACAACGATCCGACCCGCGACTTTCTGGAACTGTACGAGTTCCATGTTGATTTCCAACAGCCCGCCAACACGATGCTCGTCGGGCCGACCCGACTTGAAGTCGCCGAGTTCAGTTCGGACCTGGCGGGCCTCACGACGTTCCAGGTGTTTCCCCAGCCCAATGGGGTCCGCATTGATGCGGTGCGCGAACAAATCATGCATCGCGTCGCCTATCGGCGATTTCCCGATTACGAAGCGCTGATTGCCAACCATGTCACCGACTTGAGTCTAGGCTCAGGATCTGGTTTTCCAGACGACAGCGGTGCGGTGCGTTGGTACGAGTTACGGCGGTCTGGACAAACCAGCGAGTTGTTTGCCAATGGGTTTGAGACGAACGACACCGGCGGCAATTGGGCGGTATATCAGCAAGGCACTTACGCGCCCGAAGAGCCGCCGCTGAACCACCCCGCAGACCGCTGGCTGGCAGCAGTGTCGATCGATGCAAGAGGCAACATCGCGATGGCTTACAACAAGCTTCGCGACGCCAACCCACCGCTGCCCGCAGGTTTAAGCTACACCGGGCGACGCGCGAATGACCCTCTGGGCGTCATGACCCAGGCTGAAACCACCATCGTCGCAGGTAGCGGCAGTATCGGCGGCGTGCGCTGGGGCGACTATGCGGACATGGGAGTCGATCCTGTCGACGGTTGTACGTTCTGGTTCTTCAGCAACTACGTTGCGGTCGATCAGCGCAACAATCGTCTGGCGTCTTTCAAATTCGGCGATTGTCAGCGGACCGGTATTTCGCTGTCTCCAGACACGCCACAAATCGGCATCTGCGCGTTGCAGGGCAGCCCCACCGCGGCAACGCCGGTGACGATCAGCGTCGAAGCCACACCAGATCTTCCCGGGCCTGTGGGGCTCGAGGTTTTGGGTCCTTTGCCCGTCGGTATGGCCGCCAGCGTTTCTCCACCCGGCGTCGACCCGCCCGCGGTGGCCACGCTGGCGATCAGCGCCACCAACGCTGCGCCGAGGATGAGCAGAATCACGGTACGCGCCAGTGCGTCGCCGTATACCCAGTTGGCGAATGTTGTGGCCCGCGTCGCAACCGTCGAACCGGACTCCCCGGAAGTTGTTTCCCCAGAGGCTGGAGCGTTGGATGTCCTGATTGTTCCCTTGTTTCAGTGGTCAGCAGTCAACCAGGCCTCAAGCTACACCATCACGGTTGGCACGGAGCCAACGTTTTCCTCCCCGCTCTTCAGCCAAACGCTGATCGGTACCTCGCTGCTCTCGCCCATCAGCCTGCCGGCCGGCAGCACGATTTACTGGAGCGTTCGCGCCCGCAACGAGTGTGGGCAAGGGAACGGCTTTATCGCCAGTTTCGAAACACGATTATGAGTAGCGAACAGAACCCGGCACCCGGCGAATTGCGATTGGACATCTGGCTCTGGGCGGCGCGCTTTTTCAAGACTCGCTCGCTCGCCAAACAAGCGATCGATCACGGCCGCGTGGAGGTCGATGGCGATCGCGCCAAGCCTGCCCGATTGGTTCGGATTGGACAGCAGTTGCGCATTCGCCGAGGCGATGATGTGTTTGTCGTCGAGGTCACGGCCATCCATCCGCGGCGTGGCAACGCGGATGCCGCCGCGGTCCTTTACCAGGAAACCCAGAGCAGCCTGGCCGAGCGTACCGAGCAGGCGCAGCGACGCGCCCGGGATCGCGCATCGTTCTCCCCTCCGCCAGCCAAACCCGACAAAAAAAGCCGCCGCAGCCTGCGTAGTTTGCTCGACTACCATGGTCCAGGTTAGGGGGCCAATCACACCTGCGGCGGCTTGTTCAGGGCTACTTTTCGGTCTTCCTGAAACGGCAGCAGGGCAACCTGCTGACCGAGTTGGTCAACGTGTTCCATCGCGTCCACCCAGGCAGGATCGTTGCGCGCGGCTGCTTTCCCGAGTCGTCGCTGAATGGCTTCGGCCAGACTGAGATATAAGTCGATCCGAAGGCCTGGACGGATATTGAATTCGCCGGCTTGTGCGATGGTCCTAAGCAGGCTTTCCTCGGGATTCTCGAGTTCGCCAGCAAGCCACTTCGCATTGATCAGCCCAGCAACCAGGCGAAAGCGCTCTGGAGGGGATTTCCGGCGCGATACCCGGTCAAATCGATTGAGGCTGTCTTCGATCGCGTGCAGTGACTCGGTATAGCGATGCTGCCATTGCAGTATCAATCCGCGATCGCGCATGAACTCGATGACGCGTTCCTGGGACATCTGATCGCCGTTGACCAAATCGGCGATCGCTTCGTCGCATAGTGCTAATCCGCGAGCCAGATCGCCGGTCATGGCCTCGGCCAGACCAAGCCGGCATCGCGTGATCGCGGTGATACTCGGCGAACGTTGGTCATCTGCCAGGCTCAACTCCAGTGCCTGCGCTTGATAATCTCGCGCTTCTGCAAAGCGCCCCAAGGCGGCTGCGGTGAACCCCAGGTTGCTGAGCAAGACATAGTCCCCATCGGACGGGGCACTCGACATCGATCGCGACAACGTCAACGCTTGCAGCTGATTGTCGTGAGCCTCTCGGAATTTGTTTAGCTCGCTCTGCACGCTGCCAAGGGTGCTCAGGGCATCGATTCGGCGCCAATGATGCTCAGGCAAGAGTTCTCGATAAATGGCCACAGCTGCTTCGGCGAGAGGTTCCGCATCAGACGGACGCCTCATGTAGCGCAGCGTGCCTGCGTATGAGTTCAAGATATCGCCGGTGAGAATGTGCCGTTCGCCGAAACTTGCGCGGGCCGCACCGAGCGCCTTTTCGTAACTTTCGATCGCCACGTCGAACTCGCCGTTTGGTGTCGCCATTCGGGCGTGATTGAGCAGGACTCGAATCTGCAGCGCCGCATCGCACACCGGGATGGCGAAACCGGAAAGCGCGCGAACATGCGATGCGGCATAGTGCAGAAACCGAACGTCGATCGAACCGCCCCGTGCTGACGAGCGGTCGGCGACCTCCAGCGTCGAGCATAGATCTACAGCCTGGCTCGCCAGCGCGTACTGAACGCCGACATCGTGGCCCATCATGTCGTGCCATTTGGATCGCAACAGAATGACTTCGACCTGTTGCGAAGTGGCGAGCGTTGCAGTGATTTCTTCCAATCGGTCCAGGAAGGGTGCGACTTCGCTTTCTCTATTCGCCGCGAAATGGGTTGCTACCAATTCGATCATGGCTTGCGCCTGTAGCGCTTGCTGGTTCGACGGCAGTTCGTTAATCAACTCGCTGAGCACCTGTGTAGCCCGATCAATATCCCCCTGGCCCCGCAATACCGCGGCGAGCTGGATGAGGAGCGATGCGCGTGCCTCCGGCACCAGACGATTCGTGCTGCCGAGTTCGACAATTGCCCGTTCGGTGACTTCGGCGACGCTGGCCCGATCGCGACCGGGGCTCGATGGCTCGGCGCTCCGGAACACGTCGATCAGGAACTGCTGAGTGCTTTGCGCAAGCTGCGCCTGCGCTCTTGCGATATGCGCCTGCTGCCAGGCAATCACAACGCTGATTGAAATTCCAACCACCGTGGTCGCCACGAGCGCGCAGGCCAGAGCGTGTCTTCGGACAAATTTGCCGAGCACATAGGGCAGACGCGGCCGCCGCGCCAGAATGGGCTCGTTGTCTAGATGACGCTGAATATCGTGCGCCAATGCAGCCGCGTGGCTATACCGGTCTCGCGGATCTTCGGCCGATGCCTTCAATACGATGGTGTCGAGGTCGCCCGAGAGTTGCTGTGCGAGCTTGCGTTTGTCGCGGACGAGCGAACTCGGCGACACGACCGTTCGTGCCTGTTTTCGGTTCGTGAGCAGTTCTGACAGTAGCAAGCCGAGGGCATAGACGTCGGTTTGCGTCGTAATGTGGCCACCATTGAACTGCTCCGGTGCAGCGTAACCCGGGGTCAGCAGCAGGTTGTGCGTTTCGGTGACTTCTTGTCCGGTTGGGCTCAGGAATTTGGCAATGCCGAAGTCCAGCAATTTCACTTCGCCGGCTTCCGTGACGAGCACGTTGCTTGGCTTGATATCGCGGTGAACGATTAGGGCCTGGTGCGCCGACTCTACGGCGCTGCACACCTTCGCGAAGGCCTCCAGCCGTTGGCGCAACGACCATTGTTGCATCTGCGCCTGCATCGTCAGGAACTCGCCGTTGACCAGCTCCATGGCGATATAGGCGAGACCTTCCGGGGTCACGCCACCATCAATGTAGCGGGCAATGTTGGGGTGCTCCAATTGGGTCAGCGCTTGCCGCTCGCGGCGGAATCGATGCAGTTCTGGCGCGTCGATGAGCACGCGGCGAAAGAGTTTCAGTGCAACCGGTTGCATGACACCGGCAACTTCGCGCGTCGCTTTGAACACCCAGGCGCTTCCGCCTGAACCCAGTGTCGAAAGCAGAGTGAAGTCTCCAATCTGGCGGCCCAGCCAGTCGGTTTGCAAAATCTCCGGAATGAGCTGTTCGGCGATCTCGTTCAGCGGTCTGGTGAACAGGTTCACGGCCGATCGCTGGATACGTTCGGTGTTCGGTTGCACTTCCTGCGGAGCATCCATTGGCGTTGGCGATTGTTCCAGCATGCGCATCAACAAGGCTTTTGTGGCCTCCGATTCAATGAGTCCATGGACAAAGTGCGAACGCTGCTCGGGCAACAAGGCCATGGCGTGCTCGAACAACGAACGTAAGGATTCAGGACGCATGGCTACCTTGGGGATCGAGTGAGGCGCTCAATTTGTGGTGGTTCATGCCCTGCGGAAGCAAGCGGAACTTGCCAGGCTGATTCGGGGAGTATTGACCGTAGACGATGCGCGACCGCGTTCTGGGACATTTTGCGTCGGCCCTCGTTGTAGAAACACGATCTTCCAGCCGGTCCTGCTCGCCGATTGCGTACTCGATGTTCGAACGCCATGCTGCCAGGCTTTGCACCAGGCGATGGCATGCTGCCGGTCCGCGATCTTGGCTTTGCGTTACTGATATGTCTGGCATGGGCAGGAAACTTCCTGGCCACCGCATCCGCCGTGCAGCATTTTCCGCCGATCCTGTTTACCGCGCTGCGCTTAATTCTGGTCTTGGTCCTGCTGGTGCAATTTTTGCGGCCACTACCGCGTCCGCTGTGGCGCACGTTTGCTGCCGTGGCGTTGCTGACGGGTGCCTTGCACTTCGGCTTCAACCACTGGGCCATCGCAGCTGCTGGCGATATCAGCTCGGTAGCGCTGAGTTTGCAGAGCTACATCCCGATGACCGCAATTCTGGCTTGGTGGCTGCTCGACGAACGGCCCACCGCAATGACCTGGGTCGGCATCGCCGTGGCCTTCGCGGGCGTTACGCTGCTGGCATTCGACCCATTGGTGCTGGATGCGCCGATCGCTCTGGCGCTGTCGTTGATTGCCGCCGCAACGCTCGCGGTCGGGACGGTGTATCTGCGGCGCCTGCCGGGCTTGCATCCGTTCCAGGTGCAGGCCTGGAGTGCCGCGATCAGTATCCCCGTGCTCTTGCTGTGGTCGTTGACGACCGAGGCATGGTCGTGGACAACGCTGATGACAGCGCGCTGGCTGGACTGGGGTGGTGTGGCCTATTCGGCGCTGGCCGCATCGTTGATTGGCCATGGCCTGCTCTATGGATTACTGCAACGCCATCCCGTGGCGCAGGTGACGCCAGTGTTGATGTTGACGCCGGTCTTTGCGGTGACGTTGGGCGTGTTGGTCTGGGGCGATCGACCGGGTCCGGAACTGCTGATCGGCGGTGCCCTGGTGTTGTTCGGCGTGCTGCTGGTGGTGCTCAA
Organism: Lysobacterales bacterium; assembly: GCA_022844165.1. Taxonomy (GTDB): domain Bacteria; phylum Pseudomonadota; class Gammaproteobacteria; order Xanthomonadales; family SZUA-5; genus JALHMH01. The sequence goes on from JALHMH010000017.1 coordinate 34,592, forward strand.
AGGTGGGCGCAAGGCTCAGGCGAAAAGCGCTGCGTAGCGCCGCGCGTTCGCCTCGATATCGCCCACCAGCACACCGCGCGAAACCGCCAGCGCATGCGCGCCAGCGTCGATCAACTCGCTGCCATTCTCCGGAGTGATGCCGCCAATGGCGACCATTGGTAATCCAAAGGTGCGCGCTTTGCGCAGCAAAAGCGCCTCGGCGTGGCGCGCATTCGGTTTGGTCTCGCTGGGGAAAAAGGCGCCAAAGGCGAGGTAGCTGGCCCCCGCGTCTGCGGCGCGTTGTGCGTTCACCACACTGTCGTAACACGACGCGCCGATGATCGCCAGTGGCCCCAGGCGCGCTCGCGCAGCCCTGATCGTCATGTCGTGCTCACCGATGTGCACGCCGTGCGCGTTCAGCGAATACGCCAAGTCCACGTCATCGTTGATGATGAATAATGCGCCGGCTCGCCGACAGCACTGGAACAGCGCCTGGGCGCGCTCGAAGCGCTCTTGAGCGCTGGCCGATTTGTCGCGATATTGGATCAACCTTGCGCCGCCGGCAATGGCCGCTGCGCAGGCCTCGACCAAACGAAAGTGCTCGACCCAGGTGGTATCGATCAGCACATACAGACCAGCAATGGCGCCTGGGTTCATCGACTGAGCATTCGCATTGGTTATGACAGACTATCCGATTAGAAACTGGACAAGGATGCCCAATGAGCGATCCCACCGATCACCGCGGCCCATTCAAGACCTATGTGTGTGTGGTCTGCGGCTTTATTTACGATGAAGCAGCCGGCTGGCCGGCAGAAGGCATTGCCGCCGGCACACGCTGGTCAGACGTGCCGGATTGGTGGACCTGCCCGGATTGCGGCGTGGGCAAGTCCGATTTCGACATGGTCGAAACGGCGTAGTCGGCCATGTGGCTGATCGTCGCTGCCGCGATGGCCGCAAACGAGCCTTGTCAGGCCGATTGTGAGACGTTGCCCGCGGTTGAGACGGTCGGCCAGCCGTTGCGCCGCACACTGCCCGACGGTGCGATCAGCATCGACGTGGAAGCGGCGCCAGCAGCGCCGCTGATGGATGTGGCCGAGCTGTTCGCGCGCGTGCCGGGTGTGGTTGCGCGAGCGCGCGAGAACTACGCGCAAGACACCCAGATCAGCGTTCGTGGGTTCGGTGCGCGCGCCAGTTTTGGCGTTCGCGGTGTGCGTCTGGAAGCCGATGGACTGCCGCTCACCGCGGCCGATGGGCAGACGCAGATCGGTCATCTGGATTTGATCGGCGCTGAGCGCATTGATGCGATCACCGGCCCGTTTGCGGCGCTGTATGGCAACGGTGGTGCGTACTTCGATGTGCGCGAACGGCGCCAGCCGGTGTCAAGCGTGCGTTGGTTCCAGAGTAGCGGCGGACGCAGCCAGCATGCGTTGGCACTGGCTGGCGAGCAATTGTTCGCGCGCGCCCAAGCCATTGAAACCAGAGGTGCGCGCGCACAGTCGGCGGCCGAGCGGCGCCTGTATCGTGTTGGCTATCGCTTCGAAACGCCGCAGGGCGAGTTCAATATCAGCGCCGATCGCCAGGAACAACCCGATTCGCTAGACCCGCAAGGGTTGACGCGCGCCGAGTTTGAGCGCGATCCGCGCGCCGCCAGTCCGCAGGCCCTGGCGTTCAATACGCGCAAGTCCGTGTACCAGGATCAGCTCAGCGTTCGTTTTGCGGCCAGTGGCGCCTTCGATTGGGACGCCGGCGCTCAGCTGAGCGATCGTTCTGTGGATCAGGTGTTGTCGTTGCCGCCGAACGCGCAGCTGGCGCCCACCAATGGTGGCGGCGTGATCGATCTGGAACGGCGCAGCCGCGGTCTGTTCTGGCGTGCGACGCACGATCTGGCAGGTGGGCGCCTGAGCGCGCGTTTGCAAGCTGAGCACCTCGACGAGCGGCGCCTGGGTTTCGAGAACTTCGTCGGTACCACGCTCGGGCAGCGCGGCGCGCTGCGGCGCGATGAAGACAATCGCGCGCAAACACGCGATGCCATGCTGCGTTTCGATCGCAGCTACGCCGGCCTCGATTGGAGCGCCGGCGTGCGCCGCACGTCACTCGACTATGCGAGCGACGATGACTACATCCGGCCCGGAAACCCCGACGACAGCGGGCGATACGAAGCCAGCGCGTGGCTGCCGGTAGCCGGCGTTGCCTGGCGCGCAGCGCAATGGCAAAGCGCCTTTGCTGCCGGACGCGCGATCGACGTGCCGACACTGGCCGAGTTGGCCTACCGTTCCGATGGCGATGGCGGCTTCAACCAAGCCTTACAACCATCGAAAGTACGCCAGGCGGAATGGAGTCTGGGCTGGCGCCGCGCGCGTCAGGAGGCAATGCTGGCGCTGTTCACCGTGCACGGGCGCGACGAGATCGTAGTGCAATCGAACGAGGGCGGACGCACCACCTTCGCCAACGCTGGCCGATCGCGCCGTCGCGGCGTCGATGCCGATTGGCGCTGGAGCGGCGAGCGCGCGTCGCTGTCGTTGTCGGCCACCTACACCGATGCGCAGTTCGTGGAAGGCTTTTTCACTTGTCAGCGCAATCCCTGTCCAGCGCCGGATTTGCGCGTGCCAGAGGGCGCACCGCTGCCCGGTGTGCCACGTTTTTTTGGCGAAATCGAATGGCGCTGGCGCACCACAGATCTGCTATTCGGCGCCGACATCCGCGGCGCCAGCGAAACGACCGTGAGTGAGCGCTTTGCAGACGCCACGCCTGGATACGGCGTGCTCGACCTCAGTTTGCAGCGCACCCTCAACATCGCGCGTCAGCCGGTGCGGCTGACCCTGCGCGTCGACAACGTGCTGGATCGCAACTACAGCAATTCCGCCATCATCAACGACGTTGCCCGCCGCTACTTCGAACCCGCGCCTGGACGCAGTTTCTGGATCGGAATCGATGCACGGCTGCCGGCGTTTTGAGCAGGGTCGAGACTGCTGCCAGGGTTGATGATTCCCTGATCGGCGCTACGCAGTCCGCTTGAAACAGCGCAAAGCGTCGCGCCGACGCCGTTGTCGGATCCAAGAAGATCAGGCATTGCCCGGCATTCCGATGGGAACAGCTCAAAGCGTCGCGCTATAGCGCGACCCACAAAACCTGGGCCGGATTCGAAAATGGAGGATGGTGATTGGATGTTGCGTCCGCGATTTCACGCGTGTTCCGCCGCCACGCGGTCGCGCCCGGCATGTTTGGCGCGATAGAGCTGGGTGTCGGCTTCACGTATCAGTTCGCGCGGGCTGTGGCGTTTGCGTTCGGCCAGGCCAATGCTCAGGGTGAGTCGGTGCGCATCTGGTAAGCCGGGGATGCGCAACTGGCGCACGCGAATCATCAGGTCCTGTGCTGCGCTGCGAGCGTCTTCCAGATGGAGGCCAGGAAATGCCAGGGCGAATTCTTCGCCGCCGTAGCGTGAAACGATACGATGCGGTCCGGCCCACTGTTTGAGCAGGTCGGCCATCGCGACCAGCACCAGATCGCCGACGTCGTGTCCGTATTCGTCGTTGATCCGTTTGAAGTGATCCATGTCGGCCAGCGCGATTGTCAATGCCTGATTGGATTCGTATACGTTCAGCAGCAGCTCCCAATAGCGGCGCCGATTGGGCAAGCCGGTGAGCGGGTCTTCCTGAGCCTGTTTGGCGAAGGCCTCCGACTGTTGGCGCACGGTATCCAACAATTCGGTTTTCTCGGTATTCGCTTGGGCCAGGGCCTCATTCTGCCGGCGCAATTCGTCGGTGCGCTGGTCGACTAATGCCGCGAGCTTGCGCGTGCGCGCGCGCAGCCGGCGCGCACGCCAGCCGGGCACTGCGGCGCCCAGAGCGAGCAGTGCGCCTGCCAGCAGCGCAAAGAACCAGCCCGTTTCGTAGACTCGCGCCGGCAGCGACATATCGATCGTCGCGGCCGGTTCGGCAAAAACGCCATCGCGTTTCGCCGCAGTCATTTCGAAGCGATACTCGCCCGGCGGCAGGCTGGTATACGCGGCGCGCCGATCGCCGCTTTCGATCCAGTCGTCGTCGAAACCCACGAGGCGATAGCGATAACGCAGGTTCTCTGGCTGATCGAAACTCAAGCCCGCAAAGCGAAGTTCCAGCCGCTTACTACCCGCCGGGAGTTGCAGAATGTTCGACGCCGAAATGGCATTTGCATCGAGCAACACCTCCTCGATGATGGGCGTGGGCGCGACTTTCGATTGCAGGCTTTGTGTGGCTCGCGGATCGAACACGGTGACGCCACGGGCCGTAGGAATCCACAAATGGCCATCGACATCGCGCCAGCCGGCGGGCTGCGAGCCACCGTTGCATTGCGCGCTCGCCATGCCGTCGCTGCGGCCCAGCAGCCGCACCGCGATGGGTCTGGGATCGCCCATCAGTTCGTTTTGTTTGAGCTGCATGAGGCCAACATTGGAGGTTAGCCAGAAGTGCCCTTCGCCATCGTCGAAAATGCGAAAGATCACGTTGTCGTATAAACCCTGCGCTTCGCCGAAGGCAACGAACTCATCGCCGCCGAAGCGAATCAGGCCGCGGTCCGTTGCGATCCAAACGGTTCCCAATGCGTCTTCAAAGAAGTCGAAAACGTCCTCGCCGGGGAATCCGTTGCTCTGTTGCCATGTGGTTACTTCGCCGTTCTCTAAAACAGCCATACCGTTCACCGTGCCCAGGAACAGACGACCGTCGGAGGTCTCGAACAAAGACAGAACATACGACTCGGGCAATCCCGATTCCTTGTTGTGAACCAGGTCAATTTGGCCATCTCGAATACGCGATGCGCCGCCTGCCGTGCCGACCCAGATCGCACCATCGCGTGTTTCGAGCAGCGCCCGTACCTGGCCAAACGGCAGGCCGGATTGCTGCGTCCAGCGTGTCAGCTTGTTGCCTTGCAACTGCATGAGTCCCTGGTCGTAGGTGCCGACCCAGACGCTGCCGTCGCGTGCGGCCAATACGCTCATGACGCTGGTGCCCGGCGCGATGCGCGCATCAATGGTGATGCGTCCGGACACATGCTGCGCCAGACCTTCGCTGGTACCGATATAGGTTGTGCCATCGCCGCTTTGATGGATGGTTCGCACATAGTCGTCGTTGATGCCTTCGCGCCGCGTGTAGACGCGGAATGGCGATGCTTTCAGGCGATTCACGCCGGAATTGGTTGCCACCCAGATGCCATCTTCGCGATCTTGAAAAATGCGCAGCACCCGGTTGTTCGACAGACCCTGATCGGCGTCGATGCGTTCGATGCCTTTTTCATCCAGTCGCAGCACACCATTGCTTTGCGTACCCAGCCACATGCGTCCCTCGCGATCTTCGAAGATCGCCGACACCACAGCGCTGTCGTATTCATCCAGGGCCACGCGTTCAAAGCGCTTGCCCTTGGTTCGATAAAGCCCACGATTGGTGCCCACCCAAATTCGCCCGGCACGGTCCTGACCCAGCGCGAACACAATCGACTCCGGCACATCATCGATAGCATACAAGTTGTCGTCTGCGAGCCGATGCAGTCCTCGCGCAGTGCCGACCCACACCGAGCCCTCGCGATCCTCTGCCAGCGCCAATATCCATGGATGTTTCAGTTCGGCATTTTTTTCGAACGGGCGCACACGTTCGCCGTCGAAAAAAGCCAGCCCAGCATCCTGCGAACCGATCCAGAGACGACCGTTGCTGTGCCCGAGCAGTGCCAACATTCGCGGCGAAACGCGGTCGTCAGCCGCCGCGGCCCGCCACTCGCGACCATCGTAGTAGACCAGTCCGGATTGTGCCGTTACCGCAAATAGCAGGTTGTTATGCCATGCCAAGGCACGCACACCATCATCTTTGATTGCCGGCGTGTTGCGCTTGTTGTAGGTGTAGAACGCCCGGCCGTTGAAGCGGGCGATGCCGCTCCACGTCGACATCCAGACGTACCCCTGCGGGTCCTGCAGAAGGTCGTGAACCGTATTGTGCGGCAGGCCATCGTCGGTAAACCAGGCACGTTTGGCGTATTGGTCAGAACGTTGCGCGAGTGCAATCGACGCGTGGAGCGCGAGCAACAGCCAAAGGCAATTGATGACGATACGCGACATGCGGTAAAGCATAATCTGATTCGGGCCATGCGCGTAACCTCGCTTTCGATCCATGCTTTGGCTAGTGTGGCGCTCTATCCGTTGGAATCCGGCAAGGCGGTCGAAAAGACGATGGCGCACCTTGAACGCGAAGCGCATCCCATCCTGTCGCTACTCGGTCTTTTGGCGATCGGTATCTTGTTGACTGTCTTCGGCGGCACCGTCTGGACTGCGCCGCTGGAAATTCTGATCGTGTTTTTTCACGAAGCGGCGCATGCGTTGATGACGCTGCTCACCGGCGGTCGCGTGCTTGAAATGGCGGTGACCATCCATCAGGGTGGGCACGTGATATCGGCAGGCGGCAATCGATTCTTGATTTTGACTGCTGGCTATCTGGGGTCTTTGTTGATCGGCGCGGCGCTGCTCGTGGCCGGCATGCGCTCGAGGCACGACCGTCTGATTTTGCTGTGTCTGGGCGTGCTGGTGGCGCTGATCACGGCGCTGTTCGTGCGCAACATGTTCGGCTTGATCTACGGCCTGATCGCCGCGAGCCTGATGGTTGGCATCGCTCGCCTTTTGCCTGAAATTGCCAGTGATTACAGCTTGCGTTTGATTGGCGTGATGAGTTTGTTGTATGTGCCGGCCGATATCTTCAGTGATACGATCGACCGCGCGCACCTGCATTCCGATGCCCGCATGCTGGCCGAAGAGTTCGGTGGCACGACGGTAATGTGGGGTGGACTGTGGTTGCTGATTTCCCTCGTGATGATCATCCTGGCGCTGGTCGTCGGGCTCAGGCGGCGGCGTTCGCCCGTGCTTTTGCCGCCACACACTTGAACACCTGGATCAGTCTAAATCGAACTCATTGCCAACCACGGAGGTCATTATGAAGCGCGTCACGGGTATCGGCGGCATCTTCTTCAAAGCGAAAGATCCGAAGTCGATGCATGCCTGGTACAAGCGTCATCTCGGCATCGACGTCCAGGAGTGGGGCGGGGCTGCGTTCAGCTGGGTCGACTCGGAGGGCAAGCCGACGCCAGGTACGACCATCTGGTCTGTCGGGTCAGTGCAAGGCGATCAGTTTGCGCCGAGCACTGCGCCGTTCATGATTAACTATCGAGTTGCGGATCTGAAGGCGCTGCTCGCGACACTCCGAGATGAGGGTTGCAACGTGCTGGACAAGTTCGACGATTCGGAATACGGCAAATTTGGCTGGGTCATGGATCCGGAGGGCAACAAGGTCGAGTTGTGGGAACCGCCGTCTGGGCAGTAGCTCGTCAGCGCATCGGCATCCGCTGCGGCGCAATCGGCTCTGGTTGGTTTTTGAACCCGCACGCAAAAAGCGCTGCTTGATGCGCGCGGGTCTGATGCGGTTAGGGCAGGCCCGCTTCAACGATGCTCTTGAATCCACCCCAGAACATGCGTTTGCCATCCATCGGCATGTCTTTGGTATCGATCATGCTCGCGATGCGCGGGTCGGCCATGACGGCTTTGTTGATTTTGTCGCGCTGCGCGCGCGATTTGTAGGTGATGAACGCAAATATCACGACTTCGTCGTCCTGCAGTTTCACGCTGCGCGGGAACGAAGTGCGCTTCCCATATGGCGCGTCGACGGCCACGGCTTCCAGGTATTCCAGCGCACCGTATTCGCGCCAGACCTTGCTGGCCAGTTTTGCCAGCTTCTTGTACTCGTCCACTCGATCCTTCTTGACCGGCAGTACGAATCCATCGACGTATCTACTCATGATCTACGCTCCTCCCAGGTCGAACGTGCGCATTGTGCGCACAAAGTTTAAACCGTTGGGAAGTTTTCGCGCGAAAACGCGACACGTTCGGCAGCATCAGTGGCCGGGACGGTAATCTCTTCCACTTTTTTCAGTCGATGCAAGAGGCCGTTGCCATTGGCGATCTGGATCGACAGGCCGGGCCGGGCATTCAACTCCAGAATGAGCGGTCCTAAGTTCTTGTCGAGCACCAGATCGACGCCCACATATCCCAGCCCGCTCATTTCGCTGGCGCGCGCAGCGATGTTCAGCAGTTCCTCCCAGCGCGGAATTTGCAGGCCGATGATCGAGTGTTCCGTATCGGGATGCTCTTTGACGGGCTCGTTCCCCCACACGCCGCGGCGTGTGAGTCCGGTGGGGATATCGATGCCGACGCCGATCGCACCTTGATGCAGGTTGGCTTTGCCATCGGACAGGCGCGTCGGCAAACGGATCATGGCCATCACCGGATAACCGCGAAATACGATGACCCGCACGTCCGGTACCCCTTTGTAGCTGACATGATCGAACACCGGATCGAACTGTACGCAGTACTCGACAAGCACGGCATCAGGCTGTCCACCGAGACTAAAAAGACCCGATAGCGTGTTCGACAGATGATGTTCGAAGTCTTCCTGGTCCATCAGATGGCCGTTGCTGCGCCGATACTTCGCACCGCGACGGCCGGTGATGACCAAAATGCCGTCGCCGCCCGAACCATGCGCCGGTTTGGCGACGAAACTCTCGCGATCCTTGATCCTGGCGTGCAACTCCTCGATTTCGTGCTCCTCGCGCACCACCGCATACAATTCGGGAACCGGGAGCCCATGCTCGATGGCCAGTTGTTTGGTCAGCACCTTGTCGTCGACGCGCGGATAGAACTTGCGTGGGTTGTAGCGCAATACGTAATCGGCATTGCGCTGATTGATGCCCGACAGCCCGATTTCGCGCAAGCGTTTGGCGATGCGGAAGGGGTTCATCATGGGTTACCGCCTGTGCCGCCGGGCGGCACCGCGCCCTTGGCCATCGCCGCCTCGCGCTCGCGCGCCAGCGCGCGGAAGCGGAACAGCTCAGTGAGGCGATAGCCGGAGTAGCGGCCGAGCAGCAGCGTAATGCCGAGCAATACCAACAGCAGCTCCGGGAACACGAATACCAGATGCTCCAGGGGTGGATAGGTCATCGCCAGATAAGCAATGCAGGCGACGATCATCGAGCCGATGCCTTCTTTGATCGCAGTGCCGGGACCCCGCTCGTCCCAAGCGATCGACATGCGCTCGATGGTCATCGTCATAATCACCATCGGAAACAGCGCGATCGATAAGCCCACCGGAATGTCGAGCTGATGGGCCAACACGCTGACCAGGCTCATCAGCAAGATCACCAGAATCAACACACTGGTCAGCCGCGGCACCAGCAGCAGTCGCAGTCGCTCCAGGTAAAAGCGTGCCAGCAGACCCAGCGACACCATCAGCGTAAACAGAATCACGCCGGACAACAGCTTGGTCTCGCGGAAAGCCAGCGCGATCAGCACCGGCATGAAGGTACCGAAGGTCTTGATGCCAATCAAGTTGCGCAGAATCAACATCACGAAGGCGCCGATCGGGACGGTCAGCAGAATGCGATACACGCTCTGCATCTCGACCGGCAAACCCATCAGCGAATACTTGACCAGATTCTCCGAGCGCACCTCGGTACGGCGCGTGGCGATGGCCACGGCATCGGCGAGGTTGCGCTGCACCGAGAATTCGATTTTTGGCCGACGATCGCTTTCCACGACCAGCAGGTCGCGCGGGCTTCGCGTCCACAAAAAGAAGTTCTCGGGCAGGCCTTCTTCTGCCGTGTCGATATTGATCGATAACCAGTTGCTGCCGTTGTGGACCTGCAAAAAAGGTTGCAAAGACTGGAAGGCTTTGGACTCGCCCAGCGACAGGCCGTGCAGCACCCGCGCCGGTATGCCACGGATGGCCAAAGCACGCGCCATGAACTGGGCTCGGTCCTCACTGGTGTTAATACCATCGAGTAGGGCCCGCGCCTCGTCGCGCGGATCTTCGGCGATGAACTCGCGGACGAATTCGCGCGTAAATGTTGCGATATCGGCAGATTGTTCTTTGACATCTTCGAAAATGGTGTCGATCGCTGCCTGTTGCGCTTCCGTGAGCGTTGGTGGTTCGCGCAGCTTGGGCTCGCCGCTCTCGATCACGTCTGCTGTGTCGCGCACTACATTGGCGCGGTAGTACAAAACTTGACGGCCGCTCGCGCGGCGGATGACCCATTCGACCTGGCGCCCTTCTGCGCCCTTGGGTTTGGTCATTTGTTCCGAATAACCGCGGGAAATCAGGCGCTCGTCGATCACAGCGAAGCCGGGTGTTTCGCCGGCACCGCGTGCGGGCAACTGCAAGCGCACCTTGTTCGGCCCGCCGTTGCCCTGGAACTCCAGGCGAGCTTCGATCGACCAGACCTCGACCTCCTCACGCGGGCTCAACGGAAATTGCAGCACCTGCCACTTGTACCAGGCCCAGGACAGGCCGATGGCGGAGACCACAAAGGCCAATAAATAGAGCTGGGTTTTTTTCATGGTCCCTCAAGCACGATGGCACAACACCGCTCCCCGCGGCGGTGGCGGGAGATTAGCAAGGTGAAGGGCTGGGATGAAGGGTTGGTGCAAATTGAGATGATGCGGGGCACGGGGAACGGGGCACGGGGCACGGGGCACGGGTTAGGCGGGGTTCCCTCAGCGCGTTCGCGATCACAAAACCAAGTGCAGGCAGGCCTGGCAAGACAGGAATTTCCCGTGCCCCGTGCCCCGTTAGATGTTCAACCAGCGCCCGCCGTCCACCCGCAGCACCTGGCCCGTCACATAGCCAGCATCGCGCAACAAGAAACTGACGGCTTTGGCGATGTCCTCGGGCGAGCCTTGGCGCTTGAGCGCCGTACGTTCCTCGACCATTGCCAGCGTCTCAGCCTTCTCCGGATTGGTCGACCAAACGATATTGCCGGGCGCGATTGCATTGACCCGCACCTCGGGGCCAAGCTCTCGCGCCAATCCGTAGGTCATGGCCACCAGCGCCGCTTTGGCCATGCAGTAAGGAACGTAGCGCGGTAGCGGGCGCTCGGCGTAGATATCGACCAGATTGACGATGGCGCCACGCGCGGCTCGCAACGCTGGTGCCGCCGCCTGCGACAGCATCAGCGGTGCCCGGGCGTTGCTGGCCATCAGATCGTCGAATGCGTCATCGTCGATGCTCCCGACCGGCGTTGGGTAAAAGCTGGAAGCATTGTTGATCAGCGCATCGAGGCGACCGAAGCGCTCGAGCGTTGCGCCAATCAGGCGCGCTGGCACGGCACGGTCAGTCAGGTCCCCTTGCACGGCAGCCGTGCTGTTGCTGCGGCGCGTATTCAGGCGATCGGTCAGCTCGCCAATGTCCGGGCCGGCCGTTCGGTAGTGCAGCAGCAGATCGAAGCCATCCTCGAACAAGCGATCGGCAATGGCTGCGCCGATACGCTTGGCTCCGCCAGTGATCAAGGCAACAGGTCGTGACATGGGCGACAACACGAATGAGACGACATCAGCATAAACGCTATGCTCCCGGTTCTAACGATGGAACGCGAATCGAGAAATGGCTGCAAAGGCAAATCGCTGGTTGGTCGATATGGCGGAAGACGCGGTTCCGAGCGCATTCGCGGTCTGGAATCTGGGTCAGCGTGTCGGCCACCATGGTCTGGATTTGCCGATGCCGGCACTGCACGCCAAGACCGAGTCGTGGTTCGGCAGCGGTCGGTTGCGTGGTGGTCAGCTCGGTGCGGCGCGATTCTGGGGCGACGATGAGCTGATGCTGGCCGAGCTGGTGTTATCGGAACGCGACTTCGGCGGAATCGGTACGACAACGCACGAGGGTTTTCGGCGCATCCTCGACTATACGCAAGGCTCGGGTTTCCCTTACGTCGCGCGGATCTGGTCGTACTTCTCGCGCATCAACGAGGGCGATGGCGATCGCGAACGCTATCGGCAGTTCTGTGTCGGGCGGCAACTGGCGTGGGAGCGCGCTCAATTCGAGGCCGACCCTGCCGCCACGGTGATTGGTTTGCCCGATCGATCGCAGCAGTTGCGGCTGGTCTGGATGGCCTCGCGTTCGCCAGTGACGATGCTCGACAACCCACGGCAGATGACGCCGCGTCAATATCCGCCCGAATACGGGCCCGATCCACCGCGTTTTTCGCGCGGCGCGCTGTTGCGTTCGCCGCGCGGCCAGGCGCTGCTGATCTCCGGCACCGCCAGCGTGGTGGGACATTCATCTCGCCACCCGGACAAGCTCGGCGAACAGCTGGCCGAAACCAAACGCAACATGGAAAGCCTGCTGGCGATCGGCAACGCCGCCACTGGCAAAAAATCCAGTTTTGGTGTCGATACCGTGCTGCGTGCGTACGTGCGCGACGAAAGCTATTTCTTTGAGGTCGAAGATTTTTTGCGCGATCAGTTTCCCGGTGCGCCCTTTGTGGTGCTGCTGGGCGACGTGTGTCGTCGCGAACTCATGTGCGAGATCGAAGGTGTCCATCATTACTGAGCGCAACAACAGTTACCCGAGCGATGCCAGATGTTTGGAGGTGTTCAATCGCGTCGAAGCACTGATCGAGCGTCGATATGGTATTCCGGTGATCGTCGGCGATGTCAAAGATCCTTTCACGGGCGACCTCGATGGCGCCGAAATCCGTATCGACCACGATCTCGATGCAGAAGAAGCCTTGTTCATTCTCGTGCATCTGTTTGGCCACACCGTGCAATGGAATCTATCCGAACGCGGCCGAACGCTGGGTGTGCAGCAGCCCGATGCCTCGATCAGCGCACAGCGTATGGCCGAGCTCTATCAGTACGAACGCGAAGCCGCGGAGCTAAGCCTGACGCTGTTCCGTGAAGCTGGCGTCGTCGATCTCGATCAGTGGTTGGCGGACTTCTTCCACTGCGACTGGCGTTATCTTGAGCACTTCTATCGCACGGGTCAGAAGCGCGAGTTCAAGTCCTTCTGGGAGCAAGATTCGCCGTTGCTGATGCCCATGCCGATTCCACATTTCACGCCCTGCAAGTGGCGCGGGCGGTGGGATGGCGTGGTGTTGTAAGCCGCTTACTGCGCCAGCTTCGCGAGCGTCTCCAATCGATCCGCTTCATGAAACGGCTTGTCAGTGCGCCAGCGCAGGATGCGCGGGAAGCGCACGGCAATGCCGGATTTGTGGCGCGACGAGCGATTGACCCCTTCGAAGGCCAACTCGAATACGTGGAACGCCTGCACGCTGCGCACCGGACCGAAACGCTCCAGCGTGTGTGCGCGGATCCAGCGATCGAGTTTGGCGATCTCTTCGTCGTTGAGGCCGGAGTAGGCTTTGGCGACTGGCACCAGCTCGTCGCCCTGCCACAGCGCAAAGGTGTAATCGGTGTAGAGATTCGAGCGCCGGCCATGACCCGCTTGAGCGTAGATCAGCACCGCATCGATCGTCAGCGGCGCGATCTTCCATTTCCACCAGTCGCCACGACGACGACCGGTGGCATAGGCTGAATTCCAACGCTTCAAGATCAAGCCTTCCACACCGAGCTCGCGCGCGTTGTTTCGAGCGATCTGCAAGCCAGACCAGTCAGCGCCATCGACCGGTCTGGAAAGACGCAGCGTCGCGCCATCGAGGAGGCCTTCGAGTCGTTCGCGGCGCTCGCGCAGCGGTTGCTGCCGCAGATCTTTCCCGGCAGCTTCGATCAGGTCATAGGCCATGAATACGACTGGACATTCGGCCAGCGTCCTGGCGCCCGGTTTGAGCCGACCGATGCGCTTTTGCAGCCGCGAGAAGGGCAGCGGCGCGTCGCCCTCCCAGCCGAGGATTTCGCCGTCGAGAACATGGCCATTCGGCAACGCTGCCGCGGCGCGTTCGATCTCCGGAAAGCGCCCGTCGAGCCGCTCCTCGCCGCGCGACCAAAGACGCACGCCATCGCGCACGATCAGCTGTGCGCGGATGCCGTCCCATTTCCATTCGGCCAGCCAGTCGCCAGCCGGCCCTAGCGACTCGGGCGCCTGTTCCAGTGGCGAGGCGAGAAAGAACGGATACGGCTTGTCGGCATCGATCGCCACCTCGCCTGGCGCGACAAGTTGCTGGAACGCTTGTGCCGTCGGTTGAAAATCGCCGCTCAATCGGTGCGAAATGAGATCGCCAGCCTGGCCACTCAACCGGGCCAGGGCTTGTACGACGAGCAGGCGCGACACGCCAACGCGCAAGCCGCCAGTGAGCAGCTTGTTGACGACAAAGCGCTCGCGATCGGCGAATGTGCGCCACCAGCCTTGAACGATTGCGCCTTGCGCATCGGGCGGCAACTTCGCCAAAGGCAACAGCTCGTGAGCAACGAAGCCGGCCAGACTCAACTCCGGTTGTGCGGCGGTCGGATGGCGTTGCGTCAGCAGCGTTATCGTTTCGGCCAGGTCGCCGACATGAGCGTAGGTGTCGTCGATCAGCCAGTCGGGCAGGGCGCTGACGTCGATCAGCCATTGCCGCAAGTCGTTGGCGCGCACCAGCCGTTTGATGCGTCCGCCCGTTAGCCAATGCACTGCCCACGCCGCATCATCGGCTGGCGCTGCCTGAAAATAGTCGACCAAGGCAGCAACCTTGTCGCTGGTCCCCGTGGATTGATCGAGACGCGCATAGAGTGCGGCGAAGGCTCTCACGAGTCGTCGCCACCGAACTCGGTCTTCAGCGCCGCCGCAACGACGCCGCGATCATTGAGATAACGCACCAGCGAATCGGTGCTGCCATGAGTGGCCAGGACTCGTCGTGCGCCAGACTCTTCCACCGTGCGAATCAACCCCGGCCAATCGCTGTGGTCAGAAACGACGAATCCACGATCGTAGCCGCGGCGTCGGCGATTGCCGCGAATCTGCATCCAGCCTGAGGCGAATGCAGTGGACGCGCTATTGAAGCGTCGCATCCATGGCGAGCCGGCCGCCGAAGGTGGTGCCAGGATCAGTTCGCCCGAGAAATCGCGTGCGCGTTTGCTGTCGCCGACGGGCTCACCGGGCAACATGCGGATGTTGGCGTCGCGATAACGCTCGACCAGTGGCGTCATCGCACCATGCAGAAACACCGTGCGGTCAACGCGCTCGGCCAGCTCTGCGAGCAGGCGCTGCGCTTTGCCCAGCGCGTAACAGAACATCACCGCCGGCACGTGCTCGCGGGCGCACTGATCCCACCAGTCGAGCACTTCATCGACGACCTCGTGCATCGCCGGCCAGCGATAGCAGGGCAGGCCGAAGGTCGCCTCCGTGATCAGCGTATCGCAGCGTACAACATCGAACGGCGTGCACGTTGGATCGGCATCGCGCTTGAAGTCGCCGGTCACAACCCAAACTTCACCATCGACCTCGATGCGCACCTGGCTTGATCCCAAGATGTGACCAGCACTGTGCAGCGAAACACGCGCATCGCCCAGTACGAAGGTTTCTCCGTAACCATGCCCGACGATGTGCGCCGATGCCCCGAGCCGATGCTGCAGCAATCCCAGGCCCGATTCGGCAGCGTGATAGCGCACCGAACCGGAGCGGGCGTGATCGGCGTGACCGTGCGTCAGCACCGCGCAGTCGACGCCGCGCCACGGATCGATGTAGAAGTCGCCCCGCGGGCAGTACATGCCCTCCGGGCGCAGGATCACCAGGTCGTCGCGGCGCACGTTCGACGAATGCCTCAGTCACGGTGAGTCGAGCATGGTAGAAGCATGACGGCATAGGGGCAAGCGCTGCCTGCGCGGGCGTCTGAACATCTTCTCGGCATTCCCAGCGATAGTATCTGCGTCAGCTTACGGACGAATCCGAACTATGGCCCCGGAAACAACAGCGCTGCCCGATGTGGCGCAGCAACTCAGCACGCACGGCTGCGGACTCGCTTGGGTCGGTATGTCCGATATCGAATTGCCGGTGCGCATCGATGATGTTCGTCAATCGGCGCGCGCGGATGCCTTCGTCGATCTGGTACCCGGCGCGCGCGGCATTCACATGTCGCGGCTGTACTTGCATCTGGACGAGCGCCTCGGCGATCAGCCGCTGTCACCCGCGTTGATAGGAGCAACGCTGGAGGATTTCTTGTCGTCGCATCGCGACTTAAGCACACGCGCGAAGCTGGGTTTGCGATTTGCGTGGATGACACGGCGTTCGGCGCTGGTCAGCGACAAGAGCGGCTGGCGCAGTTATCCGGTGGCTTTACACGCAACGCTTGATGGTCAGTCATTTTCGTTGGTTCTGGAAACGCACGTCAGCTATTCCAGCACCTGCCCATGTTCGGCGGCGCTGGCGCGGCGCTTGATTCAACAGCAGTTCGATACCGATTTCGCCAGACCCTTGCGCCATGACGAAGTGCGCGAGTGGTTGGGTAGCGAGCGCGGCATCGGCGCAACGCCGCACAGCCAGCGCAGCACTTTAACGGCGCGCGTGGCGCTCAGCGGCAACGAATTGCCGATGGCGGCGATCGTCGACGCGCTGGAAAAGGCGCTGGCGACGCCAGTCCAGACGGCCGTCAAGCGTGAGGACGAACAGGCTTTCGCGCGATTGAACGGCAGCAACCTGATGTTCTGCGAAGACGCCGCACGACGCGCGTTCGAGGCGCTCGATCGTCTGCCGTTCGCCGCCGATTTTTGGCTGCGCGCCGCGCACCACGAAAGCCTGCATCCGCACGATGCCGTGGCGGTCGCTGTCAAGGGCGTCGCTGGGGGCTTTTCGCCCTGAGCAACGAATTCGAACTTAGAGTGAGTGGACAGCCGCCCATTCCCCGGCCGTGACTGGAATCACCGAGAGGCGATTGCCGCGTTTGACCAGCGGCATGTGGGACAAGGCCTCGACCGTCTTCAGAACGTCCAGGGTGAGCGGCTTTTGCAGTTTCCGCACGAACGCGACTTCGACGGCCGACCAGCGCGGTGTCTCCAGCGGACTGGTTGGATCGAAGTAATCGCTATCGGGATTGAACTGAGTGGGGTCGGCAAAAGCGGTCTTGCTGATATTCGCTACGCCAACAATGCCCGGTGCCGCGCAGCTCGAATGATAAAAGAGCACCTCGTCGCCGAGCGCCATCGAGCGCAGGTAATTGCGCGCCTGGAAATTGCGCACGCCATCCCACGTCTCTCTCTTCTTGCGTTTCAGATCGTCGATGGAAAACACATCTGGTTCGGATTTCATCAGCCAATAGGCCATAGTCAGTATTCCTCTGGATCGACGTTAGCCAGCAGGCCGTCAGGATGTTCTTCGGATCATTTGTGTTTCGGTGATGATCAGATCTAGCGGCACATCCCAGGCGGCGCTGGGGATCGAATCGACTTCTTGGCAATCGAAGGCGCAGCCGATCAACCGTGGATTGCCGGGATCCGATCGCCGATGTTGCAGAGCGCGATCATAAAACCCCGCGCCAGATCCAAGTCGATGTGCGTTTTTGTCGAACGCGACGAGCGGCACAACAATGGCGTCGAGCGCCTCGGCGTGGACACATTCGTCGATCCCCGCGATCGGTTCGAGAATGCCGAACGCGTTGGGCTGAAGATGCCGGGGTTCGCCGCGCCAGCGGGCGAAAATCAAACTGCGGTGACTGTCGATCTTCGGCAGGTAAACGTGGCGTCCTGCGGCGAGCAGTGATTCGAGCGTCGACGCCAGGGACAGCTCGCTGGCGATCGCAACATAGGCGGCAATCTGCGAGTGAGCAGCAAGGGTGGCTATGACGCGTCGATGGATGCTTGCGGTTGCTGCATCGCGAACAGGGCCTGAAAACGCGCGCCGCCTTTGTCGGGCCTGCTGTCGCAAGATTGCGCGCTGGTCTGTCAAAAAAGGGGTCCTCCGCCAATGCCGATGCGTGTCAAGCGACCTTGATCCTTCGGATCAGGTGGGAAGATAGATGGCCGCTAAAGGCGGTCCGCATAAAGCGGACATGCACATACACGGCACGGAACTCTTCCCGGGGTCGAACAACAGGGTCAAGGTATATTGCGGACGCGCTGTCGAACAACGCAGAGGACGCTCTACTATCTTACGTGACTTGCGAGTGCTGCCTCAAGCTTCGCATTCATTTTGCGCAGTTCCTCACCCACATCGCTTCCGACACGACTCAACTCCTGCTTCTGCTGCAAGGACTCGAACGCGATATTCAGCGCGGCCATGACCGCAATGCGTTCCAGTCCAACGAGTTTGGCGCTACCGCGAACTTCGCGCATTTTCCCGTCCAGATAGGCTGCGGCTTGCACCAGGCCATCGCGTTCTTCCGGTGAACACGCCACAGCGTACTCGCGATCCAGAATCGTCAGGTTCACAGCGCTCATTCGGCCTGCTCCATGGCTTTCAAGCGGGTGATCATCGCCTCGACACGGCTTCGAGCCTGCTCGTTTTTTTGCAGAAGTTGAGCGCGTTCGCCCGCAAGCTGCTCTTGCGCTGCACGAAGGCGGATGTTTTCGTCGCGCAGGCTGGCGTGCGCGCGCAATAGTTCGTCGAGACGGTTCGACAATGCCGACAACTCGCTGGACACTTTGCTCTCCACCATGCACGCACCGCAGGTCTTCGACGCTGATTTCTCGTCCTGCGCGCGAATATAGCCCGTCATCTCGAAAAATTGTCGTCTCATGCCGTTGCGCAATCTAATTCTGGTCCTGGGTGACCAACTCGATCCTGACAGCGCGGCCTTTGATGCCTTCGATGTACAACAGGATGCGGTCTGGATGGCGGAAGTGCGAGAGGAGGCAACGCATGTCTGGTCGCATAAGGCACGAATCGCGCTGTTCCTGAGTGCAATGCGGCACTTCGCCCAGGCGCTGCGCGAGCGCAACGTTGCGGTCCACTATCGGCGCCTGGAAGAACACGACTCGACTTCTTTGCAAGACGCATTGATGGTGGATCTTGCGTGGCTAAAGCCAATACAGGTGATCGTCGTTGAGCCGGGCGACTTTCGTGTTCGCGAACAGGTGGTTCGTGCGGTCCAGAGCGTTGATTTAATCTTGAAGATTCGCCAGGACCGCCATTTTCTCGTCACTCTCGATGCGTTTCGTGCCTGGGCGCGCGGCCGTCGGGAATTTCGGCTCGAGCACTTCTATCGGCATTTTCGCCGAGTCCACAACGTCCTGATGGAAGATGGACAGCCGATAGGTGGACAGTGGAACTTCGACCAGCAGAACCGAGGCGCATTCGATGCGCGTGGTCCCGGCGCCCTGGCAGCGCCCATTCGATTTCTTCCCGACGCAATCACCACAAAGGTGCTCGCGTTGGTTGCCAGTCACTATGCCGACCACCCCGGCGATCTGGAGTGCTTTGATTGGCCAGTTACGCCCGCGATGGCGCGCGATGCGCTCAACGATTTCCTAGCCCATCGGTTGATCGCCTTTGGCCAGTACCAGGACGCGATGTGGAGCAACGAGCCATGGCTTTATCACTCGCGCCTCTCGGCAGCGCTCAATCTCAAGCTCATTTCACCGCGCGAAGTGATTGATGCGGTCGAGCAGGCGTGGCGGGATGGCCTGGCGCCCATTGCCGCTGCCGAGGGTTTCATCCGACAAATCCTTGGCTGGCGGGAATATGTGAGGGGACTCTACTGGATGCGAATGCCGCAGTATCTTGCCGACAACGCGCTCGATGCTCAGGAACCGCTGCCAGCGTTTTATTGGAACGGCCAGGTCGATATGCACTGCATGAAGCAGACCATCGATCAGACGCTCAAATATGGGTACGCACATCACATCCAGCGACTCATGATCACCGGTTTGTATGCGCTTCTCTACGGCGTGCGACCCGCCCAGATCCATGCCTGGTATCTGGCCGTGTACGTCGATGCGGTGGAGTGGGTCGAACTGCCGAATACGATCGGTATGAGCCAATATGCCGATGGCGGTGTTATGGCCAGCAAACCCTACTGTGCCAGTGGCAAATATATCAATCGCATGAGCAATTATTGTGTTTCGTGCCGCTACAAGCCCGCCAAAGCGATCGGCATTGATGCCTGCCCGTTTACCACACTGTATTGGGATTTTCTGCTGCGACACGCAGCACGTTTCGCGCGACATCCGCGCACTGCGCTGCAATGGAAAAATCTGGGGCGGCTTGGCGAGGGCGAGCGCGCCGCGATTCGGGCGCAAGCCGCAGCCTTACGGCGCGAACCGGCTTTGGCCGAGAATCGAACGAATCCGCAGCGTTGATCCGTTTCTTGGGCCTTCGCAGCGCTTTACGCTTCAACTTTGCTGTCGGTCGCGAAATCAGCGGCGGTCAGTGGTGTCAGGCCATGCCGGTGTCGTGCCTTGTCGCATTGAGGACTATGCGTCTTGCCGTCTTCGAAACTCGGTTTCAAGTCTCTGCACGGAGAAGGCCGTTGCTCATAGATACCGCACCAGGCATGGTCGCCGATCGATCCTTGCAGTAGTTCGCAGCGCGGCTCGGGACAATCCGTACCGCGCATCGCGACTCGATGTGGATCGAGTTTCTGGGTCCATTCGACGGGAACGGCTTGGGTGTCCTCTGTCGTCGGATGTGCGATGGTCTCCAGCCAGTGAAAAGCGACCCTGAAGGTGGCGCAGCATGCCCCGCAACGCAGACATGGATGGAGCACGCTCACGTCTCCAGCGTGGCGTGCATCGAGATCGAAAGGTCCAGAACTCGCGAAATCGGGCAGTTCGCTTTGGCGTCGGCTGCGATCGTCGCGAATCGTTCCGCGTCGATGCCTGGAACACGAGCGCGAGTGACGATATCGGAACGCGTCAGCTTCAGGCCTTTTTCGTCGCGTTCGATGTGAATGGTGACCTCGGTAGCGATTTCTTCAGCCTTAAATCCGGCGTTCTGCAATTGAAAGGACAGTGCCATCGAAAAACAGCCCGCGTGAGCGGCGGCCACTAATTCCTCTGGGTTTGTGCCATTGGCATCGCCAAAGCGCGTAGCAAAAGAGTAGGGCGTGTTGTTCAAGGCGCCGCCCGGCGCGCTCATGCGGCCGCTGCCGGCTTGGATGTCGCCGTTCCATACGGCGCTGGCCTTACGTTTGAGCATCATGTCGCTCCAGATAGATCCGGGGAAGTCGACGATTCTAACGAGGTTCGCTTTCCAGAAATGCGTTGAATTCGGCGCATCTCGCGGCCAGATTGTGTGCATTGGCCGTCAGCGGCTCGCCGCCGGTGACGTTGAGCGGGCGCGCGCGGGGGAAAAATGGCATCAGGTCGCCACTGGCCAGCACAGGAATCTGGACGGAACTGAGCCGTTGCAACAGTGGATAGTCCAGTGCTGCACGTAGCAACGCACCTGCACGATTGAGAGACTTGAGCACTTCCAGGGCCTTGATATGCAGTAGCTCCGGGGAGGGCATGTCCATCATGCGACGATGCGCGGCATCGCGCGCGTACCATGGGTAAAACAAGTACTGGTCGCGCACCAGATGCCAGACCTCATGGAACTGCGTTCCCATCCAGTCGATGCGGAATTCCGGGATGTATCGTTGCGCCAGTTCCGCCGCTTGATCGGCGCTGGCGACGGCCACGCCGTCAAGGATCAGCGCTTTGGCCCGGCTCGGATTTTGACACGCCATCTCCACTGCGACCCGCGCGCCCGCCAAGGTGCCGTAAATGGCGCATTCACTGATTCGCGCCGCATCCAGCGCGGACCACAGTACGTTCGCATGACGATCGATGGCGGCTGGCATCGGTGCAGAATCGCCCATGCCGGGCAGGTCGATGGCGATGACGCGGCGCTGTTCGCTCAGCAATTGCGCCAATGGCAGCAACATTCGTGCGCTGCCCGGTGCGGCGTGCAGCATCAGGAGCGGTATTGCGGCGCCGCGACGGTGTCCAAACGCCGGTGCCGAGTCGGACACGCCGTCGCCCGCGTGGGTCGAATCCCACGCGTGCAACTGGCCTTCTGGCAAGTCGATGAAGCGTCGTCTCATGGAACAGTCACCGCCGGCTCCGCGATCGGGTCAATGCGTACGATCGCACCGATGGCAGGGTGATCAAAATAGTGTGTCTCGCCGGACAAGACGACGCGCTTTTCCTTGAGTCGGAAGCGGTTCAAGGCACCAGCCGCAGCAGTGCGTAAAATTGCGTCCAGGTCGACTTCGATTCCTCGTCCAATGCGTACTTGCACGTCGCCATCCAGTTCTGGCATTGAGGCCGCAAGCACGCCGCGGGCAGCGTCTGCGCCTTGCACCATTTTTTCGCCACGCAGGCGGACGCTGCGGTTGCTGGCGTCCTGGACCCACGAGGTATGCACCAGCGTTCGTGTGCGCGCGTGCCGCGCGAGCGCTTCGAAAGCCTCGGACAAGCGGCGCCGGTCGTTCGGCAATACGGAGTAAAGTTCCCCGCCGGCTCCCATCAGCATCCCGTCGAAGTCCGGTTCCGCATCGTCTTTGGTTAATGCCGCACTGGCATCAGGATTGTTGTAGGCAAACACCAATACCTCGACCTGATAGCGATCGCTTTGAGCGTGCGCCGTTTGCGACAACAGCAGGAGCAGTAACCAAAAGCGCATATCTGGAGATCCTCTGACACATCGTTGAGAAACAGGTGCTAGATCCATGAGCGAAACATCCCTGGTTCGCACCACAGGCCGTTTCTCAACAGCCCGCCAAAGACGGGTGCAGCATAACTTCATCAAGGACTTTAGAAACGCCTGAGCCGAACCGCGCGCGATAGGCGCCAGGGGAGATGCCAGCAACGCGTTTGAAGGCAACCCGGAAGGTCTCGACTGACTCGTATCCGCAGCGGCTGCCGATTTGTTCGATCGATAAGCAGGTGGTTTCGAAGAGTTCCCGCGCCCGGGCGACGCGTTCGCGGTTCAACCAGGCGCCGGGCGAGATGCCCATGTGCCGCTGAAAGTGGCGCGTAAAACTGCGTTCGCTCATGAGCGCGCGCCGTGCCAGTTCCGTTACGCTGTCGATTTGATCGAGATGCAGGCGAGCTTCCGACAACGTGCGATCAAACGCCGAGCGTCGACCCTTCGATTGATCCGGTACCGGGACCTCGACGAATTGCGCCTGTCCACCCTCGCGGTGCGGCGAGCAGACCATGCGCCGTGCGACCTTGTTGGCGACCTGGGCGCCGAAATCGCGGCGGACCAGATGCAGGCAAGCATCAATGCCCGCCGCCGAGCCGGCGCTGGTAATGACATTGCCCTCGTCGACGTACAGCACATCATCCTCAAAACGGACGTTCGGAAAGCGTTCGCCAAAGCGCGCGCTGTAAAGCCAGTGGGTGGTCGCGCGTCGACCATCGAGCAGGCCGGCTTCGGCCAGAACGTAAGCGCCTGAGCAAATCGACAAGAAACGCGCGCCGCGCCGCTGGGCGGCGTGCAGCGCCCGCTTCAATCTTGGTGGTATGGGTTGGTCCATCGTGGCCCAACCTGGCGCAATGATGGTGTGTGCGGTGTCGATCGCTGCGAACGGAGCAGTGGGGCGAATCTCAACGCCGCCGACGCCTCGAATTCGCCCGGTTTCAGCGGCCACGATCTGCGTGTCGTACCAGTTCACGCCGAGGTTCGGCCGTTGCAGTGCAAACACCTCGACGGCAATCGAGTACTCGAACACATGCAGGTTTCGATAGGCCAGGATGACGAGCGGTCCGCCGTGGGTTTGGAGCGGCATATGGGTTCGCAGCAAATCGATATGGCTTAAAGTTACCACACAATGTCCTTTGCGCCAGTACCCGATCCACTCCACTGCGACTAACTTATCGCATCTGCCGATGGGATGGACACGATGCGATTCTGCTGGCTGTTTCTGACGTTACTGTGTTCGCCGCTTGCGGCGCGCGATCTCGACATTCTGAACACAGCACTCGACCTCGATATTGAAGTGCGCAACAAGAGAGTGTCGGGGCGCGCAACGTTGATCGCACAACCCCTCGTCGCATCGTCATCGTTGACCTTGGATGCGGTTGCACTTGCCATCCGCGGCGTCACGGTCGACGGCAGTGCCGTGGAATACACGATGGCGAATGGTCGCCTGCAAATTCGCCATCCGGTTATCACCGAACAGCCGCTGACCATCGTTGTCGATTATGCCAGTCAGTGGCGCAACCAAACTGACCCTAATCTGCTGGGCGGCAGTAACGGAATCGGCATCCGCTTCTTCGGACCCACACACAGCGAGCCACGCGAGCGACGGCAAGCGTGGACATCATTCGAACCTAGTAGCGGCAAACACTGGTTCCCGACGCTCGACGCGGCGAGCGAGCGATTCGATTTCAAATTGACTGCTCGAGTCGAATCGCCGTTGCAGGTTCTGGCGATCGGCAAGCGCGAGCAGGTGCGCGACCTGGGTGCGGATCGGCGCGAGTATGTATATGTAGCGAACGCTCCTTTGCACGCCGATCAGGTTGGGTTCGTGGTTGGCGAGTACGTGGCGATCGAAGCCGGGCGACCGGGTATCCAGCACTACGCGTACCCGGATGAAGTCGAAGCAACCCGCGCGAGCATTGAGCGTTTCGACGATATGTTGGCGTACTTCGAGCGTCTGACCGGTGTGGCGTTTCCGCAGCCTGAATACCGTCAGGTATTTGTGCAGGATACGCCCTGGGGCATGGCGCTTCCGGGTCTTGCGATTCAGACTGAGAACATGGTCGATGATGCGCGTACGCATGGCGATTATCGGTATCTCTGGGACAGTCTTGCGGCTGAATCGCTGGTGCAGCAGTGGTTCGGCAATCATCTGACCGTGCGCGATCCGCGTGAAATATGGCTGATGCGCGGCTTGGCGCGGCACGTCGATGGGCTATATGTCGAACACAAGAACAGCCGCGCCGAGTGGCTGTTGTGGAACTTCAATTGGGAACAGGCGAGCGTGCTCGGCGATTGGCAAAATGGCTTGCGCGAAGCGCTGCGGCCGGCAGATCCCATCGAAGGATTTGGCGCCGGCAATACGCCGAATCTGCGGGGTTCGTTGTTGCTCAACCTGCTGCGCGATCAGCTCGGCGATGCGGCGTGGCGGCGCACGCTCCGCGTGTTCGCCACTGAGAACGCAGCTCGTCCGGTTCGTACCGAGGATTTACTGGACGCCATCGAGGACGCCACCGGACGGCGTATGGACGCGTTTTTTTCGCAGTGGGTGTATGCCGTCGGGCAGCCCGATTTACTCGTCGAGAAGCACTACGATGCGGTTGCCGCGCGCCTGCACTTGCGCATCGAGCAGCGCCAGCAGATGTTGGTGTCAGCGGCGATGGACATCGAGATCGACGGCCGCATTGAACGGGTCATCGTGCCGGCGGAGAAGGTATTCGCTGTCGAGTGGCCACTTCTGAGCGCGCCGCGTTATGTCAATGTCGATGTCGAAGATGCCTGGATCAAGACCATCGAATATCAGCAAGACGCCGCCGAACTGATCGCCCAGGCGCGGTTCTCGAAAGACGTTGTGGCCGTGCGTCGCGCTAGCGCCGAACTGGTTAAGCGTGCGGCTGCCAATGCAGCGCTCAAGCGCAAAGTCGAGCATATGCTCGTTGAGATCGCCAGCGACGAGACGCGTTATTGGCGTGCACGATACCTGGCGGTGCTGCAGCTCGGCGCTCTGCTCGGCCCTGATCCCATCGAGTTTGAAGCGACTACAGAGCGCGCGCTGTGGTCCATCGTCGAACGCAGCGGCGCGTGGTTGCGCAACGGCACACTGCTGACGCTTGGTCGCTCCCAGGATCCGCGGCATGCGCCGCTCTATCGCCGCTATCTGGACGATCCCAGCGACAGGGTGCTTAACGCTGCCGCGATTGCACTGGGCCAGAGCGGCGCGCCCGGTGCGTTCGAGTCACTGGTCGAGTTTTCAGAACGTGCGTCATGGAAACAGCAGAGTCTCATCAGCGCGTTGTATGGCATGGCTGAACTCAAGGATCCGCGCGGTGTCGATTTCGCTCTGCGTTGGCTGGAAGATGCCGATCCGCTGCCGCGCTGGACGTTGGCGACGCCGGTGTGGGACTACCGATTGAGCGCCGCTCGCACGTTGGCAGCGCTGGGCGCCGGTGGGCGAGGCACGTCGGTCGTTGCGGCACGGCTGCGCAAAGCGCTGCGTGAGGACGACATCGGCGATGTGTTCAACCAGGTTCTATTGTTGGCGACGCTTGCCGATCCTGGCGCTGTCAGGCACTTTGCCGCCGTGCGCGGTCGTTATGCGGATGACGCCAATGCGCTCAGGGCGCTCAATGCCTTCGAGCAACAATTTCGGGCAGCATTGGTGCTGCCATGAGCCTGGCCATGCATGACGCCTGCCTGCGCTGCGCCTCGACGCTCGGATGCCAGAGTGCTGCGTACATTTGCAGCTACGAATGCACGTTCTGTGACCGCTGCGCCGGAGAGTTGGTGCAACGTTGTCCGAACTGCGGCGGCGATTTACAGCGCCGGCCGTTGCGCCCTGCCCCATCCACCGACCAGGAGCCAGCAGGATGAGTGAATCGATCGATATCGCGCGCACCAGCGATCTGATGCCGTTGGCGAGCCTGTTTGATGCTTATCGGCAGTTCTACGGGAAGCCGGGAGACGTAGACGCGGCGCGGGCATTTCTCGCCGACCGAATGCACAGTGGTGAATCGCGAATTTTCGTCGCTCGCCAGGGCGATGGTATCGTTGGATTCACGCAGTTGTACCCGATTTTTTCCTCGGTATCGTTGCGCCGCGCGTGGCTCTTGAACGACTTGTATGTGGCATTGGATGCGCGCGGCCGCGGCGTTGCGGAGCGTTTGCTCAAGGCTGCGGTCGACCATGGGCGCGAAAGCGGTGCGGCCTGGTTAATGTTGCAAACCGGGCAAGACAATGACATCGCGCAGCGGCTCTATGAGCGCTGCGGTTGGCGGCGCGATGATACGTTCCTGAGTTACACGTTCTTGCTCTGACGCAATTGTCTGGCGATTCGCCAACGTTCTTCGACCACTACCCGGATGCCACCCATGAAACCTGTGCTCTACGTCGGCAACATCAACTACTCCAGCTGGTCGCTGCGCCCATTCATCGCGCTGCGGTGGGCTGGAATCGATTTCGACATGGTCGAAGTCAATCTCGATCAACCTGGTTATGGCGAATACGCCATCGCTGAGATTTTGGCTTTTAATCCTGCCGGCAAAGTGCCGGCTCTGCGCGTAGGCGAAATTGTGATCGCCGATTCGCTGGCGATTGCCGAATGGGCCAGCGAAACCGGCAGATCGCTCTATCCACAAGACCCGTTGGAGCGCGCGATGGTGCGCTCTGTCGTGGCGGAAATGCACTCGGGTTTCGCCGCTGTGCGCCGGGATCTGTCGATGAATATTCGACGTCGTTGCAGAGCCTTTGGCCTGCCCGCCGACACGCTGCGAGACATCGCGCGACTCGACGCACTGTTCGCCGGCCACAGGCAACATCGGGACGGCCCATTCTTGTTTGGACAACGCACGCTTGCCGATGCGTTCTTCACCCCCGTCGCCACGCGCTTTCGCACGTACGGCATAGCGCTGTCGGCGGATGCACAAGCCTACTGCGATACGTTGTTGGCCGATGCTGCATTTCTTGAGTGGGAGCAAAAAGTACTGGCGCAACCGCACGCAGGATTCTCGCGTGCGCCGATCGATCAGTTGTACGCCTGATGGCCCTGGAGTCATTGATGGAACCGAGATCTGGACGGTTGCGTCGAATTTTCAACAAAGCGATGTGGCAAGTACGCTGTCGAACGAAGCCAACGGTGCCAGGCGCTCTGAGGCGAAGCCTCGTTCGTAGCGAATTGCGAGTCGCGTCGGGTGCTTGATCTGGTGGGCAAACGAGGCGCTGGCGCGCCTCGCGGTTCGACGTGAGTGGCGCCAGCGCTGGACTTGCTTCGGACAACGCGAATAGCATCAAGTCGATGGTCATCTTCCGGAACGAACCGATGAAGGTCATGCCGGCGCGCTTTCGCCACGACAGGAGTGGAATGTCGCTATGCCAGATCCAGCGCGCATTGACGCGATTTTGCGCCGAGCACCGGTGCTGCCGGTCATTAGTATCGACCGAATCGACGACGCCGAACCGTTGGCACGAGCGCTGGTGGCGGGCGGTTTGCCGGTGCTCGAAGTCACGCTCAGAAGCGCTGTTGCCTTAGCGGCAATCGAGCGAATGAGCCAGGTGCCGGGCGCAATCGTGGGTGCCGGCACTGTGCTGACGCCGGCAGATCTGGATGCCGTCGCGCGCGCGGGCGCCCTGTTCGCGATTTCGCCAGGCGCTACCCCGCGAATGTACCAGGCGGCGGCTCAGCACTCGTTGCCATGGTTGCCCGCAATCGCGACGGCCAGCGAGTTGATGTTGGGACTGGAGCATGGTTACGAGCGATTTAAGTTTTTCCCGGCCGAATCGTCCGGTGGAATCGCTGCTCTGAAGTCCTTCGCCGGGCCGTTCGCGCGTGCGCGGTTTTGCCCGACCGGTGGCATCGACGCAGCGAAGTCCAGGCTTTACCGTGCATTGCCGAATGTCATCACGGTAGGTGGATCATGGATGGTGGCCGCCGCGCTGATGGAGCGCGGCGACTTTGCGGCGGTCGAACGCCTGGCGCGCGAGTCGCTGTGCGACTGAGTGCTATTTCTTCGGCACGTAGGCTGCGCACCAGCCCTTTGCGGCGACCGATTTTCCTGGGAAGATGGCGCACGGGCGCAGTGCTTCACCCTCTTTGCCTTGCACCAGATTGCAGTTGTCGCAAATCTGCTCGTCTTTGTGGTTTGGATATTTGGCCTTGTCGACTTTCGTGGTGTCTGCCTTGTAGCCCAGAGCGGCAGCGGTAGCGTCAGACTCGCTAAGCTCCGGCAGAGTCTGCGCCACTGCGGCGCCGGCGCCGATGGCGGCACCCAATACGACAACATTGGTGATGAAACGGCGGCGGGTTTGCTTCGACATGGCTAGAGTCCTTGGTGGCTGGTCGGAGATTTTCAGAGCATTCTGCGCACTCTCGATGAATGACAGCATGATCCAGGTCAATAGCGCATCGAAACTTCGTGACTTCACCGCTATCGTTCAGATTCGGACGTAACGCGACGGTTGCCATGCATACAATCGACCCCAAAGCGCTGGAGCGGGCAGCGCACGACATCATGTTTGCAGGGCGCGAGTTTGCTGCGCGTGGCTGGACGCCAGCCACCAGCAGCAATTTTTCGGCGCGACTGTCGGACGAGTTGCTTGCCGTCACCGTTTCCGGCAAGGACAAGGGTGCGTTGACGCCAGCGGATGTGATGGTCGTGGATATGGCCGGTGCGCCGGTCAACGACACGCGGCGGCCGTCAGCCGAGACGCTGCTGCATTGCCATGCTTATCGCACGCGCGCCGATCTGGGTGCGGTGGTACATACACATTCCCTGGCGCAGACAATCGTCAGCAAGTTGTTCGCCGACCAGGGATTTGTGGAGCTTGGCGACTACGAACTGTTGAAGGCCTTCAGTGGCACATCGACGCATCAAACCAGCATCCGCATACCAGTGTTCGCCAACACACAAGACATGCACGAGTTGGCTGCGATCATTGCCGAGCACGAGCGCGTAACGCCGATACCGCACGGTTATCTGATTGAAGGCCATGGAATTTATACCTGGGGCACAGACATGGCCGAGGCGCGACGGCAGCTCGATGCCTTCGAATTTTTGTTCCAATGCGAGTTGGAACTAAGGAAGTTACGCAAATGAGCCGACTACGGATATTTCGCGAAGATGCACCGCAAGCCCCGCATTTCCAGACCGATGATGGTGCGCTGATTGCGGCCCATCTGGCCGCAAAGGGCGTGCGCTTCGAGCGCTGGCAAGGTGCCGACGTGCAGCCAGGCGACCCACCAGAGTCGGTACTTGCCGCTTATCGACAGGACATCGATAAGCTGATGGGCGAAGGCGGTTATCAGGCGGTCGACGTGATCAGCCTTGCGCCTACACATCCTGATAAAGACATATTGCGCCAGAAGTTCTTGAACGAGCACACCCACGCCGAAGACGAGGTGCGTTTTTTTGTTGCGGGACAGGGTTTATTTACACTGCATCTGGGCCAGGAAATCTATGAGGTCTTGTGCCAGAAGCACGATCTGATTTCGGTGCCCGCAGGCACTCGGCATTGGTTCGATATGGGCCCGGCGCCAGCCTTTGTGGCGATTCGGATTTTCACCAACCCGGCGGGTTGGGTAGCGAATTTCACCGGCGATGATATTGCGCAGCGGTTTCCGCGATTGGATGTCGGATGAGCATTGTCGTCACCGATATCGAAGGCACCACCAGCGACATCGCGTTTGTGCAGCGCGTGCTGTTTCCATATGCGCGTGTGCATTTGCCAGATTTCGTTCGAGCTCATGCCGGATTGCCAGAGGTCGCACCATGGTTGGCAATGGTGGCCGATGAGATTCGCGTTGCCGACGATCACTTGCCGGCGATCATTGCCGCGTTATTGTCTTGGATCGATGCCGATCGCAAACATACGGCGCTCAAAGCGCTGCAAGGTCAAATCTGGAAGCGTGGGTTCGAAAACGGCGAGTTTAAAGCGCATGTTTACGATGACGCGGTGCGCGCGCTGCAACGGTGGAAATCCGCCGACGTGCCGGTGTACGTATATTCGTCGGGTTCAGTACAAGCGCAGCGTCTGTACTTCAAACATACAGAACATGGCGATCTGTCGGGGATGTTTCATGGGCATTTCGACACGACGATCGGCAACAAGCGCGAAGCTGACTCCTACCGTGCGATTGCAGCGCGGCTGAACGTCGAGCCCGCATCGATTACGTTCTACTCCGATATTGGTGCGGAACTGGATGCGGCACAAGAGGCCGGCTGGAACACGGTACAACTGGTGCGCGGCGACACGACGCCTGCACCGGGCCATCGCCAGGTGGCGAGCTTTGATTCGCTCGATCAAACAGTTTAGCGTTACGCTGCTCAGTGGCTTACGCGCCATGTTCGCGCTGCCGCTGACGCCAACGCAGCTGTTACGGCCGCTGGCGCATTTTTGGTGGCTGTTGCTGCTCAGCATTGCGCTGTCGGTCGCCAGCGATTTGCAATGGGTGCAGTCGCCGCGACTATTCGCGGCCGAAGGCCTGCAGCGCGATGCACTGAGTGTTTTATTGACCTTGCTCTTTGCCACCTTGGCTGCGCAGCTCGCTGGCCAGCGTGTGTTGACCTGGCCGCTTGCCATTCATCTCTCGACGATCGGCTTGATCATCGGTGCCGTCGCCATGGGAATCTATGCGGCGGTGGATGCTTATGACGCGTTCAACCCGGTGCGGTTTCAAATCTGGTATTGGTGGGCTTCAGGCTGGTGGGCGATTGCGGCGATGGCGGCCTGTCATTCGATCATGACGGCGATTGCCCCCTGGCGCCGGGCGCTGCTCGGTTTGGGCGGTGCGTTGCTCACCACATTGCCAATGATGCAGCTTGATCTGGCGCGCTATTGGACTTACGACTTCGAGGCGGCTGCTATGTTGTCCAGTGCAACGCCGGCAAGGCGCGTTCCCGGCAGCGCTGAGAAGGTTTGGGCCATGCAGCCGGCGCAAGTAGAGCACGCGCTCGCCAAGCTGCAACGGGGCCTTCCAGGCAGGGTCGATGCGTACCTGTTGGCGTTGGGTGCGGATGGCAATGAAGATGTGTTTCGCAATGAAGCCGAGTATGTCGAGCTGCTGATGCGCCAGCGTTTTGGCATGAATGGCCGGACCTTGCGCCTCGTCAATCATCCGGACACAACAGCCGTCACGCCGTTGGCAACCCTAAGCAACGTGCGCCAGGCCGTCGCCGGTATCGCCGCCGCGATGGATCGCGAGGAAGACTTGTTTTTCCTGTTCGCCACGACGCATGGCAGCGAAGACCATCGCCTGTATGTGGATTTGGATCCACTGCCGTTAGATTGGATCGCTCCGCAAGATTTGCGCGAAGTGCTCGATCAGGCCGGAATCACGTGGCGCGTGATTATCGTTTCAGCGTGTTATTCCGGTGGATTCATCGATGCGCTCAAGAGCCCGACCACCATCGTCATCACTGCGGCGCGTCATGACCGCACCTCATTCGGTTGCGGAGCGGC
This sequence comes from Lysobacterales bacterium, assembly GCA_022844165.1. Classification (GTDB taxonomy): domain Bacteria; phylum Pseudomonadota; class Gammaproteobacteria; order Xanthomonadales; family SZUA-5; genus JALHMH01. Next base: position 66,349 of record JALHMH010000017.1, read on the forward strand.
CTCGGAAATCACCTACTTCGGCCGCGCGTTTTTCGTCGATGCGCTGAATCATGTTGCCGATTGGTTCGTTGCATTCGAGTCCGCCAAAGATGCCGTCGCTGCGCGGGAGAAGGAGGGTGGATTCGACCCATCCGAGCCGCAGATCGACATCGGTGCACTGATTCGGCCCAAGTTTCTCGCATGGAGCCAAGCGCTGGAGGTGGGTCGGCCAGTAGCCTTCGTGCCTGCCGTCGCAAAGCCCTGCGGCGAAGGCATTTGCGTGGATGCTGACAGGTAGAGATCGAAGGCCTGGTGCTCAAATGAACGGGACGATCTGCGCGCCGCGCCGCTGAACAACGTATCGTTGCCCGCACCGACCGAAACTCGACTTCATGAACTACAGCGACCTCGAATCGCTGCGTGCACTGCATCCCGCATGGCGGTTATTGCGCGCCGACAACGCGCCGTTGATCGCCAGCTTCCTGCATCGCGCATTCGTCATGCCTAACGCGAGGGTCATCGCTGCGGCAGACTTGGAGGAGATGCTGGAGGACGTACTGTTTGCGCTGCGCGCACAAGCCGGCGAAGGCGCATTTTCGCGAAGCTCGCGCGACTATTTGAACGACTGGGCGCAGCCGGAGAAGGGCTGGTTGCGAAAGTTCTATGCCAAGGGCAGCGATGAGGCGCAGTACGACTTGACGCCCTCGACCGAGAAGGCAATCGTCTGGCTGGAGAGTTTGAGTGCCCGTAGTTTCGTCGGCACGGAGTCGCGCCTGCTGACGTTGTTTGAGCTGCTGAAGCAGTTAAAGGCCGGCACCGAAACCGATCTTGATGCGCGCATCGCGGCGCTGGAGGCCGAACGCAAGAGAATCGATATCGAATTGGTACGAACCCGGGCTGGCGACGTTGCGACGCTCGACGACACTGCGCTGAAAGATCGATTCCAGCAATTCTTGCAAGTGGCGCGCGAGCTGCTCGGCGATTTTCGCGAAGTCGAACACAACTTCCGTTTGCTGGATCGCAGCGTGCGCGAACGCATCGCGCTGTGGGAGGGTTCAAAAGGTGCGTTGCTTGATGCAATTCTGGGCGAACGCGATGCCATTTCCGGCTCTGACCAAGGCCGAAGCTTTCGTGCGTTCTGGGATTTTTTGATGTCCAGTCAACGCCAGGACGACTTCGGTATGCTGCTCGATCATGCGTTGACTCTGCCGGCCGTGCAGGCGCTGAAGCCAGAGCCGCGCGTGCGGCGCGTGCACTACGATTGGTTGGAGGCAGGCGAACATACGCAGCGGACCGTGGCGCAGCTGTCGCAACAACTGCGGCGTTTTCTCGACGACCGTGCGTGGCTGGAGAACCGCCGTATCATGGACATCCTGCACGGCATCGAAAGCAAGGGACTGAGCATTCGCGATGCAATGCCGGTCGGTGAAGTGATGTCGATCGCCGATGTCGCGGCCGACATCGATCTGCCGTTCGAGCGACCGTTGTTTGCGCCGGCGCCGCGACTCAAGCTTGCGGCGTTGGCACTGGATATCGTTGAGGAAGACATCGATGCCGATGCGCTCTATCACCAGATCGTCATCGACAAGGCTCAGCTGGCGCGACACATCCGCCAGATGCTGCAACTGAGCGAGCAGCTGACGTTGCGCGAGATCATCGACGCGCAACCGCTGACCCATGGCCTCGGCGAGCTCGTCGCGTACTTGCAACTGGGCGAAGATGCGTTCCACGCGGTGATCGATGAAGCGGCGATCGACAGCATCGATTGGATGGTCGATGCGTCACTGACGCGCCGCGTGCGCTTGCCCCGGGTGATCTTCCGCCGATGAGCGAATCGTTGAATCACGCTTCGCTGTCGCCGTTGGCGATTGGCCTGCTCAAAGGCGCGCTTTATCGCGATCAGGACGAGCGCTTGTGGAGCGATTTGCTCAATCTGCAGGCGGCAGTGCGCGACTACTTCTCGGTGTTGTCCTTGGAACTCATGCTCGATGAGGCAGAGGGCTACGCGTTCTTGAAGAGTAAAGAGGACGACCATTTGCCCAGGCTGGTGGCGCGTCGGCCGCTGTCATACCCTGTGAGTCTGCTGCTCGCACTGCTGCGAAAGAAACTCGCTGAATTCGATGCCAGCGGCAGCGAAACCCGGCTGGTTCTGGCGCGCGACGATATGGTTGAAATGGTGCGGGTGTTTCTGCCCGCACACAGCAACGAGGCGAGGCTTGTCGATCAAATCGATACGCACATCGGCAAGATCGTCGAGCTGGGGTTCTTGCGCAAACTCAAGAGCAGCGGCTCTCCGGGATTCGAAGTGCGGCGGATCTTGAAGGCCTTCGTCGATGCGCATTGGTTAGCGCAATTCGACGCGCGCCTGGCTGAGTATCGTGAGCGAGGCTTCGATGAGTGAGTCGGGTTCGTTCGAGTTGAGTTTTGTCGGCGACGATAAGCTCGCGGGATTTCGGCTACGCCGGCTCGAAGTGCTCAACTGGGGCACGTTCGATGGTCGGATATGGGCGCTCGATCTGGACGGGCGCAATGGCCTTTTAACGGGCGACATCGGTTCGGGAAAATCGACGCTCGTGGATGCGATCACCACCTTGTTGGTGGCGCCTCAGCGGCTGGCGTACAACAAAGCGGCCGGCGCCGACAGCAAGGAGCGCAGTCTGCGCTCGTATGTACTTGGCCACTACAAGTCCGAACGCAACGATATCACTGGAAGCGCCAAACCCGTGGCGCTGCGTGATGCCAGCAGCTACTCGGTGATCCTCGCGGTCTTCCACAATGCCGGGTTCGATCAGACCGTTACGCTGGCACAAGTGTTCAGTTGCAAAGAGGCGCACGGGCAACCTGCGCGCTTCTATGTGGCCAGCGAAAAGGCGCTGTCGATTCGGGGCGACTTTGCCGAGGTGGGCAGCGATCTGAATGCGCTCCGTAAACGCCTGCGTGCTGCGGGCGCCGAGATAGACGACAGCTACGCCAAATACAGCGCGTGGTTTCGCCGCCGCTTCGGCATCGACAACGAGCAGGCGTTGGATTTATTCCATCAGACCGTTTCGATGAAGTCTGTGGGCAACCTCACCGACTTCGTGCGCGGCCACATGCTTGAGCCGTTCGATGTGAAAGCGCGCATCGACGCTTTGATTGTGCATTTCGACGATCTCAATCGTGCGCATGAAGCCGTCAAGAAGGCCGAGGCCCAGGTCCGGCTGCTGACGCCGCTGGTTGGCGATGTGGCGCGGCATCGCCAACTGTCCGCCCAGATCGACCACCTGCGCGCCTGCCGCGACGCGCTGCGCGCCGAGTTTGCGGCACATAAGCTAATGCTGATCGATACGCGACTGCGCGACCTCGGTGAGGAGTACGATCGGGCCAACGCTGCACATCTTAAGTTTTCTGCGCTGCGCGATGCACAGCGACGCGAGGTGATTGAGATTGAGCGTGCGATTGCCGACAACGGCGGAGATCGTCTGGAGCGGCTCGCCGCAGAGATCGAGCGCAGCGCGCGCTTGCGCGATGAGCGCACGGCGCGTGCGCGGCGCTACGCCGAGCACTGTCGGCGGCTCAATGAGGCGCTGGCGACGCAAAGCGATGCGTTCGACGCCCAGCGCACGCATTTGCAGAAGCGGCGCGCCGAGTTGATGGAGAACGAGGCGCGGATCGACAACGCGGCCACCGAGCAGCGCGTGGCGATGGCATCGCTGCGCAAAACACACACCGCACTGCAAGCCGAGATCGACAGCCTCGAGCGGCGCAAGAGTAATATCGATGCGCAGCAAATTGAAATACGAGCTGCGATCACCAGCGCTCTGGGCATCGTCGAAGACGCGTTGCCGTTCGCTGGCGAGCTCATCCAGGTACGCGATGAAGCGCGCGACTGGGAAGGCGCCGCCGAGCGATTGCTGCGAAATTTTGGCCTGTCGCTGCTGGTGCCCGACGCGTATTACGCCGCAGTGTCGGGATGGGTCGACCGTCAGCACCTGCGCGGCAGGCTGGTGTTCTACCGCATTGTGCCGCGACGTAGTCGCGCCGAGCGCTCGCTCGATGTCGACTCGCTGGTGCGCAAATTGGCAATCAAGCCCGATTCGGGCTATTTCGAATGGATCGAACAAGAGCTGATCGAACGATTCGATTACCTCTGTTGCACAGATCAGGCGCGTTTCCAGTCCTCCGCGCGTGCAGTGACCCGAGCAGGACAGGTAAAGGACTTGCGTGGGCGACACGAAAAAGACGACCGTCATCGCATCGATGACCGTTCGCGCTTCGTGCTGGGTTGGAGCAACTTCGACAAGCTGCAGGCGCTAAAAGCCAATCGCCGCGAACTGGAGAAGACGATCGCCGACTGCGGCGCTGAGCTCGCCGCGCTGCAAACACAGATGTCCGAGCTGCGACGGCAGCTCGATGCGCTGGTGGCGCTGGCGCAATTCGAATCCTTCGACGAAATCGATGACGGCTCATTGGTGCGCGCGATTGCCGAGTTGACAGCCGAGCGCGAGCGCCTCGCGAATGCATCGGATGTGTTGAAACAACTGGCCGAGCGCCTGAGGCTTGCGCAACAGGCGCTGACCGATGGCGAGCGTCACGTCGATTCCGCGAGCGAGCGCCGCACCCGCGCGCACGAGCGCATGAACGTGGCCGAACAGTTGCGCATGCGCACGGCGCAAGACGCAACACCGATCGATGCTGCCATCGCCGATGCCATCGGAGCGCAGCGCCTGGAGAAGTTTGGCGAGGCGCAACTGAGCGTCGAGAATTGCGATGCGCGCGAGCGCGAGTTGCGCGAGTGGCTGCAAACGCGCATCGATGCCGAGGAGAGCAAAGGTAAACGCCTGCGCGACAAGGTCATCCAGGCAATGGCCGCATTCAAGGATGCCTTTAAACTCGAAACGGCTGAGTTCGATGCCAGCCTGGATGCCGCTTTCGAGTACGAAAAGCTGCTCGCGCAGCTAAACGGCGACGATCTGCCGCGCTTTGAGTCGCGCTTCAAAGAACTGCTCAACGTCAACACCATCAACGAGATCGCCAATTTCAATGCGCAACTGGCGCGTGAGCGCGAGACCATCCGTGAGCGCATCGCCCAGATCAATGGTTCGCTGACCAAGATCGACTACAACCCTGGACGCTACATCGCACTGGAAGCGCAGTTCAGTCAGGATGCCGATGTGCGCAGTTTCCAGGCCGAATTGCGCGCCTGCACCGAGGATCAACTCACGGGCTCAGACGATGCGCAGTACTCGGAAGCGAAGTTCGTCAAGGTCAAATCGATCATCGATCGCTTTCGTGGTCGGGAAGGTTTGTCGGACATCGACAAGCGCTGGACGGCAAAAGTCACCGACGTTCGCAACTGGTATCTGTTCGCGGCCAGCGAACGCTGGCGGCATGACGATGCCGAACACGAGCACTATTCGGATTCGGGCGGCAAATCGGGCGGCCAGAAGGAGAAGCTGGCCTACACCATACTGGCGGCGAGCCTGGCGTATCAATTCGGATTGGAGTGGGGCGCGGTGCGCTCGCGCTCGTTCCGCTTTGTGGTCATCGATGAAGCCTTCGGTCGCGGGTCGGACGAATCGGCGCAGTACGGCTTGCGCTTATTCGAACAATTGAACCTGCAGCTGCTGATCGTGACACCGCTGCAGAAAATCCACATCATCGAACCCTTCGTCAGCAGCGTGGGTTTTGTCCACAATGAGGGCGGCCGCGCCAGCAAACTGCGCAACCTGCGCATTGAGGAGTACCGCGCACAGAAGGCGCGCGCATGAACTGGTCGACGCCAGACGATTTGATGGGTGCGGTGCGTAAGCGCTGGGAGCAAGGTCGTTTGCTGCAATCGCTGCTGGCGGCAGGCGACTGGCCATGGCGGCTTCCGTTGAAGGCCCCCGGCAGCCAGGACATCACCGACTGCTTACCCGACGTACGCGCGTGGACGGCGGCGCTGGCTGCGATGCCGCAGGTGCGGCTGGAGTGGCGCGAGGTACGACATCGCGTGCAGGGCACGCAGCGTGTCGTCAAGTCGGTATGGCTCGAGAACATTGATGCCGCCGCAGCGCTGATCGATCGCCAAGCTGAGCTTGAGCGATTTCGCGGTCTGATCCAACTGACGCTCAAGAACGAGCCTGCTGCGCTGCCCTGGCTCGCGAGGCGCCCGCTGCGCGCCCTTGAGCTGGCCAGCGAATGGTCAGCACTTTTGGGCACAGTGACCTGGCGTCGCGCGCACCCGCAGGCGCGGGTGTTCGTGCGCATGGTGGACGTGCCCGGCGCGCACAGCAAGCTGATCGAACAGCACAGCGGCGTGCTCGCAGAGCTGCTTGAGCTTGCCCTGCCGGAAGGGCAGATCGACGCCCTGCAAACGCGCTTTGCGCGGCGGTTCGGATTTCGCGAGAGACCGGCACGGGTGCGCATGCGCTCGCTCGACCCGGCGTACCAGCTGCTTCCTGGTCTGATCGATCCGGACCTCACCTTGGATGTTACCAATCTGAAGCGACTGGCGCCGACGTGGCGGCGCATCGTCATCACCGAAAACGAGACCAACTACCTGGTTTTCCCATCGCTGCCCGAAAGCCTGCTGATCTTTGGATCGGGTTATGGATTCGACGCGTTGGCCGAACTGCCCTGGATGCAAGAGGTTCCGATCCACTATTGGGGCGATATCGACAGTCACGGTTTCAAGATACTCGATCAACTCCGTGCGCATTTCCCACACGCGCAATCGCTGCTGATGGACGAGGCCACTCTGCTTGCACACCGGGAGTTCTGGGGTATCGAACCCGAACCCGTGCGCCATCCTCTTAAGCGTCTCACGGAAAATGAAAACGCGCTCTTCGAGGCATTGCGATCGCACCGTTTTGCGAAGAATCTGCGCCTTGAGCAAGAGCGCATCCGCTTCTCCTGGCTGGCCGAGTCGTCCTTGTTTGGGTCAGCGTGAACAACTCGGCGTCGCTGCGCGAATTGTCGATCCGGACCGTCGAGCAACTCCCGACCTTCGCCGACCGGCCGTTCGCGTCATGCTGGAAGGCGACACCGCCAATTAGGATTGCGTGTTGGTCCATGGGCATCGGTTGTGTGTGCGCGCTGGTTTCATCTTGTCTTGTTCGCGTCTGGCGGTCTTGGCCCCAGGGGCATTTCGGTCGAGCCGGGGAGGCCAGCAACCCATTGCTCGCCGGTGCTGGTTCCAGGCGTCAGCACGACGCTGCGACCGTCGCCCTGGTGTTCGATGCGGATCGACAAGTCTACCGGTGGAAGTGCGTCGCTGGCGCGTTCCGGCCACTCGACAAGCATCAACGTATTCGGCGATTGCTCACGAATGCCCAGGGCCTGCAATTCATCGTTGGCGGCGATACGATACAAATCCCAGTGGCTGATCAACAGTCTGGGCGTTTCGTAAGGCTCAACCATGGTGTACGTTGGGCTCTTCACACGGCCCTGGTAGCCCAAGCCATGGATCATGGCTCTCGCCAGTTCCGTCTTTCCCGCACCAAGTTCGCCGGATAGGGCGATGCACCCAGGCCCGACGACATTGGCCAATCGCTGACCGAGCTGTTGTGTGGCGGCGGCATCGGCCAGATAGACGCGCAAACTGCTCATCGAGGGTTGACCAGCCGTTTGATGTGAAGCATTAAATCCCCGGCCACGGTGCCGCGTTCGCCATCGGCTCCGGCTGCTGCGCCAGCGAGAGCATGCAAATGAACCGCGCAACGCGCTGCGGCGCCCGTCGGCAGACCTTGGGCCATGAGGCCGCCGATGACGCCCGCCAGCACGTCGCCGCTGCCGCCGGTCGCCAGCGCAGGCGTTGCGATGGGGCAGACCGATGTGCCGAGTTTGTCGCGCACGATCGTGCCGGCGCCTTTAAGTACAACGGTCGAGGAGAAAAACTCTGCCAATTTGTCGGCGCTTTCGAAGCGTTGTCGTTGCACGTCGGCGCTGGAGCATTCCAGCAGCCGCGCCGCCTCACCCGGATGCGGTGTCAGCACCACGTGTTCTGGCAGTACGCACGCCGATTCGGCGAGGCCATTCAAGGCATCGGCGTCCATGATCGTCGGCAGATTGCGCTCCGTGACTGCCGCCAACAACAATTGCGACCATGTGCCCCGGCCCAGACCTGGACCGACAATGACCACTGTCGCGCGATCGAGCAGAGCGTCCAGTTCTGCCGGTCCGGAAATGCCGCGCACCATAATCTCCGGGCGCGACGCCAGTATCGGCGCGACGTGAACAGGGCGGGTCGCCACGCTTACCAGTCCTGCGCCGGATCTGAGCGCACCTTCGGCAGCGAGGCGCACAGCGCCGCCCATGCCCTCATCGCCGCCCACGACCAGTACGTGGCCGAAATGCCCCTTGTACGCGTGGCGCTCACGAGGCGGCAAGTATTTACGCAGCAATGCATCGTCGAGAAGTTGTAACGCCGGTGGCACACAGGCGAACAGCACATCGGGAAGATCCAGTGTGTCAACATGAATCTCGCCGCACAGTTCCTGGCCGGCGCCAGTGATCATGCCGCGCTTCAATCCGATAAAGCTCAAAGTGAGCGTCGCTCGAACTGCGGGTCCACACGCATCGCCGGAGTCGGCATTGAGTCCAGTGGGGACGTCGAGCGCCAGAATGGGCGCAACCTGCGCATTGATCGCCGCGACGATTGCCGCGGCTTGTCCTTCCAGCGCACGTGTCAAGCCGATGCCAAACAGCGCATCGACAACCAGATCGAACTCGTCGAAGTGACCGGCGAAAGGTGCGAGCGCACCGCCGGCACTACGCCAATCCCCGAACGCTGCCAATGCCGGACCTTCCTGCGGAGTATTCCCCTCTGCGACAACAACCACATCGCGCCGCGCCGCTTGCAGCAAACGCGCCAGTACGTAGCCGTCGCCCGCGTTGTTGCCAGGACCGCAGACGATTGCGATCCGTTGCGCCAACGGAAAGTGGCGGTGGATGAAGGTTGCCGCCGCTTGCCCGGCGCGCTGCATCAGCGTGTATTCGGGAATACCGAAGGATGCGCTGGCGAGTCGATCGAGCTCACGCGCCTGCGCCACGGTGTACGCCACGGTGGGCATTCCTTGCATCAGCGCAGGCTCCAGTTTTGGCGAGATGGCAAAAGTATACTGAGCGCATGACCGCGCACGCGCACCAAGACTGGACTCAAATCAAACGCTTTGTGGTCGACCAGGCGTTGGGGCTGGGTTTCGACGCCTGCGGCGTCAGCGATATCGATCTTGGCGCCGATGGCGAACGCTTGAACGCATGGCTTGAGCAGGGTTTGCACGGCGAGATGGGCTATATGGCGGTGCATGGTAGCAAGCGCTGGCGCCCCGGCGAGTTGGTGCCGGGTGCACTGCGTGTGATCAGCGTGCGAATGAACTACTGGCCCGAGGCTGTGGATGCCCGCGATGTTCTCGGCGATCGCAAACAAGCCTATGTATCGCGTTATGCGCTGGGACGCGACTATCACAAGGTGCTGCGCTCGCGCCTGCAGAAACTCGCCGATGCGCTGATCGCGCGGATCGGTCCGTTCGGCTACAGGGCGTTTGTCGATAGCGCGCCGGTCTTGGAGAAGCCTCTTGCACGAAATGCGGGCTTAGGTTGGATCGGCAAACACACCAATCTGATTTCTTCCAAGGCGGGCAGCTATTTTTTTCTCGGCGAGTTGTATACCGACGTGCCATTGCCGATCGATGTGGCGGACAACGACCACTGCGGAACCTGCTCGCGCTGTCTCTCGGCGTGTCCGACCGCTGCATTCCCCGCGCCTTACCAGATCGACGCTCGGCGCTGTATTTCCTATTTGACGATTGAGCTGCGGGGAGCGATTCCGGAAGCGCTGCGCGCGCCGATGGGCAATCGCATCTACGGCTGTGACGACTGTCAACTGGTGTGCCCGTGGAACAAGTTTGCCAAGCTGGCGGGCGAGCCGGATTTCCGCGTGCGCCATGGTCTCGACAGCGTTTCGCTGATCGGACTTTTTGCCTGGAGCGAAACCGAGTTCCTGCGCAACACCGAAGGTTCGGCGATACGTCGGATCGGGTATGAGCGCTGGCTGCGGAACATCGCGGTGGCACTGGGCAATGCAATGCCGGATGCGGAGGTGCAAGCCGCACTGCTGGCGCGGATCGACGATCCCAGCGATCTGGTGCGAGAGCACGTGCGCTGGGCACTGACTCAAGGAACCACTCCACGCGTCAGGTTTCCATCGGCGCTCGGCAGCGCAGCGGGCTGATCTGAGATCGACCAAAAAAGAACCCCGGCCGAAGCCGGGGTTCCGGGTGACAACGGTCTAACCAAGATCAATCGCTGCGCAAGCTCACGGTGTCCACGCGGAACGTGGTTGGCAACGAACTGTCGGTCGACGCTACAAAGCGCACTCGCACGTTGCGACCCTTGTACGCAGCGACGTTGTAGCTGCGCTGCACGTAAGTGCTGGCGCTCGTGGTTCGGTTGAGGTTCGACAGCGTCGCCAGCGTGGTGATCACCGCGTTGGTACCGGCGTCGACCAGCTGAACCTGCAAGCGATCGTAGACCGTGGAGGTTGTTGTCTCGCTGGTGACGATGGAGGCGTAGAACGACAGCGTCGCCTGCGAACCACCGGCCGGAATCAACGTCGGCGCACTTTGCACCGTCTGGCCGGCACTGTTGTTGACACCCAGATAGGCATACGAGCCGCCGCTTTGCGCGTTCGTTTGACCGGCCAACAACGTGTTGAACGACGTGCCGGTGACAGCCGAACGAGCCCACGAGCCATCTGGTGCAGCGTTTGTGCTGGTGGTGATCGAGTCGAAGCTGCCGTTCGCCAAACGTTCGACGACCGTGCCGCCGCCACCACCTGTGGTCCATGATGCTCGGATCGTGAAATTCACCGTGCCGGTCTGGTAGCCATAGACGCGTGCGTAGTAGGTGCCGGTGCTCGGTGTGGCAAATGTGCAGGTCTCGTTACCGCTGGCGCTGTATGGGCGGCAGTCGTATACAGAGGTCGTCGCCTGCGCACCGAACTTCACGTGCAGATCGACATCGCCACTGGCGCCACTGGTTGCGATCACCAGATTCGATGCGCCGGTGGGTATGGCAACGGTGTAATCGCGGAAGCTGCTGTTGGCGCTGGTCGAGTTCGTCGATCCGGCGACTGCAACACCATTGCTCAGCGCTGTTGCACCGCCGCCGCCGCCACCACTGCTGACTGTGACCGAGCGCGTTGTGGTGTTGGTCGCACCACCGTTGTCCGTCACCGTCAACGTTACCGTATAGGTGCCAGCCGCTGCGTAAGTCTTGCTCGGATTGCTTGCAGTCGATGTGGTGCTGTCGCCGAAGTTCCAGGCGCTGGAAGCGATCGTGCCATCGCTGTCAGTCGACGTATTGGTGAAGGTTGCCGTCAGGCCGCTGGTCGTGAACGAGAAGTTGGCGGTGGGTGGAGCGTTGACCGGGCCGCCACCGAACAGCGAATGCAACATGCGATTGGGCGACCCGCTACCGGCATTGGTCACCACGTTCAGCGTCGAATTGTTGATCAATGCGGTCGTCACTTGCGCCGGCGTTGCCGACGGATTTGCCGCCAGATACAACGCCGCAACGCCTGCCACGTGCGGCGCTGCCATGGAGGTCCCGCTGATCGTGTTGGTGGCCGAGGTGCCGGTGTGCCACGCAGAGGTAATGCTCGAGCCCGGCCCGAAGATATCCAGGCAGGTGCCGAAGTTGGAGAACGACGAACGAGCATCGCTGCTGGTTGTCGATCCAACCGTGATTGCATTGGTCGCCCGAGCTGGGGAGTAGTTGCAGGCATTGGCGTTGTCGTTGCCGGCTGCCACCACGACCGTAACGCCCGCATTGTGCATGCGATTGACGGCATCGTCGGTGGCTTGCGAGGCACCGCCACCCAAGCTCATATTAGCGACGGCCGGTTGCACACGGTTTTGCGCAACCCAATCCATGCCGGCGATGACGCCAGAGTTCGTACCGGAGCCATTACAGCCCAGCACCCGAATCGGATGAATGATCGCGCCTTTGGCAACGCCGTGAATGGTGCCCGCTACGGTGCCCGCGACATGTGTGCCGTGGCCATTGCAATCGTTGGTTCCGTTGGCGTCGGAGATGGCGGTGTAGCCGTTGCCCATGCGGCCTGTGAACTGCGTATGCGAGCCCAGAACGCCGGTGTCCACGATGTAGGCGTGCACGTTGCTGGCGGTGGTGTCGTAGTTGTATGTCGTGTTCAAAGGCAGGTTGCGCTGGTCGATGCGGTCAAGGCCCCAGGTTGCGCCGGTCTGAGTGGCGATGGCATTGACGACGCCGTCCTGTTCGACGTAAGCAACGCGTGGATCGAGCAACAGGCGATCGATTTGTCCGGCTTTGGCTTGCACCACAAAACCTGGGAGAACGCGCTCGTAATGGCGCAGATACTTCAGGCCATGGCTCGCCGACATGTCGACAGCAACATTCAAGACGCTCGGCAGGCTTGAGTTGCGGTTATCGCCGAAACTCACCTGCTCCTCATGTAATACAACAATGTATTGGTCCTGGACCGGTGCAGCTGGTGTGATCAGTTGGTTGGCGTTTGTGACCGATGCCAAAGACATGGCAATGATCGCGGCAAGGCTTGCGCCTGACTTCTGCATGAGCGTGATCCCCATCAATGAACTGAGCGAACCGCCGGGCGGCGGCGTTAACCACAGATAGTTGAGCTTGATCTCCCCAGATCATGACGCCGGCCCAACCGTGCGTGAAAGCTATGTGTGGACGCCAGGATCGTCAACGACTGCTCTTCGTTGGCTCGCGGGTTTCGGTGTCGCGGCGCAGCAAGGCATACCCAGACACAATCCCAAACAGCTTGAGCCGCTTGCCGAAACCAGATGTTGCGAGGCAACAAAGAGAATCAACTGAATGACATACGAATATGTCATTTGGTCAACATTTGAGCGTCATGCGCTCCAGCAGTCAGGACAATTCCGAAGCGCGTTCGGCGTCGAGTTTTTCCATCGCATCCATCGGTTCGAGCGCTGCCGCGGTTGCCAACGCCTTATCGATGTCGGCCTGACGCTTCTTTCCAAACATCATCTTCAACCCGTTGGCAAATTCGAGGTGCGCAACCGGCGCGTGTGGTGTGAGCTTGAGGGCTTCCTGAAAGTGCTTGACGCCGGTGTCGGACTTGGCGCCATAGGTGAGCCCACCCACGAGCGAGCCGATCTTGTCGATGATCTCAGCGTGGTACAAACCCATCGCCGTGTGCGCCTCGGCGTGTTTCGGCGCGAGGCTTAGCGCTTTTTCAAGACTGTGTTTGATCTTGCCGCCAAGACCCTGCGCCAGCGCTTTGCTCACGGATATGCACTGGCTGTATCGACCCAATGCGAAGGCATTGAAATAGTGCGCATTGGCATCCTCTGGCATCGCAGCGATGGCTTGCTCTGCACGTTTGGCGCACCGTTCGAAATGCGTCAGTTTGTCGGCCTCTTTTGCCAGATAGGTGGCATATATGCCCTCCGCTTTAATCGCGACCACCGCGCCGATCGCTCCCAGGGCGTCACCCGCGTCGGCAGCCTTTTGAAACTCGCCGCGATGAAACGCTCGCCAGGCATCGAGCAGGGCCTCAGATGCGGCGGCCGCGTCGATCTCGAGTTTTGGATACCGTTTGGCCAGTGCGGTCAAGTGTTTCTTGTCCGGCAGCGGCTCTTGATCGCCCGCGTGCAATCGCGCCCAGGTTTTCGCCAGTTTCGAGCCGCTGTAGTCGAAAGCGCCAGCATCGTGCGGGAACTTTGCCCATTTTTTCGCTGCCATTGCCAGACCCCCTCGCTATGATCGAATCGTCAGCATCGGCCAACAGCGGGTTTTCGACAAGTCTGTGTGAGGTGCAACCGCGGTTATCGACAGGCGGGAAGCGCAGCCTTTGGGGGCGTTTGATTGCGGTGCTGGTCTCGTTATCCCGTCATGGACCGCGGTATGCTCGCGCGTCTGATCGGCTCGTAAGCTCCTCCAATGAAGACGACGCTGCTGGCAACCGTATTTCTGGGTGTAGTTGCACCGGGTGCGAGTTGGTCTGATGTCTTGTTTTCCAACGGATTCGAGGTCGGCGCGCTGGCGCAGTACACGCCCAACCAGGCGAACTGGAGTACGTTCGCCTCCAAGCCGCTTGCAGCCGGCATCACAGCCCACGACCCGGATCGGGTTCACTGGATCAGTTCGGCCGATTGGGCGGCTGCCCGGTGGGATGGAACAATCTACAACCCGTCGCAAATGACCAGGGCCGAGTTTGCCGCAGCGATCTGTCCCAGTGTGGATCGCGTCAGAGGTATCCGGGAGGTCTTTTATCAGTACCGACCGTTTGCCGATAACGCCAACCCGACCAAGGCTGAGGTCGATGAGTGGCACAGAATTGCCATCAACCATGTGCGTGCGCTGATTGGCTATACCAGCCAGGATCGGCAGGTGAAAAAGGATCACTGCATGTTTGCGCGCGCGCTGTGGGGCGATGAGCGCAAGTTCACCACGATGTGGGATGCCGAGTATCCCGGAACCACAGGGTCTGCTTTCGGGCCTTGCCAGGGCTCTACAAACGCGCACTGCGGCTCCACTTTTGTTCCTGATTTGGAAGATCAGGCGCCCTATCTCCCAGCGGGTCATCCGGGTTGCAGTACCCAACAGGGCGCTGAAGGTGTGTTCAGTGGTCCCAAATCGAACATTCCCTGGTCAATCAGGTGGTCTCGTGGATTGTGCAATACGCTGATCGCCGAAGGCTTCTGGGGGGGGCATGTCGGACCTTGGTTTCACCGCGAGGAATTCGGTTTCAATTTTTGGGATAGCAATCCTGGCAACAACAACAGCAACGCCATCCTGCGCGCAAAGTGGACCGGCAGTTCGATGCCCAATCTCTATTGCAATCCAGCCGATCCCGCCTGTGACCCTGACAATACCGGGCCAGGTAACGACTAACAGTCGCAAACGCAAAGCGCTGGGCGCATTCGGGCGAACGCAGGAAATGGCGAGCGCTTGCCGGCGATTAACCGAAACAACGAGTTGCTAACCTTCGCGACCGGCACGCAGGCGAAACGCGGGATGCAGCATCGCGGCGATCCAGCACCAGGTACTCTTGCTTCTGCCTGGTTCGACGGGTTTCTTCCTGACTTCTTGGCCTTCAGCGAGTCCGGCTCGTGTCCGGACTCGCCTTGGTCGAATCTATTGCCGCTGTGCTCGACTTGCAGATCGGACCCGACCGCGAAGTCCGACTGGAGCAGCAAACCGTGACGTCACAGGCATGCGACAAACGCTCAACGTCCGACTTCGAGCACGACCATGGTGCCGCAGGCCGGCGCCGAATCGATGTACAAGCTTGCGCCGAGCTTCTGGGCGCGGCTGGCCATACCGCTGAGTCCATATCGGTTGATGGCATGGGCGGAAGGAACAAAGCCTACGCCATCGTCGACTACAGCAAAGGTGACAATCTCACCCCGCCACGCAGCGTGAACCTCGATGCGACTGGCGCGGGCATGTTTGACCGCGTTGCTGAGCGCCTCCTGGAGAATGCGTAGCACGCCGAGCATCGTTTCCGGGCTGAAGCCGCGCAAATCGAGTTTGAAGTCGACCTTCCAAATCAGTTGGATGTCGCTGGCACGGAGCAGCGGTTCGATCCGGCCACGGAAGGCGCCCAGCGCCAGCGCCAGATCGCCGTCGGGCTGGTTGAGAGAATCGAGCACCAAACGCATATCCACGAGGCCTGCGCGCACCGCTTCGACGATCTGAGTGCGACCGATGTTGCCGTCGTTCGCCAGATACACCAGCGCGGCGAGTTGGCCGGCCACGCCATCGTGCATATCTTGCATGATGCGCTGGCGTTCCATCGTCAGCGCGCGTTCGCGGTCGGCGACTTGAAGTTTGGCGTAGTTGTCTGCAAGTTCAAGTTCGCGCGCCTTGACGGTGTTCGCCAACTCTTCCGAATAGCGCGCCATTCGCGCTTGATTGGCGAGGATGCGACGGCCCAGTTCCAAGCAAAAGGCGACCGAGATACCGAGTCCCGAGATTGGACTCAAGGCAAAAATCATCGGTTCAAAACTGCCGCGAATCACGTCGTGCAATCCGAATGTTGCCGGCAGCATCGCCGCCGCCAGCGTCCATTGCGCCATCTTGCTTTCGCGCTGGCGATCCAAATACCGATACAGTCGAAAAACTGCGTACGGCAAGATCAGCATGGCACTCCACTTGAGCGCATAATGCGGCAGCGCGATCCGCCAATAGCCATCCAGATCTGGCCAGAAGTTCGCGCCTATGGCAAGCGCCGTACCTATGGCGAAATAGCCCAGCGCTGCTCGCGTCAGCCAGCGCGGTGGGGATTCCAGGATCGCGCAAACAAAGAGCACCGAGAACGCGATCATCCCGAACAGCGATATATAGAGCGCCACGGAGCGCAACGACGTCGAAACGATCCAGTCGGGTACCAGATGCCACAATGCAATGACCAACCAGAACGGCGAAGCCACAGCGAACCACTGCACGACGCGTTCTTTGGAGCCACGCATCATCAGCGCCAGCGCGAACAGCAGCGCGGCCAGCTGCAGCGAGAAAGAGCCGAGCACCAGTTTGTCGGTGAGCCAGCGTAAGTTCCGCAACGGCGATTCGAACTCGCCATAGTTGCCTAGGTAGAACGTCGAAACGCTGCCGCTGCCCCGTCGCTCAATGGTCAGCAGCCAAACGACTTCGTTTTCGCCCCGACGGAGCAGGCTGGTCGGTAAGCGAATCAGGCGCCCATCGTAGCGATAAACGCTGGGTGGGTCAGCCACGCGGCCCTTCATTTCGATCAGTGTGCCGTTCAGATACAGCGCAAGGTTTGCATCGGTATGCGGCATGTACAGCGCCGGATCGGCAAGTTGCCCCTGCTCGAAGTGGAATCGATAGCGCCACGCGGTATAGGGCGTTGTGCAACGGATCTTGCACACTTTGAGCGGCAGTTCGAAGGCCCGCCAGGCATGCGGTTCTGCGTCCTGCCAACGGCTAAGATCGCCCGGAAGTTCGGCCGGTCGTGCCTCGATCGAGGTGATGGCCGGCAGATCGGGGTGCGCGCTGCTTTCCAGCCAGGAGATCAGCCAAATGCATACGAATGCCAGCGCGAGCGTGGGCAGCAGTGACCGCAACAGGCTCACGATCCGAGCCAACCGGCCTGGACCGCCTCGAACACCGCCTGCGAGCGCGAGGTGACCGCAAGCTTGGCGTAAATCTGCTTGATGTGGTGGTTCACCGTATGCTTGGAAATCTCCAGCATCGCCGCCGTTTCTTCATAACTGAAACCGCGCGCCAGCGCCATCAACACCTCACGCTCGCGTGCGGTAAGGGCCATCAGCGCGCGATCCGCGCCAGTGGGCGGCTGCACTATGGTTTCCGTGCGCCGCAGCTTACGTAGCACGTGACCGGCCACCGCAGGAGTCAGCGGTGCGCCGCCAGACAAAACCTGGCCGATCGCCTCACGCATGCTCTCGGCAGCGGTGTCCTTGAG
Source organism: Lysobacterales bacterium (assembly GCA_022844165.1). Taxonomy (GTDB): domain Bacteria; phylum Pseudomonadota; class Gammaproteobacteria; order Xanthomonadales; family SZUA-5; genus JALHMH01. The sequence continues at coordinate 83,765 of JALHMH010000017.1, forward strand.
CAGGTAGCCAGCGGCACCGCGTTCGATCGCCGCCAATACGCTCTGCTCGTCACCCAGGACGCTGAATACGATCACCCGAACGTTTGAGGCGCTGAACTCCTCGATCAAATCCAGCCCACTGCCGTCGGGCAGTCCAAGATCGAGCAGTAACACATCGCAAGGTTCGCCGCGCAGCGCCCGAGCGCTCCGCAAGCTGTCTGCTTCCCATGCCCAAATCCAATTGCCGTCTTGTTCGACCACGCGCCGCACGCCCAGACGCAGCAGCGGCTTGTCTTCGACCATGGCGATCCGAACCGGCGCGCCGATACGTATTGGTGATTCCATCTGCTCAACTCTAACCTGGAAACTGCATGCCGAGCGACGTGCGCACCGGCGGGCCGGCAAATCGTCCCGCGATGATCGATTCTTTTATTCGAAGCCATTGCGAAACATGAACTCGACGATACGCACATCGCCTGCGTCGGCAGCAGCTCGCATCCGGCGCCACGGCCCACGCCGCGGATTCGTCGGCGCGATGATGCCGGACTGGGTCACCGTGAATGGCGCATACAGCGCCCGTGTGCGCCACGAATAGATCCGATTGAGTACCAGGCTGTTGGCGATGCTGGCGATCACTGTGCCGTTGGCGGTTGCCGTGGTGTCCACCCAGTTCGGTGTCACAAAGCGCAGACAACTGCCGGCACCGAATGCCGCGCCCGGTGGGCAAGCTTCCAGTTCAAGTTTGCTGCGTTCGCGGCCGCGACTGCTGACGCTGGTCATCGCGACGGTGAAACCATCGGGATTTTGCGATCGACCCCAATGGTCGATAGGACCCGTCGTCAGACCGCTGAACTGCTGCGGCAACACTGCTTTGCCGATGGTGTTGCTCAAATAGACCGATGCCGAACCTTCGTCGGCTGCTGTGCCACCATCGAAACTCGGGGCGCCGATGATCGGATCGGCGTAACCATCGCCATTGACATCGCCGAGCGCCACGGCAAAACCCAGACGCGTGGTCGATTGCTGCTGGCTCATGCGTACCGAGTGGGTCGTAACGAACACGCCGCTGCTGCCCAGGTACAAGAACGCCGCGCCTTCATTGTTGCTGGCGACAACATCGAACTCTGGCGCGCCAATTAGGACATCGGCAAAGCCATCGCCGTTGACATCACCGACACCGGCTACGGCCGAGCCGAAACCAGCATCGATCTGGTTGATTTCCAGCGTCGCATGCGGCGTCGTTGCAAACGCGCCGGCGCCTCCCCTGTAGATGTACGCGCGGCCTTCATCGACCTGGCCGTTGTCGTATTCGTTGGCGCCAACGAGCAAGTCGGAGAAACCATCGCCATTGACGTCGCCGGCGCCAGCCAGTGCGCTGCCGAGACGTGCGTTGGACTGGCCACCGTCGATCTGCGCATCAAAACTGGTATCGAAGCTGGTGCCGCCGAAGTACACGTTGACGACGCCGGCATTGGTGTTGCCGCTGATATCGAAACCAATACCGCCAGCAGCGATGTCGGCAAAACCATCGCCGTTGAGATCGCCCGCTCCGGCGACTCGCCAGCCCAAGAATGCGCTGCCCTGGCCACCCAGCAGCGTGGCATCGGCGGTGGTCTCGATGTTTGCGCCGCCGAAGAACAAGAACATCGCGCCCTCGTCGGACGATGCGCCGTCAAAGTTGGGCGCGCCGACCAGAAAGTCGCCGAAGCCATCGCCATTGACGTCTCCAGCGTAAGCGACGCTATGGCCGAAGTTTGCGCCCGCCTGATTGATCTCGATGGTTGCATCAATCTGCGTGTTGAACGGCCCGGGGCCGCCGAGATAGATCAGCGTCGCGCCCTCGAGATTGCTGCCATTGCTGTATTCGGGCGCGCCGACGATGATGTCGCCGTAGCCGTCGGAATTGATGTCGCCGACGGCCACGGAGCCACCCGCGCGCATATCGGCGAGTGGGCCATTGAGCTGCGCATCGGCGGACGTGTTGAAGCCACTGGCGCCGCCGAAGTACAACGACACGCGGCCGGTGTTGACGTTGCCGGCGTCGAAACCAAAAGCGCCGCTGACAAGATCCGCATAGCCATCGCCGTTGACATCGCCGGTCGCGACGCTGTGTCCTAGTTGGCCGCTGCCCTGACCCGACTCAACGTGTGCGTCGGCAATACCCGAGTCGATGATCGTGCCGCCGAAGTACACCAACGCGCGTCCCTGATTGTTGGAGACACCCGTAAAGTCCGGCATTCCGGCAATCAGGTCGGTGTAGCCATCGCCATTGAAGTCCCCGCCGGATAGCGCAAAGCCAAGTCGTACCGGTTGCGCCAGACCCGCATCGAACTGCTTGTAGGGTGTGCCGACAATACCGCCAGCGCCGCCGAGGTAAACCCACAGCTGCCCGGAATCGGCGCTGCTGCCATCGAACAGCGGCGAGCCGACGACAATGTCGCCATAACCGTCGGCATTGACGTCGCCCAGGCTGGCCACCGCCATGCCCATCGCAGCGCCCGCCTGGTTGCTTTCAAGGGTTGCGTCGAGCACGTTATTGATCGTGGCGCCGCCGTAATAGACGAAGGCCCCGCCTTCGTCGGTTTGTCCGTTGTCGTAGCGTAACGCACCGACAATCACGTCGCTGTAGCCATCGCCGTTGATATCTCCGGCCGCAGCAACGGAGGTACCGAATTCGGCATTCACCTGATCGATCTCATAGTGGGCATCGGTCGCGGTGTTGAACGCCCCAGCGCCGCCGAGGTAAAGGAATGCGGCGCCCTCGTTGGTCTGCCCGTTCACATAAAACGGCGATCCAATGACGATGTCGGCAAAGCCATCGCCATTGACATCGCCCACGCCAGCCAGCGAACTGCCGAAGCGAACGTTGCCGATGGCCGACTGCAGATTGGCGTCCACCGTGGTATCGAATACGCCTGGACCACCAAAGTAGAGCAGCGCTGCGCCCGTGTTGGTCGCAGCACCGTCGAAGCCGCTCGACCCAACCAGCACGTCGGCATAACCATCGCCGTTAACGTCGCCCGCGCCAGCCACGCTGACGCCAAAAAAAGCGGCATTCTGGCTGAGGCCGAGTACGCCATCGACGGCCGTGTTGAACGCCCCACTGCCGCCATAGAACAGGAAGGCGCGGCCACCGTCGGTGTCGCCCGAGTCGAAAAACGGCGCGCCCACGATCAGATCGTCGAAGCCATCGCCGTTGACGTCGCCCGCGCCAGCGACCGATGCACCAAACCGCGCACCGGCCTGATTCAATTCGAGCACAGCATCGGCCGTCAGATCGACACCCGCCGCGCTGCCGAAATAGATCACGACAGCGCCCTCGTTGGTTTCGCTATTGCTGTAGCCGTAGACGCCGACGGCCATATCCTGAAAGCCGTCGCCATTGAGATCGCCCGCATTGGCCACGCTGTAGCCGGACTGCGCACTGATTGCGCTCAAGCCCAGGGCACCATCAGGAATACTGTTGGCCAGCGAGGCATGCGCCAATGGCGCTTGGCAGAACAAGATGCAGGCGCCAGAAAACATCATGGCTTTGACTTTCGAGAAACGACGCATGGATTCCCCCTCAAGATCGAGTACGCGCAGATGCGCATCGGCAGTCGTTGCGACGATGGACATTTGCATGTGACTAGTCTTGAAGTGGCGGGCTCGCGTCGCATCGCTGGTTCAAGGGAGGCAGAATCCGGCCATTCGCGCCCCGGTGCCTGCAGCACACCGTAACGCGCGGGGCGTTATGGCTATTCAATGATGGCTCTAGCGAGGCTTAGCCTCAGACCGCCGAGCATTGCTGGCTTCGCCAGACACCGTACTTGCCAACCCCTGCAGAGCGAGCCCGGACATGTGCCGAACTCGCGACTTGAGAAACGAACAGGAAGTGCGTTTCTCAACAACGTGCCAGCCTCTTGAGTTGCGAGTCTTATTGGCTGCGACGATGCAGCCGTACCGGCATACGCTTGGGCGTCACCGTGAAGGCCAATACTTCTTCGAGATCAGCACTGGGGATGGTCAACTCGACGCGGAAGTGGGCGAGCAACATGGAGAGCACCATGCGCACTTCGACCATGGCCAAATGCCGGCCTGGACAGATGCGCGGCCCGGTCCCGAATTGCAGGAAGGCACGTTTGTCATGCACGCCGTCGCGCGCCTCGCGCAGCCAGCGTTGTGGTCGAAACTGCGCTGGGTTGTCGAAGTATTGTGCCGATTGCAGCGCCGGGCGATGGATCATGCAGATGCGTTCGCCTTTGCGCACCAGAACATCGCCGACGACCTGATCGGATGTGGGCGTCATCATGAAAATGCCGATGGTCGGGCGCAGACGCATGCTCTCCTGCACCGTCGCTTCGCAGAGGTCCAACCGTTCCAGTTGCGCAATGCTCGGGCACACTAACGAATCTCCGAGAGCGGCTCGCGATTCTTGCGCGAGTGCTTCTTGCGCGTCGGTGTTCTCGGCCAGGAACGGCATGCACCAACTGAGCGAGTTGGCGGTGGTGTCTTCGCCGGCGAGCAGTAAGGTCAGCACGTTGGCGCGAATGCGGCGATCGTCGAGCAGCGACTCGCCGCTCTGTGCCTGCATCAGCATCGCTTCCAGCAAGTGCCGAGGTCTTCCCGGCTCACGCTGCCGCAGTTGTTCGCGGCCGCGCGCGATCAGCGCGTCCACATGTCCATGCACCGCCTTCAGCGCCCGCTGAAGGCGGCGTTCGCCAGGCGAGGGCAGCCACCGCCACCAATGGATCGGCGTCATGATTCGGCGCAACAGCGCCGGGAAAATGAGCGCCATGTGTTGTTGGATGCGATCGCCGGATTGATCGATGGTATTGGGGTCTTCGCCGAAGGCGAGCGCGCTGGTGACATCGACCGTGTAACGCATCAGCTCATCGGTCATGTCGACAATTTCGCCCGTCGCTGACGCCCGCTCGAATCGGCGATAGAGGCGCTCGGTCACGCGCTGCAAAAGTGGAAAGAATTCGGGAAGATGCGTGTGGTTGAGCGCCTGCATGATCAGCTTGCGCTGCGGCAACCACTCCTCACCCTCAGCGGTGAACAGACCGTCAAAGCCCATCTCTTGTGCCGCCAGTCGCACCGGCGTCGAGCGCTGCCAATCGTGCGGGCGCTGGCGCAAGATCTGCTGGAACGCCGCCACATCATCGGACACGATGATCGGGTCGCCCATCATGTTGAGGCGAAACGGCGAGCCGAACTCTCGCGCCCAGGCCTCCATTTGCAGATGCAGGCGTTCGGGGCGTACTTGATGCGCATTGCCGATGATCGGCAAGCCCTTGGGGCCTGGCAGCGATTCGGCAGTTCTGGCGGTTGCGACGTTCATTCTGTCAAAAGGTATCGCAAATCGCGGCGGTGACGGTAGCATGATTCTCCATTCAGACGATCATCAAGTCGGCTCTCTTCGCCCGATCACGAAATGGCTCTATTGAGCGTGTCAGTGACAGAGCCCGAGATGGCGCTTCGGCTTCGATCCCTCAGTGAGGCTCGATTGCCAGTTTCTTGACGCCTACGGACCCTGCACGATCACGGTGGCACTGTCGGAAATGGGCGCCGCCCCGGTGACCAGATTGGGGTCGGTACCATCGACGCCGCCTTCGCTCGTGGCGAGGTTGGTCATCTCCGCCATGTTCACGATGCTCTGACTCGGCGTCACGCTGGCGAGTATCAGATCGTACTGGAGGACGATGGTGTTCGAGCCGTTCGTGATGAACGTGACTGGCGGATTGTCGTCGGCGTTCACCGGCGGCGTGGATTCGCGGCGGCTCAGCGAGCCAGCGCGATCGTCCGGCACTTGCCCCATGCCGTTGATATTGCCCGTGGTGTAGTTGTCCGAGAGCAGCAACTGGAACGCGCCGTTCGCGGGTTGGTAGATCGCATAGTAGTCCTGCGTGGTCGCTTGCAACGTGTAGTTGACAGCGCTCGTGTTGAGCGTGAAGACCGCACCGGCCTGGAAGTAGCGGTTAGCACTCGTGCCACCCATGATCGCGACGAATGACGCAGACACTTCGCTCGCCGTGTCGAAAGCGACGTCGCGGGTGAGCGTCACGCGATTCGTGTTGGAGTCGACGAGGGTCACGCGATACACGCCGTTCTGCGACGCAGTGGCTTGGTTCTTGACCAGAACCGGGTCGCCTAACTTGAGTATCACGCCGTCCAGCGCGCGATTTACGTTCGTGAACTGACCTCCGCCCGTTACGGAAAATGCGAGGCCGGTTCCATTGAGTGCAACAGCGGTCGCAACGCGCGCGAACCCTTGAACCTCCGCGAAGCTGCTCAGCAGCGTGCCATCACCCCGGCGCACGTTCAAGTTCAGGCCGGCAAACGTGCTCGGGATGGCATAGCCCGGTTGCGCTCTGTCGTCGATGATGACGTCGTAGGCGTCGCCGCGGCCGGTATTCTGCGCGACGATGGCGTACCGCACACGGTCGCCCGCAGACACGCCGACGAGGTCCGCGGCCCCGATGGCATCAGCCTCTTGGGGCGTGTCGACGATACCGGTGAAACTCGCCGTGCTCGCCGCGAGCGGCGGATCGTTCGGCGCAGCGAAGGTAATGCCGCCCAGCGTGCGCCCGGCGTTTCCGAACCCGACGATGCCTTTGTCGATAGACGCGACCGGCCGCACGAGTTGGGTACGGCGCAGGGCATCGACGGTGGTGGTGCCATCGTTCACCCGCAGCTGGTTCGAGAGGAACAGATCGCTGGCGAACGTGTCGCCGCTCACCTGGAAGGTAGCCAGCAGCGAAATGGTCGTTGTGCGGGCCTGCACGTCTTCAAAGTCGCCGAAATTGAGCTCGAGCGTGTTCGTCAACTCATCTGTGGTAATCGACGTTCCGACCACCAGGCTTGAGAACAGAGCATTGCCGTTGGTCCCATCGAAGGTGCTGAAGAATGTGTCGTCCTCGGCGACTTCGATTTCGTAAAGGGCGAACGAGTTGTCGTTGCTGCGGTCAAACGTGTACTGCGAAGCCGGGCCGACCTGCATGACCTCCAGCGGCGGAACATCGAGCAGCAGCAAGTCGTCGAAACGGCTGATCGGCAACGTGTATGTGAGCTTGTAGGTGATGCGGTCGCCGGCCTGGACGCTGAACACGGTGTCCGCGACGCCCTGCGGCGGGATTTGCGCGTTGTTGATCGCGAATACGGTCTTGGTGGGCACGGCAAAGACGCTGAAAGTACGCACCACGTCGGCCACCGGATTCTGCGGCGGATCGATCGTGTCGCTATCGCCGATTTGCGCGGCCACGGCGGTGGCAGTGCAGCTCGCGCCGGCTGTGAGCGGATTGGTCGGCGTGAAGGTCAGCGTTGGCGTACCGCCGCCGGAGATGGCGCCGGCCACCGCGCCACCACAGTTCAGTGTGATTGCGGTGCCGAGATTGGCGACATTCTCATCGAAGGTGAAGCTCACGGTTTGACCGGTGCCAACCACCGCAGCGGCGGCTGGCGTGGCGCTGACGAAAGCCGGCGCGGCATCGACCGTGAAGTTGACGGTGCTGTTCGCCAGCGGGTTCTGCGGTGGATCGAATGCATCCGCATCGTTGATCTGCGCGGCGACGGCAGTTGCCGTGCAGCTTGCGCCGGCCGGCAACGGATTGGTCGGCGTGAACGTCAGTGTTGCGGAACCTGAGCCGCTGATCGCGCCGGCAATCGCGCCGCCGCAATTGAGCGTGATGGCGCCACCAGCATCGGTGACCGCTTCGTTGTAGGTGAAGCTCACGGTCTGCGCGGTGTTGACCACGGCCGCAGCGGCCGGTGTGCTGCTGACCAGCGCCGGTGCCGCGTCGACAGTGAAGGTCGCAACGTACGGGCCGACCGGGTTGTTCGGCGGATCGATGGTGTCGACGTCCTGCACGGCTGCAGCCGGTACGGTGAGCGTGCAGGTGCCCGATGGCAGTGGTGCGGTGTATGGCAACGTCAAACTTGTGACGTTGGTGCCGGTGGCGCCGATCAACAAATTCGGGCCGCCGCAGGTGAGCGTGCTGAGGGAGGCGACGTTCACCGGTTCGCTGAAGTTCAACACGATGGTCGCGTTGTTGGCGATCGTCGCCCCACTGGCTGGCGTGCTGGTGACGACCGGTGCGGAATCGACGTTGACGGTAATGGTGTTGGTATCGATCTGTGCACCACCCGAACCGGTGTTGCCCTGATCGTTCGTGATCATGGTGATCGTGCGCGCAGCCGTTGTGCCCACGACTGGCGTGTAGGTCAAGCTGCCGCTGGGGCCATTCAGCGCCGCATTCAATGCGGTCAGTGTGCCCGTGGCGATGACTTGCTCGGTGCCGTTGCCAGTGAGCGTGGTTAACGCGCCGCCGGGATTGGCCAGCGTCAGCGTGCCGTTGGCCGCAGCGCCGGTGCCGAACGAGACTTGCAGGATGCCGGCCGCGGCGTCGAGATCGGCGATGCTGATGGCATTCGTGTTGGTCGTGCTGAACACGACCGGCGTGCCATCGCCGGTGGTCTGCGCGCCCGGCACCGTGTTCACCGGCGCATCGTTCACTGCGTTGACCGTGATCGTGAATGTCTGCGCCGCACTGGTGTTGGCATTCGGCGGCGGTGCACCCGGGCCGTTGTCGCTCAAGGTCAAGGTAATCGTCGCCACGCCATTGGCATTGGCCGCTGGCGTATAGGTCAGCACGCCGGTGTTGCTGACCGCCGGTGCCGTACTGAACAACGCAGCGTTGGTATTGCCAGTGATGTTGAAAGTCAGCGTCTGACCGGCCTCATCCGCAGGACCAGGGCTGATTGCGGTCGCCCACGGATTGACCGTTTGCGCACCGGCATCCTCATTCACCGTCTGGTTGGCGCCAGCGGTAAAGCTCGGCGCATCGTTGATCGGAGTCACGGTGATGGTGAAGCTCTGGTTCGCGCTGGTGTCAACGCCGCCACCGGCGGTGCCGCCATCGTCCTGAAGGTTCAGCGTGATCGTCGCCGTACCATTGGCGTTGGCTGCCGGGGTGTAGGTGAGCACGCCGGCGGCGCTGATCGTCGGACCCGCACTGAACAACGCCGCGTTGGTGTTGCCGATGACGTTGAAGGTCAGGTTCTGGGTGACTTCCGGATCGCCATCGTTGATAGCCGTGGCCCACGGGTTCACCGTCTGCGGACCGGCATCTTCGTTGACGGTCTGGTTCGGGCCGGCCGTGAAACTCGGCGCATCATTGATGCCAGACACGGTGATCGTGAAGGTCTGCGGCGCGCTGATATTGACGTTCGGCGCCACGTTCGAACCATTGTCCTGCAGGCGCACTTCAACGGTCGCTACGCCATTGGTGTTGGGCGCCACGGCGTAAGTCAGCGTTCCAGTCGTTGCATCGATTGCAGGCGGCGTGGTGAAAGCGAGGTTGCTCGTCGTTCCAGTGACCGTCGGCAGGAATGTCAGCGTTTGGGTGAGTTCCGGGTCGCCATCGTTCATGGCCGTCGCCCATCCGGCCACGGTCTGCGCAGCAGCGTCTTCGTTGATCGTCTGATTCGGACCCGCAGTGAAGGTCGGCGCATCGTTGACCGCGGTGACCGTGATCGTGAAGCTCTGCGTGGCGGATTGATTGACGCCACCATTCGCAGTGCCGCCATCGTCGTCCAGACGCAGCGTGATCGTAGCGACGCCGTTTGCATTGGCGGCAGGCGTGTAGGTCAACACGCCCGTCGGGCTGATCGCCGGTGCGGCACTGAACAGCGCGGCATTGGTATTGTTGGTGACAACGAAGGTCAGCGCTTGCGTGACTTCCGGGTCGCCATCGTTGATCGAGGTGGCCCATGGGTTCACCGTCTGCGCGCCCGCATCCTCGTTGACCGTCTGGTTCGGGCCCACCGTGAAGCTCGGGACATCGTTGAC
>JALHMH010000018.1 GCA_022844165.1 Lysobacterales bacterium
CGTGCTGAAGGCGCTGAATCGCGACCCGCTGCGCCGTTATCCGTCGGCGCAATCGCTGCGCGACGACCTCGAACGCTTCCTCGCCCACCAGCCGATCAAGGCGCGACCCGACAGCGTGGGTTATCGGGTGCGCAAGTGGCTGCGCCGCAATCGCACCATGGCGGCGGTCGCAACGTTCGCCGCAATCGGCCTGCTCATCGCAGCGGTGCTGGTGGTCCAGGAACGCAATCGGGCGATTCGCAACGCGCAAGTGGCCGATGCCACCAAGCGCTTCGTGCTGAAGGCATTTACCGGCGCCAATCGCTGGCAGACAAGCCAGGACATGAGCGCACGCGACCTTGCCTTGCGAGGCCTGGCCGAGGTCCAGGTCGAGCTCAAGGACCAACCCGAAGCGCGGATCGAAATGTACGATACGCTTGGGCAGGTATTCGGCAGCAGTGGTCCCTTAACTGCCGCAGTGCAGGCGCGCGAGGCGCAGCTGCGCGAGATGAAGCAATTGGGTAACTACTCCAAGGAAGCCCTGATCGAGGTGGAATTACGCTTGTTGCTGGCGTACGTCGCCCAGGAGAACTTCATCAAGTCGCGTGATTACGCACGCCGGATCGAGGCGGAGTATGGGGATCGGCTGAACGCTTACGACCGCATGTTCATGTTGCAGCTGCAGGCGCAGGCTGCTGCTTCGCTGGGAGATTTCAAGGACTTTTCCCAGTTGTTGCCGGAACTCCTCGATCCCGCGCACCTGCAGGCAGCCGCTGCCGCAGCAAAAACGGCGCGCAGCCCGCGGCGTGCACAAGAAGCCAGAACTTTCGAAAGCTGGGCACGAACCTATGTACTTCGGGTAGCGGTCCAGCAACGACACGATCGTGCGGCGGCCACGCAGGCGCTCACGACCCTGCAGACGATCACCCGCGACATCGCTCCGGACGATCTGCAGCGCGCCAACCTGGCCGCCCACCCGGTCGATGCGCTGATGCGGGTCAGTCGCGACCCGGCCCTGCTCGCACTGGCGGATCGCTCGGCGCGCTGGTCCAACGAGCAATACGGCGGGCCCGGCGCTGCGCTGGAGGCCAGGCGTTTCATGGCCGAGCAGGATGGCGATCTCGAGCTGGCGAGCCGTTATCACGAGCAACTGGAGTCGCTCGCGCAAGCGTCGGGTAGCGAGTTGGGCCCGGGGATCTGTCGAGATCTTTTTCTTCCTTCCGGTGGCCTCGCGCTCGCCCAGGGCCAACGCACCCTGGCGCGGCAGCGCTACGAAAAATCGCTGCAGTGCGCCCGCGAGTTCGAAGGCCCGGACTGGCAGTCGCCGCAAGCGCGTGCTGCGCAAGCGGGCTTGGTCTATCTGGATGTACTGGAAGGCAAGGCCGATATCAGCGCCCTGCAGCGCTTGGCGCTGGCGCAAAGGGAGCACGATGACGGCGCATGGTGGCTGAGCGCTTTCTGGCTTGCCGAGCGGTGCCTCGAAGGCAGCGACGACGCGCCTTGCCGGGCGCAAGTGCAGCAAATCGAGGACTGGCACGTCGAACGCGGCGCCCGCCGCGACGCGCGATTGTCGGCACTCTATGCGCGAGTCGGGTTGCCGGTTCCCACGCAGCCACTTTACCCAGTGGCCGAAGCCGTACGCCTCGGCTCCATCCTGATCGCCGACGGCGAGCGCATCGTCGCGCAGCGGCGGGCGAGCAAGGGGTAACGCAGTCTGCTGGCGCAACGCCAGACCATTCCGCCGGATATTTCTTCGAACATCGTTAGTGCCCTGCAAGGCTCATCCGATCGGTGTCGGATGGGAATCGATCAACGCAGGGGAAGACTCATGATCCGTCTCGCAATGGCCCTATTGGCTGCCACACAGTTCAACATCGCAACTGCCGCCGATAAGATCGAGCAGCAGGAACAGCTGATTTTCGACACGCAGAAGGGCACGGGACTGCCCGGTGCGCTCGATACCAGCTTTGGCACTGGCGGGCGCTTGACGATCAGCATCGATCCCTCGCCGACCCTGGAAGACGACGCCATCATCGCTGCGCCGCGCTCGGGTGGTGGCTATCTCATCTACGGCTACTTGCCATCGACCGGCGACATCGTGATCAACGGACGCACCGAAATCGGCGCCGTCGATACCAGTTTCGGCGTTAACGGTCGTGTGACCCACGACCGCCAATTCCTGTCGGTCGAAGCCGCCGCCATCGATAACCAGGGGCGCGTGCTGATTGTCGGCAACTCGCGCGAGTCCGGCAGCCCGAGCAGCGATTTCGATCCCTACGTGTGCCGCTTCACGGCCGGCGGTTTTCCCGACACCGCCTTCGCCAGCGCCACCGGCTGTGCGTTGTTCCCGGTCGACATCATCGCCAATGGGTTCGACTACGCCACCAGTGTCGCCACCGACGCCAGCTTCGTTTATGTGGCCGGACAAATGCAGCGCGACACCATCGACGACTACGACTTCCTGGTGATGAAGATTCGCGCATCCGATGGAACGCTGGTCACGTCTTTCGATGGCGACGGCATGGTGTTCATTCCATTCGATATCAACGCCACCGAGCCAGGCGGCGACATCGACGCCGCGCTCGCCATCGTGCGCGACGGCGATGCCGGCCTGTACATCGCCGGTTACGCCGACAACGATGGCGACTTCGATAATGATTGGGCGATCGCCAAAATCGACATTTTCAGCGGCGCTTATGTCACCAGTTTTTGCCCCAACCAAACCGCATGTCCAGGCAGCGAAGTGCTGGCCGGACGCCGGCATCTGCCGATCATCACTACTTTCGGCGAGAACAGCGAGCAAATCCAGGCGCTGGCCTTGGCTGCGGATGGCGATCTGCTGATGGCGATCCAGCGTGGCGCGCAGGTGAGCGGCAATCCGGTCAACCAGATCGAAACGCTGAAGCTCAATCGCACCACCGGCGCGACTATCGCGGGTCAAAACGACGCACGCACATACCTTCGTTATGCCAGCGTCAGCGATATGGCCATCGACAGCACCGGCAACGTGCTGCTGAGCGGTGTCAGCAGCCAATCGTTGGGCCTCTTCGGCGCCGACCCCGGCCGCGTGATCTTCGTCACGCGCCTGACGCCCACGCTCGACGGCGACAACAGCTTCGCCACCGCGCTCGGCGGCGGCCCGTCGCCCACCGCGCTGATCGATTTCCCACGGAATCCCAGCTCCACGCTGCTCGATCACCGCAGCAAGGAGATGGTGATCGACGCATCCGGGCGGATCGTCGTCGCCGGCTCCCGCCTCTGGCGCCGCGACACCGCGACCAACGTGTTCGACTACGACCACGCCATTTTCCGCCTGTACGGCAGCGGCGCGCCGGCAGGGCCGAACATCTTTGCCAATGGCTTCGAATAGGTGCTGTGGCGAAGGCGAACGATCGCTCGCTCAGATTTCTGGGCGAGCGCTTGCGATAGCGCGTCGACCTGTCCCGAGCCTTCGACTGGCGACAGGTCAAATGCTTGTCTTGTAGCGCCGCGGCGTCAGCTCCACAGTTCCAAGCGCAGTCCCGGTACTCGCTCGAATTCGCGCGTGTTGTGAGTAACTAAGGTCGCGTCCTCGGCAAGCGCGTGCGCTGCGATGAGCATATCCATACCGCCAATGGGCATGCCGGAGCGCTCCAGGCTGGATCGAAGCGACGCGTAGTGCGAGGCCGCGGTCAGCGGCCAATCGCGAACCGATATGCCGCCGAGGAATTTCTCAATCGTCGCGCTCAAGGCTGCGGATCCCCGCTTGACCGCGCCGAACCGCAACTCCGCCGCCACCAGCGCAGAGATTGCGATTTCATTCACCGGTATGTCCCGAAAACGCTCAATCACCGTCCTCGGATGAGCGCGCAAGACGTAGCTGCAGATGTTGGTATCAAGCATTCTCATCGCGGAACCATTCGCGATCTTGCGCTGCCGCTTGCTCGCGATTCTCCAGAAAATCCGCCGGCACGGGTTCCGTGGTGGCGTAGAGATCCGACAGCCATTCGCCCAGCGTGACGGGTTTCGGCCGCAACAGCACGCCGTTAGCAACGCGTTCTACAAACACCTCCTTGCCCTCGAACCGAAACTCCGCCGGCAAACGCACGGCTTGGCTGCGTCCATTGATGAATAGCTTTGCGGTCTGCGGCATCGTCGATCCGGTATATATCTTCGGAATAGATCAGAGTTTACGCGGAGTCGGCCGATGGGTCCATGGTCAAGCGGACAAGCAAAGCGCTGACGCCCGACAGCGGTTGAGCCAGGGCGTGAAATTCCTGCCGGATTTTTCGACGGCTTGCGTTTGGTAGAGACAGACCCCCTTCGGAGGTGCCGGATGTCTCGTCAGACCATCTTGCTGTTCATCGCGCTGGGGCTGCTGATGTCGCAGCTCGGCGCACGGTCCAGCGCCAGTTATCAGATCCCGAGACAGTCGGTCGATGCCGGCGCCGGGGCAGCCAGCAGCGCGAGCTATCAGCTGCGCGGCACGCTCGGACAGCCCGATGCCGGCGCAACGTCGAGCGCCAGCTATTCGCTGACGGGCGGTTTCCACAAGGCCGCCGTTGCCGGCCCGCAGCCGGATCCGATTTTCGCCAACGGTTTCGAATGAACACTCATCCAAACACCGCCGCATCCAGGAGTGCGCCATGACTTTCCGCGTCCGTCCCTTCGTTCTTGCCATGGCGCTGGCCATGTCGAGTTTCGCTTCCGCGCAGGTGCCGATTTCCGCCGAGTTCACTTACCAGGGTGAGCTGCGCGTCGCCGGCAGCCCGGCGAACGCCAACTTCGATATGGAATTCCGGCTCTACAACGCATTCTCTGGCGGCAGCCAGATTGGTTCTGCGGTCACCAGCCTGGGCGTGGCGGTCAGCAACGGCCTGTTTACGACGCAGCTGGACTTTGGCGCCGCGCAGTTCGCCGGCGATGCGCAGTGGCTGGAGATCCGCATCAAGCCCTCCGGCAGCGGCGCCTTTGAGGTCCTATCGCCGCGCACCGCGCTGAGCGTATCGCCGTACGCCTGGGCCGCCCGCAATGCCCTCGGCAACTCGGTCACCGGCACCAGCATCGTTGATGGCAACGTGACCAGTATCGATATCGCCGACGGTAGCATCGCCGCCTTCGATCTGGCCGCCGGCGCCGTCAACAGCAGCAAAATCGAAGACGGTACCGTGGGCCTCGCCGATATCGACACCGACCAGGTCCAGGGTCGCGTTTCTGGGTTTTGCCCAGCCGGATCGAGCATCCGGGAAGTGCTCGCGAACGGCAGCGTCACCTGCGAAACCGACGATGGTGGCGGGGGCGGCGGAACCGTCACCAGCGTGGCGACTGGCGCCGGCTTGACTGGCGGGCCGATCACCACCAGCGGCACGCTCAGCATCGCGTCTGGCGGCGTGACCAGCGCGATGATCGCCGATGGTACGGTGACGAATGCCGACCTGGCAGCGAACTCGGTCAATGCCGGCAACATCGTCGATGGCACCGTGGGTTCGGCAGAGATCAACAGCGCGCAAGTGCAAACGCGCGTCAGCGGCGCGTGCGTCGTTGGCAGC
This sequence comes from Lysobacterales bacterium, assembly GCA_022844165.1. Lineage (GTDB taxonomy): Bacteria > Pseudomonadota > Gammaproteobacteria > Xanthomonadales > SZUA-5 > JALHMH01. The sequence continues at coordinate 5,508 of JALHMH010000018.1, forward strand.
GCTGTGCGGGCAATCAACGCCGACGGTACGGTGAGTTGCGAGAGCGATGACATCGGCTGGAGCCTGGGCGGCAATCTCGGCACCAATCCGGCAACCAACTACATCGGCACCTTCGATGCCCAGCCGTTCGTGATTCGCACGCAAAACGCGCGCAGCTTGCGCATCGAGCCTAGCGCCGAGCAATTCAGTGGCGCCCCGATCACGACCAATATCATCGCTGGATCGAGCGCGAACAACGTCACCAGCGGCGTGCGCGGAGCGACCATCGCTGGTGGCGGTTTGCCGAATGGAAACAGCGATCCGTTCTTTTCTGCGGAGGCCCCGAATCGGGTGACGGACTTGTTCGGCACCGTGGGCGGAGGGTTCGGCAACCTTGCAGGCAACGACATCGGCACATTGACCGATTCGCGCCTTGCGACTGTCGGCGGTGGGGAAGGCAACATCGCCTCAGACAACTGGAGTACCGTGGGCGGTGGTCTGACCAACCTCGCCAGCGGCGTTACCAGCATCGTGGCAGGCGGCTTGAGAAATACGGCAGCAGGTTCGTCCAGCATGGTGCTTGGCGGCGATTTCAATTGTGCCGGTGGTGTTGGCGCCATGGCCGGCGGCTTCCGCGCTAAGGTTCGGGTGCGCGCAGGCGTGACGGCTCAGGAAATCGGAATCGGGTGCGCCGGTGTGCCCAATTCCGGCGATGCTGACGGCGATGAAGGCAGTTTCGTGTGGGCTGATTTACAGATCGGAGACTTCGTGTCGAGTGGACCGAATCAGTTTCTGGCGCGTGCGGATGGCGGTATCGGCTTCAATCGCGACCCCGGACCGAACGACGACTTGGTACTCAAAGCGCGCGCGGTAGCGGGCGATGCCAGCGCTGACCTCAGAATGTACACTCGCCTTGAGAAGACGGCTGCCTTCCAACTGGAAGAATCCAGCGGTTCCTTGCGGATCTCGGTACCCTCGATCGTGGGCAGCAGCCCGCGCCTGGTGGTCGAGGGAGGCAGCGGCGGCCTCGCCACACTCACCAACGGCGGCAGCTGGACCAATGCCTCTTCGCGCAGTTTCAAGGCCGGATTCCACGCCGTCGACACCTTGGACGTTCTGGCGCGCGTGGTCGATTTGCCGATCACCACCTGGAACTACATCGGCTCGGCCGAAGGCCTGCACATGGGCCCGGTAGCCGAGGACTTCAAAGCCGCATTCGGACTGGCGGGCGATGGCAAATCCATCTCCACCGTCGATGCCGATGGCGTGGCGCTGGCAGCGATTCAAGGCCTGAACCAGAAACTCGAAGCGGAGAACGCAGCGCTGCGCAAAGAGATCGAAGCGCTGCGCGAGCTGGTGCTCACGCGTGTCGCGTCCCAACCGGCCGAGTCGGACTATTGATCCGCCCAGAATCACCCGGCGATTTAAGTTCAGCGACGGGGCAGGGGGCGGGGGAGGGAGGCCAAGCGCTTCGTCGATGCCGTTGACCGCTTTAGCCTGGCAGACGCAGGAAAGTGCTTACGAAGGGGTTCATGCTCGGCCCGTGACCCCCGCCCCTCACTCAAACCCGTTCGCGAACACCGAGTTACTGCTATAGCGAACATCCAGGAACGGGCGTGCACTGCCGATCGTTTCGGCGAGGCCGCGGTGGCTCAGGGCCGAGCCAGCCACCCGCCGGATTGGCGTGGTGCCGTCCGCCTGCAGCTGCTGCACCTCATCGATCGTGGTCCGCAGCTCAGCCTCCGCGGGCAAGACCGCGTCGCCGTCCTTGAAGCGCACGTTGTCGACGCCGGCATTGGTGGCGTTGAAGCTCAGCCGAAACTGGGTCAAGCCACCGGTGTGGATCGCCGCTATCCCGGACGGATCCAGATCGATCCGCAGCGCGTCGAACTCGTTGACGACCGAACCGACGAAACAACCCACATTGCTGGCATCGGCTTCTTCGGTCGCATCGCCCGGCTCCACTTCCGGCGCGCCGAATCCGCCACCGGCAATGTCCAGTCGCGGCGCGCCGAGCGCGCCTGTAGTGAACGGATTGCTGCCGCTGCGCCCGTCCTGCAACAAGTACAGAGCGGCTGATTCAATCACGGCATCGGCCGGAATCATGCTGGTGTCGAAGGACACCATGCCGTGGACCAGTCGGCTGCCATCGTCCCCAACGATGATCGACCCGTTGCCGGTTTGGACGCCGTTGGTCCAGCCATCGAAGTTGCCGCCCTGTGAAGAGATACTCAGCGAAACCTCGCCTCGGAAGCGGGGAAAGAAGTGGGTCTCGGCCTGCACCGCGACCTTGTACCGATAGCCTTCTTCATCGAGGTGAATCGGATCGGCCGAAATGCCGAAGTTGGTGCGGAAGTTCTCGCGCAGACTCGGCCGGTTCGGCTGACCGGCTGGGAAAGGCAGATAATCCGGCGCCGACTGGCCCGGCCGCGGCAGCACGCCGGGCGCGGCCACGCCATCACCGTAGTAGTGGTGCATCTCGCCGACAGCGTGATCGAAAAACAGTCGCGTATCGGCGTTCGTCCAGCCGATCCGGCTGGCTTCCACGTCGACAATCATCGCGTTGATCTGGGCGTCGGTGACCAGATCATTGTCCGGGTTGCGGCTAAGGTCGCGCCGTTTTGGGCAGGCGTAGATGAAGCACCAAAGAGCCGATACATTGAAGTTTGGATATTCGTAGCTGGACACCAGCACATCCAGCCCCGGCCGCACCGCCAGGAAGGCCTGCGCGATGCTGTCGCTGTGGGCGAGGATACGCGCGAACAAGGCCGCTTCCGATCCGGGCACGTCCAGGTCCATGTCTTTGTACCAGCCGCCACCCGAGCGTCCCGCCAGCACATCGTTGCCCCCCAGGCTGAACACGACTGTGTCGATCGTTGGCAGGGTCTGCAACTCGCTGACCACATTGGCGATCCACGGATAGCTGGCGGTGTTGACCCACTCGCGCGCCTCACTGCCCGAGATTGCGTATTCCGGCCCGCTGTGACCCGGGCCTGGGTTCTCGCCCAGCGAACGGCTCACTGCGAGCTTGTCGGCATGCCCGAAGCGATCGAAGATCTGGTTGTGCGTATCGTCATCCCACATGAACTGCGCCCAGCTGTCGCCAGCGATCAGTACGCGTGGCGCAGCCTGCGTGGCCGGACAAGCTCCAGCGATACGCGCGGGTTGCGCGTCGCGATCGCGCGTGCCGCTGTAGTTCCACGGGTAGGGCCCGTTCCAGCTCGAACCCTGCGTGGTGGCAGGGCCCGCAGAGCAGGCAGCCTGCGAAATCAGCATGCACAAGAGTGCCAGCGCGCCTGCGAGGGTAGTTTTTGTGTGATTCATGAGGTTCATCCTGACAACGAGCGAGGCTCCGCCTTGCCGGTCGCCCTTGCCACTGTTTCAGGCGACCCCATCTGGCGGCAGCGTGACGCAGCGATTGCGGCCGGCATTCTTGGCAGCGTACATCGCCCGGTCAGCGCGCGCCAGAAGTGCATCGGCAGTGTCGTTGGCATCGCCCAGACAGGTCACCCCGAGACTTGCGGTCACGCTACCTCTTCCGGCCATGCCGCCCCAGTCGAAAGGCATCGATTCGAGCGTAGCGCGGATGCGCTCGGCTGCTGCGTTCGCCTGCGCCAGCGTGGTACCGGGCAGGAGCGCGACGAACTCCTCGCCGCCGTAGCGTGCGATCAGGTCGTACGGCCGAAGCGCCTCGGCCAGCACCTGACCGAGGCGCTCCAGCACGGCGTCGCCCGCGGCGTGACCGAAGGAGTCGTTGATCGCCTTGAACTGGTCGACATCGATCAGGATCAGCGCGAGCGACTGCGGCTCGCGCCGACTGCGTTCGATCTCTTCCCGCAGGCGCGCCAGGAAATAGCCCCGGTTGAAGAGTCCCGTCAGGTGGTCGCGGATCACCGCAATCTGCAGCAATCCGCGGGCTTGTTCCACTTCGAAGAGCAGCCCAACCGCGTAGTAGCTGGCCAGTGGCGCGATCACCAGGGGCACGGTGAAGGCGATCGCAAGGTCGAGCGCCAGATTGGCGATGTTGTCGACCGCCACATTGATCAGTGTGGTCAGGACCAGCGACATCAGTATGGATGCAGCCGTGATCACGGCCACCGTCGGTTTGTGCCCCACACGCAACATCCAGCTTCGCCAGCCGTTGGTATCACCTCCGCCGAAGTCGGTCGGGGCGTTGCGGGAACCACTGGGCGGGGCGGGACGCGTTTCCATCGGCCCGGATAGTACAGGCCGCCTGCCATGACGAAACGAGGAACCGCCCTTTTGCACACACTTTTTGCAGATGCGTGTGCACACGCGGTTCTGCCAGAGGGCAGGCACAGGAAGATACGGTTCGAATTCAATTGGTGTCGTGCGCGCGCAACGCGCCGGGCGCAGCCGGCGGTCAGCTTGAGCGAGAACCTGCCCTGACCCCGGTCTCCGGCAGGCGCCGGCTCCTGTGGCGGCTCACGGCGCGCCGACCGGCATCCCGCGCCCGTCGGGTGCACTGGCATCCTAACGGTAGTTCTCTGACCAGGTCGCCCATCCAGGCCCTCCCGTTACATAGGCGGCACCGAAGCCCCCGGTGGCACCAGGAACCGATTGTTGATCGCCTGCATGTTCGCGTAAGTGCCGCCCCCTTGCGCCTCCAGCACGAGGTTCCATGCGCTGGTGTGGAATGGTCGGTCAGCGGCGGCAGGGCAAGCGCCAGTCCGTGTGGGTGCGCAGGACTTATGCGCTTGAGCGAGTGGGGTCCGGTCGTTCTGCAGGCCTGCGGCGTGCCGCGACAGCCGACGACAATCGGCCGCATGGGTGTGCGCATCGAGGACGCCTAAAGCAAAAGCCCACGCAGATCCGTCACAAATGCGCGGCCGACCGGCAGTTGCGCGCCATTGGACAAGCGTAGTCGCCAGCGGCTGCCGGGCAGGGCGCTGAAGTGCTGAACGTGCCGCAGATTCACCAACCACGTCCGATGGCAGCGCACGAATTCCATGGGCAGCAGGCTGAACAAGCGACCGAGTGGTTTGTCGTGGATCTCGGATCGTGCGGCCAGTACAACTTCGCTGTGTTCACCATCCGCACGAAAAGCGAGCACGTCATCGAGACTGACCAGCGCGGTGCCGCGCGGCCGCCAGACGCTCAGCCAGCGCATCGCACCGGGCCGATACTGCGCCGCACCGGCAAGGCGATCCAGCGCCAGGCCAAGGCGCTCGCGATTGAACGGTTTGGCGACGAAATCCAGCACACCCAGGGCGAAGGCTTCAAGCGCTCGTTCGGCGTGGGCGGAGACCACAACGGTGTGAAACGAACGCGCGCAGCAGCGACGCAGCAGTTCGAATCCGTCCTCGCCCTCGAGGTTGAGATCCAGCAGCACACCGTCGTAGCTGGCGCGGACCAGATGTTCCTCCGCGTCAGCCAGATCGCCCACCGCATCGAAACGCATTTTGCTCCCGGCGTGTTCGCTCGCCTGCCGCAACAAGCGTTGCCGTACCAGGGGCTCGTCTTCTACGATCAGGACCCGCACGGCCACTCCAGTTCGCTGCACCAGCGCCCCTCCTGCGGGCCGTCGGCGAACGACGCACCCTGCGGCCACAGGCGCTTCAGGCTGGCACGCACGTATCGAGTGCCAGTGCCGCCATCGGGCGTTGGCGGGGGCCGAGCGGGCGCCAACGGTGCGCACAGTACCAGGCGCAATCGGTCCCCGGGGCGTTCGATGCGGAGTGCGAATCCCTGCTCGACGCAGGCGCGAAACCCGGCGTGCGTCAAACCGTTCTCCACCAGGCAGTGCAGAACGCCGGGCGGCAGATGGATGCCAGCCGCGTCGCCCTCTACGCGAAGTTCCACATGGCCCCGTTGGGCAAGACCGGCGATGTCCAGTTGCACGCGACACAAGGCCAGCTCGTCCGCGAGCGAAACCTGATCGCGCTCACTATGCGCGCGCAGCAATCCGAAATGCTCGGCCAGCAGCTCCACCAATCGACTGGCGCGCTCGGGCGCTTGTTCGATCAGCTCTTGCAAGGACGTCAGGCTATTCATCAGCCAATGCGGCTGTATCGCGCGGCGCAGCAACTGCAGACGCAGGCGATCACGTTCCGCGCTGAGCCGCGCATGCAGCTCGCCCAGGCGTCGCGTGTGAGCGGCGTGGTCGAGCATCAGGCATACCATCAGCAGCGCCAGCACGACAAAGTAAAGGCCATCGAGAAACGCGCCTGGCCAGTACATCGCCATTAGCGCGGCACTTAGCAGTAGCGCACACAGCGGGCGCACCTCAGGCCTGGCTCGCCAGGGTGGGCAAACGACCACGAGCGCCAACACCAGACCGCCAAACTGCACGACCCAACTGCGCACATCGTAGCCATCCAGGCTCAGGGCCAGCGCGAGCAATAACAACCACGCCGCCCCCAGAGCACCCAGGCGCACACGGGTTGCAGCGGCGAATCGAGCGACCAGATAACAGGGTAAGAACAGCGCTGCGGCGGCATGCAGCCAGAAGATCGTCGCCAGTCGGATGGCATGCCAGTCGTAGGTATAGCCGAACAAAGATCGCCACGACTCCGCCAGCGGCAACAGCAAACCGACCGCGCCCAAGGCCAGCAGCCAGGGGCGGCCGAGATCGCGCGCCACGGTCGATTGCGCGCGTAAGTCAATAGCCCAGTAGGCCAGCGCGCTGGCGATCGCGCCCAGGGCCAGGGCGACGATCAACCAACGCCAAGCGTAGCGACGCGCCTGCGCGTAACTGAGCACACGGATACCTGCATCGGCACTGGCCATGGATCCGATGCGATGGCTCGATGCGCGGATCATCAGCACGTGCTCATCTGGGCCGGAGATGGCACGATCCAGAACGAACTGGCTGTCGACGCGCCCAGGCACTTCGTCTATGGCCTGAGCTGCCGGTACGCCGTTGCTGCCGATGAAACGGCCGTCCCAATACACCTCGCTGGCGGCGCGCAGCGACAGGGTCAGCAGCCAGGCGTGGTGCGCGCCAGCATCGGGCGCTCGAACGCTAAAGCGTAACCAGTAAGGATCGCGCCAACGCGCCAGCTCAGGCTGATCGAGCGGGCGCCATGCGTTCGTAGGCAGAGCGTTCGCCAGATCGATGGTGGATGCTGGGGCGGCGGTCATCTCCGCTTGCTCCACGGTCCACGCAGAATCGTCCTGCATATCGCTCGCCACCAGCCACAATCCAGCCAGGGCAGCGAGCAGTATCTGCAGTAGAAGGGTTTGAAATCGCCAGCTCATGCGTTGGCATCCTAGCGATGTCCAGCCCTTGCTGGATGCAGTTAAACCTGCGCGTGGAGACGTTCAGCAGTCTGCCGGCCTGGTGACATGGAGATCCTCGGCACACTGGCGCTCCCTTGATCGATGGAGCACTGCATGTCCGCACGCTCACTTCTGCGCTGCACGCTGCTTTCTGCGGCCGCACTCTTTGCCAGTCTCGCCGATGCGAAAATGACTTTCGAAGCCCATCGCTTCGAAACCTTGGCGCATGGCACACACGATGCGGAGGTGGCCTTCCTCGACGTGCCGCAGCGTCACGCAAATCCCGATGGTCCGCGTTACAAACTCCGCGTGGTGCGGTTGGCTGCGCGACAACCCATGCCGGGTGCGATGCCCATCGTCTATCTCGCTGGCGGTCCCGGTGGGTCTGGCGTCGGCACCGCGCGCGGGCCGCGCTGGCCGATCTTCGACCAGATGCGCGCACAGCACGACGTGTTGTTGTTCGATCAGCGTGGCACGGGCATGTCGGATGTGCCGCCGCCCTGCGCCTTCGAGCCCTCGCCGACAGCGAACGATTTGCCCACCGCGCGTCTGGATTCGCAAGCCATTGCGCGCCGTTGCGTGGCCGAATGGCGCAGCAAGGGCATCGATCTCGACAGTTACACAACGCGCGAGAGCGCAGCCGACTTAAAGGCGCTGCAACGGGCCTACGGCAGTGCGCAAATTCAGCTGTGGGGGATGAGTTACGGAACGCATCTGGCCATCGCAGTGTTGCGCGAGCATCGGGAGATCGTATCGCGCGCCGTGCTGATGGGTGTCGAAGGCCCAGACGAAACACTGAAACTGCCGCTCAGCGCCGACCGCATGCTCGCAAGGCACGCCGCGCTGCTCGCTGCCGATCCGGCAACCCGTGCGCAATTTCCAGACCTCGTCGGCGACACCACGGCTTTGCTCGCCGAGTTGCGCGCGCGACCGCGTATAGCCAGCCGCTGGCGCCCCGGCGATACGCGTGAAGTGCAGATCACCGAATTTGCGGCGCAACGCGCCATTACAGGGAGTTTGGGTCACCGCACTACGGCACGGCGCGTGCCGTTGATGGTGCAACTGGCGCGCCAGGGCGACGACGTTCTTCTGGCCGAGTTTGTCTATGCCGTTGACCAGAGCGCCGGGCAGTTGATGGCCATGCCGCTCGCCATGGACTACGCTTCCGGCGCCAGCGCGGAGAGGTTGCAGCAGATCGAAACGGAAGCCGCGCAGAGCCTCTTCGGCCATGCGCTGAACTTTCCTTTTCCCGAAATCGGTACAGACCTTGGCTTGCCGCAGTTGGACGATGACTTTCGTGCGCCGCTGCAAAGCGCCGTACCCATCCTCATGGTCAGCGGCGATCTCGATTTGCGCACGCCGCCAGAAAATGCCGAGCGCCTGGCGCAAGGCTTGACCCAGGCCGGCCATCTGCGCATCGCAAATGCCTTGCATGACGACGACCTCTGGCTCAGCCACCCAGAGATCAGCACCATCCTGCAGAACTTCTTCGCCGGCACCACACCGCTCGACCAACAATTGCAAGCACTGCCACCGGACTACGCCCACAACATATACGCCGAAGGCTGGCGCGAGTTCAAAACGCCCATCCTCGTCCTGATTGGAGTTCTTGTCACGCTGGCCTTGGCGTTGAGATTCGGTTGGCGCTGGTGGCGGCGGAAGTCGCTCAATGCTTAGCGAGGCTTCGCCTCAGACCACCGAGCATGGTTGACTTCGCTCGACAGCGTACTTGCCACAACCCCCATCGAGCGCTGCGCGTATTTCCGGCCCGGCGGCACAGCAGCCGGTTGTTCGGCTCGGCACACGCCTTGCGGCGTTTAAGCGCCTCAGGCATGCGGCTATCCGTTTGCCCGCTCGCCGATCATGCGTTAGGCTCGCGTTCATCCGTTGAACGCAGGCGTTTGGGAGGACGCCTGCGTTTTGCGCCTTGCTCCTGAGAGTCGCGCATGCCCAATCACTCCCGACTGCAAATTCAAGCCCCGCACCACCCGGATGCGGCACGCGTTTTGAGCGCCGACGCGCTCGCGTTTCTCGAAGGCGTCGCGCGCCGATTCGAACCCGAGCGCCAGCGGCTGCTGGCTGCACGCGTGGCACGCCAGGCGCGCATCAACGCCGGCGAGCTGCCGGGCTTTAACCCCGACACCGCGGCGATTCGGGCGGGCAACTGGCGCGTGACTTCCATACCGTGGGACTTACAAGACCGCCGTGTCGAAATCACCGGCCCGGTGGATCGCAAGATGATCGTCAATGCGCTGAACTCGGGCGCGAAGACCTTCATGGCGGACTTCGAGGATTCGAATGCGCCGACCTGGGTCAATCAAATTGGCGGGCAAGTCAACTTGTACGACGCGATCCGGCGGCAAATCGACTTCACCTCGGCTGAGGGCAAGCACTACGCGCTGAAACAAAAGACCGCGACTCTGATCGTGCGCCCACGCGGCTGGCATCTGGATGAGGCGCATGTGTTGCTGGACGGCCAGCCGATTTCTGGCTCGCTGTTCGACTTCGCGTTGTTCTTGTTTCACAACGGCCGCGAGTTGATAACGCGTGGCTCGGGCCCGTACTTTTATCTGCCCAAACTCGAAAGTCATTTTGAAGCGCGCCTGTGGAATCTGGTGATCGATCACTGCGAGGCCGAACTGGGCCTGCCGCGTGGTTGCGTCAAGGTCACGGTGCTGATCGAAACGCTGCTCGCGGCCTTCGAGATGGACGAGATCCTGTACGAGTTGCGCGAGCACATCGTGGGCCTGAACTGCGGCCGCTGGGATTACATCTTCAGCTATATCCGCGCGTTTCAGACCGATGCCGCTCGTGTGCTGCCCGATCGCGCTCAGGTCACGATGGCGCAAGGCTTCCTGCGTGCCTATTCACAGCGACTGATCCAAACATGCCATCGCCGCGGCGCCTTTGCGATGGGCGGCATGGCAGCGCAAATTCCGATCAAAAACGATCCGGCTGCCAACGACGCGGCGCTGGCCAAAGTGCGCGCCGACAAAGAGCGCGAAGCCAGCGATGGGCACGATGGCACCTGGGTGGCACATCCGGCGCTGGTACCGGTGGCGATGGAGATCTTTGATCGATTGATGCCAACGCCGAATCAGCTGCATCGCCTGCGCGAAGATGTCAGCGTCAGCGCAGAGGACTTGATCCGCCCGCAGCCAGGTGCAATCACTGAAGCCGGCGTGCGCATCAACATCAACATCGCGCTGCAGTACCTGGCCGCATGGTTCACCGGCAATGGTTGCGTGCCGATCCACAATTTGATGGAAGACGCGGCGACGGCGGAGATTGCGCGCGCGCAACTCTGGCAGTGGACGCACGCTGGCGCGGCGATGGACAACGGCCAAACCGTTTCGCACGAACTCGTGGAGCGCCTGCTCCAGGACGAGCTGATTAAGCTGCAATCGAATGCATCGCATCCCACCGCAGCCGATTTTGCGGCAGCAGCCGGTTTGCTGCGCGAGATGGCGCTTGGCGCAACCTTCGAGAGATTCCTGACACTCCCGGCCTACGGGCTACTACTGCAACGCGAACGAGGCTAGACATGGCGTTTTTGAGCGAAAAAGAGCTGCAAGCCGATTGGCAGAACAACCCGCGCTGGAAAGGCATCAAGCGCGCCTACTCGGCTGCGGATGTGATTCGTTTGCGCGGCACGGTGCCGGTCGAGCACACACTTGCCAAACTCGGCTCAGAAAAGCTCTGGCGCTATTTGCACACGGAAGACTTTGTCAACGCACTCGGCGCGCTGACCGGCAACATGGCGATGCAACAGGTGAAGGCTGGCCTCAAGGCGATTTACCTTTCCGGTTGGCAGGTGGCTGCAGATGCCAATACCGCCGGCGCGATGTACCCGGATCAGTCGTTGTATCCGGTCGATTCGGTGCCCAATGTCGTACGCCGCATCAACAATGCGCTCAAGCGCGCCGATGAGCTGCACCACGCCGAGGGCGGCGAAAACATCGATTGGATGCAGCCGATCGTGGCTGACGCCGAAGCTGGATTCGGCGGCGTGTTGAACGCCTTCGAGTTGATGAAGCACATGATTGAAGCCGGCGCTGCCGGTGTGCATTGGGAAGACCAACTGGCCAGCGCCAAGAAGTGCGGCCACATGGGCGGCAAGGTCCTCGTGCCCACCCAGGAGGCCGTGCAAAAGCTGATCGCAGCACGTCTGGCTGCCGACTGCGCCGGCGTGCCGAGCATCATCGTTGCGCGCACCGACGCACTCGCCGCCGATTTGATTACCAGCGATGTGGACGACAACGACAAGCCGTTCTGCACCGGCGAGCGCACCGTGGAAGGCTTTTATGTCACCAATATGGGTCCCGATCAAGCCATCAGCCGCGGCCTCGCTTACGCGCCATACGCCGATTTGATCTGGTGCGAAACCGGCAAGCCAGATCTCGAATTCGCCAGACAGTTCGCCGAGGCGATTCACGCCAAATACCCCGGCAAGTTGCTCGCCTACAACTGCTCGCCGAGCTTTAACTGGAAGAAGTATCTGGACGATGCGACCATCGCCAAATTCCAGCGCGAACTCGGCGCGATGGGTTACAAATTCCAATTCATCACGCTGGCCGGATTCCACGCCCTGAACTTCTCGATGTTCCAGCTCGCCAAAGGCTACAAAGCCCGCCAGATGGCCGCGTACGTCGAGCTGCAACAAGCCGAATTTGCCGCCGAACCGCAGGGTTACACCGCGACCAAACACCAACGCGAAGTCGGCACCGGTTACTTCGATCAGGTCACCCAGGTCATCGCCGGCGCACAGTCGTCGATCACCGCGCTCAAGGGCTCGACTGAAAACGAGCAGTTTCATGCGGAGGCGGTGCACTAAGATGGATTCGGCAGGCCGCGCTTGCGGCCTGCCATTTTAGATCGCTCAAACGGTTTTTTCGCCCGGGACAAACTGCCAGGCCGTGCTTTCACCCGTGCCTCGCTATCTGCTGCGCAGCGTTTCGGCAAAAAAGTCATCCATCATGTTATAGGCGCGATTCGCCACCGTGGCGTTGTATTCGGCTTGCCCCTTCATATTGGCATCGACGTCGGTGAAGGAGTGCACGGCGCCACCGAAGCTGACCAGCTGCCAATCGACATTGGCGGCGCGCATTTCGGCCTCGAATGCGTCGACCTCGGCTTTTGGCACATAAGGATCGTCCGCGCCGTGTAAAGCCAAGACTTTGGCGGTGACGTTACTACCCGCTTTGGCGCCGGTACCAAGGCCGCCGTGGAAAGAAACGACGGCCGGAAGGCTGGCACCGCTGCGCGCCAACTCGAGCACGACGGTTCCACCAAAACAGAAACCAATTGCACCGGTCGATGTCAGGTTGACCGGTGCATGGTCCTGTCCCAGAAACGTCGTCAGCGCGGCGTTGATGCGGGTGCGCATTGCTTCAGTATCGCCCTTGACGGCGCCAGAGGCTTTGCCCGCTTCTTCCATGCTGGTTGGGCGCACATCTTTGCCATACATGTCGACAACGTAAACCGTGTAACCGCGCGCTGCAATCTCATGCGCTTGTTTCAGGTTCGCCGCATTGATGCCCATCCAATTCGGCACCAGCAGCATTGCGCGCGGTGCGGGTTTGTCGGGGTCGTGAATCAGCGTTCCCGCGAACTCTGTGCCGTCGATCTTGAACGACAACGCCTTTTCGGCCGGGGCGGCGACAGCCATTTGACAAGCGAAGGTGAGAACAGCAGGAAGCAAAGTGCGCATGGTTTGGCTCCGTTGGACAGTCGGGTCAGGAGCATACGGTGTTGTTCGTGCCTCGAATTCTCTGTATTCACTTTCCGATACAAAATGAGGCGAAAATTTCGCCGAGCAATTGATCGCTGTCGACGCGACCAACGATATCGCCCAAATGCGCGTGAGCGTAGCGCAGCGATTCGGCGGCGAGTTCGCCAACCCCGTCGCTGGCCTGAGTCCGGGCCATCGCGATGTCGTTCTGGGCAAGCTCCAGAGCATGCAGATGGCGCGTCCGCGCGCTGAATGTGCCGTTCGCTGAGGTCACACCGGCACGCCCCAAAATGGCGTCGCGCAGCAGCTCCAATCCGGCTTCCTTGCGTGCACTCAAATGTACGATCTCGATGCCCTCCCGCTGCTCGCGTCGCGGCGCCTCTTCCAGCAGATCGATCTTGTTTCGTACGACGATTGCATCGAGGTGCGTTGGTACCGGCTGCGATGAGGGATCGCCGGCATCGATGACCAGGAGCGCCAGGTCGGCGCGTTGCGCCTCTGCCTGGGCGCGGCGCATGCCTTCGCGCTCGATCGCATCGTCGCTGTGTTCGCGCAGGCCCGCGGTGTCGACGATCGTCACCGGCACGCCGCCAACATCGACCCATTCCCGCAACACATCGCGCGTAGTGCCGGCAACGGCGCTGACGATGGCGCGGTCACTGCCGGCCAGCGCGTTCAACAGGCTCGACTTGCCGACGTTCGGCGCGCCAAGAACCACGATATGGAGTCCATCGCGCAGCCGGCGACCGGTCCGCGCCGCCGCCAGCAGCGCCGTGAGATCGCTTTCGATGCTGGCAAAGCGCGCACGTACCTCCTCGGTCCGCAGAAAGTCGATTTCCTCTTCTGGAAAATCGATGGCGGCCTCAAGGTAAACGCGCAACTTCAGGACAGCGTCTGCCAACGCGTGCACACGCGCGCTGAAAACGCCATCGAGCGAACGCCGCGCCGCGCGCGCCGCTTCCATGCTGCCCGCAGCGATCAGATCGGCGACGGCTTCGGCTTGTATCAGGTCGAGCTTGCCATTGAGGTACGCACGCTCGCTGAACTCGCCCGGTCGCGCCGGCCGTGCACCCAGACTCAGGCAACGCTGGACCAGTGCCGCCAGAACCACGGGCGACCCATGCGCCTGCAATTCCACGACATCTTCCCCAGTAAACGAATTCGGTGCCGGAAAGGCCAACAACAAGCCATCGTCGATGACCTCGCCGTTGTCGGCTTTGAATCGCAGATAGTGCGCGTACCGCGGTGTCGGACTCCGTCCGAGCACGGACGCAGCGATGGCCAAAGCATCGCGACCCGAAACGCGCACCACGCCAATGCCGCCGGCGCCGACGGGCGTCGCGATCGCCGCGATCGTCTCGAAACCTGCGGTCGCCGGAGACTGCGCGGCGAGGTCATTCCGTGGATTGGAGGGGTGCTCAGAATTCTTCATTCGCGAAGTCGCTTCACCCCTCTCAAACATAGCCGGTGAAGCGAAACGCGCTTCCGGCAATCAAAAGCAGCGCTGCGATGACCAGTTGCAAAAGCAAACACAAACCCAGTCTCGGAATGCGCTCAGGACCCAGTGTCGGCAGCACTCTCGCGCGTTGGTACGCGTAGACCAGAAACGCAGTCAGCAGCAGCGAGAACTTCGTCAGAATGGCGGCACCATGCGGTAACTCGCGGTTGAACCACAACGCCGTCTCCGGCAACCAGTGGTAAGCCAGTACGCATCCCGTGAGCGTCGCAACAATCAGCGCCGGCAGCCCGAGGCGATCGAAGCGCCCAATCGCGTCGACCAACAATCGGGGATCGCGACTGCGCCACGCTTCCGGCAGATACCCGATGACCAGAACCGCAAGCCCGCCAAGCCAAACGGCCGCCGAGATACCGTGCAAGATCAGTAGCGCTCTGTGCGACATTCACTCGAATCCATTGGCGAACAGGTTTTCGCCGCTGGGCGCCAACCGTGCTCCTGTCAGCCGGGCGACCAACCCACTTTCGCCAGCGGCCGAGCTGCTACCCCAGGTCGGGACGTTGGTCGTTGGCACCGCGTTGCCCAATGGCAGGTTGGCAGCATCGACGAGATTGGAGCCGACGGTAACAACAGCGTCAGGCGAAAACGCAATGCCTGACAGCCGCGTGTTGTCGCCCCCTGCGCCGGTCGAAGTGTCCCAGGCGCCGACGATCAATGAGCTGTAGCGCAGCCCGCTCAAGTCCGGCGTATAAACCCGCACGAACTGATTCCAGGCGCCCGCTGGTGGGTTACTCTGATTCGGGCGCGGCATCAGTTGAAATGCATCGGTGGTGGTTATCGTTCGCCGACCTTTGCACAACACGCCAACGGCACCATCCGTAGCAATGGCGATTTCGCCGGAGAACCCGGCATCTGCGCCGCAGCGAGTGGTGTTCACGTCTGGCCATCCCGCGTTTGGGTTAGGCCAGCCGCCGAGCAGCGGATCCGGGTGAGCGGCGCCGTAGTTGTTGCCGCCTTCGACGAACTCAGCCAAATAGGTTGCGGCAAGTACGCGCCCGTCGTTGAGGCGAAAACTACCCAGCCAGCTGATGTGGATATTGCCATTGGTCCCGGTAAACTGATTCTGAAATCCGTTGCTGCCAGAACTGGCAGCGAGCGCATTGCCGCGCCAGAAGTTGATCGTATTATTGCCGTGCGTGCGCGCCAGTACGATCAGGCGGTTTTGCCCATGGTCGATGGCCAGGCCATCAACATATTGATCCGGAGAAGAGTTGGCCGAGGTCTCCTGATACAACCGATCCCACCAACGCAACTGCCCATTCGCCGTCATTGCGACCACCGCCGGTTCGAAATCCGGATTGCCGCCGGGCAACACCGATTGCGTGCTATAGCCGAAATACAAGTCGCCGTTGCGGCGATCGAGCGTGATCGCGCCAACACGCTGCGTACGTGCCGAGTTGGCGCGATAGCCGGTGTATCCTGGGCCTGTATTCGGACATGTGTTCGTGCCCGCCAGCGCGCACGCACCGGTGTGGTAATAGTCGTCTGGGAATTTGCCCTGGCGGCCCGCGTTGCCATTGGCGTCGCTGCCGAGCAGCGCATAGTCGGCGGCGTTGATCGAACGTAAGCTGCCGCGCCGATTAACCTTCATCACCACTGCGCTGTATCGAAGCGGCGCGCTCGCGGCGTTCGGATAACTCGATGCCGGCGTGCCATCCCATTCGCTGAAATTGCCCTCGCTGCCATGCCAATGCGCGTGCCAATGTTCGATCACGCGGCGCCCACCGCTGGCGTCGATCGTCTCGATTGCAGCCCAGTTGGTATCGAAGCCGCGGCCCGTGGCATAGAACACATTACCCTGCCCATCCACATCCCACGGCTGGCGATCCTTGTGATCGCCGCTCGCGCGAACGTTGAAGATCATCGCAACACCGCTCGGTGGCGCCGATACGAAGTTCCCGTTGAGCCTCGCCAGGTAATAACCATCATTGGTCGAGCCATCGCGGCTGCCGGAGATAAAAACGTTCCCAGTGGGACTTCCAGGCACTTCCGTTGTGCGAATCTTGAACACATCGCGCACGGTGCCGTTGGGAAAGTGCACAACCCGCAATGGCGTCGCCAGATCGGCCGACACGTGCAGTACGAATCCCACGTTACCGGCCGAAGTCGAGTCGATACCGGTCGCAGTCAAGGCAATGCGCGGTAGCGATGGTGCGAGCCAATTGAGGTTTTGCGCCTGTCCAGCAATCAGATACGTGCCATCGGACAGCCGATGCACGTCATTGAAACGCTCTCGTTCTGCTGCGCCGGCGAAAAACACGCGGTTCTGCGCAGATGCCACGCTCGTGATCGACAGCAATACGAACCAAAGCCAGCGCATATCGGACCTGAGGAGCAGCGACGGCTGTAACGCTATCAGACGCCACTTTCGTCGGCGATAGCCGTGTTGTGAAGCCCGTCGCGCTCAGCGCTTCCGCCCGCGGCGGGCATCGGTCAAGCCCGAGCTACACCGGCTTAACGGACTGCTCGGCACGGCGATCCATCACGGCATCGATCAAGCCATAGGCTTTCGCATCCTCCGCACTCAGGAACTTATCGCGATCGGTGTCGTTGGCGATACGGTCGATCGGCTGCCCGGTGTGGTGCGCGAGAATCCGATTGAGACGCTCGCGGATCAGAAGGATTTCACGGGCATGGATATCAATGTCAGATGCCTGTCCGGAAAAACCACCGAGCGGCTGATGGATCATGACGCGCGAGTTGGGCAGGCAGTAGCGTTTGCCCGCTGCACCCGCCGCGAGCAACACCGCACCCATGCTGGCTGCCTGGCCGATGCACATGGTGCTGACCGCTGGTTTGACGAACTGCATGGTGTCGTAGATTGCCATGCCGGCAGTGACATGGCCGCCCGGGCTATTGATGTACAGACTGATGTCCTTGTCCGGATTTTCCGACTCCAGAAACAACAGCTGCGCAACGATGACGTTGGCCATGTAGTCATCGATCGGGCCTACGCAAAAAATCACGCGCTCTTTGAGAAGGCGCGAATAAATGTCGTACGCACGCTCGCCGCGCGCGCTTTGTTCAACAACGATAGGAACGAGGTTCAGCGCTCGAACGTCGTGGGACATGGATAGAGCTCCGCATGAGGGTTGGGAGCAGTATGCCTTCTTGCGTGTGGCGGCGTTGTCTTTAAATTTTCGCAACGATCAGCACGCGCGAGGCGCCGCGTGCTGCGGCGCCCCACGAAACGGACAACGGCGGCTTAGCTCGCGACGCCAGGTTGCAGCAGTTCCTGGAAGGTGCGCTCAACGCGCGTCGTTTGCGCGTGGTCGGCGATCCACTCGGCTACTTGTTCATCCATCACGCGCGAACGCAGACCTTGCATCAAACGCTGATCTTGCTGATACATCTGCACGACTTCGTTGGGATCTTCATAGGTCGATGCGATCGCTGCCAACGCTGCACGCACACGGTTTTCGTCGAGGCGAAGGCTGTGTTGCAGTGCGATCTCGTTGAGCAGCAAACCGGCGCGCACGCGCTTGCGTGCGATCTCGCGTAAGCTCTCGACAGCCGGCTCAGGCGGTACCGGCTGATTGGCACGCCGCGCGCGCTCCGTGTTCTCGGCGATCGCCTGGCGCTGGATGGCATGCGCTTCTTCGGTCACCAACGATTCGGGCACCTTGGTGCCTTCGAATTTTGCGAGCAGTTTCTCGACCACAGCCGTGCGCAGACGCATCGACAAGGTCTGCTTCAACTCGCGCTCGAGGTTGCCGCGCACTTCTCGACGGAAGGCTTCGACACCGCCGCCCACGTTGAAGCTGGCGGCAAAGGCATCGTCGACGTCGGGCATGACACCTTCATTCACCCGCGTTACGGTGACGGTGATCGAGGCCGTTTTTCCGGCAAGGCGCTCGTCCCGATAGTCGTCCGGGAAGGTGGTGCCAATGGTCTTGGTTTCACCAGCCGAGAGGCCAATCAATGCTTCCTCGATTTCTGGCAGCACCGCTTTCTGGCCAATTGCCGTCAGTCCGCGCTCCAAACCTTGCTCCGGAATCCGCACGCCCTCGCCTTCGATGGAGAACTCAAAGGCCACATAGTCACCAGACTGCGCCGCTCGCTCGGCGGGTTTGAACGACATCCGCTGGCGCCGAAGGGTGTCGATCATGCGATCGATATCGGCATCGCCGACATCGGCCACTTCGCGCTCGACTGCAATATCCGACACGTCGATCGTATCGAATTCCGGCAGCACATCGAAGGTGGCTTCGTAGCTGAAATCGCCTTCGTTGCTCGGCGGCGTGATGCGCGGAGACAGCGCCGGGCGCAGCTTCTCCTGGCTCACCGCCTGCGACAGGCTTTCGCGAACCAACTCCTGCATGACCTCATCGCGCAACTGCTGGCCGTAGCGCTGCTCGATGATCATCGGCGGCACTTTGCCCTGACGGAAACCTTGCAGACGTACCGTCTTCGACAGCTCGCGGATACGCGCGTGGATGCCGTCGGTGAAACGTTCACGCGGCAGGACGATTTTCAAGCGGCGTCCGAAGTCGTCAATTTTTTCAACTGAAACCTGCATGCAAAGCCTCCAAACAAATTCTGGCCAGCGCCGAACGGCGCGAGCGACTTGGTGCGAAAGGAGAGACTCGAACTCTCACGGGTTGCCCCACTGGATTCTAAGTCCAGCGCGTCTACCAGTTTCGCCACTCTCGCGGTGTAGCTGTCGAACGTCGAAGTCAAAGTGCCGGCAGATCGCAAACCCGCCAAAGTCCAGCCCGATCATGTGCCACCGACGACTTCACTTCCAACCATCGCGTGTAGCGCGATTTGGTGGGCTGTCAGGGACTCGAACCCCGAACCTACTGATTAAGAGTCAGCTGCTCTACCATTGAGCTAACAGCCCGTACTACGGTCGGGCATCGACTTGTGGTCGCAACCCAAAAAATGGGGCGGATAACGGGGATCGAACCCGTGACACCTGGAATCACAATCCAGTGCTCTACCGACTGAGCTATATCCACCATCGGCATTTCCAAAACGGCAACTGCTGCACCGCGGCCGCGCTGGCTGCAATACAGCGATACGTGGCGCGCCCGACAGGAATCGAACCTGCAACCCCCGGCTTAGAAGGCCGGTGCTCTATCCGGTTGAGCTACGGGCACGTTTATTCGTACGCCGCTCATTCTACTTCCAGGAGCATGGTCGGGGCAGAGGGATTCGAACCCCCGACTTTCAGCGCCCAAGGCTGACGCGCTACCAGACTGCGCTATACCCCGATGCTCCACCGCAATTCGAGCCAGCCACGCTGGATCGAACACTTAAATGACCGATTCGCTTCCGCTGATCGGTCAAAACCCACCGTCCATGGCAGGGTTCCACAACGCACAACGCCCGAGCGGAGCCGGGCGTCGGGAGGGCATTTGGCGCGCCCGGAAGGATTCGAACCTCCGACCACCTGGTTCGTAGCCAGGTACTCTATCCAACTGAGCTACGGGCGCTCGTAAGACGCGGAAGTATCCTTGGCGACCACGGAGCCGTCAAGTCGGCGGCGCAACGCCATGTTCAGCGAACGCGCAGCCAGAAGCTGCCGCCGCTCATGCCATGTCCATCGGGCCTGTTCAGTGCCGCGATCACTTCCTCACCCAGAACCGCAGCCGCATAGGCAGACCCGAACAGCACCTCAAAGCGCGTCGAGTACATCAGCAGGGCCTGCAAGACGTATTGTTCATTCCAACTGCGGTTCTCGTCGATGACCCAGACTTTGGGGTACTCGAGCGGCAGAAAAATATCGTGCACGTGGATCAACACACCTGGCGCCAGGCGCGGCAGTACGTCGAAGAACAAGAAGTTCACATCACTGCCGGTTTTGGCGACGTGCGAGCTGTCGATGAACAGCACATCGCCGGCGCCAAGTCCTTCGAAGATCTGGGCTGGCAAGTTCTCAGCACGCTCGACAAGCAACTCATGGATACCCGGCACCCCGCGCAGTAAGAAAGCGCGCGGGTAGGGCTCGATGCAACAGAACCGAGAACCGGGCAGGTATCGCTGTGCGACATCAGCGATCAACAAAGATGAAAAGCCAGAACCGACTTCGATGATCCGACGTGGACGGAGATGGCGCAGGATCACGTAGAGCGCGCGTGGATCCAACCAGCTGAACTGGTCGTTATTGTGGAAGTAAGACGTTGGCTCGTGCACATCGCCTTCGTCCGGATAGTCGTAATCCGGCAAGTAAAGGGGGAACCATTCCCGCAGGATTTGCCGATGGCGTTCGTGCTGGAAGTCGATTCCTGCCAAATCGCGGCGAGCCGCGAACAGTGTCTCGCTCAAGGTGGCTGGATCGACGATCGGCGAATAGAAATGACCGATTGGAAACGCGATCTTCAGTTGCGGCGGCAAGGTCTCCGCGGTCTGCTCCGGTGTTGAGTCCGGCTCGTTCACCATGCCTGCCCAGCCTCGAGAATGGCCGCATCGTGATCCGCACGAGCGGCGGCGAGCATCGCCTCATGGTTGGTTTGCGCCGCCGTGCGGCAATTGTCGGCCTGATCGGCCGGCACCTGCATGCACAGCTTCATTTCTTTCTCAAACTGGCGGTTGGCCGCGTTGTTTGCCAGCGCCAGAGCCTTCTTCGCCTCAGCTGTTCGTGCGCTGATCTCGAATTCGCGGCGTTGGCCCTCGGGAATCTCATACACGCTGCCTTCGGGGGCCGGCGCCAGCGCAGTATCGGCAATCGGCGGTGGCGCCGCGACCGATGGCGGCGCTGCCGCTACCGTCGCCACAGCCGGCTCGGCAGGTTCCGGTGCTACGACCGGAGCAATAGGCTGCGGCGCCGGCGATGGCGTTTCCCGCTCGCAGCCCCCGGCACAGAGCATCGTGGCGATCAGTACGACGCGTTTAGACCGACGCCAGCTCACCTTCGAATCCGTCATCGCGATCTTCCTTCAGCCAGGCATCGATGCGTTGGACAACCGATCGCGCTTGTGGTTCGGCGCTGTCGGGCACTTTGATTTCGATCAACCCAGATACCGGTAACTCGCCCATCGCACCGGTGAGTGCCACGCCGACTATGAACGCCGGGATGTCAGCTGATTCGAGCGCGTCCTTGACGAGTTGAGCGTCGATGACATTCTCGGCCTGATAGACAGTGCGCATACGTGATCGCAGCCACAATAGTGCCTGCACTGTATCATCGATACGTATGCAAGCACGCTTACAACGACTGCTTCTCGAAGTGGCGACAACCGATACGCACGCGATTTTCGATACACAGGGTTGGCGCAGCAAATGCCTGCACTGCAAGACGCCCGTCGGTTTGACCCCGGACGGCACGCCGTGGCCTGGCACCACACTCGAACATATTGTGCCGCGCTCCTGGTTCAAACGCCCGGCGGCGCGCGTGTTGACCCGCGCCTTCGTCTCACCCGACGATCTTCGCAATCTGGCGCTGGCATGCGCGCGCTGCAATCACGGCAAAGGCCGGCGCATCGATGTCGCGGGCCCGGCCAACGCCCGCGCGCTTGATGTTGTTGTCGCGCTTCTGGCAGCACGCGCGGCGCGCTGGCGCACCGTCGCTGAGAGTCGATGAACAAGCCGGACCCGGTTTTCGAGCGCTTCACCCCGAAACGCCGTGCCTCAACAATGCGAGCTTATCGGTATGCGGCAAAGGCGGACCAGCTCAGTTCGCCTCAACCGCATCGATTTTTTCGCGACGCACGACAATACTGTTGTATTGCTGGTTGGCCATCACGATGGCGTCCGGGCCAATCGCTTTGACGACGCCTGCGATAGACTCGCCACCGACGTGAACCACGACACCGCGCTTGTTGGCGTGGCTGGCCTTCAGCAACTTGGCGACCTCTCGTTCGAAAGTGTCGGCGGCGGCGACGTCCTGGGCTTGGATGGATGAGCTGGTCACAGCAGCGGCACTCAGCAGAATGGCGGTGAAAAATCGCATATCTGTCTCCGGTTGGCGTTCGTTCGTTTCATCTCGGCGCATTCTCTGTAAGAACGTGATGGAGCGCAAAAGCGGTCATGGCCCTGGCGCGAGAGAATTCACGTATTCATCTTCATCGAACAGGGGAGCGTCATGCGCGCATTGGCATTGCTGTTGTTTCTCGCGCCGACCATGGTCGCCGCCCAGGCGACACCGCATCCCATCTTGTTCGTCACGCAAGTGCCGGTGCCGGTCGATTTTGCCGCCGTCGGCAGCACTTTCGCCAATCATCTGGCTGACATGGGCAGCGTCTGGCGCGGAGGCGATCTTTGGATACGCTATCCCGACGGCAGCTTGCGAAATCTGACCGCCGAGGCTGGTTTCGGCAATGCGGGTTTTCAGGGCACGGGGGCGATCGCCGTGCGCGACCCCGCAATGCATTGGGACGGCGAGCGCGCTGTGTTTTCGATGGTCGTGGGTGCACCGCCGAATCAGTTCCAGCAACTTTCGTTTCGCTGGCAAATGTATGTTGTGACGGGTTTGGGACAGGGCGAAACGGCATCGATCACGCTGGTGCCGAATCAGCCGCCGTACAACAACGTGATGCCCGCCTTTTTGTCGGACGGCAGTCTGGTGTTCTCCTCCGATCGCGCCCGCGATGGCTCGGCGCACCTGTATCCGCAGCACGACGAATACGAGTCCACCGAAACGGTTACGGGTCTTTGGCGCCTCGCGCCAGACGGCGCATTGACCTTACTCGACCATTCGCCCTCAGGCGACTTTGATGCTTTTGTCGATAGTTTTGGGCGACTGTTGTTCACGCGCTGGGATCATCTGCAACGCGACCAACAGGCCGAAGTTCCCAGCAACCAAAACTTCGACTGGGCTTCCGAGGCAGCGAATGCCGCCACATCGGTGCCCAGCGAGGTATTTCCCGAACCGCGACTGGCTGTGGCGGGGTCGGGCGTCAACGGGCACCGTTTGAACAGTTTTTTTCCGTGGGAGCTGCGTCAGGATGGCACCCACGCCGAGTTCCTCAATCACCTGGGCCGCCACGAGCTGCAGGTGTATTTCGACCGCAGCTTTTCGAGCGACAACAACTTGCGCGAGTTCATCGCCGAGATCAGCGGTCGCACCAATCCGCGCGGCATCGAAAACATGTTCCAGATCAGCGAACACCCGAACACGCCGGGCCGCTATCTCGCCATCGACGCGCCCGAGTTCAATACCGCAGCCTCGGGGCAACTGCTGCGGTTCGATGCAGCCCCGAGCGTCAACCCCGACGATGTGGTGATCGATTATTTGACGCCGCGCAGCACCTTCGGCACAGCGCCAGCGGCCGATCACAGCGGCCACTATCGCAATCCAATTTACTTGAGCGACGGCAGCATCGTGGTCGCGCACACGAGCGAGCAGGGCGGCCTCGCCAACGTCGGCACCAATACAGCACCACAGCCGAACTACCGCTTCCGACTCAAACGGATGGTCAATGGCGTGGGCGGCTTTTTGACGGCGGGCACGCCGTTGACCAACGGCATCAACAAGACCGTGAATTGGTGGAGCCCAGATGTTGCGGTCAGCTACAGTGGCGAACTCTGGGAGTTGAGCCCGGTCGAAGTCCGCGCCAGAACGGTGCCGCCATTGACAAGCGAACCGCCGCTCGCGGCGCCCGAAGCCGCCGCGTTTGCGGCTGCCGGCGTTGCACCGAGCACGTTCAAGGCCTTCTTGCGCGCACAGAATTTGGGATTGATCACGGTGCGCAACAACACCGCACGCGATGATGCCGACCGCCAACAGCCGTTCCGTCTTCGTGTGCCCGGCGGCGTTAGTCATTTGCCCGGTACCGGTGCGATTTACGACATACGCCATTTTCAACTCGTGCAAGGGGATCAGGTGCGGGGCATCGGTGGCGCGGCCAGCCCAGATCCAGGCCGTCGCGTCCTGGCGCGCTTCATGCACGGTCTGCCGGCAACGCTCAATCCCCCGAATCCCACCGGCCCGGCGAGCAGCGTCGGTATTTTTAGCGACGGCTCGTCCGCTTCGTTTGTGCCGACACGTCGGGCGCTCAGTTGGCAAACCACCGATCCGGGCGGAACGCCTGTCGTCCGCGAGCGATTCTGGCTGACGCTGCAACCGGGCGAAATCCGTGCCTGCGATGGTTGCCACGGCGTCAACCGTGCCGGCCAGTCTGGACAATCGGCGGCTACCAATACGCCACAAGCGTTGATCGATTTGCTGCAGCGCTGGAGTCAGGCGAACGGCGGACTCATGTTCGCCGACAACTTCGAGTAAGTGCCGCGCCTTTGCGCGCCGAATCGGCGCGCCTGCTCCGCACGAACGGCGCAACGCGTAGTCTTGTCAGCCTCTCGATGACCGGATGTCGCTCATGGCTACGCTGTATTTGATCGACGGCTCAAGTTTCATGTATCGCGCGTTCCACGCGCTACCGCCGCTGAGCAACTCGGCCGGTGAACCGACCGGCGCGCTGTTCGGCGTGGTCAACATGCTGCGTAAAATTATGAGCGAGGCCAAACCGGAGTATCTGGCCTTCGTGTTCGATGCGTCGGGCCCGACCTTCCGAGATGCGCTGTATTCCGAGTACAAGGCCAATCGCCCGCCGATGCCGGAAGACTTGCGCGCGCAAATCGAACCGTTGTTGACTTTAGTCGAAGCGCTGGGCGTACCGATACTGCGCGAGTCCGGGGTCGAGGCCGACGACGTGATCGGAACACTCGCGCTGCAAGGACTGGCCGCGCAGCAGGAAGTGGTCATCGCCACCAGCGATAAAGACTTGACGCAATTGGTTCGGCCCGGGATTCGCTGGCAGAACTCGATGACCGGAGAGACGCTCGACAGCGCTGGTGTGGCCGTGAAGTTTGGCGTTCCGCCGGAGCGCATCATCGACTATCTGGCGCTGATGGGCGATAGCGTCGACAACGTTCCTGGTGTCGAGAAGTGCGGGCCAAAAACCGCTGCCAAATGGATCGCAGAATTCGGCTCGCTCGAGGGCGTCATGGCACGCTCGGGCGAGGTCTCCGGCAAAATCGGCGAGTATCTGCGCGCGGCACTCGATCGGCTGCCGCTCAATCGCCAGTTGGTGACGGTAAAGACCGACGTTGCACTGCCGGTCGGCGTGACCGACTTGAAGCGCACCGAGCCCAACATCGAGAAGTTGCGAGAACTCTACTTCCGATACGGATTCAAGCAGGCGCTCAATGAAATCGGCGGACCGCCCGCAGCGGCGCCGAAGCCGGAAGTGGTCGCCAAACCGATTGAAAAGCACTATGCGCTGATCATGGATATGACGGCGCTTCAGCTGTGGATCGCCAAGCTGCAAGCAGCGGATGCATTCGCATTCGATACCGAAACCACCAGCATCGACGCGCAACAGGCGGAACTCGTTGGCGTCTCTTTCGCCGTTGCACCCGGCGATGCGGCTTACCTGCCGCTGGCGCACGATTTTCCCGGAGCACCGCCACAACTGGAGTGCAAGCGCGTGCTGGATGCACTCAAGCCGATTCTTGAAGATGCAGGCAAGACCAAGATCGCGCAGCACGGCAAGTACGATATCAACGTGCTAACGCGCTATGGCATTGACATTGCCGGGTTCCGCTACGACACGATGCTCGAATCCTACGTGCTCGACTCGACTGCGACGCTGCACAATATGGATGCGCTCGCCAAACATTACCTGGGCATTCAGACCGTTGCGTACGAAGAGGTTGCAGGCAAAGGCGCGAAACAAATCGGCTTCTCGCAGGTGGCGCTCGACGATGCAATGAACTATGCCGCGGAAGACGCCGATGTGACCTTGCGCCTGCATCACCATTTGTGGCCGAAGCTGCAAGAGACGCCCGCCTTGAAGCGCGTATTCGAAGACATCGAAATGCCGCTGGCACCGGTGCTGGCGCGCATGGAACGACGTGGCGTACTAATCGATGCCGCGTTGATGCGGCAACAAAGCAACGAGCTCGGTAAAGCGATGCACCAGCTGGCTATGGCGGCTGAAGCACTGGTTGGACATCCGTTTTCGCTGGACTCCCCAAAACAGCTGGCGCAGGTGTTGTACGTCGAACGTGGCCTGCCGATCAAACAGCGCACGCCGTCGGGCGCGCCGTCGACCAACGAAGATGCCCTCGAAGATCTGGCCGATGTCGATGAGCTGCCGAAGAAGATCCTCGAATACCGCTCGTTGGCGAAACTCAAAGGTACCTATACCGACAAGTTGCCGGAGCTCATCAACCCACGCACCGGGCGCGTACACACGAGTTTCCATCAAGCCGTCGCCGCCACCGGTCGATTGTCCTCATCCGATCCGAACTTGCAGAACATTCCGATCCGCACCGCCGAAGGCCGGCGCATTCGCCAGGCTTTCGTTGCACCGCCCGGCTGGGTCTTGCTCGCCGCCGACTACTCGCAAATCGAGTTGCGCATCATGGCGCATCTGTCGAACGATACGGGCCTGCTGAGCGCATTCGGCGCAGGCGCCGATATTCATCGCGCCACCGCGGCCGAGGTTTTCGGCAAGAGTCTGGCCGAGGTCAGCAGCAATGAGCGTCGCGCCGCCAAAGCGATCAACTTCGGATTGATTTACGGCATGAGCGCTTTCGGCCTGGGCAAACAACTGGGCATTGGCCGCGCCCAGGCGCAGCAGTACGTCGATCTGTATTTCCAGCGTTATCCCGGCGTACGCGCGTATATGGACGAAACGCGCAAATCCGCGCGCGCCAAGGGCTATGTCGAAACCGTGTTCGGCCGCCGCCTGTATCTCCCGGACATCGCTGCAAAGAGCTTCGCTGCCCGCGGCGGCGCCGAGCGGGCCGCGATCAATGCGCCGATGCAGGGCACCGCCGCCGACATCATCAAGCGCGCGATGATCGAACTCGACCGCTGGCTCGCAGACAAAGATGACGCAGCGCGGATGCTGCTGCAGGTCCACGACGAGTTGGTGTTCGAGGTGCGCGAGGATGCGATCGATGCCTTCAAGACCGGCATCGCCGACCGTATGCAAGCCGCCGCTACGCTCAAAGTGCCGCTGCTCGTCGACGTCGGCACTGGCCGGCACTGGGATGCGGCGCATTGATGATCGGCAGCGCTGGCTGTGTTGGCTTCGATCCGGAATCGCGTCCAGCGCAATCATCCGGGCGCGATTGGCTCTGTCACGGAAAGAGAAGTCGAAAATCGGAATGAACAGCAAGTCGTAGACAGGCGGCGTGCGACTGAAGGATGAGTCAGTTCAAATTGCGCATCCAGCGAGCTGTTTAACTGGATCGAAGAGGCCTATCGCGCTGCATGAGGCCTGGTGGCAACCAACACGCCTGCAGCCCGAAGTCCCAATTGACGGACACTGAGCGACAACCGCTGCACTGGATCTCAACGCTATCCTGCACATGTGCGGCATTGGCGAAACAGGAGCATTTGGATGCATCAGGCCCCACGCGCCACGGCGGCTGCGGTCGTCGGCACGGTCTTCGAATGGTTCGACTTCTTTCTCTACGGCAGCCTCGTTGCGGTTCTGAGCGCGCAGTTTTTTCCTTCAGATCAACCGACCGCAGGACTGTTGGCAGCGCTCGCCGCCTATGGCGCAGGCTGGATCGTGCGGCCGCTGGGCGCACTGTACTTTGGGCGTATGGGAGATCGGATCGGGCGTAAGAAGACGTTCTTGATCACGATTTCGCTGATGGGCGGCGCGACCGTTGCGATCGGTTGTTTGCCAACCTATGCCCAGGTGGGGCTGCTCGCACCCACGCTGCTCGTCGCGCTGCGCTTACTGCAGGGATTTGCGGTGGGCGGCGAGTTTGGTGGTGCGGCTACGTACGTCGCGGAACACGCGCCCGATCGGCATCGCGCGCTGTACACGAGTTTGATCCAGGGTACGGGAACCTTGGGCTTGTTGTTAGCGCTGTTGGTGATCGGCGGCGTGCGTGCCGCGCTCGGCGCCGAGGCGTTTAACGACTGGGGATGGCGGGTGCCGTTCCTGCTGTCGATTCTGCTGCTTGCGCTGTCGATTTACATGCGCTTGTCGCTGCACGAGTCGCCGTTGTTTGCACGCGCACAGGCGGCCGGGCAGCTCTCCAAATCGCCATTGAAGGAAGCGTTTTCCAGTCGCGAACACGTACGCTCGATGGGTCTTGCCATTCTCACGCTGACGATGGCGCAAGGCGTGGTCTGGACCACCGGGCAGTTCTTCCCGTTGGTGTTCATGCAATCGACACTGGGGCTTGACGTGGGTGTCGCTTCGGGCGTGATGGCGGCGGTGCTCGCGGCCAGCGCGCCTTTGTTTCCCGCTGCGGGTTGGCTCGCCGATCGTATCGGTCGCCGTCCGGTGGTGATTGGTGGCTTTGTGCTGTCGGCGCTACTGATCATGCCGGTGTTCAAGGGTCTGGGCGCGGCCGCAGCGCCATTTTCGTTCGGCGCGGCATTCGCCTGGCTGATGCTGCTTGCGATACCAGTCGCATTGGTGTGTGCACCCGCGAGCGCCTATCTCGTGGAGTTGTTCCCCACACGCATTCGCTACAGCGCGATGGGCTTGCCCTACCACTTGGGCAACGGCTGGTTCGGCGGTTTCATGCCGCTGGCCACCGCGGCCATCGGCGCACACTTTGGCGATCCCTATGCGGGCTTTTACTACTCGATCGCATTGTCCATTGCGTGCGCACTTGCGGCCTTTTTTCTCATGCCAGAGACACGCGGGCGAGCGCTGTAGCGCCGCCACGGAGCGGCGGCGCGTCCGATCACGCGTTATTCGAAGCCATTCGCAAACACACCGTCATTGTCGAAGGTATGCGACCAGACGCCACGGCCCAGCGTGCCTGCATAGAGCGTCTGAGTGGATGGCACGTAGCGCAGGTCGAATACCAATACGTCCGGTAACGCGCTGCCGAGTTGCGACCAGACAGCGCTATCGACGGCCGCTGTGTAAACGCCCGATCGTGTGCCCAGTGCGACCTCCCCGCGGCCAGCGAGAAACTCAATCGTGCGGAAGTCGACGGACGAGATCGCGCCTAGATTTCCGGTGACATCGGTCCAGGTCACGCCGGCGTCCGTTGAGCGAAACACCTGGTTGTCATCGATCGCGAAGACCAGGTTGCTGGTGGCTGGGTCCATCGCCACGTCAGTGATCGTAGCAGCACCAGCAGGCAAGGCCGAAGTGACCACAAAGGTGGCCGTTCCCGGCGCGCGGTAATGCACGGCTGCGCTGCGACCGACGTAGGCAACTTCGGGTGCGGCCGTCGCACCGTAAGCCATCGCGTTGCGATTAGCGCCAGGGCCGCCGAGCGACGTGAGTGTCGGTGCGCCGCTGTCGGCGTTCGTCGATTCATAGATGGTATTGACCCCGCCGACCAACAATCGCGATGGATTTGCGGCGCTCAGTTCGGTGGGCGTAACGAATTGCGGGTCGGCAATGTTCGGCATCCCCAAATTCCCGGTCTGCGTGTTCGTCATATCAAACGCGGCACGGCGAAAACCGCCGAGGTTCTGTGCGCTAATGAAGCGGAAACTGCTCGCCGGCGTGCGCGCGCGATCGTCGATCACAACATCGCCGCCGTCGCCACTGTTAATCCAGCGCCATCGCGGATCGACCGCCGTGACCTGCATATGCGTGCCGTTATCCTGGGTACCGATCACCAGGATGTTACTGACGCTGTCGTGATCCAGATCGTGCACCTCCATCACATTGAGATTTCCGTTGACCGATACCCACGCCCGCGTGGAGGCGCCTGGGTTGCTCAAGCGATAGACGCCGCCGTCGTCGCTTTGCAGAAGATTTCCGGCGGCATCGAACGCCATCGCACGGCTGTCGGCATGGGGCGCCGTGTTGTTCGCACCGCCGTCGACGACCGAAGTCGCCTGGGCACCCAGCGTCGAGGCTGCGTTAACGCGAAACACACTGCCTGTGAACGGGCTGGCTGTGATGCGGTCCCCAGCGATGTAAACCACATTCCCATCCAGCGGATCGGCGGCGATCGACGTATTGGTACCGCCCTGGCCTCCGGGGTGGATGTTCGGTTCATCGAGCGCAACCCAGGTTGCGCCTCGATCCGGCGAGCGCATCAACGCAGTAATTCGCCCGGCCTGGACAACAATGACGAAGACGCTCTGCCCAGGCCCAACTGCGATACGAATCCGACTATTCGCCGGCGCCACGTCGGTCAACCCGGCGGTGATGTCAGTCCATGTCGCGCCGAAATTTTCGCTGCGATGCACAGTGCCGTTGCGCACTGCGGCGTAGAGCCGGTTGCTATTGGCCGGATCGACGACCAAATCGTGGATGCCGCCGGTGGGCAAGACGCTGCCTGAGACGTTGGTCCAAGTCGCACCCGTATCCGACGAGCGGAACAAGCCGCCGCCAAACGACGCTGCCAAGATCTCTGCGCCGCGCGCTTGCACGCCAACGAGTTTCTGACCAAGCAGATCCGTACTGCCGAGCAGCGTCCAACTCAGACCGCCATTGGTTGTGCGGTACACGCCAATCTCATCGTCGCCGCGCTGCGCGAAATTGCTCCAGCGGCCAAGACCGGCCACGAGTGTCTGTGAGGTCGCATCGGTCGGGTCGAAACTGATGGCACCGATCGATTGCGACGGCATCCCGTCGGTCAGCGGCGCCCAACTCGGACGCGCGGCGAGCGCGTCGTTGGTTCGCCAAACGCCACCATTGACGCCGCCGATATAGAGAATGTTCGCATTCGTTGGGTGCGGCGCGAGCGCGTGCACAGCGCCCGAAACTTCGTTGTCCGGGGGACTCTGACTTGCGCCGAAAATGTTGGCGCTGGACCGCGTTCGATCCAGGTCGCACCGCTGCCGCGATCAGACTGCATCGGCGGGACGATCGCGGGCCGCTCCTCGGAAGGGTCCACCGGTTCGGCATCGCCGAGTACGGTTGGTCGCGACACACAACCGGTTAAACAGCTCAATGCAAGAATCAGGAGGATGCGGTTCACAGCAGTCGGTCGAGGGCCAAAGACCGCGAGAAGATCGCGCAGATTCGACGTCTTCGCCAGTGCCATCGCGAGAAAATCAGCCCAGCGACATCGGCTTGGATATCCCGAGCCACATCGCAGCAAAAATTGCGATCCAGATCACCCAGACAATCGGCTTGACCTGCGCGATGATTCTGCGCATTGCCGTCTCATCCTCCGCCGTGGCGAGGCCGTTGGCGACCTTGGCCAGCAACGGACCGAAGGGCAATAACTGTCGGCGGATCACGAGGCCACAGACAATAATCGCGGCGAATAGCCCGACTTTGGCCTGCAGCCAGAATTGATCAGCCAACGGTGCACCGCGGCGGATGCTCTGAATCAACATCGCCACAAGGCCCAGTGCGATTGCGATTCGCAGCAGCCAGTCGAAGCGACGCAGGCGCTCGCCCAACGCTGAATGCTCGCGCAGGTGCACGGCCCAGACCATGACCAGCCAGGCAAGGCAGAACACCAGCACAGCGACAACCCCGGGGCCGTCGATGGATAGAAAGCCCATTACCTGCGCCAGCGCCATTCCGCTGCCCAACATCAGCACCAGACACGTCCGCGGAATCATGTCCGCCAACAACATCAGTTTTGCTGCATACATGCGGACCGCGGCGGGGCGTTGGCGGTCGATGACATGATTGCTGACCAGGTAGACGACCAGATCTGAGCCCAACCAATAGATGACGCACAACAAGTGAAACAACAGGGCAAGGGTGTACATGGGTCGTCGTGTTTGCCGTTCGGTTGAGGTCTGATTCTCGCATTCACGCGCCGAGCGCTAAACCCGCATTCCGCCTTTTCTCGCCCCACTCCGGCGCAAAAGAACCTCTCTAGCGGCGCAGCCGCCAATCGTTCAGTCTGGCGCGCAGCTCGCGCTGCGCAAGCTCGCCGGCGTCCAGTCTGGTGCGGCGGCGCGGTTGTCGGGTGGAGCTGTTGCCCTGAATCCGGCGCGCTGCTGGTGCGAAGCGGTAAAAACCCCACCCGCCCCAAGTCCCCGTTACGCTAAGAACCGCCCATACCGGAGACGCTTCATGCGCCTGCTCGTGCTGCTCTTCCTGCTACCTTTCCAAGCCTTCGCCCAGACGCCAACGACGCCGCGCGAGTCGCCGCCGCAGATCTGGATTGACCCGAGCGCTGGGGACCTCAAACCCATCGTACTGGGCGATGTGACGATCGACATCCGAACTTCTGGTTTCATCGCCCGCACGTCCATAGAGCTGCGTTTCGACAATCCGAATTCGCGTGTGCTCGAAGGCGAGTTTGTGTTCCCGTTGAGCGCTGGTCAGACGGTGGCAGGTTACGCGCTGGAGGTGAACGGCGCGATGCGCGAGGGTGTCGTGGTGGAGAAGGAAACGGCGCGGGTGGCGTTCGAGGACATCACGCGCCAGCAGGTCGATCCGGGACTGGCGGAAATCACCCAGGGCAATGTGTTTCGCACGCGGCTCTATCCGATTCCGGCGCGAGGCAGCAAACGCGTGCGACTGTCGTTCGAGCAGGTGATGAGCAATGGCGATAAGGCTTGGCGGTATGAGCTGCCGCTGCATTTCACGCAGACGGTGGGACGCTTTACGGTGCGGGTGCGCGCGGCTTTGGCGAGCGCCGCGCCGAGTGGCGGGGAGTTTGCGTTCGAGCGCGCGGGCACCGAGTGGTTTACCGAACTGACGCGCGAGAATGTGACGCCGCAGCGGCGCTTGCAGTTCGACATTCCGAAGGGCGAGGGCAGCCAGATCGTCGAAGCCGTCGATCCGATCGAGCCGCAGTGGCGCAGCGTGGTCGCGCTGATCGCGCCGCCGGCGGTCAAGGATGTGGTGATCCCCAAACGTCTGGCGTTGTTTGTCGATGCTTCCGCCAGCGCGCGCGATCAGGATTGGGCGCGCGTCAACGCGGTGCTGCGGCGCTATTTCGAGCGCATCGGTTCGGCGGAGGTGCGACTGGTGGTGTTTCGCAATGAGGCCGATCCCCCGCAAACCTTTGCCGTGCGCGGCGGGCGAGCGCCGGAACTGCTGGCGGCGTTGGCAGCGCTGACGTTCGATGGCGGATCGAGCTATGGGTCGCTGACGTTGCCGGCGGGCAGCGATGCGGCGCTGATCATCGGCGACGGCCTGAGCAACTTCGGCACCGCAACGGCGACGCTGCCGGTACCCACCACCGCACTGCACGCCGCACAGCGCTTCGATACGGCGCACTTGCAGCGTCTTACGCGCGGCGCGGCGGTGGTCGATGCGCATGGCGATGTCGACGCTGCCAGTGCGGCGCTGCTGGGCGCCGTGTGGCGGATGAACTCGCGTGGCAATTGCGAGCAGCAGCATTTGGAAACGCGCCTCGGGCAGCTCATCTGGTACGGGCGCTGCAAGGGGCAGGGCACACTGGCGCTGACGTTGGCGAAGGGCCGCGAGCGTGCCGAGGTGCCGATCGCATTCGGCGTTGGGAACAGCGATCTCAACGAGACCGTGCATCGGCTCTGGGCGCAGTCGCAATTGGCGGAGTTGGGTCGCAGCAGCCCGACCGATCGCGCTGCGATGATCGCACTCGGCAAGCGCTATGGCGTGGTCACCGAGGGCACCTCGCTGCTGGTGCTCGATCGCGTTGAGGACTATGTGCGTTATCGCGTCGAGCCCAGGGAACCCGAACTGCGCGCGCAGTACTTGCAGCAACTGGCGGCGCTGCCGAAGACGCCGGCCGATCCGGATCGCGCGCAGCGTATCGCGCAGTTGATTCAGCGCTGGCAGGCGTTCAAGGCCTATCACGCGGCGAGCTATCCGAATGTGGAGAGCGTGCTGGTGCCAATCGCGGAGCAGGAATCGGCGGCGTGGCCGAATACGCACATCAAGGATGTTGCAGCAGGCTTTCAACAGGCGCAGGCGTTGCTGACGGATGCGCGCACGTTGGTGTCGCGGTTCGCGCGCGATGGCGCGGAGCCGGATTCGGCCGCAAAGTGGCGGCGGGAAGCGAGTGCGTTGATGATGGCCATTGAGGCGCTGCGCAAGCGGCGCGAGTCGATGCCGTTGGTGGCGCAGGCTGCAGATGAGCTGGCGCGCGAACGCGATGACTCGAATGTGGTGTCTTCCCGTGCTGTCGCGCAAAGTGCGCCACGCGAAGAGCTGGTGATGGCGGCCGGTTTCGCGGCCGATGCACCACGCGCGGCGGCGCCGCCGTCCCCGGCTGCTGCAGCCGTCGCCGAATCGATGGAACCCGTTCTTGCCGAAAACAAAGCCGTCGGCGGCAGCGCGACTGAGCTCGAGCCTGTGCGCGCCACCATCGAGCTGACCGGCTGGACGCCCGACTCGCCCGATGTTCTTGCGATCCGCGAGGCGCGCGATAGTTACGCTGCGTACTTATCGGCGCGGGAACGACTTGCAAGTTCGCCGGCGTTCTTCTTGGATGTGGCGGATGTTCTGCGCGGCAAGAAGCAGGATCGACTAGCGCTGCGCGTGCTGTCGAATCTCGCCGAGATGGACGTGGACAACGCCGCGCTGGTGCGTGTTCTCGCATATCGCCTGAGCGAGTGGGAGCGCTTCGATCTGGCGGTGCCGCAATTCGAAAAAGCGCTGGCGTTGCGCGGCGAGGAACCGCAGAGTTATCGCGATCTGGCATTGGCGCTGTACCGCCAACAAGCACCCGAACATCACCGCGCAATCGATCTGTTGTGGCAGGTCGCTACTGGCGATTGGCATGGGCGATTTCCGGATATCGAGCTGATCGCGCTGCATGAGATGAATCAGGTGCTGGTAAGCGCGCCGGGCGCGACAGCGAGCGTCGCGCGATTGGGCATTGCGCCGGAGCTGATCGATCCGGTGGCCGTCGGATTGCGCGTGGTGTTGAGCTGGGACGCGGATAACACCGACATCGATCTGTGGGTGGTCGATCCGAGCGGCGAGAAGGCGTATTACAGTGACCCGGAAACGCCCACCGGTGGTCACGTCAGCCGCGATTTCACGCAAGGCTATGGGCCAGAGGTGTTCACCATCCGGCGCCCGTTGCCGGGCACATATGTTGTGCTCGCGAACTACTACGGCGATCGGCGGCAAAGCCTCACCGGGCCGGTGACGCTGCAGCTCGAATTCCAGACGCGATTCGGGACGGCGGCGAGCACACGAGCGGTGACCACGCGGCGCTTGAGCGAGGGCAAGGAGACCATCGAGATCGGGCGGTTTACGGTCGAATAGGCGCTGCGCTACTCGGCGCCGGGCGAGAAAAGTAACGATTTGCCGGGATCAAGTCGTTCGGCGTTTCGATCTATGCTCCTCACACACTGTGCATCCGCACCGAATTTCGGTATCGCGTGGTGCCGGCGAACCGAGCGTCCTGCGTCCGATTTGTTCCGGACGTTCCGCGGTGTTTGAACTTCGAAGGGGGATTTATGCGATCAGTAACGTTGGCTGCGGCGCTTGCCGCATTGTGTTCGTCCTGGGCAAGCGCGCAAACCGAAAGCGAGCCGTTGTCTTTCCTCACCGAGAAGCCGTGGTCATTGAGCCAGCACGGGCCAATACTGGGTGCCGAGGCGGCCAATCGGGCGCTGAGCTGCGCATTGGCAAAAAGCCCGATCGCGCGCATGGCGCTGCCCAAAGGGGGTCAAATCGCGCTCACCAAACCTGAGCCCGGCGCTGACCTCGCGATCCCGGACAATTACCGCAGCGCCAGCGGCAAGCACAAGTTGATGGTCAGCGGCGTTGGCTTTGGCGCGCTCAAGTCCATCGGTGCGGACAACATCCAAGACTATGGCAGCTTCCTGGTGGCTGATGTCGATGCGCGCGCCGTGAGTGCATTGAAAGCGCTGAGCAGCACCGAGCCGACGTATGTCGATTACCAGAATCTGATTCAGATCGGGCAGCGCTTGTTCGATACCACCGACGCTGCGGTCAAAGCGCGGTCGCGCGACGCCAGCGAGTCCGGGCAACGGATCGTGCAGTTTTCGGGCCCGATCAAGGACGAGTGGTACGCAGCTCTGCAGGCCACCGGCGCTGCTATTGTCGGCTACCTGCCGAGCAATGCCTATGTCGTGGCAGGCGGCGCGAAGGAACTAGAGCGCGTGCAACGCTTCGCCCGCGAGGCCAGTTACGTGCAGTGGCAAGGGCCGGTGTTGATCGAAGACAAACTCACAGTTGGAGCGGATCAGCACCTGAAGTCGTTGCGCCCCGGCGAACCTGCGCCAGGCGGCATCTACACAGTACAGGTGTTGCGCGACACGCCCATGAGTGTACAAACGCGCGCACTCATCACCACCAGCGCTACCGGCCGGATCATCAACGAATACGACATTCTCGAATACACCAATATCTTGCTGCCGCTCAGCGTCGCGAGCTTACGTGAGATCGCGGCGCGACCGGATGTCGTAGTGGTCGAGTCTTATGTGTCCCCTACCAAGCTTGACGAACGCCAGAACATGATCGTCGCCGGCAATATCACTGGTAACGGCCCGACGCCAGGCGACTACTTCAGTTTGCTCTCTACCTGGGGCTTCAACCAGGCGCAGTTCACCACGTCCAACTTCGGCGTCGATGTCTCGGACAGCGGCATCGACAACGCCACCACCACACCGAACCACTTTGGGCTGCGACTCGCCGGCGCGATCGGCGGCACCAGCCGCGTTGTCTACAATCGCCTCGAAGGCACGGCGAACGTGGGTTCGACGCTGCAAGGATGCGATGGCCACGGCAATCTCAACGCGCACATCATCGGCGGCCACACCGGATCGCGAACCGCGGCACCGCATGCCGACGCACAAGGTTTCCGCTATGGATTGGGCGTCAACCCGTTCATCAATCGGATCGGCAGCAGCGTGATTTTCGATCCCAGTACCTTCACGAACCCCAATCTGCCGAATCTGCAATCGCGCGCTTACAACGATCAGATGCGGCTGAGCAGCAACAGTTGGGGTTCCGCCGCTAACGGCGCCTACACCACAACATCGCAAACCTTCGACGCGCTCACGCGCGACGCCCAACCCACCGGAAGCACCTTCGCCAACGCCGGAAACCAACAAATGGTGGTGCTGTTTGCGGCCGGCAACAGCGGACCCGGCGTTGATACGATGGGCGCCCCGGGAACGGCCAAAAACGTGATCACGGTGGGCGCGTCCGAGAACGTCCATCCCTTTGGCGCCGCGGACCAATGCGGCACCACGGACAGCGGCGCCGATAACCTCAACGACATTATCGCTTTCAGCTCGCGCGGCCCGACCGACGACGGTCGTGTCAAGCCGGACATCGTCGCGCCCGGTACGCATGTCTCCGGCGGCGTCTTTCAAGCGACGCACTCCGATGCCGGCAACGGCGCGGCAGCCGCCTGTTTCGACGCGAGCGGGGTTTGTGCCGGCCCTGGCGCCAGCGATTTCTGGCCGCTGGGCCAGCAGTTCTACACGGCCTCCTCGGGCACCAGCCACTCCACACCCGCCGTCGCTGGCGGCGCGTCGCTGGTGTACCAGCAGTTCCTCAACAACCCGACGTACCTGTCCGATCGTCTGCCGGCCGGCGCCCAACCGCCGAGCCCGGCAATGGTCAAGGCCTATTTGACCAATACCACGCGCTACATGACCGGGGTGAGCGCGAACGACAACTTGTACTCGAATAACCAAGGCATGGGCCTGATGGATCTCGGCCGGGCATTCGACACCACGCCGCGCATCATTCGCGACCAGGTGGCAGCGCAAGCGTTTGCCAACACGGGCGAATTGCGAGTGTTCACCGGCAGTGTCAGCGACGCATCGCGGCCGTTCCGCGTGTCGTTGGCGTGGACCGACGCACCGGGTGCGACCACTGGAAACAGCTTCAGCAACAATTTGGATCTGACGGTTACGATCGCTGGCCAAACCTATCGAGGCAACGTTTTTTCGGGCGCACTGTCGGTGCCTGGCGGTTCGGCTGATATCGCTAACAACCTCGAAAGCGTCTTCCTGCCGGCCGGCTTTCCGGTTGGTACGCCATTTTTGGTCACCGTCAGGGCCACCAACATCACCGCGAATGGCATTCCGAACGACGGCGCCGCCGACCCGACGGACCAGGACTTTGCGCTGGTCGTCTACAACGGCGCGACCGCGTCGTTGCCGGTGATCCAGGGAACGGCCACGATCGTCGGCGGAACCTGTCCTGCCAACGGCACGGCGCCCGATCCGGGCGAGACCCTTGAAGTCAGCATTGCGCTGCAAAACATTGGTACGGCCAACACCGGCAACCTGAACGTGCAACTGCTGAACCAGAGCGGCGTCACGCTGGCCTCGGGCACGCCCGTCAACTACGGCACGCTCGTCGCCGGTGGTGCTTCTGTTGCTCGTGCGCACGGTCTGCGCGTGGATCCAGCCCTGGTCTGCGGCAACAGCTTCACGCCGATCGTGCGCATGAACGATGGTGGCGCCGTCGTGAATCAGGATCAGAGCTTGAACACCCAGATCACAGGCGTAGCCAACATTCCGTTGGCTGAGAACTTCGACGGGGTGGTTGCCCCGGCCTTGCCGGCTGGCTGGACCGCGTCGCTGCCGCTCGGCAGCGGCCCGACCTGGACGACGACAACTACGCTGCCCAGCGACAGCGGAACTAATAAGATCTTTACGCCAAATCCCGCCACGCCCTCCGACAGTCGGATCAACTCGCCATCGGTCGCCATTCCGGCCGGGCCGACTGCATCGGTGCTCGTGTTCCGCCACCGCTTCTTGACTGAGAATCGATTCGATGGTGGCGTGTTAGAGATCTCCATCGGCGGTGGCGCTTTCGCTGACATCATCACGTCGGGCGGTACCTTCGTTGCCGGCGGCTACACCAATACGCTGAGAACGGACCTCGGAACGACCAATCCGCTCGCAGGGCGTTCGGCCTGGACGGGCACACAGACCGCCTTCGGCACGGTGCAGGTCACGCTGCCCCTCAGCGCCAACGGCCAGAACATCGTGCTGCGCTGGCGCTTTGGAACGGATAACCTGGTCAATGCGACGGGCTGGTTCGTCGATTCCATTCAGATATCGTCCGGGCGCACATGCGTCTTGGGATGCCAGGGCACAACGATGTCGATCAATGATGTGAGC
Organism: Lysobacterales bacterium; assembly: GCA_022844165.1. Lineage (GTDB taxonomy): Bacteria > Pseudomonadota > Gammaproteobacteria > Xanthomonadales > SZUA-5 > JALHMH01. The sequence goes on from JALHMH010000018.1 coordinate 44,832, forward strand.
GTCAGCGAAGGCAACAGCAGCACTACGTCGATGACCTACACGGTGACGCGCAGCAATCCGCTGCTCACGCAGTCGGTCAGCGCGCAGACGATCGCTGGCGGCACCGCTACAGCGCCAATCGACTTCACAGCCGTGGGTCCGACGACGCTGACCTTCAGCGGCGCCCAGACCACCCAGAATTTCACAGTGTCCGTGAACGGCGATAACGACGTGGAGACTGACGAAACGGTGTTCGCACAGCTGAGTGCGATCACCGGCGGCGTGGCGCTGACGGATCCTGATGGCATCGGCACCATCCTGAATGACGACAATGCCATTGCAACGACGACCACCATCACCAGCGATGCGCCCGATCCTTCCACCGCCGGTCAGCCGTATGCGGTGAATGTGACCGTGTCGAGCGGCAGTGTGTCGCCCACGGGCAGCGTGACGGTGAGCGATGGCACCATCAGTTGCGGCCCCGTGGCACTGCTTCCCGGTACCGCGCCCAACAGCACCGCCTCGTGCAACTTGAGTAGCACCACCGTTGGCGCGCTCACACTGACAGCAACCTATGCGCCGTCGGGTTCGTTCAGTGGCAGCACCGATACCGAACCGCATACGGTCAATCCCGCGGCGAGCGGTGGCGATGTCAGCGTGACCTTGACCGACGCGCCCGATCCGGTGTCCGCGGGCGGCCAGCTCACCTATGTTGCAACGCTGACCAGTAACGGTCCGGGTAATGCCGATAACGCCAGCATCTCGCTGCCGTTGCCGGGCACAACCGTACTGGTGTCGGCCAACGCTGGCGCCGGCGGCAGTTGTAGCGGCAACCCGGTGGTTTGTACCTGGCCAGGCGCAACCGCACCCAGCACCACGCGCATCGCGACGATTGTCGTCACCGTGCCGGCCTCGGCCAGCGGTACCCTGAGCGCCACCGTCACTGCAGGCGCCAGCAACGATGGCAACGTGGGCAATAACACCGCTGGCACCACCACCTTGATCTCGCGCCGACGCATTATTCCGCCGCCGGGACCGTAACACGCCTGACGCCTGGATCGCCCGGCACAGCCTGGCGATCCAGGCGCCAAAGCCGCTGAATTGGGGACAACACCGACTGCGCGGGCGAACGCTGCAGCGGGCATTGGAGCGTTTGCAGGAGAACGCTTCGCGGATGCCAGCTGTGCCTGGACACCAGACATCGAGAACGGTGGTGACGAGCAAGGCAGCATTCGTGCCGGCCCGGTTCATACATCGAAGAGCGAATGTCGATTGCAGACGACAGGATACGGACGCCGCCGAAAAATCGTGTCGTTCGCGATGCATTGACCGCCGCAACGCTATGCTGTGCTCAGCGTCAGTGCCCAAAACCAAACCAGAGCCAGGTAACGATGTATAGCCGTACCAGTGAACCGGTCAAGTTCGAGCGCGACTGCGCTGCCGTGATGGTGCCGAGCGGCGAGACCGTCAGTTTGCCTGCTGGTAGCGTTGGCTACATCACGCAAGCGCTTGGCGGCAGCTTTACGGTGTATGTGGAGGGTAACCTGTTCCGCATCGCCGGCAGCGACGCCGACGCAATCGGCAAACCGCCCGTTGCTGCGCCGACACTGCCCGATGGCGCGACCAATGCCGATGTCGAGTCCCTGATCTGGGAGCAGCTGCGCACGTGTTTCGATCCGGAGATTCCCGTCGACATCGTTGAGCTCGGTTTGGTCTACGAATGCAACGTGTTTGCCGAGGACGACGGCCAGCGCCGTGTCGAGATCAAGATGACGCTCACAGCGCCGGGCTGCGGCATGGGCGAAACGCTGATCAGCGATGTGCGCAACAAGATCGAAATGATCCCAACAGTCGCACAAGCTGACGTCGATCTGGTGTTCGATCCGCCTTGGAATCAAAGCATGATGAGCGAGGCCGCGAAACTCGAGACTGGGATGATCTAGCCGTGGCGCTCAGCATCAGGCGGTTAACGGAACAAGAGTATGCGTCGATTCCCGACTTGTTCTTGCTGCTGGAGCCGCACCAGGACCCGGCACAGATCGCCGAGCGCTGTGCCGAGATGCGCCAGGCAGGCTGGTTCTGCATCGGCGCCTTTCAGGGCGGTACGCTGCAAGCGATGGCTGGCATTTCGTTGCGCACACACTTGTTCAGTGGCCGCGTGGCTTTCGTCGAAAACGTTGTGGTGTTGGACGAATATCGGGGACGTGGGCATGGCCGATTGCTGATGGCATGGATCGAAGAATTTGCCCGCGGCCGCGGTTGCCGCATGGTGACGCTTGATGCGTATCAGAAGAACTTACCCGCCCGTGCGTTTTACGAACGCCTCGGTTACGACGCGCGCGGCGTGCATTTTGTGATCGAACTCTAACGAGGCTTCGCCTCAGACCGCCGAGCATTGCTGGCTTCGCCAGACACCGAACTTGCCACAACCCGCGCTTCGCGCGCCCCTTAACTTAAGGGGCTGCAAAAGCCAAAGCCGCTCCTAAGAAAATTTGACTCAAATGACAAGATCCAGCTTCATCAAGGACTCTAGCGAGGCTTCGCCGCAGACCAACGAGCATTGTTGGCTTCGCCAGACACCGAACTTGCCACAACCCGCGCTTCGCGCGCCCCTTAATTTAAGGGGCTGCAAAAGCCAAAGCCGCTCCTAAAAAATTCGACTCAAATGACAAGATCCAGCTTCATCAAGGACTCTAGGATGAGTGCAACACTGACGATCGTGCTTTACGGGGGCGATCGCGTGCGACGCGAAGCGCTGCGGGCGACGGCAATGGCGGTTGCGGGCGAACATGCAGTCGTCGTTTTGTCGGTTGAGCGCCAGGCGGACGCTGAAGGCGACACGTCGATCGACGTATCGTCGCACCACGCCGCGCAGTCGCTGGTGGATGTGCTTGCCGCGCATCGAGATTTCGAGCGCGTTGGGCTGTTCGGCGCTATTGCGGGTGGTCTTGAGGTGAGCGCTGGCGCTGTTGTGCACGGTGCGAATGTACCTTTCGGAGGGCTGGGAATGGCCACCGCACAGGCAGCGCTGCTGACACGCGCTGCTGAACCCATGAGCGACCGCGGGCGCGTGGTCTGGATTGCGCTGTTATCGGCGGCCATCAAGTCCCTGTCGCCAGCTGGACAGCGAATCCGTCCAATGATCGCGATCGCGATGCAAGGCTGGCTGTACTCGCGCGCGTTGCGTTTGCTCGGCTGGAATCTTGCAGCCGTCGCCTTCGGTGGGTTCTTGATGGGCGCCTGGGCCTGTTCGCAAGGCGTGCTGCTGCAATGGTTGCTGGTGGGCGATGCGCTCATCGTCGCGCTGAAGGTGCTGGCTAACGAAGCCGCAGGGTTCATCGGCGTTAACGCGCCGCCATTGGCCTTGCTGCTGATCGTCTGGGTTGCGGCGCATGGGTTGATCGTGGCGGTCGGTACCGCAATGGCATGGCGGCGGCGATTCGATGCGCCGCCTGAGCGCATCGTGGCCTTCGGATTGATGGTGCCGAGCGGCGATCGCCGCTGGTGGCAGACGCTGGTCCATGCGTTTCGCGAGTTGCTCCGGCCTACGTTCTGGTTGCCGCTCGTGCTGATTCTAGGCGCACTGGCTTGGGCCGGTCAGCCGCAACAGAGCCTGGTCTTTGTTGCGCTGCGCGCCATGACGATTGCGCTCATCCTGATGGTCCTGGTGCAGCGATTGAATCTATCGGCGCTGCCAGAACGACTGCAAAAACTGGGTTATTGGGGCCCGGCGCTGGCATGGCGCCAGGCCCTGGTGCGCCTAGGCCTGCGCTGACAGTGCGATCACATACGTCAGCGCGCCGGTCGGGTCGCCGATCATGCCAATGCGGCCAACGCCTGGGGCATCGAACGCCGGCACGCAGACCGATCCGCCCAGTTCCACAGCGCGTTCGATCGTCTCGTCGGTGTTGGCCACGACCACATAAAGCGACCAGGCAGAAGGCATGTCGCCCCATTCTTTTGTCATTGGGATAAAGCCGCCGTAACGCGTATCGCCGGCCGAATACTCGGTATACATCAGATCGGCAAAATTCGGCATCGGCGATTCCTTATAAGACCAGCCGAAAAGCTCACCATAGAAGTGGCGCATGCCCGGTACATCGCGTGTCGCCAATTCGACCCAACCAAAGGCGTTCTCCTCGAACATTGCAAAGTCGCCGTCGCCGCTGGTGGCCGATTGCCACAGCGCAAAGACGGCGCCGCCTGGATCGGCCAGGAAAACGCCGCGGCCATGGCCTGGCGCCTCGAAGGGTTCCATGAAGACGTTCGCCCCAAGCGATTTCGCTTTCGCGATGCTGGCTTCAAGGTCGGCCACTGCAAAATACGCGGCCCAGCGCGAAGGCCCATCGACGCCAGGTGGCATACCGGCCAGTGCGCCGACCGTGCCGGTGGTATTGCGTAAAAAGGTGTACGGGCCCATTCCCACGTGGTTAACCTCGCCCTGCCAGCCGAACAGAGCGCCGTAAAACACGGCTGACGCATCGGGATTCGTGCTGGACAGCTCGAACCAGCATGGAGCGCCCATCGGCAGCGATACGATTGCCACGACACAACCTCTCGTTTTCGAATGCGAACCTGGATTCTGCGAGCGAAAGGTGGCGCCGTAAAGGTATCGTCGCCGCATACTGCACCACGAACCGATGGTTGAGAGCGAGCCATGAGCCTGGAAAAAGTCCCCGCTGGCGCCGATGTGCCCAACGAAGTGAACGTCATCATCGAAATCCCGATGAATGCGGAACCTGTCAAGTACGAAGTCGACAAGGCCTCCGGGGCGATTTTCGTGGATCGCGTACTGACCACGCCAATGCGCTACCCATGCAACTACGGCTACATCCCGCGCACATTGTCGGGTGATGGCGACCCATCCGACGTACTGGTTGTGATGCCGCTGCCACTGATCCCTGGCTCGGTGATCCGCGTACGCCCCATTGGCCTGCTCTCGATGGAAGACGAAGCGGGCGAGGACACCAAGTTGATCGCTTTGCCGATCATCAAAGTGTTCTCCGCATACGCACACATGCACACGATCGATGACGTGCCACAGCACACGTTGGATCGCATTCGACACTTCTTCGAACACTACAAAGACCTCGAAAAAGGTAAGTGGGTCAAGGTGCGCGGCTGGCAAGGTATTGATGCGGCCAAACAAGACATCTTAGATGCCGTTGCGCGATACGCTGGCGGCAGCGCAGGCGCGTAAAGCCATTGCAGCCGTCGTGAATTCTCACCGGAAGTGAGAATGTTGCGGCATGCGGCTTTGCGTGTTCCGAAATTGACCCTCAATCACGCTTCCTCGATTTACTTCGCTTCTGCATCGGCGTAACTTCGGCTCGACAAGACCGTATCGGGCAGGGCGATGGTCGAAATCGAAGAGACATTTCAATTTGCTGCGGAGGTCGAGTCGCTCGAGCCATGGAATGTGCTCGTGGTCGACGACGAGCCGGCGGTTCACGAGGTGACCAAGCTGGTTCTCGGCAGTTTTACGTTCGAAGACCGCCCGCTAAAGTTCCTGCATGCCTATTCGGCCTCGCAGGCGCGCGAGCTGATGCGCGCAAGCTCAGATCTGGCCGTGTTGTTGCTGGATGTGGTGATGGAGTCGGATCAAGCCGGCCTTGATCTGGTCAAGTATGTGCGCAGCGAGTTGCACAACCATTTTGTCCGCATCGTCTTGCGTACCGGTCAACCAGGGCAGGCACCCGAGCATGAAGTCATTACCAACTACGACATCAACGATTACAAGGACAAAACGGAACTGACGGCCCAGAAGCTGCGCACCATGATGTACGCAACGCTGCGTGCCTATCGCGACGTGATGCTGATCGAACGTAATCGCCAGGGACTGGAACGCGTTATCGCCGCATCGGCGCATATTTTTTCGCACCAGAAATCGCACGAGTTCGCTTCCGCTGTGCTGGGCCAGCTCGGCAATGTCGTCGGCCTCGCGAAAGGGGCGATGTATTGCAAACCCGTTGAGCAAGGCGAGAGCCGGCAGTTGGTGGTCGCAGCAGCAACCGGCGACTACGAAAAATTCGTCAACGAAACGGTCGATCAGGCGTTGCCAAAACACTTGATTGACTCGCTCCGCATGGCGTTCTCGCAAAAGCAGAATTTGTTTGCGGACGATCACTACGTACTGCACTTCACCGACAGCCATGCGACCGAGAGTTTGTTGTACGTGGGCGAAACACCGCGCCTGCGCGAGGTGGACTATCGCCTGGTGCAGCTGTTTTGCACCAATGTATCGATCGCCTTCGAGAACCTGCACCTCAACAAAGAGCTGTTCGAGAGTCAGCTGGAGATGGTCTATCTGCTGGCCGGCGCTGCCGAAACGCGTTCCCGGGAAACGGCGAATCACGTGCGGCGAGTGGGTCTGCTGGCGGAGCTGATCGGATTGCAGTGCGGTTTGGACCAGAACGATGCCGCGATGTTGCGTTTTGCCGCGCCGCTTCACGATATCGGCAAAATCGGCATTCCCGATTCGATACTCAACAAGCCGGGTGCACACACACCGGAAGAGTCTGTCGTCATGCGTTCGCATGCCGAACTCGGTGCGCAGATGTTGGGCGCGTCCAAGCGCCCGCTGATGCAGCTCGCGGCTCAGGTCGCCCGCGAGCATCACGAAAACTGGGATGGGTCTGGCTACCCGAGCGGAACGAGAGGTGATCGGATCGGTCTGGCCGGGCGAATTGTTGCACTGGTAGACGTGTTCGATGCGCTTGGCAGTCACCGCTGTTACAAGCGCGCCTGGGGCGATGACGAGGTAAGGGCTTTTATTCAGGGCCAGTCCGGGCGCAAATTCGACCCGCAGCTGGTCGAGGTGCTGTTTTCGGTGTGGGATCAAGCGCAGGAAATTCGGCGAACGCTGCCGGACTGAAGCGTCATTGCGGCACGGTCATTTGTCCTTCTGCAGCTCCCGCCAGTCGAATTCGTAATCCCATAGATCGAAGTACAGATTGCCACCACGCCACTCGACCTCGCCGCGCTGCGAATCGACGGTCTCGCTGCGCGCGAACTGTTTGGCAGGCGAAAACGGCCGACCCCAGTCGTCGTTGAACACGATGCGATAACCATCCATCCCGCCAAAATAGAAGTGACGCACACGCGGATCTTCGCTGGTGAGCAGACCGTGGGTCGGGTCGAGCGGCACCCATCCCCAGGGCGGCAACCACACTTGCAGCCAATCGTGCATCGTATCGAACTCGGTCGGCGAGAGCTGCCATCCCGATTGCCAGCGCGCCGGGATTCCGCGCGCGCGCAGCGCCGCAATCAACAACATGGCTTTTTCGCCGCAGTCGGCGGAAGGCGACATCAAGGCATGTTCTGCCAGATGCTCAATGGTGGAGTATTCGCGCGCCACGGCCCAAGGTTTGGCCGCCACTTGCGTAAACAAGCGACGCGCAATGTCCAAAGAACTGTCGTCATCGGCCGGTGCGCCGGCAAATTGGGCGATCGCCGGCGTCACCACCAGATGTGGCGCCCGTGGCTCCAGATCCGCTACCCATCGCATTCGATCTGGTACGCGGGGTTGCTCAGCCCCGGCGGAATCGAGCAACGCAACGCGCGTGTACGTCCGCAGCCTGTAGCGAATCCAGACGTGTGTCGCCAAGTTCTCCTGGGCGACGGTTTCGAGATAAACCGTGCGCTGCAGATCTGAGTTCGGCGCCACCCGTGCAGGCACCGATGCCGCCAGCAGTTCGATTTGGTCTTGCGTCCCGGCGACTTCGCGTGGAAACGGTATCCAGATCCGCAGGGTCTCGCCAGCTGGTACTGCGCCAGCGGCAACGGTCATACGATGCGTCACCTCAAATCGTCGCGGATCCAATGAAACGAGCGAGTGGCGCGCCCCCGCCGCCTCGCCGGCGGCGAGCCAAAGCGCATGCAGAGGATGTGCCCCGTACAGCGGGCCATCATCAATGGCCGGCTTGAGGGCAAGACGTGCCGCATCGGCATCAATCAGCGGCAGATTGCGCACGGCGCGGTGGAACCATCGGCGCTCCCCGTCAAGTACCAGTGACGGCAACAGTCCCTGCTGAGTGTAGCGATCAAGCATGGCATCGTTGCCGCCGTCGACGTGCTCTCGCAGTTGCTTAAGCGTGGCCGCCCGATCATGCGGGAAATCGAGCGCGATACGCCGCGCCAGCTCGCCGCGGTCAATATCCACTGCGCTGGCGCCTTGTACCCAAAAGGCCAAAACCAGCGTACTATTTTGGAGAATGCGCGAGTGAATCCGGAACCTGAACATGAGAAGTGCCATACTGATTTTTCTGTCGATGCTGATTGTGAGCAGTGCTCAGGCCATCACGGACCCCAATCGCCCGTTGCAACTCGATGAGATTGCGGACGAAGCACAGCTTGCTGTGGATCTCGCGCGTTCCGGCCAGTATGGCAAGCTTTCGACACGCCAGATCAAATTGGTCAATGCAGCGCTCGATACCATCCAGGCGATCGCCCAAACAAACGCCTCGCTGGGCGATCTGGACCAGACCGAACGGCGCGAGTTGCGCAATTCGCGCATCCGAATGGACAAAATTCTGCGCGTTCGTAACAAACACCGCATCGTATGCACGAGCGAGGCAAAGACAGGCAGTCGACTTGGACGCCAATTGTGCCTGACGGTCGCGCAGCGCGAAGAGCGTGCGCGCAATTCAAAACGCCAGGCACGCGACCTCCAGCGGGGTTATTGCATACCCGGCGAAAATGCACGATGCGAACTGCTTCAACCGATTGGATCTGGAACCGGTTCGTAAGGTGGCTCACATCGCGGTCGGCTTTCGATCGGCGTACGGTTCCGACGCAGTTTCGCCAAGGGAGGGTTTGTCGATGAGAAGTACCCTGATGATTCTATTTTGGATGCTGATTGTGAGCAGTGCTCACGCCATCACGGATCCCAATCGGCCTTTGCAACTCGACGAAATCGCCGACGAAGCTCAGCTCGCGGTCGACTTGGCGCGCTCTGGTCAATATGGCAAGCTTTCGACTCGGCAGATGAAGTTGGTCAATGCAGCGCTCGACACCATCCAGTCGATCGCGCAGAAAAATGCGTCGCTCGGCGATCTGGACGAAACGGAACGGCGCAATTTGCGCAATGCCCGGATTCGCATGGACAAAATACTGCGCGTTCGAAACAAGCACCGCATCGTATGCACGAGCGAGGCAAAGACAGGCAGTCGACTTGGACGCCAATTGTGCCTGACGGTCGCGCAGCGCGAAGAGCGGGCACGCAATTCGAAACGACAGACGAGAGATTTGCAGCGCGGCTACTGCATTCCAAGCCCGGCATCGGCGTGCACGAAAGCGAATTGACCCGCAGCGCGTCACGGTCCCGTCGGGCCCCGTGGCAAGCCGCTGGGCGTTCGCCGTCTGGGCCGGCATGCCGATCCCGCACCGTCAGAGGCGTCAGTGCGAAAACCAACCGGAGATCGCCAACCTCGGGACGTTGGCCATGGCGCCGACCGCTGTAACATGGTGCAAGTGCGGTACTCGGAAGATTAGTAGTCGATTGAACGTAGGTTTGATTGCGTACTGCACGTCGTCGCGTTCATCCGTGAATGCCAGCAACCCGCCGAAGTCGCTCTGCCAGCCTTGCGTCAGATACAACACATAAGCGAAGCGGCGGCGCTCTTCTTCCAGCACATCATTGTGCGTCCGCAAGAAATGGCCTGGGCGATACCGCGTCGCCTGTGCGTCGACGCGGCGAATCGCCGCATCGCCCGTCATCGTGCGCGCAACGCCGAGAAACGCGGGACTGTTGAAGTACTCCAAAAGTTCGCGCAACAGCGGCACGCGTCGATCGTTCGCCAAATGCGCTTTAACCAGGTGGTAACCATCGTACAAGTAAGTAAAGCGCTGCTGGCTCGTCGACAGAGATTGCAGGGCGTGCTGTTCGGCGATTGCATCGACATCGGTTTCCAGATCCTGGCCATCGATTCGATACGCAAGCCGGTATGGCGTCTGGTCCGCCAATACCCGGTAAAGCGCATTCGCACGCTCGGGGATCAGTACATTCGGTATGTCGACCAGCCCATACTGTTGCAGCGTTCGGCCGAAGTCCGACCAGGAGATCGAATCATTGAGCATCGGCGTTCGTCGTCGGTGCGGTGCTGGCATTCTGCGTGAATTTGGACCGCATCGCTCGGTTTTGCCATCGAATCGAAAGAGCCTATGTTGCCTTCTTCCATCCGTCGACTATTGCTGCTGATCTTGCTACTGCCAGCGATGGCCTGGGTGGCTGCGGTAGCGATGATCTGGTGGACGCAAGAACGGCTGCTCTTCTTTCCCACCGTCTTGCCGCCAGATACGCCGTTAGCCATCGCGCCGAAGGTTTTCGAACGCAGCGTCGAGGTTTCCGGCGCACGATTATCGTTGCTCGAACTGCGGCTGGACGCGCCAAGCGGCGTGGTTTTTTTCCTACATGGTAACGGCGGCAGTTTGCGCGAGTGGTTCGTCGACCCGGAGCTCTACCGGCAGGCGAATTTCGATTTGGTGATGATGGACTACCGCGGCTACGGCAAGAGCAGTGGAGAAATCGAAAGCGAAGCGCAGTTGCATTCCGATGTGCGCCGGGTATGGGATACCGTGGCGCCCAGATACAAAGACCTGCCGATCGTGATCTATGGGCGCTCGCTTGGCACCGCGCTGGCGGCCCAGCTGGCCAGCGAGATCGATCCACAGTTGACGGTATTGGTATCGCCCTATCGCAGCATGGTCGCCCTGGCGCGGCATGACTATCCCTGGGTGCCACCGTTTGCGGTGCGCTATCCACTACGGACCGACGCTGCACTGCTCGGCGTCACTGGCCCGGTGCTCATTTTCCACGGCGACCGCGATACATTGATTCCGCTGGAGCATGGTCGCGCATTGGCCGCTATGCACCCCAGTGCGCGCCTGCACGCTATCGCTGGCGCAGGTCATGACGATGTGCACCATTTCGATCAGTATCGCCATGCGCTCGCAGGTGCTTTGCAGGCCATTGCATTGAAGCGAGACAACTGAGACATGGCGCGCTTTGCGTCAACTGGCGAGCCGCTTCAAGGATCAGGCCCGGTGCGATGCGCCGGGCGATGGCGATCGCAGGTTGCGTTGCGCAGCAGCCGCTATTACCAGCAATGCAATCGCGACAACATCCGCGATCACGACGGGCATCAGCGCGTCTGGCAAGCCGCCCACCAACGCGATGCATAGAAAGCCGATGTCGCTGAGCAGTACCAGAGAAATGGCGATTGGCCGCAGCACCGCGTTGCGCATCGCCACCAGCAGCAGGGCGGCGAAGAGCGCGAACATCATGGCGCGATGGCGCAGCAGCAGCAGCGAGGTAGCGTCGATGTTGTCGAGGTCATAAAGCGCTTGCAGTTGCGTCGCCCCGAGCACGCCGGGCAGCGGCAGCAAGTGAATCAACGCGACCAGCGCCAGCGCTGCCAACACGATTTGCTGTCTCATGGTGCGACCGCCGCCGATTGACCCAATCCGACGTACTGAAGTCCGGCAAAGACCGCCACCGCAAGCGCCTGGCCAACCAGCAACACGATGCCTGGGGTACTCGGCTGGATCCAGTCCGACCCTGCGAGCAGCAGGCTGGCAACCATCCAAAGCGAGTTGCCAGCGATGACGACCCACACCCACCGTGTATCGATCCGCGGTTTCGTGCTGAACCAACCGATCGTCAAACCATAGCTCAACATAAACAAACCGGCAGCGGAAGTCGTGGCAGCGCTCGCGCCCAACCAGGTCGCGACCGAGCTCTTGCCAATCAACGTCAGCGCACCCACGAGGGAGCTGCCGGCGGCATCAAGACGTAACGCGAATCGAAGCAATGGGGACATGAAAAGCATGAACATGGCGAACACTCCGTATGAGGTGGCGATAGCTTCGGTGTCGCCAGTAACGGTGTCGATTACCTGTTGGGTAATGGGTCGCAGCAGCGATCCGAGCTAAGATCGCCCAATGAAAAACATTGAATTGGGCGCACTGTTGCGCGACTGGCGTCAGCGCCGCCGATTGAGTCAACTCGATCTGGCGGGTGATGCGCGCATCTCAACGCGCCACTTGAGTTTTATCGAAACCGGACGCTCTCGCCCCAGTCGCGGCTTGATCTTGCATTTGGGCGAGTTGTTGGACTTGCCGCTACGCGAGCGCAATCGTTTGCTGCTTGCCGCCGGTTTTGCGCCGCACTTTGCCGAGAACGCACTGGTGTCCGCGCCTCTGCAACCAGCAATCGATGCGCTGCAGCAGCTGTTACGCGTACACGATCCGAATCCAGCTGTGGTTGTCGATCGCCATTGGAACCTGGTGCTTGCCAACCGCATGGCGGAACGCTTGCTGGCCAATGTCGCGCCCGAATTGTTGCCACCCAACTGCAATGTGCTGCGACTGACGTTGCATCCCCAAGGCCTGGCCCCGGCGATCGTTAATCTGGGCGAGTGGCGTGCGCATTTGTTGTCGCGGCTGCGGCGTCAGATCGCGATGAGTGGCGACACCAAGCTGTCTGAACTGCTCCGGGAACTGAGTGGTTACGCGCCGCTGCCCGATGAAGATCAGCCTGGCGGCTACGCCTCGCCAGCACCCGATGTGCTGGTGCTGTTCCGTTTGCGCAGCCCGGTCGGCGAACTGAGGTTGTTCAGCACCATGACCGTGTTCGGCACACCCGTGGACATCACGCTTTCCGAACTGGCGCTGGAGTCGTTTTATCCGGCCGACGCCAGCACAGCCGACAACCTGCGAAAACTGGCGAATTCGCCGTAACGAACGCCGCGCGCTCAACGCGCTACGCTGGCCGCTTTGGCTGCCAGAAATTCGCACAGTTGTTCTGCGTTTGCCTGTGTCTTTCGTGTCAGCGAAAACGCGTGTTCGGCATCGAGTACCCGATCCAGCCAAATGCCGCCCTCGGCACTCAACGCCGGCCGCGTTGAGCCCAACCATAACGCGGTATCGCCGCCCTCTTCGGCGCTGCGCAGGTGGCTGCGCAGCACTGCGCGAAAAGCGGGCAGAGCCGTTCGCACACCCGCGGTATCGACCCAGCCGGGATGCATCACATAGGCGCGCGGTTGCCCTGACCAGCGCTGATTCCATGCCCGAGTCAGTTCAACTTGAGCGCGCTTGTGAAGGGCATACGCGGCCATACCGTCGTGCGCAATGGCAGTGGTTGCGCACATCTCCTCAAGCTTGAGCGGCGCGCCATACATGCCACCGGAACTCATGTTGATCACCGCGGCGCCGTTCGCGAACCGGTGTGCAGCGAGAAGATCCTCGGTGAGAACGAAGTGGCTTAGCAGGTTCGTCACGAATGAGGTTTCCATACCCTCGGTCGTCAACTCGAATCGGTCCAATAACAAACCAACATTGTTCACCAATACGTCGACGCGCTCACCGCGTTCGACCAGGCCTCGAACCAGGCGCCGGGTATCGGCAACGCTGGAGAAATCCACCTTGAGTGGCACGATTGCATTGTTCTCGCCCGCTTCTTGCGCGCACGTACGAACCAGATCCGCCAGCTTGCTTTCGCTACGTGCCGCCGCGAGCACTCGCGCCCCGCGTGTATGGGCGGCGTGCGCAATGGCGGCGCCAATGCCGCCACTGGCGCCGGTGACCAACCATGTTTGACCGTCAAGCCGCTCCGGATATGCCTGCCAGGAGCGCTGGCGATCGCGCAATCCCACGCGACTGAACCGTGTGAAAAAACGCGCGTAGAAGAAGAGACTGGCAATCGCTCTGAGCACGGTCCACGCCTTTGATCACGGTGCGAGCATTAGAGGGCCAAAAGGTGTGAGAACTGCGTGACGTGCGCGACAACACGATGCAGATTCGGCGTGTCGGATCAGGCCCTGGCATCTTCGTTGTGAGTGGCGAAAAATGCCTCTACGTCCGCGAGTACGCGCGTGCGCCGAAACGCTGGTAGCGCGGCGATAAACTCGCGGCCGTAGGATTTGCTGACAAGGCGCGGGTCGCACAACATCAGCACACCGCGATCGCGGCTGCTGCGGATCAGGCGTCCGGCACCCTGCTTGAGCGCCAGCACGGCCGATGGCAACTGGTAGTCGCGAAACGGATTGCCGCCGCTCTGCCGAATCGCATCCAGGCGCGCTTCCATGACTGGATCGCCCAATTGCGCGAACGGGAGTTTGTCGATCACCACCACGCTAAGTGCGTCGCCGGGCACATCGACACCCTCCCAAAAGCTGGCCGCACCGAGCAGTACGCCATTGCCGCTGGCGAGGAAATCGGCCAGCAGGGCGGGGCGCGGGCGCTCTCCTTGCACAAAGAGCGGAAATGGCGACGTCAGGCGCAGGATCTCGGCCGCCTCACGCAGTGCGCGATGCGAAGTGAACAACAAAAATGCGCGGCCACCGCTGGCGCGCAAAACGGGCATCGCGGCGGCAACCACACCTTCGACATAACGGTCGGTGTTCGGTTCGGGCATTCCGGCAGGCTGGTAGAGCAGCGCCTGATTCGGATAGTCGAACGGGCTATCGAGACACAGTGTCTGCGCGCGGTCGAGCCCGGTGCTCTGTTGGAACAAATCGAACCGGCCGGATACGGCCAGCGTGGCTGAGGTGGCGATCCACGCGGCATGTGTGGAGTCGCGATACGACTTGAGCGGCTCGGCGGCGTCCAGCGGCGTTGCGTGCAAAGCAAAGCCGCGCTGGAACAATTCGTACCAGCACACTTCTCCATCCTGGCGCTGGGCGACGCGTTCCAAACGCAGCGCGACGTCGGCGGCGCGAGCCGCGCAACTCTGCAAACCAGTGCTGCGCTCGGCCTGCTCGCCCAACGCGCCGGACAGCCCGGCGATCGCGTTTTGCAGGCGCTCGTGCGTGGCAATCACTTCGCCACTCTCTGCAGCGTGCCACCAGGGGCCTTTGATCGGCAAAGGATCGAGTGCCAGTCGAAACTCGCGTAGTCGCTGCTGCGTCTCGTCGACGGGTGGTTGCAGCAACGCCAAGGCGCCCTGTTGCTGGGACGCTTCGTTCAGCGCATCGCGCGTCAGCTCAACGATCTGCCGGTAACTGATGGACGTAGTGAAGAAAGTACTCGCGACGTCGCCGATCTGGTGCGCCTCGTCGAGAATGAAGGCCTCCGCGCCGGGGAGGATTTCGCCAAAGCCCTCGCGCTTCAGGGCCAGATCGGCGAACAACAAATGGTGATTGACAATAACGAGGTCGGACTCCTGAGCTTTGCGCCTGGCCTTGACGACGAAGCACTCGGCATATCGCGGGCAATCTTGCCCCAGACAGTTGTCGGCACTCGATGTCACCCATGGCCAGATGCTCGAGTCCTCGGGCACACGATCCAGCTCCATCCGATCGCCCTCGCGAGTGATTCGCGCCCACGCCCTCACCTCCGCCAGCTCTTTCACCGCGTCTTTGCTGGCGAGCCGTGCCTGCTCTTCAGACAGATCCAGGCGATGCAGGCACAGGTAGTTGGCGCGACCCTTCAGCAGCGCCTTTTTTGGAGTGATCTGCAAGGTCTTGCACACGCGTGGCAGATCGCGATGGAACAGCTGATCTTGCAGCGTCTTGGTGCCCGTCGAGACGATGATGCGCATGCCGGCGAGCAGCGCCGGTACCAGATAGGCGAAGGTCTTGCCCGTGCCTGTGCCTGCCTCCACGAGCAGCGTCGAGCGTTCGATCAACGCGCGTTCCACGGCTTGGGCCATCGCCAATTGTTGCTCGCGCGGCGTAAACAGCGGATCGGCGCTGAACGGCCCATCGGCGCCAAGCGCGTTGGTGGCAGACATCCAGCATTCCCAGGCGATATAAGATTCCCGGAAGTCTATCGGGATCGCTCACGTGTCGCTGTACTCCCTCGCCAAACCGCTGCTTTTCGCCCTTGATGCCGAGCGCGCGCATGATTTGGGCTTACTTAGCATCGAACTGGCCTGGCGTGCTGGCTTGAATCCGCTGCTGGCGGTCAAACCCAAGACCCTGCCCACGCGGGTATTCGGCATCGAGTTTCCGAATCCCGTCGGACTGGCGGCCGGCCTGGACAAGAACGGCGCGCATATCGACGCGTTGGCGAGCCTGGGCTTCGGCTTTATCGAAGTCGGCACGATCACACCCAGGGCGCAATCCGGCAATCCCAAGCCACGCATGTTCCGGTTGCCCGAGCAGCGCGCGGTGATCAACCGGCTGGGATTCAACAACGGCGGCATTGAGGCTTTGGCAAAGAACCTCGAATGCACGCGCTTTGGTGGCGTGCTCGGGATCAACATTGGCAAGAACAAGGACACGCCGAACGAGCGCGCCGTCGACGACTATGTGTACTGCCTTGAGCGCGTGTATGCGCGCGCCAGCTACATCACAGTCAATATCTCATCGCCGAACACACAGGGTTTACGCGATTTGCAGCATGAGGACGCGCTGAAGGCATTGATCGGTACTCTGCGCGAGACGCAGGAGCGCCTCGGTGCGCTGCATGGGCGCAAGCCAATGTTGCTCAAAGTCGCGCCGGATTTAACCGATGCGGAACTGGATTCGATGGCTGCCGTGTTGCTGTCGAGCGCCATCGATGGCGTTATCTGCGGCAACACCACCATTGATCGCGCCTCGATTGCCGGACATCCGCTCGCGCGCGAGATCGGCGGCCTGTCTGGCGCACCGCTGATGGCCAAAGCCACCGCGACTCTGCGCGGCATGGCCGCGCGCGTGGGCGGCAAGCTGCCGATCATTGGCGTCGGCGGCATTCTATCCGGGCGCGATGCGACGGAAAAAGTTGCCGCTGGCGCGTCACTGGTGCAGTTCTATACCGGCCTCATCTATCGCGGGCCGGCGTTGATCGTCGAGTGCGTCGAGGCGATTCGTGCGCGTCGTTGAGCAGGCACCCCTGCGGGCGCTGAATTCCTTTGGCGTCGATGCCCGGGCGCGCTTCCTGGTGCGCGCCAATTGCTCCGATGAATTGCTCGCCGCGCAGGATTTCGCGGCCGCCAGATCGCTACCGCTGGTAGTGCTGGGCGGTGGCAGCAATATCGTCATCGCGCGCGACCTTGAGGTGGTAGTGCTGACGCCAGATCTGCGCGGCATCGACGTCGAGCGCGGCGGTGATTCGATAGTGATCGAGGCCGCCGCGGGCGAAAACTGGGCGGAGTTTGTGCAACGCTCGGTGGACATTGGCGCGTGCGGTCTGGAGAACCTGGCGGCGATTCCGGGTTCCGTGGGTGCCGCGCCCATTCAGAATATCGGCGCGTACGGCGTAGAACTCGAGCGCTTCGTCGAGCAAGTTGAAATTCTCGATCTGAGGACGCACGAACAGAAGCATCTGAGCCGGGCGGATTGCGAGTTTGGCTATCGCGATAGCCGCTTCAAGCGAGAGCCGAACGAAATCGTGACACGCCTGCGCCTGCGCCTGCCGACCCAGGCTGACCTCACCATCGACTATCCCGGTGTACGCGAAGAACTGGCCGCGATGGGTGCGCTACCATCGCCGCGCACCGTACACGATGCGATCACCGCCATCCGCTGGCGCAAATTGCCGCGCCCGGAGGTGCTCGGCAATGCTGGCAGCTTCTTCAAAAATCCGATCCTGGACGCGGCACAAAAAGACGCGCTTCTAGGCTTGGCGCTGGCTCCGATCTATCCACACGCAAGCGCATTCAAGGCATCGGCCGCGTGGCTCATCGATGCCTGCGGTCTCAAGGGATTCGTACTCGGGCGAGCCGCAGTCCATCGCGAACACGCCTTGGTCATCGTCAACCTGGGCGGTGCGAGCGGAGCGGAAATCCTCGCGCTCGCAGCGCACATCCAAACGCGGGTGTTCGAACGATTTGGTATCACACTGGAGGTGGAGCCGCGGGTGCTCCAGTGAGCGCTAATCGGGAAGGCGATGGCAACGCATCATCGCACGCACATGCGCCACCGAGCTTTCGCGCAAAGCGGCAAGCGAATAGCCACCTTCGAGCGTCGAGACGATGCGGCCGTGCGCGTGGCGCTCGGCCAGGCGAACCAATTCAGTCGTGATCCATGCAAAGTCGGCAGCATCGAGATTCAGATCCGCCAGCGGATCGAGTCGGTGCGCATCGAAGCCGGCGGAAATGATGATCAGCTCCGGTGCGAACGCGTCAACCGCCGGCAGCAAGGTGCTCGACCAAAGCGCACAAAATGCGTCCGAGCCGCTACCCGGTCTGAGCTCACCGTTGACGATATTGCCGACGCCACGTTCGCTGGCCCGCCCGGTGCCGGGATACAACGGCGACTGGTGCGAGGACACAAATTGCACGCGCGGTTCGTTCTCGAAAATGTCCTGTGTCCCGTTGCCATGATGTACATCGAAGTCGACGATGCTGATGCGTGCACAGCCGTGTGCTGCGAGCGCATGATGCGCCGCCACAGCGACATGATTGAACAGGCAAAATCCCATCGCTTCGTTGCCAGTGCTGTGATGTCCCGGTGGACGGACGGCGCAAAAACCGCGCTCGTTGCGCAGGACAGCAGCATCGACGGCTGCACACAATGCACCACTCGCGCGATAGCTCGCTTCCAGCGAGGCCGGGGACATCACCGTGTCGGCATCGACTCGAATCAGGCCGTGAGCGGGTGCGTTGCGTTTCAGCAGATCGATGAAGGCAGGAACGTGCGCGCGACCCACCTGCGCCTCGTCGCCGAGCGGCGCCTCACACCACGTCAGAGCATCGGCAAACTCCGTGCGGAGCGCGTCGAGTATCGCCGCAAGGCGTCCGGCGTGTTCCGGATGACCGGCGCCGGTGTCGTGATCGAGACAACGCTGATGCGTGTAGATGTTCATCGTCGCGATACGCTCAGGGCACGTTTCAGCCAGCGCGCCCGCTGCGCACGGCCCACGACCGCGGCGACCAGGTGTTTTGGCCGCAACGGTTTTTTCAGGAAGTCATCGCCGCCAGCGGTGAGCGTTTCGAAACGCCGTTCCTGGTCGTCGTCGCCGGAGATGAGTATGACGGGTGTGAATGCCGTTTTCGGATGCGCGCGAAACAAACTCAGCAATTCGAGCCCGTTCAAGTTCGGCATGTGCAAATCGAGCAAAATGACGTCGGGATCGAAACTCTCGATGGCCTCGAGCGCACGGGTCGGGTCATGGACAACGCGCGTTGCCATGCCGGAGCGTCTCAACACCGACTCGACTACCATCGTCATCGACAGATCATCGTCGACGAACAGCGCGCGGTACGGATCGAGTCGGTCGGCGAGCGTAGCGACGATTTCGCGGGCGAGCTGGTCGACGTCGGCGGGCAGAACGAAATAGCCGTCCGCACTGACCTTCGCGGCGGCGAGCCGCTGCCGCGGATCGTCGCTGCGCGAAACAACAAATAAGCCGATGCGGCGCCGCGCCTGGTCGAGCGCCGGATCGAGCTGCGCCAGTTTGCTCCAGATGTCCAGTGCTGCAGCGGGAAGGATCAGCGCCTTCACTTCTTCTTGACCCAGTAGTTGCCCGGTCTGGCGATCCAGGCGCAGTAGCGGCTGAACCACATAACCGCAATCTTCAAGCGCAATACCCAAGGCGGCTGCATCGCGTCCGGATGGGTCGATGAAGATAATGGTGTTCACCGGTGTTTTGGTCGCGGGCAGCGGCAGATCATGGATCGGCGCTGGCACACGCCCGTGCGCCTCGGGTGTTGGCGGATCGAGCAACATTGGGCCGTGTTCAGGCACATCCTCAGGGAGGTCCAGGTCAACCCCGGCATCTTCCAATCGATGCATTTGCTCGGTGACGGCGTCTAACAGCGCAATCAGCTGCGCGCGCTTTTGTTGTACCGGACCTGCGCGCGACCCGGTGAACGCGCTCAGGTAAGCGGCGAATCCCAGACACGCTTCGGCCAAAGATGCGTGCTGTGGATCGCTCAACTGATCGCTCAGAACTTCTGCGCGTTCGCAGACGTCGCCCGCCGCATCGCAATCCCAGGCGCTGGCCATCAGCCGTCGTGCATCGATTTCCAGCTGTCGCAAGGTATCCAGGTCTTGCGTCATCGTCATCCGACCCAACCTCAAAGACCGGTGTTATACCGTGCCAAGATCAAAGCAGTTGTCGAAGCGCGATGACCGTCAGAACAAACAGCGGCACGTTGGACAGCGCGAACAGCATAAAACGCAGCGGTATGACGTTGATCGTGGCCTGCACCAGGCTATGCACAACGCGAAGCGCAAAGTACGCCCAGGCCATGGCCACTGCGAGCGTCGATGTCTCGCCCATGACCGCCAGTGCCAGAGATATCGCGTAGAAGATGGTCGGCTCTTCCAGCAAATGGTTGTAATTATCTGCTTTCCACCGAACTTGAGCCGGAAGTTCCGCCATTTGTTCCCCGCGTGGGCGGGTTTGGTCGAGTTTCATGCGCGATCGGCGGATGGCGGGCAGCCGAGTTGCGTACATCCAAAGCCACATGACGAGTGTCCACGCGACCAGCGAAACGATCGGCCCGAGCATGGGATTTTGCATATCGATGTCCTTGGGACGAGCTGCAGAAGGGTTGCCTGTCGCGCGCGTGAAGCCGTTCGCGCGTCCTGAAGATAGCGGCTCTGTGTTCGCGGCAATAGGGGAAATGCGGTCGACAAACGCCTGGCGAGGCTTCGCCTCAGACCGCCGAGCATTGTTGGCTTCGCCAGACACCGTACTTGCCAAAACCCCCATTGAGCGCTGCGCGCTCAATCGCCCCCTTGTACTCAAGGGGGCTTCAACTGCCAGAGCCGCTGCGCAGAAAATTTGACTCAAATGTACAGATCCGGCTCCGTCAAGGACTCTAGCGAGGCTTCGCCTCAGACCGCCGAGCATTGCTGGCTTCGCCAGACACCGTACTTGCCACTACCCCCATCGAGCGCTGCGCGCTCGATCGCCCCCTTAATTTAAGGGGGCTGCCAAAGCCAAAGCCGCTCCTGAGAAAATTTGACTCAAATGACAAGATCCAGCTTCATCAAGGACTCTAGCAGGCTGTTGAGAAACAGCCTGCGGGCGCGAACCATGGATGGTTCGCACATGGATCGAGCACGTAAGTGCTTGATCCATGGAGAGCGAGTCCGGACATGTGCCGGACTCGCGACTTGAGAAACGCACAGGAAGTGCGTTTCTCAACAAAGTGCTAGTGCCCCTTGAAAGCGCAAACGCCGGCCCCATTAAGCGCCCGTCGCAGGGTTCAGGTGTTCCAACTCGAACCCGCACAAGACACTAACTCGTTGATTTGACTCACCTTGAGAGGATTTGAGCCATGAAGATTCGTCCCTTGCACGACCGCGTCATCATCAAGCGCATGGAAGAAGAGCGCCTGAGCGCTGGCGGTATCGTGATCCCCGACACCGCCACCGAGAAGCCGGTGCGTGGCGAAGTTGTTGCCGTCGGCAACGGCAAGATCCTTGAAGACGGTTCGGTACGCCCGATTGCGGTCAAGGCCGGCGACAAAGTTCTGTTCGGCAAGTACAGCGGCACCGAAGTGAAGATTGATGGCCAGGAACTGCTGGTCATGCGCGAAGAAGACATCATGGGTGTCATCGAGGCCTGATCGCGCGTTCGCGTCGGCTCGTTTCGCATTCAATTCATTGAACACTATAAGGAATTTGTATCATGGCAGCTAAAGAAGTCCGTTTCTCCGAAGACGCCCGTGCGCGCATGGTCAAGGGTGTCAACATCCTCGCCAATGCGGTCAAAGTGACGCTCGGCCCCAAAGGTCGCAATGTCGTTCTCGAAAAGAGCTTCGGCGCCCCGACGATCACCAAGGACGGCGTTTCCGTCGCCAAGGAGATCGAACTGGCCGACAAGTTCGAAAACATGGGCGCGCAGATGGTCAAGGAAGTCGCTTCCAAGACCTCCGATGTCGCGGGGGATGGCACCACCACAGCCACCGTGCTGGCCCAGGCGATGATTCGCGAGGGCATGAAGGCGGTCGCCGCCGGCATGAACCCGATGGATCTCAAGCGCGGCATCGACAAGGCCGTTGTTGCCGCTGTCGAACAGCTCAAGGCGCTCAGCAAGCCGTGCAAAGATGACAAGGAAATCGCTCAGGTCGGCACCATTTCGGCCAATAGCGATACGGAAATCGGCACCATCATCGCGGACGCGATGAAGAAAGTCGGCAAGGAAGGCGTGATCACGGTTGAAGAAGGCTCGGGCCTGAACAACGAGCTGGACGTCGTCGAAGGCATGCAGTTCGACCGCGGTTACCTCTCGCCGTACTTCATCAACAACCAGCAGACGATGAAGGCCGAACTCGAAAGCCCGTACGTCCTGCTGCACGACAAGAAGATCAGCAACGTCCGCGAACTGCTCCCCGTGCTGGAGGCCGTTGCCAAGGCCGGCAAGCCGCTGCTGATCGTCGCCGAAGAAGTGGAAGGCGAAGCTCTGGCGACGTTAGTCGTCAACACCATCCGTGGCATTGTCAAAGTTTGCGCCGTCAAGGCTCCAGGCTTCGGCGATCGTCGCAAAGCGATGCTGGAAGACATGGCCATCCTCACCGGCGGCCAGGTCATCAGCGAGGAAGTGGGTCTGTCGCTGGAGAAGGCCACGCTCAAGGATCTCGGCCAGGCCAAGCGCATCGTGGTCGAGAAAGAAAACTCCACGATCATCGACGGCGCCGGCAAGGCTGATGCGATCAAGGCGCGCATCGAGCAGATCAAGCGTCAGGTCGAAGAGACGAGCAGCGATTACGATCGCGAGAAGCTGCAAGAGCGTGTCGCCAAATTGGCCGGCGGCGTTGCCGTGATCAAAGTCGGCGCGGCCACCGAAGTTGAAATGAAAGAGAAGAAGGCACGCGTCGAAGACGCACTGCACGCGACGCGTGCGGCCGTCGAAGAAGGCATCGTGCCGGGCGGTGGTGTGGCGCTGGTCCGCGGCCTGGACGCAGTGCGCAAGCTTCGCGGCGACAACGAAGACCAGAACCATGGCATTCAGATTGCCGCACGCGCGATGGAAGCTCCCTTGCGCGAAATCGCCACCAACTCCGGCGACGAGCCGAGCGTGGTGTTGAACAACGTCGCCCAAGGCACCGGCAACTACGGCTACAACGCCGCAACCGGCCTGTACGGCGATATGGTCGAAATGGGCATCCTGGATCCGACCAAGGTCACGCGTTATGCGCTGCAGAACGCCTCCTCGATCGCTGGCCTGATGATCACGACCGAGGCGATGGTGGCTGAGTTGCCGAAGAAGGAAGCCGCAGGCGGCCATGGCCATGGTCATGACCACGGCGGCGGCATGGGCGGAATGGATTTCTAAAACTCCTGACAGAGCAGACCGGGCAGCGAAAACGCCGTTTTCGCTGCCCAATCGATCTGGCCGTGTTGCAAGATGGTCTTCTCAAGCCCCGCTTCGGCGGGGTTTTTTGTGCTCGAAGGTGCGCGCTCTTCAGCCGTTCGCGCGCCGTAAATGGACCAACAACAACGATACGGCCGCGGGTGTGACACCAGGAATCCGGCCTGCCTGGCCGAGGGTTGTTGGCCGAACGCGCTCGAGCTTCTGTAGCACTTCATTCGACAGCCCGCGTACCGTCTGGAAATCGAATCCAATCGGAATTTGCGCCTCTTCGGCGCGCCGGTTGCGTTCGATATCCAGCGTTTGACGACTGAGGTACCCCTGGTATTTTGCCTGCACTTCGACCTGCTCGGCGACCTGCGCGTCCGCCACACCGGGGCCGAATCCGTCGATCGCAATCAGTGTTGCATAGGTCACGCCGGGTCGTTTCAGCAGATCGGTCGCGCAACATTCGCGTGTCACGGACTCGCCCGTGGCTGCGCTGAAGCTCTGCCCCAAAGCATTGTTTGGCGTTGCCCACAACGCACTTAATCGCGCGGACTCGGCGCCGACCGCATCGCGTTTGCGTACAAATGCCTCGAAGCGTACGCTGTCGACCAGCCCAAACGTGCGTCCGATTTCCGTCAACCGCAAATCGGCATTGTCCTCACGCAACGCCAGCCGGTGTTCGGCGCGGGACGTGAACATCCGGTACGGTTCGTTGGTACCGTGCGTAATCAGGTCGTCGACCAGTACGCCGAGGTAGGCTTGATCACGACGCGGCGTCCAGGGTGCTTGATGGCGGCAGGCGCGAGCGGCATTCAAGCCGGCGAGTAAACCCTGTGCGGCGGCCTCTTCGTAGCCGGTGGTACCGTTGATTTGACCCGCAAAATACAGGCCCGATACGGCTTTGGTTTCCAGCGACGGTTTCAAGCCGCGTGGGTCGAAGTAGTCGTATTCGATCGCGTAACCTGGCCGAGTGATGTGCGCATCTTGGAAGCCTTTGATCGAACGTACCAGCGCCAGTTGCGCGTCAAACGGCAAACTGGTCGAGATGCCGTTGGGGTAAATCTCGTGCGTGCCCAATCCTTCGGGTTCGATAAAGATCTGGTGCGTGCTCTTTTCCGCAAAGCGCACCACTTTGTCTTCGATCGATGGGCAATAGCGTGGGCCGACGCCCTCGATAGCGCCGGTGAATAGCGGCGAGCGATCCAGTGCGCCACGAATGATGTCGTGCGTGCGCTCGCTGGTGTGAGTGATCCAGCAACTGAGCTGCCTGGGGTGTGTTGCGCGATCGCCCAGGAAAGAAAACACCGGTCGCGGATCGTCACCGGGCTGTTCCAGCAAACCGGAATAGTCGATCGATCGGCCATCGATCCGCGGCGGCGTGCCGGTCTTAAGGCGGCCTTGTCCCAACGGCAGTTCGCGAAGGCGATCGGCGAGTTTGAGCGCGGGTGGGTCGCCTGCTCGCCCGCCGCGGTAGTTTGCCTGGCCGATGTGGATTAACCCGCCGAGAAAAGTGCCGGCGGTCAACACGACGCAGTTCGTCTTAAAGCGAAGACCCATCTGCGTCACGACGCCAATCACCCGATCGCCTTCCAGGAGCACATCATCGACGGCTTGCTGAAACAACTGCAGATTCGCCTGCTTCTCCACGGCCTCGCGAATTGCCGCCCGGTACAGCGCGCGATCGGCCTGACAACGCGTGGCCCGCACGGCCGGGCCCTTGCTGCCGTTGAGCGTGCGCCAGTGGATACCCGCACGATCCGCCGCCCATGCCATGACACCCCCGAGCGCATCGATCTCGCGCACCAGATGGCCTTTGCCGATGCCGCCAATCGCCGGGTTGCAGCTCATTTGCCCGATCGTCTCGATCGCGTGGGTCAGCAGCAAGGTTTGGGCGCCGGTGCGCGCCGCTGCAAGCGCCGCTTCGGTGCCGGCATGGCCGCCCCCGACCACAATGACCTCAAAGTGCTTGTCGAACCACATGGCAAAACGCGGCAGCAGGTGACGAAAAGGGGCGCTATGGTAAGGGCAAACGACGTGACAACTCACATGCCCGGAAGGTTTTGTTCACGTGGCGCTGATTTCAGACGTTGCGCGCTGTGTGGCTCGGAAAGCCGCGAGCCGTCAACATTCTCTTCATAAACAATAGCTTACAGACACTTCCCGCATGTCGGCAGAATTTGCCCGTCGGCGATCGCTCATCGACATCGGATAGCTCAAAGGAATCAAAGCGACGCTGGCCCGCTCCTTGCAGAACTCAGCTTGCGTCAGGGGGAATCGTTGCCGTTCATGGTTTCAAAGCCATGAACGGCTTTTTTTTGGAGAAGGTCTCGGCGCCCGACGTTCAACTGGAACAGGGGGAATCCGGATGAACGCTTCATCGGACGCCGAAACCATAGAAACCTTCTCGGTAAGCTTAACTCAGCTGCCGCTGCCAACTGTGATCGCCGTCAAGTTTTACCTGCGACGGCGATGCGGGATTCCGTTACGCTTAACGAAACTGTCCAGCTTATTCCACGTGGTCTACCGCGCGGCTCGACCCTCGTGAGACAGCGCTGTCGCGCACCGGGCGGCTCCAGCCTGACGCGTCGCCAGTTCGCGCGCGCGCCGGACTCATGTTCGATCCAGCAGCAGGGTAATCCGGGCCATAGTCGCGGCGACGTTGCGGGGCCATATCGTCATAACGCAGCCAACGGTCGCGGTTTCGATCCGCTTCCGCCTGCGCCATGGCCCTGGCAATGTGCGCCGCTCTCGACGGTGATGTCATCGGTGCCGGCATCGATGGAGTTCGGTACCAGTGGGGATGGCGCCAGGGCCCGTGCCAACCGGCGTACGTGCATGGATGCCATGCGAAAGGCGAAAAGCCAAAACCCACGAATCCACCGCATCCATGAGCGGCTACGCTTAGAGAGACGTGACGTGTCTGCGGTGCACTCCAATATCCATCCGACGCATAACGATAGCCGCTGTTGGTCGCGCAGCCACCGAGCGCAACAACGAGTATCAGCGCAAGCCACTTCATGTTCACTCTCCAAGGGACGCAGGCCAGCGTAACGCTGCGGCTGTAAAACGCGCCTGAATTTTGAGATCAAAGCGGTTTGCGCGGCGGCACGAGGGAGCTGCCCAGAACCAACCCGGCCACCAGGGCGGCGATCAGTGTGACCACCGAGAACGCGGCGTCGAGACCCAGAAACACGTCTTTTTCGAACACAAAAGACAGACTCTTGAAGCCGACGGATCCCGGGACCAGCAATATCAGGCCGGGCATCCGAAAAGTTGCACCGGGACGATTGGCGACCCGCGAATAAATGTTGCTTGCGACACTGACGATAAAGCTCGCGACAAAAAGACCAACCTCAGGACCCAGCAACGGCGTGGCCCATTTGCTGCTGTAGTAGCTGATCGAAGCCGCCAACAGGACCACCCAGGCGTCGCGAATGCGCGCCTTGAACAACAATGCAAAGGCCGCTGCAGAGATCATCAGCGCTGCGGTCTCCAACCACTCGGGTTGCACGGTGCTCAACGCCTGCATTGGGGCCCAGCCAAGCCCCTGCGCGAGCCTGGTACCAACCAGTGCGCCGAAAGCCAGCTTTAGCAGGGTGGCTACCGCGCCAGCAAAACGCGCACTGCCAGACACCAGGTGATTGGTCGCAACTTCGGCAGCTGCGGTTGTCAACATCAAACCTGGGAGCAGGACAATCAAACCCGCAGTGATCACCAATCGCGTCGAAATCGGTTCGATCGCGTGCGCGATCCACGTGGTACCAAGCGCCACAATGAAAGCGGCCGCGGCATCGAATGTTGCCCCGACCCGCTGCCGCCCCACCGACAGCTGCGCCAGGATGCCGATCAACAACCCCAGCGCGCCCGCGCACACCATTTCGATGATGCTGGCTTTCAGCAGCCCGGCGACGCCAGCAGAGGCGAACAAAAAGCCGAAGACCGTCTCCAACCACTGCCGACGCAATGGATCAGGACGCGTTGAGCGATGCAACTCCTGCATGCCGTCTGCGGCACTCAGTTCGCCGCGGGCAACGCGTTCGGCGATGTCGTCGAGCCGCCACAGGCGGCGCAAATGGATGTCGCCGGGTTGCAGCCGAACGACACGGGTAATGGTGTCGGCATCGCCCACAGCACCGACCGGACGCACGGTGATGATGATTGCAGTTGGACTTGACCAGATGTTCGCGTCAAGGTTGAGTCGCCTGGCAACGCCATCGATCGCGGCCTCCAGACGGGGCGCCGTGGCGCCGCCCTGGTGCAGATCGCGCGCCAACTCGATGATGAAGTCCGTTTGGTGGCCATACTCGGTCATGCCGAGGATTCTGCGGCACACGAATTCGAGTGATGTGTGTGATTCGGCGATCAGGCTTTAGGGGCGGTTTAGCTTTGCGCCGAATGCAGGGCGCCAATCGCAAGTCGCTATCCCGACCACGATCGAATTTCGCGGACGCGGCTTAGAACCCGTCCAACCCGCTATCTTCCGCCCCCCAGTCTTCGGCAAGTACCATGAACGTCGGTCTCGGAGAGGTGTTATCGGTGGCTGCTGCGGCGTCGTGGGGGCTGGGTGTTGCCTTGTACCGCAAACTCGGCGACCGCATGCCACCGGTGGCGCTCAATCTATACAAAAACGCCATCGTATTGGTACTGCTGGTGCCCACCGTGCTGTTCATGCATGGCTTTGCGCTGCCTGATATCGCACCTTGGGGGCTGGCGCTTGCGGCAGCCAGCGGGCTGCTCGGCATTGCGGTTGCCGACACGATGTACTTTAAAGCGCTCAATACGCTCGGAGCCGGTCGCCTTGGCGTGGTTGGCAACCTCTTCAGTCCGTTCGTCATTGTGCTGTCGTACTTGTTCTTGAACGAGCGACTGACGGCAATCCAGTTCGTGGGCTTTGCGTTGGTGATGGGCGGTGTGCTGCTCGTGCATCAGCGTGCCAGCAACGAAACGCTTGCGCCACGCGAGTTGAAAATCGGTATGGCATTGGGTTTGGCGGCGGTGTTCCTGAACGCAGCGGGCATCGTGATGGTCAAGCCGGTGCTCGAAGAGTTCCCGTTCTTCTGGGTTGCAGCCATCCGCATGCTCGCTGCCTTGTTGCCGATGATGCTGATGAATCAGCTGGTCGCTGCGCATCGTCGTGCCCCGCCGCTGCGCGAAATACCTTGGGCGTTGCTGATCTTCGCGGCCTTCGTCGGCCAATACCTATCGAGCCTGTTATGGCTCGGTGGTTACAAATACACCAGCGCGTCGGTGGCCTCCGTGCTCAACGAAACCGCGTCGATCTTTATTCTGCTGTTCGCCTGGGCGCTGCTGGGCGAGACGCTGACGCGGCGTAAGCTGATGGGTGTGGCGTTGACTTTTGGCGGTGTGTTGGTGATGTTGCTGTAAAGCTCATGCTATTCATGCGATCTGAATTTCATCGGACGCCAAACCATGCGCACTGCACTTTTGCGGCTCGCCAATTTTATCGACGGCGACTATCGTGCGCCGATCGGCGGGGCGTATTTGCCGGTGATCGAACCTGCCACCGGGCAGGTATTTGCCGAAGTTCCGGCGAGCAACGCGGGCGACGTCGATGCGGCCATCTCGGCCGCACGCCGCGCCGCGCCCGTTTGGGCAGCGACAGCCCCGAGTGAGCGGGCGCGCGTTTTGCGCCGTATCGCCGACGAGATCGATGCGCGTGCTGCATCGCTCGCCGAAGAGGAATCGCGCGACAGCGGCAAGCCGGTGTCGGTCGCGCGCAGCGTCGACATACCGCGCGCTGCGGCGAACTTCCGGCACTTCGCCGCGCAAGCCGAGACCTTTGCCTCCGAATCGCACGATGGCGAAGCGGGTACCTTGAACATCACGCTGCGTCAGCCGCTGGGCGTCGTCGGCTGTATCAGTCCGTGGAATCTGCCGTTGTACTTGCTGACATGGAAAATTGCGCCGGCGCTTGCAGCAGGCAATGCCGTCGTCGCCAAACCCAGTGAAGTCACGCCGGTCACTGCGTGGTTGCTCGGCGATGTTGTCCGGCATGCCGGTTTGCCGCCAGGGATTTTGAACATCGTGCAGGGCGCCGGCGCGACTGCAGGCGCTGCGCTGGTCGCCCAGCGTGATGTCAAAGCCTTGTCGTTTACCGGCAGCACCGCCACGGGCGCCGCGATCGCGGCGGTCGCCGCCCCTCAGTTCAAAAAGCTGTCGCTGGAACTCGGTGGTAAAAACGCCACGCTCGTGTTCGCTGATGCGGATTTTGATCGTGCCGTCAGCGAGAGCGTGCGCGCAGCGTTTTCCAATCAAGGCCAAATCTGTTTGTGCGGTTCGCGCATCCTGGTCGAACGCTCACTGATGCCGCGATTTCGCGAAGCCTTCCTGGCGCAAGTCGCGGCGCTGCGCGTAGGCGATCCGCGCGAAGCAGACACGCAAATCGGCGCGCTGGTGTCGGCTGAGCATTTGGCGAAGGTGCAGGCGTACATCGCGCTCGCGCACGAGGAAGGCGGGCGCCTGCTCTGCGGTGGTTCTCGCATCGAGCTTCCTGGCCGCTGCCAGGACGGCTACTTTTTAGCGCCGACCGTGTTCGACCATCTGGACATGCACTGTCGGGTCAATCAGGAAGAGATCTTCGGTCCGGTTGTGACACTGACGGCGTTCGATGACGACACCCAGGCGATCGGATTCGCCAACGGCACGCCCTATGGGCTTGCCACATCGGTCTGGACCCGCGATCTGGCGCGCGCACAACGCTGCGCTCGGGAACTGCAAGCCGGCATCGTCTGGATCAACTGCTGGATGGCGCGCGATCTGCGCACGCCGTTCGGCGGCGTCAAAGCTTCAGGCGTGGGTCGTGAGGGTGGGTTGGAGGCCATGCGTTTTTTCTCCGAATCGAAGAACGTTGCATTCGGCTGATGGCTGTGAAGATGTTCACGACTGAGTTAGCATCGTGAGTCGATTTGCCTTCACATTCTCAGGGGAACGTGTCAATGAACGTCTTTTCGCTTCGGGCTGCGGTAATAGCCGGGCTTATGTTCGGCACTGCCGCATACGCTCAGACCAAGGATCAGCTCACGCAGCAACTGATCGATTTGCAAACGCAGATCGAGACACTGAAGGCGCAAGGCAACCTGAGCGCTATCGCGCCGGTGCAGGTGCAGTTCGATCAAATTTCTGCGCAACTGGGCGGCGATACGCCATGCGGCGTCGGTCCGGTGCAAGCGGGTTCGTCGGCTTCGCGCGCGCCAGCGCCGTCTCCAGTTGGCTGTACGGCGACAACGACCAACTTTGCGCAAACCACTGCCACCGCCATTCCGACCGGACCTGCGGTTGTTACATCGACGCTGACTGTCGCGGGTGCGGGCTCCTACTTGTGGGACGTGGACATCACCACCAATATCGTGCACTCGTTTGCGGCGGACCTGGACATCACGATCCAATCGCCAGCCGGCACGGTGGTCACTCTGACCACGGACAACGGTGCTGGCAACGACAATGTGTTTAACGGCACGGTGTGGGATGACGATGCGAATCCCGGCGGCACCGTACCGTACACCACGAACAACGGACTCGTGACCGATCACGCGTACGCCAATCTGACGCTGGCCTCGCCACTGGTGCCGGAGGAGTCGTTAGCTGCGTTCGTTGGCGAGAATCCGAACGGCACGTGGACGATCACCATCAGCGACGATCTGGCCGGCGATGGTGGCAGTCTGGATAGTTGGGCGCTGGCGCTGACCACGTTCCCGCAGGCTGTGCAGACGAGCCCGCTGCAGGCATTCAATCAAACCACGCCGGTAGCCATTCCCACGGGGCCGGCGGTCGTCACGTCTACGCTGGCAGTGAGTGGCGTGACCAATCGCTTGTGTAAGGCAGTGATTCGCTCCTCGATCACGCACAGTTTCTCGGCGGATATGGACATTACGCTGACCTCGCCAGCCGGGACAGTGGTGACGCTGACGACAGACAACGGCGCTGGCAACGACAACACCTACAACGGAACCACGTGGGATGACGATGCCAACGCTGCAGGGCAAGTGCCGTATGTGACTAACAATGGACTGGCGACCGATCACGCTTATGTCAATTTGACCACCGCAACACCGTTGGTGGTTGAGGAGTCGATGGGCGCGTTTATGGGTGAAGATGCCAATGGCACCTGGACGTTGACCATCAGCGACGATCTGGCGGGTGACGGCGGCAGTATCGATGCCTGGGGACTGGACATCCAAGGATGTTTCTGCGGCGGCGACCTGACGCTGGCCGTCACCGACACACCAGATCCAGTCACGCCGGGTACCGCGATCACCTATGTCGCCACGGCAACCAACAACGGCCCGGGTAGCGTTAGCGAAGTCAACATCAGTTTTCCGATGGCCGCGGGCACAACCTTTACCTCTGCAGCAGCAAGCGCTGGCGGCAGTTGCACCTCACCAGCGGTCGGCGCTACGGGCACGGTCAGCTGCACCTGGCCCGGCGTTACAGCGGTGGGGGCGGGCGCTGCGCGCTCCGTGACGATCGTCGCAGGCGTGCCGCCGGCGGCGACGCCGGGAACCAACCTGACGGTTAACGCGACGACAGCATCGACGCCGCCGGATCTCAATACGGGAAACAATGGCGCGTCTGCCACGACCACGGTGGGTCCGGCATCTGCCGATCTTCTTGCGGGTTTGACGGCCGCGCCGACGCCATCGGTCGTCGCCGGCACGAACCTGGTGTACTCCGCAACGGTGACCAACCAGGGACCGTCCGATGCGCAGAACGCCCAGGTGAGTTTGCCGCTGCCGGCAGGGACCAGTCTGGTCTCGGCGATGGGCACAGGCGCAACCTGCTCGGGCACCACAACAGTCGTTTGCGTGTTCAGCGGTGCAACCGCGCCGACGATTGCGCGCACTGCGATGATCACAGTCCTGGTGGCGGCCTCCGTGCCGAATGGCTCCACGTTATCGGCGATCAACTCAGTGTCTGCGACGACAGCCGATCCGGTCACCGGTAACAATGACGCGTCGGTCTCGACCAGCGTTGTGGCGAATGCGGACTTGTCGGCGGGTCTGACGGCAGCACCCACGCCAAGTGTGATTGCCGGCACCAATCTGGTGTACACGGCCACGGTCGCCAACCTCGGCCCGTCGGATGCCCAGAATGCCCAAGTGAGCCTGGGATTGCCCGCCGGCACGAGCCTCGTTTCGGCCTCCGGCACGGGTGCGACCTGTTCGGGCACCACAACGGTGGTCTGCGTGTTCAACGGCGCCACGGCGCCAACCATCACCCGGACTGCAACCATCACCGCCCTGGTTGCCCCGTCGGTGGCCAATGGCGCAACGCTGTCGGCCAGCAACACCGTGTCGTCGGCAACCACAGATCCAGCGGGCGGCAACAACACCGCATCGGTCTCGACGACCGTGAATACCAGTGCCGATCTGGTGGCCGGCCTGACGGCAGCGCCTTCGCCGTCTGTCAGCGCTGGCGCCAATCTGGTCTACACCGCAACCGTCGCCAAACTCGGCCCGTCCGACGCGCAGAATGTGCAGGTGAGCCTGCCCTTGCCGGCCGGAACCAGCCTGGTGTCCGCCTCGGGTACGGGTGCGACCTGTTCGGGCACGACCACCGTGGTGTGCGTGTTCAATGGCGCCACCGCGCCCTCGGTCACGCGCACGGCAACCATCACCGTATTGGTCGGTGCGGCGGTGGCCAACGGCACCACGCTCACGGCAACGAACACAGTGTCCTCGGCAACCTCCGATCCTGCGACCGGCAACAACACCGCATCGGTATCGACCACGGTTGTCACGAGCGCGAATCTGGCGCTGACGCTCACCGCCTCGTCGCTCGATACACCGCTCAACACGCCGGTGACCTTCACCGCCGTCAGCACCAACCTCGGCCCGAGCGACGCGCAAAATCTGTCGATTTCGATTGTGCTGAGCCCGGACTTCCGCTTCGGCACAGTGACGCCGGGTGCGGGTGGCACGTGTACTTCGCCGCAAATCGGCTTAACTGGCACGGTGACCTGCACCTACGCCCGTGCGACGGCAGCGAATACATCGCGTACGATGGCCGTGACATCAGCGGCGGTGGTCGACGGCGTCACAACGATCAGCGCCAGCACAACATCGGCAACAAGCGATCCGGTCACGACGAATAACACGGCGAGTCTGTCGATGCGCGCGGGGCTGCCGTACGAGGCGATTCCGGTGAATAACCCGGTGGCGCTCGCGCTGCTGGCGCTGTTGCTGGGTGGACTGGGCCTGACCCTGGTGCGTCGCTACGGCTAAGCTCACACGTCAATACAGAGGATGAAGGGGCGGCCACCAGGCCGCCCTTCTTTTTACGCTTGTCTCGCCATCAAATTCGGCTGAGCCCCAGATTGTGCTTGCGCCCGCAGAACGCCGCATAGAACCTCGTATTCACACATACTGTTCAGAACTGCTTCACTGAGCTAGCATCTTCCATCCACTTTGTCCTCACATGCCCAGGGGATTCACGATGAAAGCAAAGTTGTTCCTGGCCACGGCGGTTGCCGCTGGCTTGATGTTCGGATCCGGCGCGTCTGCGCAAACAAAGGATCAACTGACCCAGCAACTGATCGATTTGCAAACGCAGATCGAGACACTGAAGGCGCAAGGCAACCTGAGCGCTATCGCGCCGGTGCAGGCGCAGTTCGATCAAATTTCTGCGCAACTGGGCGGCGATACGCCATGCGGCGTCGGTCCGGTGCAAGCGGGTTCGTCGGCTTCGCGCGCGCCAGCGCCGTCTCCGGTTGGCTGTACCGCGACAACGACCAACTTTGCGCAAACCACTGCCACCGCCATTCCGACCGGACCTGCGGTTGTTACATCGACGCTGACTGTCGCGGGTGCGGGCTCCTACTTGTGGGACGTGGACATCACCACCAATATCGTGCACTCGTTTGCGGCGGACCTGGACATCACGATCCAATCGCCAGCCGGCACGGTGGTCACTCTGACCACGGACAACGGTGCTGGCAACGACAATGTGTTTAACGGCACGGTGTGGGATGACGATGCGAATCCCGGCGGCACCGTACCGTACACCACGAACAACGGACTCGTGACCGATCACGCGTACGCCAATCTGACGCTGGCCTCGCCACTGGTGCCGGAGGAGTCGTTAGCTGCGTTCGTTGGCGAGAATCCGAACGGCACGTGGACGATCACCATCAGCGACGATCTGGCCGGCGATGGTGGCAGTCTGGATAGTTGGGCGCTGGCGCTGACCACGTTCCCGCAAGCTGTGCAAACCTCCGGCACGCAGGTGTTCACTCAGCCGACGGCCGTGGCAATTCCCACTGGCCCTGCGGTGGTGACGTCAACTCTGGCGGTCAGTGGTGTGACCAATCGCTTGTGTAAGGCAGTGATTCGCTCCTCGATCACGCACAGTTTCTCGGCGGATATGGACATCACGCTGACCTCGCCTGCGGGTACGGTGGTCACACTCACGACAGACAACGGCGCAGGCAACGACAACACCTACAACGGCACCACCTGGGACGACGACGCGAATCCTGCGGGTCAGGTTCCTTACACCACCAACAACGGCATGGCGACCGATCACGCCTATGCGAATCTGATCACAGCAACTCCGTTGGTTGTCGAAGAGTCGATGGGCGCGTTCATGGGCGAAGACGCCAACGGCACCTGGACACTGACGATCAGCGATGATCTCGCGGGCGATGGCGGCAACTTGACATCGTGGGCACTGGATCTCACCGGTTGCTTCTGCGGCGGCGACCTGACCCTGGCCGTCACCGACACACCAGATCCGGTCACGCCGGGCACCGCGATCACCTACGTCGCGACTGCAACCAACAACGGCCCGGGTGATGTCTCCGACGTCAACATCAGCTTCCCGATGGCCGCTGGAACGACCTTCACGTCGGCGGTTGCCAGTGCGGGTGGCAGCTGCACCACGCCGGCAGCCGGCACGGCAGGCACCATCAGCTGCACCTGGACGGGCACCACCACGCCAGGCGGCGGCAACGCTCGCTCGGTCACAATCGTGGCAGGTGTTCCTGCAGCAACCGCGCCGGGCACTGTTCTTGCCGTCACGGCGACAACGGCATCGACGCCACCGGATCTGAACACGGGCAACAACAGCGCCGCGATCACGACCACCGTCGGTGCAGCATCGGCCAATCTGGTCGCCGGTCTTTCCGCAGCACCCACGCCTTCGGTCACCGCTGGAACGAACCTGGTTTACACGGCAACCGTTGCCAACCTGGGTCCATCCGATGCGCAAAACGCGCAAGTGAGCCTGCCATTGCCAACGGGCACGAGCCTGGTTTCCGCCTCGGGCACTGGTGCGACGTGTTCGGGCACGACCACGGTGGTCTGCGTGTTCAATGGCGCGACGGCGCCGACGGTCACACGTACGGCGACCATCACTGTGCTGGTGGCTGCCTCGGTGGCGAACGGCACCACACTGACGGCGACGAACACGGTGTCGTCGGCGACTGCCGATCCTGTAGCGGCCAACAACACCGCGTCGGTTTCCACCACCGTGAACGCCAACGCCAATCTGGCGCTGACGTTGACCGCCTCATCGCTGGATACCCCGCTTAATGTGCCGGTGACCTTCACGGCTGTGAGCACCAACCTTGGTCCGAGCGATGCGCAGAATCTGTCGATCTCGATCGTGCTGAGCCCGGACTTCCGCTTCGGCACAGTAATGCCCGGTGCAGGCGGCACGTGTACTTCTCCGCAAATCGGCTTGACAGGTACCGTCACCTGCACTTACGCCGGGGCGACCGCACCGAATGCGTCGCGCACGATGATTGTGACCGCAGCAGCGGTGGTCGACGGCATCACGACCATTAACGCCAGCACGACATCGGCAACGAGCGATCCGGTGACGGCGAACAATACGGCCAGCCTGTCGATTCGCGCGGGTTTCCCGTACGAAGCAATTCCGGTCAACAACCCACTGGCGCTTGCGCTGCTGGCGCTGCTGCTGGGTGGTCTGGGTCTGACGTTGGTTCGTCGTAACGGCTAAGCGACCGCGATAGCCGAACATGCGAAGGGGCGGCCTCGAGGCTGCCCCTTTTCATTTCCAGTGGTGCGATTGGCCATCAAGACGTGTCGAAGAGCCAGCCTACCGGCAGTCGCGTCGATTTTGCCGCGCCAGGTGACGCTGCATCCCGTCAACGCCGCACGCAGTGATACGTTGAGCGCATGATCCGACCAAAGGACTTCGCGCGTGAAGTTGCTCCCGCTGCTGTTGATCGCCTCGTTCGCGCATGCCCAGGATTTCTCCCCCGTCACCACACAGGTGCAATCTTTGGTCACCAGCGCCAACCTGCCCGGAGCGTCGGTGCTGGTGATCCGCGATGGACAGGTGCTCTATCAACAAGCCTTCGGCGGCTATACTTTGCAGCAACGCGTCGCGATTGCCTCGGCAAGCAAATGGTTGTCCGGCGCCGTCATCGCGCGGCTGGTCGATCGCCAGGTGATGCGCTGGGACGACACCATCGGGCAGTACTTACCGAATGCACCCGCCGACAAGCGCGCAATCACGCTGCGGCAACTTTTTTCCCATACCTCAGGCCTGCCCGGTTCTGAAACCGGCTGCCTTGGCGATGCGACGTTGGTGTATCAGTTCTGCGTCGACCAGATACTCGCTGCGCCGTTGGCCTACGCGCCGGGCACTCGATTTTCCTACGGTGGCTATTCGATGCATGTTGCCGGCCGCCTTGCAGAGATCGCCACGGGACAACGCTGGGATCAGATTTTCCGCAACGAGGTCGCTACGCCGCTTGGCATGACGCAGACGGACTACGCGTTCGCCAGCGCGGCCCCTGGGTATGTCGAAGTCAGCAATCCACGCATCTCGGGTGGCGCGCGATCAACGCTGCAGGACTTTGGTCGGCTGGCGCAAGCGTTCGTGCAGCGCGGTCAGTTCAACGGCCAAACCTGGCTCAGCTCTGGCCTTGTGGATCAACTGGTCGAGGACCAGACACGCGGCGCAACGATCCTGTCCACGCCTTTTGAAGAAGCGCAGGGCTATGGCATTGGTCTTTGGCGCGAACGGCTCGACGCCAACGGCAAGACAACCATGGCATCGAGCCCTGGCGCATTTGGTTTTTACCCGGTGTTCGATCGCGAAGCCGGTTATGCGGGCGTGTTCCTGACGCAAAACCTGCTGCGCAATATTGAAGAGCCCGTTCAAGCCATCTGGGGCGATGTGCGCGCCATTCTCGGTACCGCCTTGCCGACGGTAAATGCAGCGAGCGGCTATCGCATTGCCGCCAGCGCAACCGCACCGACCGAGGTGTACGCTGAAGCGCCCGGTGCAGTGCGGGTGTTCGATCGTTGGCTGGGCGACGCGCCGGTTCTCGCCGATCCCCGCGCCTGGCACGCGTCGTTTCCGATGCCAGCACACGCGGTGACGCTGGCAGCCCGATTTGTCGCGATCCCGGCGCCAGGCACCACGCAAACACTGAACATCAATGGAGCGCGCTATCGGCAGCTGGTTCCGGCCAATCCCCGCGGATTGATTTTTTCGTTTCACGGCAGTGGCGGCAGTGGCGATCTGCCTTTCCAGAAACCGCAAGCCATCGAAGCGACGACGCTGTTTGTCTCTCGTGGTTTCGGCATCGTGGGCCTGGATTCGGTCAATCGGATTGATCGGCAATGGAATCCGCTGTTTTCCACCAGCAATCCCGATGTGATCAATGTCCAGGCGATCATCGACCGCTTGCGCGCCAGCGGCGTCATTGGCACCAACACGCCCATTTTTTGCGAAGGCACCAGCAACGGCGGCGGCTTCTGCTCGCGCGTGAGTGCACTGCTCAGTTTCACCGGGCAATCGCTGATGATTGCCGACGGCATCGAAGCGATCATGGCGCAGACGCCCGTACCGACGATCTGGACGCTGGGGCGCAACGATCCAACCCTGGCGCCCGGATCGATTGAAAGAGCGCAAAGCTCGAGCGCAGGAATGACGGCGCGCGGCGTGCCGAATGAGCTGAATATCGTCGAGCCGAATCCCGTGTATCCAGAGCGATTTGCGCGAATCGACGGCATCACCGTCGATGCTTCGCGCGCCTTGACCACCAGCCTGCGTCAGGGCGGGTTTCTCGACGCTCGCGGCATGGTCGTCCGCGATCCGCGCGGCGGTGCGATCGATGCACTGATTCCCGCGGACTTGCGGCAGTTCCGCGGCGACATCACCGGAATCATGGAGAATGCCTCAGGCGCACACGAGTACCACAGCGACTTCATCCACCGCACCGCACACTTCTTCGAAGCGCGGCTCAAGCGCAACCTCGCAGGGCTGTATTCCAAAGCCGATGAACCCGGCTGGGGGCTGAGCATTGCGCACCAAGGCGATGCGCTCTTCCCCACGTGGTATACCTACGATCAAAACGGTCGCGCGGTCTGGTTTCTCGGCGGCGCGCTTGCGCTGCAGCCGGATGGTCGTTACACCGGCCCCGCATTTCGCGCGACCGGTACACCGTTCGACCAGATCGCTGGCGACGCCGGTGCCCAACTGGTACAAGTCGGTGATTTCGCGCTGCGGCCGTTACCCGCAGGCGCACTCGAATTCGGCTACAACATTGGCGGCGTCGCGCAGCAAAAGCGAGTCGAGTTGTTCCGTTTCGGCGCATTGCCGATCTGTCGATTTACCACTGGTGCGCGCGAGGGGAGCGCCAACCGCAGTGACATCTGGTGGAATCCCAGGCAGTCGGGCTGGGGACTGCAGCTCGCGGAGCAGGGCAACACGCTGGTCGTTGCGTGGTACACCTATGGCGCCGATCGCCAACCGATTTGGTTACTGGCCACGCTGGCAAGGGATAGCAGTGGCCGCTTTGCGGGGGCGCTGAGACGCCCGATCACCGGCACACCGTTTGCCCAAATCAACGGCACCGTTGCCTCAGGCGATCTACCCATCGTCGGCGACGCCACGGTCGAATTCGTTGACGGTCAAAGAGGTGTGTTTCGCTATCGCGTCGATGGCGTCAGCCAAAGCCGCGATATTGAGCGCTTCGTATACGGTGGGCCAGGCTTGAGTGAATGTATGTAGCCGGGCTGACCAAGCTTTGATCCGATCCCATCCCGGAACCAAATACCTCGTCGTGCTTCAGTCCGGTCAGAACACCGGTCCCGCCTGCGCTGCCAGATAGGCCATGGCCGCGTACACACCCACATTGAAGTCCAGATCGCCCGGCGCAATCTTGTCGATCGTATCGGCACTGGTGTGGTGGTAGTCGAAGTAATTGCTACCGTCTTGATTCAAACCCAGCAGCGGCATGCCGGCATCGCGCATCGTCGAAAGATCGGCGCCACCGGTCGCGTCGTTCGGCCCCAACACGATCTCCAGTGGCGCGAGCACTTGATGCATCGCCTGAATGACTGGCAGGGCTTCAGCGCGCACTCGCGTACTCATCCGATAAATGCGCCCCGCGCCAAAATCCGACTCGGCGCCGATGATGTGCTTGCCAACACTGTCCTTGTGCGCCGCAGCGTATGCCTTTCCGCCCCAAATGCCCTGTTCTTCGTTGGCGAACGCGACCACACGCACGGTGCGCTTTGGTCGCTCATCGAGCGCAGCGATAAGCTCGCCGGCCGCCATCGTGATGGCCACGCCCGCACCATTATCGAGTGCACCCTGGCCCAGGTCCCAAGAGTCCAGATGCCCACCGATCACCACAACTTCATCGGGCGTCTCGCTTCCCAGCACTTCGCCAATGACGTTGGCCGAGGTGTAAGACCCATTGCGAACGCGGCTGCCGAGATTCAGTTCCACGGTGGTCTCGCCCAAAGAAAGAACCGCTTCCAGGGCATCGGCATCAATGTTGCCCAAAGCTGCGGCCGGTATGCGTGTCAGCATGTTGTCGTAGCGCATCGTGCCGGTGTGCGGTGTGCGCGCCTGGGCGTCTGTGCCGATCGATCGAATCAGCACTGCGGCGGCGCCTGCACGCGCGGCGAATACCGCGCCGGAAACGCGTGCCGCAACAGCCGGACCGTAACCACTGCCGTCGCGCGCACGCTGCATGCGGTTGCCGATATAGGCGATTTTGCCGCGCAACGAACCGGCAGGTGCCTTCTCCAATTCCGCGATGGTGGCAAAAGCAACAACCGAGGCGCGAATGCCGCCTTCCGGCGTGCCGATACTCCCGCCCAGCGCAGTGATAGTCAGCGGTTGCGGCGTGGGCGCAATAATCGCGGCACTTTCATAGCCACGATCCCACACTGGAAAGCTCACCGGCTGCGTGTACACACGGTCAAAGCCCATGGACTTCATTTTCGCGACAGCCCATGCGACACCCTTCGCATCGTTCGGCGTGCCCGCCATGCGATGGCCAACCTCGGTCACCAGGGATTCGACGATGCCGAAGGCGCGCCCCGAATCCTTCGCCGCATCGCGCAATTGCGCCGCCCGATCGAGGTCGGATCGCGTAAACACCTCGCCGTTCGCGATCACTGGCAAAAACAGCAGCAAGACAACCATCGAACGCATACGAGTCGCCAAAGGTCCGAACACCAGCAGAGACTAGCTCAAGCACTCGGAGTCTGCAGGCGACGTCAGCTCACGGCTCGTTGTGGGTCGCGCTACAGCGCGACGCTCTTGTCTGTTGCCCACGGCAAGCCGTCAACTCATCTTCCGCAGCGAACGTTCTCGGCAACGGAGCCTCCGGCCAGTTGCCCCTGCGTGTCGTCGCACCAGCCGCAGCGTCGGGCGCTTGTTGTAATCTTGGACATATGAAAAAACGCCTGCCCGATCCCGAGCGCGCCGCAAAAACAGCGGCGAAAATCCGTGCCTCAAAAATGGGCAAGTGGCGCGCGCTGGCGCTGATTGCCGTGCATGTTCTGATCGGTTTGCACATCACGCATTGGCTGGTCGCCGGCGAAACCATCACGCCGGTGGAGCCCTCCGAAGCGATGGCTTTCAGCCAATCGTCGATCATCAACGCTGGCTTTGTATTTTTTGCGGCGATGATCTTGCTCACCGCAATTTTCGGCCGCTTCTTTTGCGGCTGGGCATGTCATTTGGT
Source organism: Lysobacterales bacterium (assembly GCA_022844165.1). GTDB lineage: Bacteria > Pseudomonadota > Gammaproteobacteria > Xanthomonadales > SZUA-5 > JALHMH01. The sequence continues at coordinate 85,969 of JALHMH010000018.1, forward strand.
GGCACTCCAGGATTGGTGCCGGCATTTAATGCTGAAGATCGGCATCACTCCGCGCCCGCTCAAATCGCGGGCGCTGATGTGGGTGCCCACGTTGGCGTTCCTCTACATGTTTATCTGGCCGCTTGCGTACCGCATCGCCGTCGGCGACTCGATCGCCATACGCGGCACCGAATTTGTCACATCGCATTTCTGGGCCACGTTTCCCGGCTGGATTGTCGGCGCACTGACGTTCCTCATTTGTGGCTTCGTCTGCGTGTACTTTCTGGGCGCCAAAGGCTTCTGCACATATGCCTGCCCCTACGGCGCGGCATTCGCGGCCGCCGATCGCCTGGCGCCGATGCGCATCCGCGTGACCGATGCCTGCAACCAATGCGGCCATTGCACCGCGGTGTGCAGCTCCAACGTGGTCGTGCACGAGGAAGTGCGCGACTACAAAATGGTCGTCTCGCCCGGCTGCATGAAATGCCAGGACTGCGTCAGCGTCTGTCCCAACGGCGCGCTGTACTACGGCTTTGGTGCGATCCCGCTGATGGTCAAGCCACCCGAGCCGCGCCAACGGGCGCCAAAACCCATTCAGTGGCGCGACGAGGCCTTGTTGGTCACGGTGTTCGTTTGCGCCTTCCTGATCGTGCGCGGTTTGTACGGAGTGGTGCCGTTCTTGATGTCGCTCGGCGTGGCGGGTGCCATCGCTTTTGTCGCGCTCACGCTGATGCGCTTGCTACGCGAACCCACTCTGGACCGGATCGGCTGGCGATTGAAGCGCCAGGGAACGCTCTTGCCGGCGGGACGCGCTTTTGTTGCATTCGCCGTGCTGTTGGCGGTCTTCATGGCGCACAGCGCCGTGCATCGCTGGCAATTGCAGCAGGGCGACAACGTCTACGAGGAAATGTTCGCCGCGCGCCAGATGTTGATGAGGGCGCCCGGTGCCGGCGCCCCGTCGGAGATCGCGGATGCTGCGCGCCGCGGCATCGCGCCCTTCGATTTCGTCGATACCTGGGGATGGTTTCCAACACTCGGAAGCGCCGCCAAACAAGCCTGGCTGCACGCGATAGCTGGCGAAGATGATGCCGCAGAGCGTTACGCAAAACGGGCGTTGGAACGCAACGAACTGCCGGCCGATATGCACCAGATTCTGGCGCACATCGCCCTGCGCCAAAACAACGGTGACGCTGCGGTTCTTGCCTGGCAAGCCGCGATCGAAGAGCGCCCCGATCTTGAATCGCCCCACCTCGCCTATGGCTTGCATCTAGGTCGACAAGGTCAACTGACCCTGGCCAGCGAGGTCTTCGCTCGTGGGCTGCAAGCCATTCCGGACTCGTCGCTGCTCGCCTACAACGCGGCAGTTGCCAGAGCCATGATGGGCGACACCGCAGGCGCATTGACGTTACTCGAGCGCACCTTGGCACTCGATCCCAGCCATCACCAGGCGCGCGAGAACTACGCCGGCGCTTTGGCCAGCATCGGCCGGTACGGCGAAGCCGCCGACCAGTTCGCACTGTTGACGATCGACAATGACACACCAGAACTCTGGCTGACTCGAGCCCAGGCTGAATTGGCAGCCGGCCGCACCGCGGCCGCACGCGCAACGCTCGAGACTCTGCTCAGTCGGCATCCTGAACACACGCAGGCGCGCGAAATTCTGGATTCTTTATGAAGATTTGCACATTTCATCAGCCGATTCCGGACTATCATCCGCATCGATTTCCACTCGGGAGCGGGGAATGTTCAGTTCGATCAGTCGCGGCGCGCGCGGGTTGCTCGCCAGCGTCGCTTTGTTGTCTTCTGCTGCGGCCGTCGCAGCGGGGGGGCCGGATGTGACGGTGTTTGCGTTGAGCGACACCCAGAATTACGGCGTTTCTGGCGGTATTCGTGGCTATTCGATCGGCACAACCTCTTGCAATATTGGCACCGCACCACTCAATTGGTGCGATGAGGCTGGCGGATGCTCGAATGGTGTGATCAATCTTACCTCCAGGCAACACCCGGTCATCGCGCAGAATATTTATCGTTTCAAAGACGGGCGCTTCGAACAAATCGGCGCCAGTTGGTTGAAGCACGGTTTCTTGTCGTTGAACAATACCTCCGCCGGTTGTGGCAATGGTTCCTGTCAAATCCCGCCGTTAGGTGGCAGCCAACTGGGCGTCGGTTGCACCGACCCATACGGCGCCGGGCTCAATGGCTCGCGCCCCCTCGGACGGCGCTCGGAAGTCAACGGCGCAACCGGTGATTTTCCTTTCCCAATCGGTGGTGGCGGCGCCACTTCTGCTGTTTGGAACCAACGAGTTGCGGTAGCTGAGTCGGATCTGGCCCCGGCGAACAATCCCGGCGCTCGCTACTTCGCTGAAGGCCACTACATCGCAGGTGATGACGGCCTGGCGGGCAATGGTCTCAACAACGCGTCCTATCGTGAAGTTACCGTCAACGCAACCTCCTTCAATCTGAGCTTTAGTGGTGCCACGGTCCGCGAGCGCGCTGCGATCCAGGCATGGCCGGTGTTGGATCCCTCAGTCCAACTTTTCAACGTCGACATTCCTGGCAGCGAGCCGCTCGAACGCTTCCATCTGGCCCGCAAGGTCACGCAGGTCTCGCCCGGCCTTTGGCGCTACGAATTCGCAATCCACAATATGAATTCCGATCGTGGCGCAGACCGCTTCAGCATCGACTTTGGTGTCCCGACGACGTTTTCAGGCGTTGGATTCAAAGACGTAAACGCGCACTCCAATGAGCCCTACGACACCACCGATTGGGGCAATAGCGTGACTGCCACGGCAGTTCAGTGGCAGGCCGCCGCGTTTACGCCAGCGCAGGACGCCAACGCCCTGCGCTGGGGCACCATGTACAACTTCTGGTTCGAAGCGACCTCACCGCCGGTCGCGACCACAGGCGTACTACGCATCTTCAAACCCGGCACACCCACCGAGGTCACCATCGCATTGCCCGCAGAGACGCTGTTTGCCAATGGGTTTGAATGAGCTTTAGCCTCGATCGGTAACAACCGTTGCGACCGCAGGGTAGCGGTCGCAACGGACATGTCCGCAACGTTTGCATTGAGGCTCTCGCCAGATATGGCCTAACGGTTTCGAGTTCCATTCAAGGCGTTCATCCGACAGAGCCAATCGCGACACGGGGTTGGAGCCGGGCTCGCAGTTGCTGATGAATGGGAATCTGGATGCCTTCGGCTACCTCAAGGGTAACGGCAAGGCCGTAAGGAATCGCGTCATCGAGGCTGGCCGTTGCATCCTTCTTGCATGAAACATGCAGCAAAATGCTGTCGCCATCCTGGAAGGCCGCGATTTGATCGGTGCCTTCCAACACTTCGTGCTGTACCGTTCCACGCAACACTTGATTGTGGTCTGCGTGCTGGCGCGCGAGTTTCAGCGGCAAGTCGCCCCATGAATGCGCCGGGTTCAATTCCAGCTTTGCTTCACGGTAATTGCGGTGCGCTGGATTGATTGGACTGAACCAGGCCAACGTCACCACCAATCGACGCCATTCCTGATTGCTGGAAAGGTCGATAGGAAGCGGCAGGCGATACTCGTGTATTGAATCCGCCGAGATCTCTCCACAGCCAATTACCGTGCCGCGTTGCTCGGTACAGGCCAACACACGCTCGATTTCAACCGTGCCATAGCCGAGATAGCGCGACAGGACTTCTTTGAACTTACGTGAGTTGCTGGACGTTTTCAGCGCGGCCGTGAGCGCAGTTCGCGCCCCGTCATCATGCTTGGCTCCATGCACCAGCAGCGCCTTTATGAGCACGGAAACCAGTTGTCGCGGAATATGTTCGCCGTGTTCGGCGCGCAACGCCTCCAGCACTTCGTAAATGCGCGCTGCGCTGCGTGTGGCAATTGCCGTCGCATTGCTGGTGCCGCGTGTATGGGCCGTTTGCGAAAGCCTTCCGGCTTGGCTACTGTCCCAAGCGACTTTCTGGCCGGGTGCACCGATGGCGCGATCCAGAACGTAGAGCGAATGGCTGTCCAGCGGAGGGGTGCGGAACAACTGCCTGCCGCCGGGCAGCAGAACCTCCGGCTTCACCGAGCGGAGCAGACCGTGCCCCAGCCGATTGACAGGGCTGAACAGGGATGAATCAGGAAGCAGGTCGGTACGCTGAGCTTGGGGATAACTTCCCGCCTCGTCCGTATGACTCGCACCTACCGTGATGGCGTTGATAGACTCCGCCGGCGACAAGATTCGCCGCTCGGACAACTGCGTTTGGATGAGCTTCAGGACATGTTCGACCTTCTGCTGGTCGGACAACAACTGAAATGATGGAATGGTCAAGCCGATGTCAATGGCGTCCGGATAATTCCCAGCGCTGACACAGAATAGCACTCGATACTTCCATGACAGCCAATCGAGCAATCGAGCCCAGGGGCTGGTTGTGTGAATTAAAGGGCGCGCTGGATCGCCGATGGAGAGATTAATAACGCAAACATTGGGCGCTTGCGCGGGCGTGGAGCCTTCGCCTTCGAACATCCGCCTGACCGCGCGCGCAACACGATCCTCGAAGAACACTTCGTCGGGAACGTGCTCGATTCGGTTTCTCGGGTCGGAATGCGGGTCAGGCTGCATGACGGGCAGCACATAAACTTGACGCGCCAACGGCTCGGCATCTCCATTTGCCATGTCGCCCCACACGACCAGCGAAGCCATCGCCGTTCCGTGCTTCCTCTCGCCGGGCTGGTATTGCGCGGACAGGTTGTCCGGGTCATCAATAAGCAAACGTCCCTTCAATGCCTGATGCTGCATGTTGGGCACCCCATCAAGAATCGCCGCAATGGGAGGAAGTTCGACCTCCCCCTCTGCGATGTCTGCCTCAGCGCCTTCCCCTCCCTCTGTTGCAGCTAGGCTTTGCCCGGTGGGGCGGAAATACATGACGCCATGAAACTTGAAAAGCTGGATATCGGTATCGTGAGCCTCTGAAGCCAGATCATTCAGGAGTTGCCGAACACTCTGCGCTGATAATTCCGCCTTAACCGCGTGGAAGGCGATTTCCGGCATATCGATGAAGGCTCCCAAGGGTTTGCCGCCCGTAGCTTGCAGCAGCGCCGAGACACTACGTTCAGATTGCCTCCGCAGTTCCTCGGTCCTCCGATAGAACAGTTCGATCTGGCAGCGGATTGGTTGCTCCGGATCGATGGGTTCAAGCAAATCCCGCCAGCGATCCAGCATCCCGGTCTCGCGCAGAGTTTCTTCGATACCCCAGCGGCGAATCTGCACCGTCTGGTTGAACACATCCCGCCATTTGGTTTTTCCGCTCGGTAGCGTCTGATTGTTCTTCCATTGCTGCCACAGCGACAAGAGCTCGCGTAGACCCGCTTCGTTGCCGAGCGAAAGGAACATACGGCCTTTTAAGGGATTTTCGGTGCGCATCTCCTTGTTGTTCGTCTCGAAAAAATCCTCGTCTGGCTGAATTCCATCCACGTCCCATTCGCCCATCCACTCCAGCCCGATTGCCTCGACGGCTTGGCGGAAGTCATTCACTGTTCCCGCAATTTCAATGACGAGAATGGTCTCAGGCTCAAGCCCCGATACAGAACTGCTGACGCTCGCCTTGTAGCGATCGAAGTTCTCTTGCAAGGAATCCAGTTGTGCGCCCAACCGGGTCACCTGCTTTCCATGTCCAGGGACATGGGGCTGCTTCACGGGAAAGCCCCTACCTGATGGCGGGACGAGGGATTTAGCCTGCGGAAACAGCAGCAGAGGGAGACGGGTTGCCATCAGCGAGGCGCTCTCTCTTTCGTGGAATCCTTGGCGTTAGCGGCGCTCTTGGTTGCGGTTGGCTTCAACCGGCCTTTCCATTGTTCCAGCTTGCGCTTGGTGACTTGCTGCGCATTCTCCGTTTGCATGTCGAGCACGGCACGGCGAACCACGCCAAGGCAGAATTCCTCGGCTTCCGCAAAGTTCAAGCCAAGCAAGTGTTTCGCCAGGGTTTCCGGTTCGAAGCCAAAGCTCACGCCGCACCGCTGTGCGATGGATGCGATGTAATGCGTCAGCTGTTCGCGCGTCGGGGTGGGCAGTTCAATCCGCAACTGGAAACGCCGCCAGACTGCCTTGTCCAGAAGCTCAGGGTGGTTGCTGGCGGCGACCACCACCACGTAATCCGGCAAGTCGTCCAGCTGCATCAGTAAGGTGCTGACGACGCGCTTGATTTCCCCTGTCTCGTGGGTGTCTCCGCGCTCCTTACCCAACGTCTCGAACTCGTCGAAGAACAGGACACACCGCTGCGTCCTGGCGTAGTCGATCACGCTCTTCAATCGACTGGATGTTTCCCCGAGATAACTCCCGACCAACGTTTCGTAGCGGATAATTATTAGCGGATACATCAACTCGAATGCCAGCGCCTCGGCCAGCGTAGTTTTCCCATTGCCCGGCGGGCCCGCAATCAGGATTCGATTTCTTGCAAGCAAGTTGTGAGCGTGAAGCAACTCCGCGCGATGCTGTTCTTCCACGAGCTCCTGAATCTGGGTCCTGATGGTCTCCGGCAGCACCAGACTTTCCAGGTTGCGCTCTGGCGTGATTTCGTAAAGAAGATCTTTCACAGGGCTGCTGTCGCTCACCTTGGTGAGCGCGGGGCGAACAACCTGGGCTGCTGAAGGCCGCAATGCTTTAGTCATGCGTTCCGCAAGCAGCCGATGTCCTTTCTGACTTTCTTCCATGATTAGTCCTTCAGCTGCCTTCCTGAAGGCAAGCTGATCTCCGCTGGTTGCGGTCTTCAGCAGATCAACCAACAAATCAGCTTGCGCCATGAGCCTTTGCTCCGTCAGACATAGAACGCCAACTCATTTCGTCATCTCAATTTAGGGCGGAAAGACCCAAGTCAACAGGCGCGCGTTGCGCATACTAGTGATCTGCGCGACGGGTTGCCTGTTCCCAGCTAGCAGCGCCCGATGCAGCATACATCGACGCCGTCAACCGTCACCGATCCGAGCAGCGGCACAACCTCCTTCACCTACAACGGTTTCGGCGAATTGCTCACGCGTACCGACAACCGTCCGCGCACGAGCACCCACACCTACGATGTGCTGGGCCGCATGACAGCGCGCACTTGGGATGAGTTTCCGCACGGCTCGACGACATCGTTGCCGGCCAGCGAAATCAC
>JALHMH010000019.1 GCA_022844165.1 Lysobacterales bacterium
CTGGAATGCCAGTTCGCTTTCGATGCGGCGGGCAAGTTGGACTGGTTGGTGCTGCCGACCATCCCGGAAAAGCACCAGTATCCGCAACTGCCGGCGCTATTCGACCAACCTCTTTCTCGGGCCGACTTCGTTGCGCAGTTGAAGACGTGGGCCAGTGCACGAGCCGAAGAACTCAAGCTCCGGTTTGAGGAACGCATGCGGGTGGTGATCCACGCGCATGTGGCCGCCACCGGAATCGCTGCTGCTGCCCTGGCACTGAGTTACGCCATGCCGGGAAAGAGCCTGACGCTGACGGTGGTGGTGGCCGTGCTGTTGGTGATCGAGCTGATCCTGCTGGGCCTGGGCTGGCGCACGCATCAGCGCCTGCACGACGACAAGAACACCGCCGACTGGGCTACCGCCCGTCTGGCGGCGGAGGTGGCGCGTAGTGCGCACACGCTGGGGCCGGGTAACGACAAAATCTTGGTCGACGGCAAGCCCACCGATGTGCACTTCGCCGGCCAGCACACCCACCTTCAGGCGCTATTCGATTTGCCAATGCCCGAGGATTTCCGCGCACTGGCTCGCACGCTGAACGTGCTGCACCTTGAAGCCACGTTGCCCAACAAAGCCGCCGATTGGCGGCTACTGCGAGACCGCTACGTGCGCGAGCGACTCGACACCACGCTGACCAGGAACCGCGGACAGATTCCGTACTTTGAGAAGGAACTCGCCATCGCCGAACGCATGGTGCACGGCGCCCATCGCGCTTTCAACGTCTTCGTGGGCGCCGCAGTGGCCGCCACCGCCTGCAAGCTGATCCTGCCTGCTCTCGCGATCAAGCTCAGCCCGCTCGCCGCCACGCTCAGCTGGCTGGCCATCGTGATGCCCGTGCTCGCTGTCGCGGTGATGTCGATCTCCGCCAACCTCGACAAAGACGCCCGCGGCAGCACCTTCCGCGACGTGAAAGATTTCCTGGAGCGCCGGCGCATACTACTCAACGCCGCCGAAACCGAACCCGAGTTCCTACGCCTGCAAGCCGAGTGTGAGATCAAGCTGCTTAGCGAGACTTTGCACTGGTATTACCGACGGAGATTTGCGAACCCGGCCTGATCGGCGATGCTGGCAGCGCAGCAGCGCCGCGCCAGACCAACCCAACCAGCGCCGACCTGCCCCGCACCCGAACTTCGCAGAGGCCCAGGATGACCAAGCTTGATCAGTGCCACCACCGCCGATCTGGCCAGCGCGCGGGCTGGTCTGGCCAAGGGATTGGCGATCCAAATCGCGCCACTCGCCACGCGAATCGCGCCAATTCTCACGGCAATTTGGCGCGATATCGTTGACTTTGGCGCGATTGTGGCGTGATCGTGGCTTATCGCGCCACGTGGGTGTGCCAAGCGCGTTTCGCGCCTCGGGGCGAATGTGCCGCTGATCAAGCACAATCTGGCGCCGCTGTCGTTCGTCGATGTTCCGGAGTTCGAATACCTTGCAGGCACGCTGGCGGTATACGAGCTCAATCGCGTGGAGCTGCTGCGCGAAGTTTTCGCGTGGGCCTACGAGCGTTCCTGTCAGCGCTACACCGCTATCAAGAACAGCTTGCCCGAGCCCGATCCGCTCCGTTTGCGCTATCGCGATGCGCTGACGGACATGGTGGCTGGGATGGTTCGCGGGCTCGCACAGATCGAGGATGAGACCATCCGGCGGCTTGCCGTGCCCTTGGTGGATGCCGACGATTTGGACGCCTTCGTGGCGATAGTGACCAACGAGTTGTATCAGCTCCATGAGGGCAGTTTGGTCCGATATCGCCTGCGGCCAACGGAGTTTGCCCGATGGGTATGGAGCCGGCAGAGCGCCGGTTGATCAGGTGCCGTCGCTTGAGCACAAACAGTCGAGCCCATGATGCGACTGATGTTGCGTTAACACCTGGGTCCCCTTCCCGATCGGCATGGCCCGTTTGCCGATCCGTTTGCGCGTTGAGTGTTTACCGACAGATCAAAGGAAGGAGCAACATGAACAAGTTGTGGCTGTTCATCGTATCGGCCTCGTGGGCTGTGAGCATGACGACGCAGGCTGCGGCCTCGGGTCCGACGGCAGCGGGCGCCACGCCGTCGGCCGAGAACGCCCGTGTCGCCGTCGTGACGGGATGCGATGGTCCGGATGGGTTTCGCCTGATCGTGCTCGATTCGGGCGCGACGATGCTTCTCCCGTGTTCCGGAGACGCACCGCAGTCGGGGACGAACAACTCAATGGTGGATGATCTGAACGCTTTGATACGCTGACTGTCTGCAAATGACGTCCGGTGCGTTTGGACGTTACCGCGCATCGTCGAACGCGATGCGTTCGTAGATGTCGCTGAGCGCGAGGGTGGTTTCGGGGCACGGCAGGGAAACGTGGTCTTCCCATTGGCTATAGGTGGTGAACTGCCAAACGCTGCCGGCGCGGCGATAAAGATCGACCCGCAGTTGGTCCTGGCTGACCAGCAAATAGGCTTCGAGCGTGGGAATGCGCTGGTAGTTGTAGAGCTTTTCGCCGCGATCGATGCGTTCGGTGCTATCCGACAGCACTTCTACGACCAGACAGGGCCGTGATTTCAGATTAGGATCGCGGTCGTCCGGGTCGCAGCAGACCATTACATCCGGGTAATAGATCACCTCGTCGATGTGCACGCGCACATCGGCAATGAACGCCTCGCACGGTCCGGTACGGCTGGCCTGGTGCAATCGGGCGCCGATATTGAGGGAAATGCGGTTGTGCCGCACGCTCGCGCCGGCCATGGCAAACGCTTGCCCGGCGGCGAATTCGTGTTTGATCAGACTTTGTTCCTCAAACGCCAGGTACTCGGCAACCGACATCAAGGGCTGAACTTTCGCAAGTGCGGACATCGGCAAACCCTCGCTCGCTTTTGCCTGGATGATAGCTCAGGCCCCCGGTACCAGTCGTCGTAAGCTGGCTATCGTCTGCGAACCGCGCACTCGCGGCGGGTCCGTTTCAAGCGCATGAAACCCTGCAACATCCCTGGTTCGCACGACCACTCAACAGACCAGCCCAACCCCTGCACGGCATCCGCCACCTGCTCTATCGGCAGCGCGGTGATTTTCTCGGCCAGCGGATAACGCCGGTTGCCGCGATACACCACGAACAACTGGCGAGGTCTGGAGATGATCGGTCACGCCGAGATTGGCGCCTAACGCGATGCCTCAATACCCGGAATACAACCGCCGTCGTCGTGGATGGCCAGATCGAATGCGGTACTGGCAGGCACCTTGCGTTCGCGCAGGCGCACGAAGCGTTGTTTGCATTCCAGCGGGCAGCACACCTCGGCGTCGCGCCACGGTTCGCGCAGGCTGCAACTGGGCATTTTCATCACGCAGGTATCGAAGACCGCCAGCTCGTCTTGCATGCAGGCTTGCACGCCGCCGACACAGCGTCCGCGCAGTGCGATGGGCGTCTCGGGATCGTTCATCAGTTTGACGAAACCTCGCTTCACGACTCGGCGCTCGCCGTTTCGGGCCAGGATGCCCTGGATACGATCGCCCACTTTGCGCGAGCCGCAAAGGTGCAGGGTGTCGTCTTTGCTCATGCGCCACATCGGCGTGTCGATCATGCCTTCGGCGTGCAGATCGCTAAGCAGCGCATCGACCTCGATCTTCTGCACGTCGTTGAGCGCCACGTCCGCGTTTGCCTGGAAGACATCGAACGCCAGCCAGAGACGGGCAGGTGCATCGCACCATCGCTCTTCAGGCTCGCCGGATTCCGTCGCTTCGGGCGGCGTTTCAGCAACTGGTTCGGGATTGCCACAAGGTTCGTCGCTGAACACGATCGTGCCATCCGGGCTCTTGCAACGGTGCACGGTGTCCTGCGCTAACAGGGGCAGCGCGAAAAACAGGCAAAGCGCTAGGCAGTACTTCATGACGGCTCGCTGGCGTTTGGTGAATTGAGCATAGCGGGAACAAATCGAAAAGAACGAGCGCCAAGTTGGGCGCGAAGCAGCGGCGAAGCAGATCGCGCAAGCGGACTGGGATTTTCGTCGAGCGCATCCGATGCCCTGTCCAGATCGCTTAACTGGGGTTCTTCGGATCACGACAATGCCAACCTGTTCTTTGAAGTCTGGAAATGCGGGCTGCGGTTCGCGTGCGACAATGCCAAGCGTCGAATTGGGACAAGACTATGACTCAGGTTCAAACACTGACACCACAAAAGGGTTGGGCGCTCACCGCTGCGGTCATGGCATTGCTGATTTGGTCGGGCGTCGGGCCAGAAGATCGGCTGACGTGGTTGATGGAAGTGATCTGGGTCCTCGTCGGCGTGCCGTTGTTGATCGCCACTTACCAGCGCTATCCCTTAACGCGATTGTTGTACGTGTTGATCGCGCTGCATTGCGCCTTGCTCATCGTCGGCGGTCACTACACTTATGCCAAAGTGCCGCTCGGAATGTGGGTGCAGGATGCCTTCGATCTGACGCGCAATCACTATGATCGTCTTGGCCATTTCGCGCAGGGTTTTGTGCCGGCCATCCTCGCTCGCGAGCTGTTGCTGCGGAACACAGCGCTGAAGCCCGGTGGCTGGTTGTTTTACCTGGTGGTTGCCGCGGCGCTGTCGTTCAGTGCATTTTTCGAGATGATCGAATGGTGGGCGGCGCTGGTTTGGGGCGCCGACGCCGATGCATTTCTCGCCACGCAGGGCGATGTCTGGGATACGCAGTGGGACATGTTCATGGCGATGGTGGGCGCCGTGCTCGCGCAGCTCATGCTCGCGCGTTGGCACGATCGACAGCTATTCGCGCTTGGCAAGTAACTTCTCCAGGCGCACGAATCGCTCCAGCATCTGCGCGTGGATTTGATCGGTCTTTTCGTGCAGGTGCGCGATCTCGAGCTCCGCTTTCACGTTGACTTCGTACTCGATATCTGAGCGCAAACGATCTTTCTCTGCTTGTCGTTGCTGCGAAATCAGCACAAAACACGACAAGAAAATTGCCTCCAGGGAGACGATCATCGTCAACAGCCCAAACGGATACGGATCGAAGTGCCGTATCCCCAAGTTGAAGGTATTGATGCAGATCCAGGTGATGAACCAGGAGGCGTTGATCAACAGAAACGGCAGGCTGCCGCTGAACCACGCGATCCAATCGGACAGGCGCTGAAACACCGTCAGGTTTTCGTTGGCTTCTTCGTTGGCGTTTCGCGACACACGCGTGCGCAACAGCTCGTCGGCCTTGCGCGTCATATGTCCCATGGCCGCCAGCAGGCCCAGCGCCGCGTCCGGTGTCTTGCGGAACAGCGTCAGCAAATCGCCGCGGTCAAGCTCCAGCAATTCCGTGTCGCTCAGCGCGCAGGCCGTGGCGGTGCGCGGGCCCATATCGAGTAACGCCAGTTCGCCAAACACCTGGCCCGGCACGGCAATCGTCAGCACAATCTTCTGCCCGGCGGTGTCCTTGATGTAGAGCTCAACTTCACCACTCTTGACGATGAACAGCGAGTCGCCCGGTTCGCCGGTCTTGAACAGTGTGTCGCCGGCGGCCAGTGAACGCAGATCGATGACCTCTGCGAGCTTGGAGCGGTCATCTGCGTCGAGGTGTTCGAAGAGGCTGACGCCGGAGAGAAGTTCGGGAGTGCAGGGCATTTGTCTGGTGATCGGCTATGGAGTTTCTGATGGGGAGTTGCTCGGCTGATGCGCCAGCTTGTTGATGGCTTTCTCGAACTCCATCAACGCTTGTTGGTTGGCGAACACGCGAAGCGGGACGGCGAAGATTCCCAACGACTGCAACTGGATCACTGCATCCTCTTTTGCAACCAGGAATCGGCGAATTTCAGTATCCGGAAAACTCGCGGAGCTCTTGCTTGTGGTCATGATCAGATGCGTGTCGTTCACGCTCAGGTGGTTCGACGATGGGAACGGGCCGAAGCGATCGACCATCGCGTTGAATGCAAAACGCCGTGTCCGCCAATGTTCCCATCCGATCACGACCGCAACAGACGAAAAACCGCCAATCGCGAATAGGAGATTCACCTCGTCCCAACTGGGCATCGAGCCGATCTCCCTGAGCACGCCCATCATCCCGAAACCGATGAATAGCCAAAGGACCACGTTCGGCAGCATCTGGTCAAGCCACGTCCGCTGTATCGCATCGAATTCGCGGGCAAGCCGCAAACAACGCGCCACATCCTCGCGTGTCAGCTGATAGCGAAGTTCCATTTTCTCCCCCCATGGAACCTGTGATCGAACAACCGAGTCCGTTTCAGCCCCATGAACACACGACTTTGCCGCACGTCCCCGCTTCCATCAAGTCGAAGCCGCGTTGAAAGTCGTCGATGTGGATTTGGTGGGTCAGCACTTTTTGCAGCGGGAAACCGGTGAGCACCATCTGTGTCATCTTGTACCAGGTCTCGTACATGCGCCGGCCGTAGATGCCGTGCAGCGTGAGCCCCTTGAAGATCACCTTGTCCCAGTCGATGCCTGCGCCTTTGGGCAGTATCCCCAATAGCGCAATTTTGCCGCCGTGGTACATACAATCGAGCATGTCCTCAAACGCGCGCTGATTGCCGCTCATCTCCAGGCCGACATCGAAGCCTTCCATGTGCAAATCGCTCATCACATCCTTAACCGACTGTTTGGCGACATTGACCACGCGGGTCGCGCCCATATCGGCCGCCAGTTTCAATCGAAAGTCGTTGACGTCGGTCACCACGACATTGCGCGCACCGATGTGTTTACAGATGCCAGCAGCGATGATGCCGATCGGACCTGCGCCGGTGATCAGCACGTCTTCGCCGATCACGTCGAATTCCAGCGCGCAGTGTGCCGCGTTGCCGTAGGGATCGAAAAACGCGGCCAGTTCCGAGGGAATCTGGTCCGGTATTGGCCATAAGTTCGACGCCGGCATCGCGATGTACTCGGCGAACGCGCCGTGGCGGTTGACGCCGATGCCGATGGTGTACGGACACAAGTGTTGTTTGCCGGCTCGGCAATTGCGGCAAACGCCGCACACGATATGACCTTCGGCCGACACGCGCTGCCCGATCTGATATCCGCGCACGCCATTGCCCATCTCGACAATGCGGCCAACGAATTCGTGGCCGATCACCAGGCCCGGTTTGATGGTGCGCTGGCTCCACTCATCCCATTTGTAGATGTGCAAGTCCGTGCCGCAGATTGCGGTCTTTTCGAGTTTGACCAGCACATCGTTTGGGCCGATGTCTGGCAACGGCACCTCTTCCATCCAAATGCCCTTACCCGCTTCGCGCTTGACCAGCGCCTTCATCATCTTGCCCATGACATCCTCCATTGCCGTGGCGCAAGCATAGCGATTCGTTTGTTACCCGGATGAGAGTCGCACACCTTTAGCGTGACCTCGCTATGATCTTCGCCACCTGAGCCGCCGACATCGTGCGCGGCGACCGATCAAACTTGCGGACGAAAGCCATGAGCCAAACCAGCGCGTTGCGACTACACGTCCCTGAACCTAAAGCCAGGCCAGGTGAGGCCACCGACTTCAGCGGGCTGGTGATACCAGCGGCGGGCGTGCTGAAGAGGCCACCCATCGATGAGCCGGATCACTCGATGCGCGATTACGCGTTCGGCATGATCCGCGTGCTCGATGAGGCCGGCGCGGCAGTGGGCGAATGGGACCCTAAGCTCACACCAGAGATGCTCAAGGCCGGCTTGCGCTACATGCTGACGACCCGCACTTACGATGAACGCATGATGCGCGTGCAGCGCCAGGGCAAGACCTCGTTCTACATGAAGTGTACCGGCGAAGAGGCTGTGGCCGTGGCCCAGGCGATGGCGTTAGATCGTGGCGATATGTTGTTTCCGAGTTATCGCCAGCAAGGCCTGTTGATTGCGCGCGAGCACTCGCTGGTGGACATGATGTGTCAGGTCTACAACAACACCAAGGACCGGCTTAAAGGTCGGCAGTTGCCGGTGATGTATTCGTCCAAAGACTCAGGTTTCTTTTCGATATCTGGAAATCTCGGAACGCAGTTCCCGCAGGCGGTCGGTTGGGCGATGGCGTCGGCGATCAAGGGCGATACGCGCATTGCGGCGTCGTGGGTCGGCGACGGCACAACGGCGGAGGCGGATTTCCATTACGCGTTGACGTTTGCGACGGTCTATCAGGCGCCGGTGGTGCTGAATGTGGTCAACAATCAGTGGGCGATATCGACCTTTCAAGGGTTCGCTGGCGGCGAACAAACCACGTTTGCGGCGCGCGCCATCGGCTATGGTCTGCCGGGTCTGCGTGTCGATGGCAACGATTTTCTCGCTGTCTATGCCGCCACCAAATGGGCGGCCGATCGCGCGCGCAATAACCTCGGTCCAACGCTGATCGAGCTGTACACGTATCGAGCGGCGCCGCATTCGACCAGCGACGACCCATCGGCGTATCGACCTGACGATGAATTCAAGCGCTGGCCACTCGGCGATCCCATCGAGCGTTTAAAACAACATATGGAGCGCATCGGTATTTGGAGCGAAGCAGAACACACAGCGTTGTTGGCGCAAGTCGATGACGACGTGCGCGCTGCGCAAAAAGAGGCCGAGGGTTACGGCACGTTGGGCGTCAAGCCGGCGAGTGCCGCCAGCATGTTCGAGGATGTGTACAAAGACGTGCCGCAGCACCTGATTCGACAACGCCAAGAGCTGGGAGTTTAACGATGGCCACGATGAACATGATTCAGGCCATCAATTCGGCGATGGATGTGATGCTCGAACGCGATCGAGGCACGGTCGTATTCGGCGAGGATGTGGGCTATTTCGGTGGCGTGTTCCGCTGCACGGCGGGTTTGCAGAAAAAGTACGGCAAAGAGCGTGTGTTCGATGCGCCGATCGCCGAGGGCGGCATTCTGGCGACCGCGATTGGCATGGGCGTGTATGGGTTGCGCCCGGTCGTTGAGATTCAGTTTGCCGACTACATCTATCCAGCCTTCGATCAATTGGTCTCCGAGGCAGCGCGATTACGCTATCGCTCGGGCGGCGAATTCTGGGCGCCCATTACCGTGCGCTCGCCCTGCGGCGGCGGCATTTTTGGCGGCCAGACGCATAGCCAGAGCCCGGAGGCGGTGTTTACGCACGTGTGCGGTTTGAAGACCGTGATTCCATCCAATCCCGTCGACGCCAAGGGTTTGCTGATTGCGGCCATCGAGGACGACGATCCGGTGGTGTTCTTCGAACCCAAGCGCATCTACAACGGGCCGTTTGAGGGTTACCACGATCGGCCTCTGGTGCCGTGGTCGAAACATCCTTTGGGCGAGGTGCCAGACGGTTACTACCGCATCGAACTCGGCAAGGCGGCGATTGTCAGAGAAGGCGCCGCGGTGACGGTGCTGGCGTACGGTACGATGGTGCACGTCGCTCAGGCCGGTGCGGCGGAGGCCGGTGTCGATGCCGAGATCATCGATTTACGCACCCTGGTGCCGCTGGATATCGATTGCATCGTCGCGTCAGTCAAGAAGACGGGGCGTTGCGTCATCGTACACGAAGCGACAAAAACCAGCGGTTTCGGCGCCGAGCTGATGGCACAAGTTCAAGAGTTGTGCTTCGCGCATCTGGAAGCGCCGATCGTGCGCGTCACCGGCTGGGACACACCTTATCCGCATGCGTTCGAGTGGGAGTATTTCCCAGGCCCCGATCGCGTCAAGCGCGCGCTCCTAAAAGTGATGGAGGGTTGATATGGGACGTTTTGTGTTCAAGCTTCCGGACATCGGCGAAGGCATCGCTGAGAGCGAGATCGCACAGTGGCGAGTGAAAGTCGGCGATGTGATCGCCGAGGACCAGCCGCTGGCCGATATGTTGACAGACAAAGCCGCGGTCGAAATTTCGTCGCCGGTGGCCGGCAGAGTGTTGGAGCTGCGCGGCAAAGAGGGCGACATGGCGCCCGTCGGTGGCCCGCTGGTGATCATTGAAGTGGAAGGCGAGGGGACGCCGGAGGCCGATGTGCCGGCGGCACCGGTGCCGGCCGCTGCGGCGGTTGTGGCCGCGCCGACGGTTGTCGCAGTGCCTGCGCAAGCCGCACCCGTCGCGATCGAGCCTGCGCCGCCCGCGCCCAGGCCCTCGGTAACGACCCACGGTTCGAACCTGCCCGGCATGCCGCGGCCGGCTGGCGAGAAGCCGCTGGCATCGCCGGCGGTGCGCACGCGCGCGCACGATCTGGGCATCGCGTTGCAGTACGTGCCGGGCAGTGGTCCAGCCGGTCAGATCACCCACGCCGATCTCGACGCGTTTATCGCCCGAGGCACGGCGCCGGTGACGGCCGCGCAGAGTGCAGGGATGGTGCCACGCACGGCCGTCGAAGCAATCAAGGTCATTGGCGTGCGGCGTAAGATCGCCGAGGCGATGCAGCGCAGCAAGCAGCGCATTCCGCACTTCGCATACGTCGAAGAAGTCGATGTCACCGAGCTGGAGAGCTTGCGTAACAAGCTCAATGCCGACTACGGCAAAGAGCGGGGCAAGTTGACCTTGCTGCCGTTCCTGGTGCGCGCATTGGCCAATGCGATCGTGCGTTTCCCGGAAGTCAATGTCACTTTCGACGACGAAGCCGGTATCGCGTACCGACACGCCGCGTTGCATGTCGGCATCGCCACGCAAACGCCGAACGGATTGGTGGTGCCGGTGGTGCGCCACGCCGAAGCGATGGACCTGTGGCAATGCAGCGGACAAATTCGTCGCCTGGCCACTGCGGCACGCGAAGGCAAAGCCAAACGCGACGAGTTGAGCGGGTCGACGTTGACTATCACCAGCCTGGGCGCGCTGGGCGGCATTGTCACGACGCCCGTGATCAACGCGCCCGAAGTGGCGATCGTGGGCGTCAACAAGATGGTCGAGCGGCCGATGGTGCGGGCAGGGCAAGTGGCGATCCGCACTATGATGAATCTGTCGTCGTGCTTCGACCATCGCATGGTCGATGGTTACAACGCGGCAGAGTTCATCCAGGACGTACGAGCACAATTGGAGCATCCGGCGACGTTGTTTATCGGGTGATCAAAGGAAGTTTCCGATGACCGAAAAAATTGAAACCGACGTGTTGGTCGTTGGCGGCGGCCCTGGTGGTTATGTCGCTGCGATTCGCGCTGGGCAGTTGGGTCTCAAGACCACTCTGGTTGAGGCTGACCGGCTCGGTGGCACGTGTTTGATTCGCGGCTGCATTCCCTCCAAAGCGATGATCCATGTTGCGGCGAAGTTCGATGAATTGAGCCACCATGTCGGCGCAGGCAAGCTCGGCATCCGCCTGCCGCAAGCGCCACAGTTCGATCTGGGTCAAGCGGTCGATTGGAAAGAGACCATCGTCGATAAACTGAATACCGGGGTTGCGGCATTGCTCAAACGCGCCAAAGTCCGCGTGGTGTTGGGTAAGGCAGTGTTTTCCGATGCGAAAAACTGCATCGCGAGCACCGCAAACGGCGAGGTTGCGATCAATGCCAAACACGTGATTTTGGCCACCGGCTCCATCGTTGCCGGGCTACCCTCGATCCCCTACGGCGAACACGTGTGGTCGTCCACCGAAGCGTTACTGCAGCGCGATGTGCCGAAACGCCTGGCCGTGATCGGCGCGGGTTACATCGGGCTTGAGCTCGGTATGGCCTACGCGCGCATGGGCAGCCAGCTGGTGTTCGTCGAAGCATTGGATCGCATCCTCACCCTGTTCGATCGTGGCCTGACCAAGCCGGTCGAAAACTGGCTCAAACAACGCCACATCGATGTGCATTTGAATACCCGCGCGCAGGCGTTGATCGATGGGCCCGATGGGCGCGCGCTAGAGGTCAAAACCACCGATGGCACACTGAGCCGTCTTTACTGTGACAAGGTTCTGATTGCGGTCGGGCGCAAACCGGCGACGCAAGGATTTGGCCTGGAACGTATGGCCGTCGACATGGAAGGTCCATTTGTCAAAGTCGATGCGCAGTGCCGCACTTCGATGCGCGGTGTGTTTGCGATTGGCGATCTGGTCGGTGAGCCGATGCTGGCGCACAAAGCATCGGCGCAGGGCGAAATGGTGGCCGAGATCATCGCCGGGCATCGACGCGCATTTGCACCGGTGGCCATTCCAGCCGTGTGTTTCACCGAACCGGAACTGGTGGGTGTGGGCCTGACCCCGGACGACGCGAAGGCACAGGGCATCGATATCATCGTTGGTCAGTTTCCATTTGCCGCGAATGGCCGTTCGCTGGCAATGCAGGCAGGCGCCGACGGCGGATTTGTGCGGATCACGGCGCGTGCCGATAACCATCTGGTTCTGGGCATTCACGCAGTGGGTGCGCATGTGTCGGAACTGTCGGGCGAGTACGCGCTGGCGCTCGAAATGGGCGCGCGGCTTGAAGATCTGTCCGGGACCATCCACGCGCATCCGACGATGAGCGAAACCCTGCCGGAAGCCGCACTCGCAGCGTTGGGACACGCGATACATAGTTGAGGTTTCAAGGCTATTGCAGCTTAATTCGCGATCTTCATCGGAGGTTTCCAACGTCATGCAAGAGCTCCCTGTTGCCCTCGTTTCTGGCGCCAGTCGCGGTATTGGGGCTGCGATTGCCGCAGAGCTGGTCGCCAGCGGTTTTTTTGTGATCGGCACGGCGACCAGCGAAGTCGGCGCGTCAGGCATCGGCCAACAATTGGGCGAGCGTGGTACCGGTAGAGTTCTCGATGTCAGCGACCCGGCATCGATCGACGCGTTGATCGCCACCATCGAAACCGAATTCGGTCCGATTCGCGTGCTGGTCAACAATGCCGGGATCACCAAGGATCAGTTGCTGTTGCGAATGAAGGACGAGGACTTCACGCAAGTCATCAACACAAATTTGACCAGTGTGTTTCGCATGAGCAAAGCGGTGCTGAAACGCATGTTGCGCGAACGTCAGGGACGCATCATCAATATCGCTTCGGTGATCGCGCTGACCGGTAACGCCGGGCAAGCGAACTATGCGGCAGCCAAGGCTGGAATCATCGGGTTCACCAAGTCTTTGGCACGTGAGGTGGGATCGCGCGGGATCACCGCAAACGTCGTAGCACCCGGATTTATCGACACCGCCATGACCCGATCGCTGCCGCAGACGCAGCGCGACGCGATGTTGGCCGATATTCCGCTGGCGCGCCTCGGCGAGCCTGCCGACATCGCCAAGGCCGTGGCGTTCCTCGCTTCGCCAGCGGCCGCGTACATCACCGGCGAGACTTTGCACGTCAATGGCGGGATGTTCATGCCCTGAGGCCCGCGTGGAAGGTGATTCGAACGGCTCCAAAGCGAGCAGCAACCAACATTCTTCAAGAACCCGTATCATCCCGGTGTTCCGTTGTCCTACACGTATCGAGGAGTCCTATGAGCAGCATCGAAGAGCGCGTCAAGAAAATCGTTGTCGACCGTCTTGGCGTCAAAGAAGAAGATGTAAAGCCGAATTCGTCGTTCGTCGATGACCTCGGTGCTGACTCGCTGGACACAGTGGAGCTGGTCATGGCGCTCGAAGAAGAATTTGAGTGCGAAATTCCGGACGAAGAGGCGGAGAAGATCACGTCGGTGCAGCAGGCGATCGACTACGTCAAGGCAAACGTTCGGGCCTGATGTACGCCCCGCGGCGCGGGGGTAGGTTTCGATGCTGTCGCCATCGGCGCAGTGCCGATACGATTGGCCCGGTGGCGATGCTGCTGGGCAAGCTGGATGGCAAGTGTGTTGGTAGACGGCCAACAAAGTCGGGCTCCTGTTAACGATGGGCCTGGCCCTGCTCAAACAAGCTTGGGAGTGAGCATATGCAAAGCGCTCGTCGCGTTGTCGTGACCGGCCTCGGGATCGTTTCGCCCATCGGTCATCGTATCGAAGACGCCTGGGACAATCTGGTCAATGGCCGGAGCGGAATCGGGCCGATCACGCATTTTGACGCGGCTAACTTTGCGACGAAATTTGCCGGGCAGGTCCGCGATTTCGACGTCACCAAATGGGTGCCGATGAAAGATGCGCGGCGCATGGACCCGTTCATTCACTACGGGATTGCCGCCGGCATCGAGGCGGTGCGCGACGCCGGATTTGATCAGGTGCCGGAGCATCTGAGTCCACGATTCGGTGCGGCCATCGCGGCGGGGATCGGCGGTATTTCCACGATCGAGAACACAACGCTCGCATGGCACAACGGCGGGCCGCGAAAAATCTCGCCGTTCTTTGTGCCGGGGACGATCATCAATATGGTCGCGGGTCACCTGGCGATCCTATTGGGATTGCGCGGCCCGAATCTATCGATTGTGACCGCCTGCACCACGGCCACGCACAACATCGGCGTGGCCGCCAGGTTGATCGCTTACGGCGATGCCGATCTGATGCTCACCGGTGGCGCCGAACATGCAACGACGCCAACCGCCATCGGCGGCTTTGCGATGGCACGCGCGCTCAGCGAACGCAACGACGATCCGACGGCCGCGAGCCGGCCGTGGGATCAAGATCGCGACGGCTTCGTACTGAGCGACGGCGCTGGTGCGTTGCTGCTGGAGGAGTACGAACACGCCAAAGCGCGCGGTGCGAAGATCTATGCCGAGATTGCAGGATTCGGCATGAGCGATGACGCACACCACATGACTGCGCCGCCCGAGGACGGTAGCGGCGCCGCAGCATCGATGAGTGCTGCGATGCGCGATGCCAACGTCAGCGCCGATCAGGTGCAATACGTGAATGCACACGCGACGTCGACGCCGCTCGGAGATCGTGCCGAACTGGTCGCAATTCGGCGAGCTTTCGGCAACGCAAAGCCGCTGGTTAGTTCCACCAAGTCGGTCACCGGCCACTTGCTTGGGGCAGCAGGCGCCGTGGAGGCGATTTTCAGCGTTCTGGCGATCAAGTACGGCGTCGTGCCGGCGACCATCAACCTGCACAAACCGGACGATGGCATCGAGTTCGATCTGGTGCCGAATACGTCGCGCGATATGCCTCTGGACATTGTAATGTCGAACTCCTTCGGTTTCGGGGGAACCAACGGGACGCTGGTGTTCAAGCGCGCCTGAGCTCCAGCGCGACGGCGAATCGCGGCTTCGTGCGATTCTTTTGAGGGGTTGAACATTGAGTTTACGCTCACGTCTTGACCGCCGCGCACAGATTGCCGCCACTCGTACGGCGCTGGGAGACCGGGCAGCTGTGTGGTTGCACAGCGCTGCCGAAGGTCCAAACAGTGCGCTTGATGTATTGCCGATCGTTGCGGCGCCTTTGGTGGTCCCCTATCCGGATTCGCCGCAGTATGGCGAAAAGCTCGCCGCACTGGTTTCCGCACTCAAACAGATGCGCGTGGGTCATGCCACCGGTCCTGTTCAGCCATTCGCGCGCGGGTGGGTGCTCTATCTGGCCTACGATTTTGCCAGCGTGTTCGAGGCCAGCGTGCCGATGCGAAAGCCACCCGGCACCGAACCGCTGGCCGTACTTTGGCGTGCGGATGAAGCATTGAGCTGGAACCAGGATTCGGCCGAATTCCACTTGGCGGTTGGCGTACCCGAATCTGCTGTACGTGAGCAAATAGCCGGGTCCGTCAGCGAGGTGCATCCGATGCACTTCGCGATCGCCGAAGACGATCCGCGCGTATTCACAGACGGCGTCGAACGTGTGCTGGAGTACCTGCACGCCGGCGACGTCTTTCAAGTGAATCTGTCACGAGCGTGGACCGCTCAGAGCGATTCAGCAATTGACCCGGCCACACTTTTCGAACGTCTGAGCGATCGCAATCCGGCGCAATTTGCGGCGCTGATGAGCGTGGGCGATTTTCACCTGCTGTCGTCATCACCCGAGCGCCTGGTACGCATCGAAGGCGCACAGATATCGACGCGACCCATCGCCGGTACGCGGCGGCGCAGCGAAAATCCCGGCGAAGACCAGCAACTGCGCAGTGAGTTGAACGTCGATCCGAAAGAGCGCGCCGAGCACATCATGCTGATCGATCTGGAGCGCAACGATCTTGGACGTGTCTGCGAAGCCGGGAGTGTGGTGGTCGACGAGTTGGGGGTGATCGAAAGCTACGCGCATGTTCACCATCTGGTCTCGAACGTGCGTGGCACACTGCGAAGCGGCGCCAGCGCCTTCGACGTGCTGCGAGCGCTGTTCCCAGGTGGCACGATTACCGGATGCCCTAAAGTGCGCTGCATGCAAATCATCGGCGAGTTGGAAGGGCAAGGTCGCGGCGCCTACACCGGCTCCCTGGGTTACATCGGCGACGACGGCAACATGGATATGAACATT
Source organism: Lysobacterales bacterium (assembly GCA_022844165.1). Lineage (GTDB taxonomy): Bacteria > Pseudomonadota > Gammaproteobacteria > Xanthomonadales > SZUA-5 > JALHMH01. Next base: position 16,163 of record JALHMH010000019.1, read on the forward strand.
CTAATCCGCACCTTGACGGTCGAGGGCAAATGCGTGCGCGTGCGGGCCGGCGCGGGCATCGTCGCCGACTCGAATCCGTTTCGCGAGCTTGAAGAGACGCGCGCCAAAGCCAAGGGCATGCTCCGGGCATTGGCACCATGAGCATCCGTTTCGACCGCGCTTTGCACTATGGCGACGGACTGTTCGAGACCCTGCGTACCGTTCGCGGCCGCGCGCCGTTGTTCGATTTTCACTATGAGCGACTGTGCCTGGGCGCCGACCGTCTGGGTCTGCCCAAGCCAGGTGCTGTGGCGCTCCGCCGGCGAATTGCGCGCGCGCACGGCGAGGCGATCGTCAAACTGATATACAGCGCGGGAGAGAGTCCACGCGGTTATGCGCGCGGTGCTGCTGAACCTGTCTGGCACCGGTTCGTTGGGCCATACGTTCCGGGTCCGTTGCAACTCCGAGCGAAGCGCTGCGTTGTACAGCTGGCCTGGCAGCCGCGGCTGGCAGGCATCAAACATCTGAATCGTTTGGAGCAAGTGTTGGCTCGTGTCGAAGTTGGCAGCGAATGGGACGAGGGATTGATGTTCAACGAACGGGGTTTGCCACAATGCGGTATCAGCAATAACGTGCTGCTGCATGTCGATGGCCAGTGGGTCACGCCGCGTGTCGCCGGAGCCGGTGTCGCAGGCGTTGCTCGGCGCTGGCTGATGGAGCGGTATGCCGTGATCGAACGCGACGTCGATGCCGATGAGCTGGCGCGCTGTGCTGGCATCGCGATGTGCAACGCCTTGCATGGGCCGCGCGCGGTGATTTCGCTTGATGAACGATCCCTTCCTGAGCATCCAGACATCGCGATGTGGCGCCAATATTGGACGGCGCTGTTCGCATGAAACAAGCCGGCCGAGTTCGTTGGGTGTTGCTGTTGGCGTTGACCGCAGGGGCGTTATCCGCTGCTGGATTCTGGGCGTGGCGCGAGTATCAGCGTTTTGCGCTGAGCACATTGCGCGGATCGGATTCGATCGTGATCCTCAAGCGCGGCGAGTCGCTGCAGTCGTTCGTTGCGCAACTGAACGACCGAGGGGTCAGCACAGCGCCTGCCTGGCAATGGCGGCTGCTCGCGCAACAAATGCAAGTCGCGCAAAAACTTCAGGCGGGCGAATATCGCATTGGCAACAACGCAACGCCGCGCTCGTTGTTGCAGGCAGTGGCTGACGGCAGGGTCGTGCAATACCGGTTTACGATTCTGGAGGGCACCCGTTTTCGCGATCTGCGCGTTGCACTGGCAAACACGCCCGAACTGGAATCGACATTGACCGGTTTGGCGGAGAGTGACGTGCTGGTCCGCGTGGGCGCTCACGAGACACATGCCGAAGGCTTGTTTCTGCCGGATACTTACTTCTTCCCGCGCGGCTTTTCCGATCTGGATCTACTCAAGCGAGCTTACTGGGCGCAGAAAAAGATCCTCGAGCAGCTTTGGGAAAAGCGCCAGGATGGATTGCCGCTATCCGATCCGTACGATGCTGTGATCCTGGCATCGGTCATCGAAAAGGAAACCGGCCAGGCCGTCGAACGTCCGTTGATTGCTGGCGTATTCGTCAATCGGTTGCGACAGGGCTGGCGTCTGCAAACCGATCCGACGGTGATCTATGGCCTCGGCGACGTTTTCGATGGCAACCTCAAACGAGTGCACCTCGAAACCGACACGCCATACAACACCTACACGCGCTTTGGTTTGCCGCCAACCCCTATCGCTTTGCCGTCGCGTGCTGCGCTGGAAGCTGCCCTGGATCCACAGTCGACGGAGGCCATGTTCTTTGTCGCAAAGGGCGATGGCAGTCATCAGTTTTCGCGTACCTTGGAAGAGCACAATCGCGCCGTGCGGGAGTATCAGTTGCGATGAATGATCCGACGCGACAGCGGGTCAGTTTGCAGTATCCGCGGCCGTGGGGGACAGCGACTGCCGGCCCACGCGGGATTCTGAGGGACCAGCTATGGCAATAGCTCCATGGCACGAGCAGGCCTGGGCGCAGTTTGTCGGCGCACGCGCATCGAATCGCCTGGCCCATGGGCTGGCGATCACGGCGCCGGGCGATTTCTTCAAGCTTGAATTCGCAACCATGCTGGGTCAGGCGATGCTGTGCAGGTCGCCATTGAGCGATGGACGTGCATGCGGAACATGCCGCGATTGCATTTTGCTTGCGAGCGGCTCGCATCCGGATTGGATTGCGGTGTCGCCCGAGGACTCGGCCTACATCAGGATCGACCAGATTCGCGACGTGTCGGCGCGGCTCGCGCAACGTCCGCAAATCGGTGTGCGGCAAGTCGTGCTCCTGCATCCGGCCGATCGAATGAATGTTGCGGCGGCTAACGCGCTCTTGAAGACGCTGGAAGAACCAACGCCGGATTCTTATTTGATTCTGTGCAGCGAGCGCCATGAGCGTTTGCCGGCGACGATTCGCTCACGATGCCAGACATTGGCAATCAAACCCAATCTCGATGATCGATGGGGCAGGGCACTCGCGGAACGCGCAGAGGTCTCTCTTGATGCAGCAATCACAGCGTTGCAGATGGCGGGTAACGATCCTCAAGCGGCTCTCGCTGTCGCGGCGCCGGATGAGCTTGCCGCGCGGGCCAGTCTGGCCAAGTCGCTGCTGTCGCTGGCGAATGGGCGGACGGAGCCGTCTGTCGTTAGCGCTTCGGCAGGTAAAGAGGTGGCTTTGTGGTTGGAGCGCTTCGCAGCGCTTTTACGCTTGTCGGTGCGTAGCGTTTCGCTCAAATCGCCCTTTGAGGAGCTGCGCGACTTGACTTCGCGCCTGGAAATGTCGAGGCTCTTCGCGCTGCAACGCGAACAAGGACGGATTCGTGCGCTGCTCGGCAGCGGGCTTCGCGAGGATCTGATGCTGTACGAGTTGTGCTGTCAATGGCGCGACGCCGCACGAGGAACCAGATGAAATGAGCACCGGTCCAGGTATACCCAGGCAAGGTATTTTGTCGTTGGCGATCAAAGACAAACACGCCCTGTATCAGGCGTACATGCCGTTCCTGAAAGGCGGCGGCATTTTTGTGCCGACGATGAAGCGTTACAACCTCGGCGACGAGGTGTTTATTTTGCTGACCCTGATGGAAGATAAAGACCGCATGCCCGTTGCCGGAAAGGTCGTATGGATCACCCCAATGGGTGCTCAGGGCAATCGTACCGCGGGCATTGGTGTGCAGTTCTCCGAAAACTCCGACGGTGAATCCATCAAGACCAAGATCGAGTCTATTCTGGCCGGTGTTCTGAATTCGGATCGACCTACGCACACTATGTAACGTGCTTGTACGGTGCGGAAGCAGTTGCAGTTTCTCATGGCGAACCGGCTCAGGATGCCATCCAAGGGTCGATGGAAATGACTGACACAATCCTGATCTACGGTGCTTACGGTTACACCGGTCAGCTTATCATCGAACGTGCCGTTCAATCTGGCCTGAAGCCCTGTGTCGCAGGCCGTGATGCCGCGAAAACGGGTGAATTGGCGAAAAGACTCGATTTGCCGCACGTTTCGTTCGATCTGGGCGATTCGAGCGCTCTGCAGCGAGCCCTCAAGGGCCGCCGAGTGGTGTTGCACTGCGCCGGCCCGTTTTCTGCCACCGCCGCGCCCATGATGCAGGCATGCATCAATGCGGGCGTGCACTATTGCGATATCACCGGCGAGATCGAAGTTTTTGCGCTCGGCCATCGTCTCGACAGCAGCGCGCGTAAGGCGGGTGTCGCCATCGTGCCGGGGGTTGGATTCGATGTGGTTCCAACCGACTGTCTGGCGGCAATGCTCAAGGCCGAACTTCCGGATGCCACCGATCTGGTGCTCGCGTTCGACGCCGGCGGCGGCCCATCGCGTGGCACGGCGCTGACGAGTATCGAAGGTCTGCACAGCGGCGGTCGCGTCCGGCGAAACGGCAAGCTGGTCCGAGTGGAAACTGGTTTTCGTACCCGCACGTTTCCCTTTCCAAAGGGAGCGCGCACCGCTGTCACAATCCCATGGGGCGATGTGTATACGGCCTATGTCAGCACCGGGATCGGCAACATTGAAGTGTATATGGCGATGCCGCAGCGATGGATCCAGATGCAACGCAGAATGCGCTTCTTCGCACCGTTGTTGGCGCTGCCGCCGGCCCAATGGCTGCTGAAATATCTGGTCAAATCGCGCATCCAGGGCCCGGACGATGTTCGCCGCCAAAGCAGCGATGCCCAGATCTATGGAGAAGTGCGCAACGGCAGCGGGGACTTGCGAAGTGCCACGATGATCACGCCGAATGGCTACGATCTGACCGCGGAATCAGCGCTGACCATTGCCCGCCATTTGCATGACGACGCGCATGCGCACGCTGGTTATTACACGCCGTCGCTACTGATGGGTGCGGAATTCGTAAGAAAGCTCAGCGGCATTCGGCTGACGATGGCTGGCGGAACGCCATAGCGCACGAATTGGGAAGCAGCGGGCGATTGCGGAGGCGCCAAAAAAAGCTTCACATGGACGTCGCGTAACCGTCATGCGAGCGCCGTACTTTTCGACGATCTTTCTTGATCGGTCCGCAACCGATGACGCTCGCAGCGCGCGCTTACGATGCTTTCTTTCGCAAGGTCCACGGATCGCGGCTGATCTACAACACGTGTTGGGAAGACCCGCGCGCGGATCGCGAATTGCTCGCTCTGAACGCCAGCTCTCGCGTGCTGATGATCACCAGCGCCGGCTGTAATGCACTGGATTACTTGCTCGATGACCCGGCAAGAGTCGACTGCGTTGACATGAATCCGCGGCAGAACGCGCTGCTGGAACTCAAGCTGGCTGTTCTGAAAGCCGATCGTCCGGAATGGCTGTTCGCGCTGTTCGGCGAAGGACGGCACGACGATTTCCCAGCGCTGTACCCAGAACTAAGACCGTGGTTGAGCGCCGTCGCACAACAAATTTGGGATGGTCAGTTGCATCTTTTCAGTCCGCGCGGGCGAGGCAGTTTTTACTTCCGCGGCGCATCGGGCGATGTCGCTTATTGGGTGCGCCAGAGCATTCGCCACCTGCAGCCAAGGTTGTGGCGCGAACTCGAACTGCTGATCGATGCACGCACGCTCGACGAACAACGCGAGCGATACGCGCGCATCGAAAAGCGGTTGTGGGGTCCGGTAATGCGTTGGGCCGCGCGGCAACCGGTGGTGTTGACCATGTTGGGCGTGCCTCGTGCGCAACGCAACTTGATCGAAACGCAGTATCCCGGTGGCATGAATGCCTACATCGAGGACAAGCTTCGTTATCTGTTGACCGAGCTGCCAATCCAGGAAAACTACTTTTGGCGCGTATACATCCACGGACGCTATACCAGAGACTGTTGTCCGAACTATTTGAAAGCCGAAAATTTTGCAGTGTTGCGTGAACGCGCCAGTCGAGTGGCCACGCATACCGGCACGCTGGCGGATTTCCTGAAGCAGTCGACGCACACTTACGACCGCTTTATCTTGCTCGATCATCAGGACTGGATGGCAGTGCATGCGCCACAGGCATTGGATGAGGAGTGGAATCTGGTGATTGGCGGCAGCGCGCCCGACGCGCGCGTGCTGATGCGGTCTGCGGGTCTCGACATCGACTTCCTGCCACAATTCGCCCGTTCGCGCTTGCTGCCGTTCGATTGTGCGGACTGGCATCGGCGCGATCGCGTCGGCACCTACGGCAGTGTGCTGTGCGCTGAGGTACGGGGCGTATGAGCACAAATACGGACGCCCTCAAACGCTACTACCGTTTCCACGCTGCGATTTACGACTCGACGCGCTGGTCTTTTTTGTTCGGCCGATCGGCGCTGATCCAACGGTTGCAAACCATGCGGCTGCAACCGCGACGCGTACTGGAGATCGGCTGTGGTACGGGGCGTAATCTGGCGATGTTGGCGCGGGCCTTCCCCAAAGCCGACATCGTCGGTGTGGATATTTCGCAAGACATGCTCGAACACGCTCGACGTCGTTGTTCGTTCGCCGAAGATCGTGTCTTCCTGGAATGCGCGCCCTACGGAACGCAGAGTCGCCTGGGCGGGTTCGACGTGATCGTTGCGTCCTACGCGCTGTCGATGATGGGCGACGGCGTTGGCGCGGTGCTCGACGCGGTCAAACGCGATCTGCGGCACGGCGGCGTGTTTGCGGTTGTCGATTTTCGGGATTCGCGCTTCGCTTTTTTCCGCCGCTGGATGGGCTGCAATCACGTTCGCCTTGACGATGGTGTTCTGCCTCAGATCCGCGAACGATTTGGTGAGTCAGTGGTTTCAACCCACCATGCCTACGCAGGATTGTGGCGCTGGTTCATGCTTGTCGCTTGAGGCCGTCGTCAGGGCGCGCGATAGACAGGTTTCTGTTGCAATGTCGCGTTCAGGGTCATCGCCAGTCCCGAGCGGACCAGCTCTATGCTGACCGGCGTCTCCGGCTTCAGATTAGCCTCAAAGCTCCGAAACTGCTCCAGCGACTGCACCTCGACACCATGCAGCCGCATCAAGGCATCGCCCGTGCGAACACCGGCCCGGTCGGCCGCTGACTGAGGTTCGATGCGGATGACCTGTAACGCCGTGCGCATTTCACCCGTCATTGAGTTCGAAAGCTGCACCGGCACAACTTCGACACCGAGCCAGCCGCGTACCACAAAGCCCTGTCGAACGATCGCATCGAGGATCGCGCGTGCGGTCTCAATCGGAATCGCGAAGCTGATGCCCTCTGCCCCGCGGCCTCGCCCAAACATCGCCGTATTGATACCGACCAGCTCACCACGTGCATTGATCAGCGCGCCCCCCGAATTTCCGGTATTGACTGCCGCGTCGGTTTGAATCAGGTGTTCGTAGCCCATCAATCCGAGGTTGACGATTGCTTCGCCGCGCGCGCTGACAATGCCCATCGTAACGCTTTGGCCTAACCCGAATGGATTACCAATGGCCAGTACCACATCGCCAATCGCCAGTTCGCCGTCAGCTGCAAATGCCAGTGCCGGAAGGTCCGAAACATCGATCTTGAGCACCGCCAGGTCAGTGTCCGGGTCGGTGGCAACAACCCGTGCGTCTGTGGTTCGCCCATCCCACAGAACCGCTCGCACGCGGTCCTTGTTGGCCACGACGTGGTTGTTCGTCAGCAAGTACCCGTCGCCGCGTACGATGACCGCCGAACCCAGGGATTGTTCGAGCCGCTGCGTTGGTGGACCGATGGGCGTGAAGCTCTGCCCGAGCATTCGCGATGCCTGCTCACTCAATTGGGCGACAGGCGTTTCGGTCACGATGCCCGTGGCATAGATGTTTACAACTGAGGGACCGGCGGCCCTGACCGCGCTGGCAAAGCTCGTTACCACAGGCGCGGCCGGCGCGGGCTCGGTCAGCAGCTGCGGCCGTAACCACACGACAATAAAGGCCAACGCAAGTCCAATGATGGCCCAGCGCGCGAAATACGTCAGATGATCGCGCCAGAGCGCTGTCGGAAGCATGGACGATGGAAGGTCTGGTTCAATGAGGCATTTGCATTGTGTGCGTTCGAGGCCATCCTGTAAACTTCGGCGGATAGCCGCGCCCGGTCCCTAACCGCATCGTTCGCAGCAAACTTTCATCCAGGTTGCAGGAGTTAGACAGAGCATGGCAGCAGAGTCCGTGAACCACGGGCGCCGTCGCTTCCTGACCGCATCGACGGCGGTAGTAGGCGGTGTGGGCGGCGTCTTCGCCGCCATCCCGTTTTTGAGCGCGTGGAAACCCAGCGCGCGAGCGGTAGCCGCGGGAGCGCCGGTGATTGCGCCCATCGACAAACTCAATCCGGGGCAACAGTTGGTTGTCGCCTGGCGCGGCAAGCCGGTGTTCGTTGTCAGACGCGATGAGGCAATGCTGGCGACGCTTGCAGGTGAGAGCGCGCGACTACGCGATCCGGATTCGGCGAACGATGACGAAACCACGCTGCCGGAGTTTGCTCGAAATCAGCATCGTTCGATGAGGCCTGAGTTGCTGGTTCTCATTGGATCCTGCACGCATCTGGGTTGCTCGCCGAAGCTACATCCGGTGGTGCAGCCTGAGCCGTGGGACGCTCAATGGAAAGGTGGTTATTTTTGCCCTTGCCATAACTCGCGCTTCGACATGGCTGGACGCGTCTACGAAGGTTCGCCGGCGCCGACCAACCTGGCCGTGCCGCCGTATCGGTTCGATGGCGATGTTCGCGTGGTGATCGGCGAGATGGAGGCAGCGTAAATGGGCGAGCGTACGAGCACCATGACGGGCGTGCTGGGCTGGTTGGATCAGCGCATGCCGGTTGTCGATTTCTGGAACAAACATGTCGGCCAGTATTACGCGCCGAAGAACTTCAATGTCTGGTACTACTTCGGTTCATTGGCGCTACTGGTGTTGGTGAACCAGATCGTGACCGGCATTTTCCTGACGATGCACTACAAACCGAGTGCCGCCGAAGCCTTCGCTTCAGTCGAGTACATCATGCGCGACGTCGAATGGGGATGGCTCATTCGATACATGCACTCTACGGGCGCGTCGTTCTTTTTCATCGTCGTGTACCTGCACATGTTCAGAGCGCTTTTGTACGGTTCGTACCAAAAGCCCCGTGAGCTGATCTGGGTGCTGGGTGTGGTGATCCTTTTGTTGATGATGGCTGAGGCCTTTTTGGGCTATGTCCTGCCATGGGGACAAATGTCGTTCTGGGGTGCGCAGGTCATTGTGTCGCTGTTCGGTGCGATACCGATCATCGGTCCGGATCTGGTGATCTTCATTCAGGGCGACTATTTGCCGTCAGACGCCACAATCAATCGTTTCTTTGCATTGCACGTTGTCGCACTGCCGATCGCGTTGTTGTTGCTGGTGGTGCTGCATTTGGGCGCGTTGCACGAAGTCGGTTCGAACAACCCGGACGGTATCGATATCAAGAAGAAAAAGGACGCGTCCGGCAAACCGCTGGATGGCATACCGTTCCATCCGTATTACACGGTCAAGGATTTGTTTGGCGCAGGCGTGTTTTTGTCGCTGTTCGCTTTCGTGATCTTCTTCGAACCGACTTTCGGCGATCTGTTCCTGGAGTACGACAACTTCGCGCCGGCCGACCCGCTGGTGACGCCGGCTCAGATCAAGCCCGTCTGGTACTTTACGCCGTACTACGCGATGCTGCGCGCGATCCCGGACAAGTTTTTCGGTGTGGTGGTGATGGGTGCCGCGGTACTGATCCTGTTTTTGGTGCCATGGCTCGATCGTAGTCCAGTGCGGTCGATTCGCTATCGTGGTCCGCTGACGAAAATTGCCTTGGCCGCATTCGCCACTGCGTTTGTGGTACTCGGGTATCTGGGCCTGCAAGCAGGCAGCGAGACGCAAACGCTGGTTGCGCGCGTTTGTACGTTTATCTACTTCGGATTCTTTGTGGCCATGCCGCTCTTTACCAAGATCGATTCGGTGAAGCCGGTGCCTGAGCGGGTGACGATGCATGACTAAGCCAATTCTCACGCTGCTTCTCGCGCTCGTTGGCAGCGTCGCTGCAGCTGCAGGGCCTGGCCCGAAGCTGCTCAACGCCGGCACGAATATCTCGGACACTGCTTCCTTGCAACGAGGTGCGCAGTTGTACTTCAACTATTGCGCGAGCTGCCATTCTTTGCAGTACATGCGGTACTCGCGGATGGCTGAAGACCTGGAGCTGACAGAAGATCAGGTCATGAAATACCTGAATTTCACCGGCGCGAAGTTCGGCGAGACCATCACCACGAATATGCCGGTCGGTGCAGGCGAGGCGACGTTCGGTGGTGAGGACTGGTTTGGCAAGGCACCGCCTGATTTGTCGTTAGTGGCGCGTGCACGCAATGACGGTCCAAATTGGATTTACACCTACCTTTTGTCGTTCTATCCCGATCCAAGCCGCCCGGTGGGCTGGAACAATACGGTGTTCCCGAATGCCAGCATGCCGCATGTCATGTGGGATCGGCAGGGTGTGCAGGTGCTCGTCCAGCAGACCGATGACGCCGGTCAGGAAACGACAGGATTCGACTTGATCCGTGAGGGCAGCCGCTCACCTGAGCAGTACCGTCAAGATGCGCGCGATGTGGCAACGTTCCTGGAGTACGTGGGTGAGCCTGCTGCGCTTCAGAGGGAACGCTATGGATTGTGGGTTCTGCTGTACCTTCTGCTGTTCACAGGCGTTGCGTATTTGTTGAAGCACGAATACTGGAAGGACGTTCATTGACACTCTGGGCGCCGCGCAGCGGCGCCCAACTTCCCACCGAACCGGATCCGTTCCGCCATGGTCAATATCGGGCTGTTTGGGCGCTTTGTGCCTTTACAGTCACTGACGCCCGCCGATCGAACGCAGTTGGCCAAACAATCGAGTTTGGTCAGCTATCAACCTGGGCAAGTGATTTTCAATCGCGGCGAAATGGCCAGGACGCAGGCCTTCTTGATTGAGGGCGAAATCGACCTGGTGGATGGCGCGCAACGGGCGAATCGTCTGCTCGCTGGTCAGGCCGAAGCCAAACATGCGCTGGCACCAGGCCACCGCCGCTCGTCCACCGCTTGTTGTGTCAAGGCATCTCAGGTGCTGTTTGTCGATCGAGAGCTGCTCGACGTCATGTTGACGTGGTCGCAAACAGGAAATGTCGATGAGGCATCGCGCGATAGCGACTGGGTGACGGCGTTGTTGCAGAGTAAGGCGTTTTTACGCATCCCGCCAGGAAACATTGCGCAGATTTTGGCGAGTATGGAATCCTTACAGGTTGAAGCCGGCGAGATTATTCTGCGGCAGGGCGACCCAGGCGACTACTACTACGTGATCACCGACGGTCGAGCCCAGGTTGTTTTGGAAGACGGGCATTCTGAAGAGGAACTGGCCTTGTTGGGTGTTGGGCGTGGTTTCGGCGAAGAGGCACTGGTTTCGGGCGAGCCGCGCAATGCAACAGTACGGGCGCTGACGCGCTGCAAGTTGATGCGACTTGCCAGCGCCCAGTTTTCGCGCTTACTCAAAGCGCCGATGCTGCGTGAGGCCGTGCTGGCAGACTATCGAACCGGTGTGCACCTCATTGATGTGCGGCTACCCGGTGAGTTCGAGCGGGGCCATATGGTGGGTGCGGCCAATATTCCATTGGCCAGAATCCGTGACGCGGCGCGGCTCCTGGATCCGGAGCTGGAATACTGGGTCTATTGCGATACCGGCCGCCGCAGCGCCTCCGCGACCTTTCTGCTTGCAGAGCGCGGTTTTAATGCCAAACTGATCAAAGGTGGCGTAACCTCGGATCAATTGAGCGTGATGGCGGCTTAGATGCTGCCGATATCGATTGTCCGCGAACGGGTCGTCATCTGAGCGCTATTCCCAGCTTTTCGCGCAGACACTGCATTGAGCAGAACTGATCGACCAGCATTTTTTTTCGGAGCCCACATGCAACAACGAATTAGCGCACGCATCAATCCAGAAGTCGGGATGGATGTGCTTTCGAAAGCCGAAGTCCGGCGACTTATGGAAGCGACCACCGGCAGTCTTTATCCGCTATTTCGCCAGTGCGCGTTAGCGGTGTTAACCACTGGCAGCGAGTCCGATAGTGCGCGAGCTGTATTGGCGCGTCATCCCGATTTCGACGTGCGCGTCGTGCAACAAGATCGCGGCGTAAAGCTCGACTTGATCAACGCCCCGGCCGGCGCTTTTGTCGACGGCGAGATTGTTCGCGGCATTCGGCATCTGTTGTTTGCCGTGCTGCGTGACATCCTTTATGTCGAGAACGAAATCAAGACCCGCGCCAACTTCAACGAACCCGAGGGCATTACCAATGCCGTCTTCGACATCCTGAGAAACGCGGGAATTTTGCGGGCTGCCCGCGAGCCCAATCTGATCGTGTGCTGGGGCGGACATTCGATCGGGCGCACAGAGTACGAGTACACAAAGAAAGTCGGTTACGAACTCGGTTTGCGCGGCCTGGATATCTGCACCGGATGCGGACCAGGCGCCATGAAGGGGCCGATGAAAGGTGCGACCATCGCGCACGCCAAGCAACGATTCACCGACACGCGCTACATCGGCATCACCGAACCCGGGATTATTGCAGCTGAGTCGCCCAATCCGATTGTCAATCATCTGGTGATCATGCCGGACATCGAGAAGCGCCTTGAAGCCTTCGTGCGAGTTGGGCACGCGATCATCGTGTTCCCCGGTGGCGTCGGTACAGCCGAGGAAATCCTTTATCTGCTTGGCATCCTGCTGCACCCGGACAATGCCAGTTCGCCATTCCCGGTGGTATTCACGGGGCCCAAACAGAGCGCGGCATACTTCGAGCAAATCGACGCATTTTTGCGCCTCGTGCTTGGCGATGAGGCCGCATCCCGGTACAAGATCATTGTGGATCATCCACGCGAAGTGGCGCAGTACCTGCGTGAGCAAATGAGCCTTGTCACTGAGCATCGTATCGAGGCGAAAGACGCCTTTTTCTACAATTGGACGCTCCGGATTCCCGAGGCTTTTCAGCATCGTTTTGCGCCGACTCACGAAGCGATGGCAAAACTCGAATTGCATCGCGGGCGTCCCGTGCATGATCTCGCAGCCGACTTACGCCGAGCATTTAGCGGCATCGTGGCGGGCAACGTGAAAGAGGAGGGGATTCGCGCCATTGAGGCGCATGGTCCCTACGAAATCAGCGGTGAACCCGCCATCATGAGCGCGATGGATGCGCTGTTGCGCGCGTTCGTCGAACAACATCGCATGAAACTGCCCGGCGGCGAAGCTTACAAGCCGTGCTATCAAATCAAGTTGTGAGATTCGACCACAGGGGGCGCACGGGCGATTGATCAACCCTCAACCCGAATCGCCAGCTCCGGCCTGGCCGGAGCTGGCTTTATTGCCAACGGGCAGGGCGCTCGTGGCTTATCGAAGCGCATTGGTTTAGCGATCAGAATCGATAGATCGCGAAGATGCCGAAAGCCAATGGATCGACGTTGACCGTGCCGAGGTTTGCGCCATTCAGTGACGCGTCGGCGTCGATGTCGAACCAACGCACGTCGCCGGCGATCGACCAGTTTTGGTTCAGCGCAAAGGCCAGGCCGATCTGCGCCGCCAATCCGAACGAATCATCCAGGCTCAAACGCGTGCCAGCCAACGGCCCGACTTCTTCTTCGTCGTAGACAAAGGTGTAGTTCAGACCGATACCGACGAAGGGGTCGACGCTGCCTTCGGGGTTGAAGTGGTATTGCAAGGTGAAAGTAGGCGGCAGATGTTTGAACGATGCCGCACGTCCGCCGTTGAGCTCCACATCGTGCTCAAACGGCAGCGATGCGAGTATATCGAGCTGCCAGTTGTCGCTGAACCAGTAACCAACGTTGAATGTTGGTCGCACATCGTTGCCGACATCGACGTTAAAGCTGGTCGTGCCGGCACGCAGCACGCCGTTGCCAGACTTGGGATTGACAGTGTGGGCGCCAAACTTCAGCTCCCAGCTGCCGGCGTTGCCGGCGGCCGCTGGAGTGGCGTAACCGATTGCGGCCATGATGGCGAAGGCCACACCGCACTGGATTAACTTCTGCATGACTTTGTCCTCCTGGTTTGGTCAATTGAGGACTCGTAAGCTAATCGCAGGCGATAAGTGCGCACTTGATTTTGGTCAATTTTGCGTTAACCCGCACATTTCATGAGGGAACGCGGCGCGCCGCCGAATGCCCGCGCATGGACGCGCTGGCAGGAGGAGCTGAGCAGGAAGCGCAGCCGCGTTAAACAAACGGGGCCGGTAAACCGGCCCCGATGTAGCGCGTTGTGTTGCCTGTCGACTCAGTCGTCGATCAAACCGCGATTACGTAACAGCGGGTCGACGCTCGGATCCTTGCCGCGAAAGCCGCGGTAACCTTCCGACCAGTCGATGGTATTGCCGCGTGTGTACACCCAGTCTTTGAGACGGCTGGCGACTGTGGTATCGAAGATGTCGCCCGTTTCCTCCATCGCTGCGAATCCGTCGGAATCCAGTACCTCGCTCCACAAATAGGCGTAGTAGGCGGCTGAATAGCCGCCACCAAAAACGTGGGAGAAATGCGAAGTGCGGTGACGCATCGGGATCTCTGGCATTGCACCGAGGGCTGCCAGGGCCTCGCGTTCAAACGTCTGTGGATCGATATTTGCTGCGTCTGCAGCGCCCAGACGGTGGAAGCGATGGTCAACCAATGCCGAGGCGACAAACTCTACGGTCGCGAAACCCTGGTTGAAGGTCTCCGCATTGCGCAATTTTTCGATGAGTTCATCGCTGATGACTTCACCCGTGTCGACGTGTTTGGCGAACTCACGCAGCACCTGCGGTTGCAGCACATAGTGCTCCATGAACTGGGCCGGGAACTCGACGTAATCGCGCGGAACGGACGTGCCGGAAAGGCTTGGGTACTTCACATTGGATAGCAGGCCGTGCAGCCCGTGGCCCAATTCATGGAACAACGTCGTCGCCTCGGTCAACGAAATCAGCGCCGGTTTGCCTGCCGGTGGCTTGGGCACATTGAGGTTATTGACCACCTGCGGACGGACATCGCCATCCAGGTTGTTCTGCGGTCGGTAATTTGCCATCCATGCGCCGCTGCGTTTGCCCTGGCGCGCGAAGGCGTCGAAATAGAACAGACCAACATGGCTGTTTGCAGCATCGAATACTTCAAACACGCGAACGTCGGGGTGGTAAACGGGAATGTTGTTGCGTTCCTCGAAACGCACGCCGAACAGACGATTACTCACAGAAAAGGATGCCTGCAACATGTTGTCCAGACTGAAGTACGGCGCAACAATCGCTGGGTCCAGCGCAAACCGTTCGGTACGAATTCGCTCGGCGTAATACCGCCAATCCCAGCCTTGCAGCGCGCCTTCCACGCCATCGGCATTCATCAGCTTCTGCAGGTCCTCGCGATCGCGCTTCGCTTGCGTCAGAGCGGGCGTCCAAACGCGTTCCATGAGTTGCAACGCGGCATCGGCAGTCTTGGCCATGCTGTCGGCGGTGACCAAATCGGCGTGGTTGGCAAAGCCCAAGAGTTCCGCGCGCTCCGCTCTGAGCTTCAACAGGTCACGCACGATGGCGTTATTGTCGAGCTCATTGCCGTTGTTGCCGCGACTGATAAACGCATTGTAGAAGCGTTCGCGAAGGTCGCGGCGCTTCGAATAGGTCATGAACGCTTCGTAGTCCGGGCGCTGCAGGGTGAAGACAAATTTCCCGGGTTTGTTGCGATCGCTGGCCGTTTGTCCTGCGCTCAGACGCAAGTTCTCTGGAATGCCGTCGAGATCAGCTTCGTCGAGTTCCAGGACAAAGGCTTCGGTATCTTTGAGCAGGTTCTGATTGAATTTCGTTTGCAGACTGGCTTCTTGTTCGGTCAACGCTGCGACTTTTGCGCGCGTAGCTTCATCGAGTGCTGCGCCAGCGCGTGTCATGCGTGCCAAGGTTTGATCGACCAAACGGGCGCTTTCTGCGTCCAGCGAGTCCTTTTGCATGTCCAGCGCCTTCACGCGCGCGAGCAGCTTTGCGTCCAGCAGCACGGCGTTCTGATGCGCTGCCAGCTTCGGCGCATACTCCGATTCGATTTTGCGGACATTGTCGTCGCTCAAGTTGCCCGCGTACACGCTAAAAACGGACATGACGCGGCGCAGAGGCTCAGTCGAACGTTCCAATGGCACCATCGTATTTTCGATGGTCGGTGCGTCCGCATTTGCGGTGATTGCGGCGATCGCCTGCAGTTGTCCGGACATCGCATTATCGAGGGCCGCCGGTATCTGCTCAACTTCGATGGCATCGAAAGGAATTGCGCCGAACGGTGTGCTCCAGGTCGAGTCAAAAATGCTGACAGTGGCCTTCTGTTCCGTGGCGGCCGCTTGGTTCGCTGCGGGTGGTGTTGGCGGTGAAGATTCCGTGCAAGCAGTCAGCGCGAGTGCAATAGCGATAGGCAATAAGAGTTGGCGCATGGCATTCCAAAATGGAAGAAGGGGTGGGCGGTCATACCACTGCAATAGCCTGTATGTCTTGTGTCGGAAGGCCTATTGGGATGAGGCCTGGCTCAATGCGTCAATTCGTGCACGCAACTGCGCGACTTCGTCTTCAAGTGCGCTGACGCGCGAAGCCAGGTCGTTCGTGGCAGGGTGATCGTCGCTGCGAACCGCACTCGCTGCTTTTTCTGCATAAGCCGCGCCGCACAGCAAATGCATGAAGCGCTCTTCGCGTTGCCCCGGTTGTTTGCCCAGGCGCAAGACCAGCGCCGGCGTTCGTCTGCCGAGGCGGTCCAGGGTGTCCTTGACTTGCTCGATATCGGTGAAGCGACCAATACGATCGCTACGCGCGAAGATCTCACCGGCAGTTTGCGCGCCGCGCAACACCAAAACGCACAATACGGCGCGTTGCGGCGGGGTGATCTGGTAGACCTCGTCCATCCGATACTCGTATCGGTAGGCGCGCGATGCGTGTTGTACGCGAACCAGCTTTTTGTCCTCGAGCGTCCGCAATGCGTGGCCGACCTCGCCCAGCTCCAGGTCCATAATGGGTTCGCGACTGGTTTTCTGGTTGGCGCCAACCATGGCTGCATTTGCGGTCAGCGGGTATTGGTCAGGTGTTGTCGCCGCTTTTTCGATCAGTACACCGAGCACACGGGCTTCGGCTGGTGTGAGCAGCAGGTCTTCGGTCATCGTGGAAAGGTCGCTTGAAATCGGATACTCAAGGTTAACCTATCGTGCCGTTCAGTGGTTGCTGATCAGCGATCGCGCACATGTGCAGGCTGTGGCGCGAACGGATCGGAAATGCGAAGCGCGGGGTTGAGGCCGAGACGCGGTCGAACGAAGCTGGCAATGCTCGGCGGTCTGAGGCGAAACCTCGCTAGTATCCGTGATCGGCCCAGCGACCGGCAGACTCCATGACCACGATCCGCCAAGACGACTTGATCCAGAGCATCGCCGACGCTCTGCAATACATCAGCTACTATCATCCAGAAGATTACATCAGCAATCTGGCGGCAGCTTACGAGCGCGAAGAGTCGCCGGCTGCGCGCGACGCAATTGCGCAGATACTGATCAACTCGCGAATGTGCGCCGAAGGCCATCGGCCGATCTGTCAGGACACCGGCATCGTCACCGTGTTCCTGAAAGTCGGCATGGCCGTGCGTTGGGACGCAACCCTGTCGCTCGACGATATGGTCAATGAGGGTGTGCGTCGAGCTTATAATCATCCAGACAATAAGCTGCGCGCGAGCGTTCTGGCCGATCCGGCTGGCAAGCGCAGCAATACCAAGGACAATACGCCGGCCGTGATCAACGTATCGCTGGTCCCTGGCAACACGGTGGACGTAACGGTCGCGGCCAAGGGCGGTGGATCAGAGGCCAAGAGCAAATTCGCGATGCTCAACCCTTCCGATTCGATCGTCGACTGGGTGTTGAAAACGGTGCCAACCATGGGCGCCGGATGGTGTCCACCTGGCATGCTCGGAATCGGCATTGGTGGAACTGCCGAGAAGGCGATGCTGCTGGCGAAAGAATCGCTGATGGAGCCAATCGACATTCAAGATCTCAAAGCGCGAGGTCCGGCCAACAGGGCGGAGGAACTTCGCCTGGAGCTATACGACAAAGTCAATGCGCTTGGTATCGGTGCGCAGGGCCTGGGTGGGTTGACCACGGTGCTCGACATCAAAGTTAAGGACTATCCAACGCACGCTGCGAACTTGCCCGTGGCCATCATTCCCAATTGCGCTGCAACTCGGCACGCGCACTTTGTACTCGATGGCTCCGGGCCGGTGATGTTGGAGCCACCATCGCTCGATGCGTGGCCCAGGTTGACCTATGACACCAGCAAGGGTCGCCGCGTGAATCTTGACACGGTGACGCGTGAGGATGTGGCGAGTTTTCAGCCAGGTGAAGTGATTTTGCTTTCTGGGAAACTGCTGACTGGCCGCGATGCGGCTCACAAGCGGATGATTGACATGCTCAATCGCGATGAGCCGTTGCCGGTGGATTTCAACGGGCGATTCATTTACTACGTCGGGCCGGTCGATCCGGTGCGCGACGAAGTGGTTGGGCCGGCGGGGCCAACAACCGCAACGCGCATGGACAAGTTCACGCGCACGCTTTTGGAAAAAACCGGATTGCTCGGAATGGTTGGCAAAGCCGAACGCGGGCCTGCGGCGATTGCCGCAATTGCTGAATTCGGCGCCGTGTATCTGATGGCCGTTGGCGGTGCGGCGTATCTGGTATCCAAGGCGATCAAAGGCGCGCGCGTTGTGGCATTCGAGGATCTTGGAATGGAAGCGATCTACGAGTTCGATGTACGCGACATGCCAGTGACAGTTGCTGTGGACAGTCGTGGTATGTCGGTTCACGAAACTGGCCCGAAACTATGGCAGGCCCGGATCGGCAAAATCCCCGTGGTTGTGGCCTGAGCCGCGCCGCGATATGCCTGGGACTCGATACCGTCCGCCCGGTTCGCCGTCCACGGCAATTATTACGCCTGAGGGACAGCGCGCCCTGAAGGTCGAACTCGACGAACTCTGGCGAGTGAGACGCCCTGAGGTCGTTATCGCATTGGCTGCGGCTGCCGCAGAGGGTGATCGTTCAGAGAACGCGGAGTACACCTACCGCAAGCGGCAACTGGGTGAAATCGATCGGCGCGTGCGGTATCTGACGAGGCGCCTCGAATCGCTGCGGGTCGTGAGTGACCCACCCAGCGACATCCGTCGCGTCTATTTTGGCGCCTTTGTCGAAATCGAATATGTCGATACCGGCGATATCAGCCGGTTGCGTATTGTGGGTCCCGATGAGACCAGTGCTGCCAAAGGCTGGATCAGTGTCGATGCCCCATTGGCGCGGGCGCTCCTGAAGCGCGGCGTGGATGATGAGATCGAAGTTGAATTGCCCGCAGGCTTACGCCGTGTGTGCGTGTTGAGCGTTCGGTATGATCGCGCGCCGGACGTTCTGATCGACAAGGATTGATGTGTTCGAAATATTAAAGACCGGCGGGTTCATCATGATCCCGCTGGTGCTGGCATCGGTATTGATGATCGGCATCATTCTGGAGCGCTTCTGGAGCTTGCGCGTATCGAGTGTGCTGCCGCCGAAGCTCGGCGCAGAAGTACGCCAATGGGCGCGAACCGCAAAAATCGAGAAAGAACATCTCGACAAACTGCGCGATAACTCGCCGTTGGGCGCCGTGCTGGCCACGGTGGTCGCTAACCGTCAGCGCTCCCGCGACATCATCAGCGACAAGGCACAAGCCACCGGGCGACAAGTGGTGCATCGGTTGTCGCGATATCTGAACACATTGGGCACCATCGCCATCATCTCGCCGCTGCTGGGGTTGCTCGGTACAGTGAGCGGCTTGATTCGCATGTTTCTGGTGATCACCACCGCTGGTATCGGAGATGCGAACGCACTCGCGGGCGGTATCGGCGAAGCGCTGGTTGCAACGGCAGCGGGGCTTTGTGTTGCCTGCGTTGGTTACTTTTTCCATCGCTACTTTAAGGGCCATGTGCAGAATTTGGCGATGGCGCTCGAAGGCGAAGCAACGATGCTTATGGATAGCCTGGAAACAGCCGAGCCTACGCCGGTCGCGGCGCCGGCGCCACAGCGGGGCGCTCGATGAAGTTCACCAGCGACGACAATGACGACATCGAGATCAACATGATTCCGTTGATCGACGTCATCCTCGTGCTGCTGATTTTTTTTATGGCCACAGCGACATTCGACCAGAACTCGCGAATCAAAGTTGAGCTGCCTGAGGCCTCGTCGGAGCTGAAAAGCGATCAGGCGCAACCGTTGATGATCCAGATCGACGCTGAGGGTCGTTATTTCGTCAATAACAACGAAGTTCTGAATCCGAAAATTGAAACGCTGAAGGCGGCGATTGCACAAGTTGGCGCTGATCCGGCAGACAAACCTGTCGTTCTGCGCGCGGATGCGCGGGCCGAACATCAGGCTGTTGTGACGGCAATGGACGCGCTGGCGCAACTGGGTTTTCGCAATCTGTCGATCGCAACTGTGCGTGGTTCGGGAGAATGATCCCGGGAGACATCGCGGTCGCGAAAGAAGTGTGCCTTGGTAGCAATCCGCTGATCAGATCGGCGATATTAGTCGCGCCCTTCTATTCGTCTGTCATGCCATGGCTCGTTGGATCGCACTCGGATTTACGCTTCTCTGCTTCGCCTCGTGCAGCTTTATGAGCACCAATCCTTTGCGTGGCATCGTAGCGCCGCTGGGCGTTGCCGTAGGCTCGTTCGTCACGCTGTTTTTGTTTTTGCAAACGCGCGTCGAGGGTATTGCCCGGTCTGGCAACGATCTGTACTTGACGGAAATCGCCAGGCGTGCGGCGGCGCAGAAGAACCAGCAGCAGGCTGCTGAGCGTTTGGATGGCCCACCAACGGATGCTGATTCGAAACAAGCGCCATGAGCGGCTGGCGCTCGCCGTTTGCGAAGGCGGTGCTGGGAGTCCTGGGTCTGGGGGTGATGGCGCTTGCTTTTTTCGGCTTCCGGCCGGATCGCGTTCGAGTTGAAACAGCAGTCGCGGAGCATCGAGCGCTGACCGAGGCATTGCGCGAAGAAGGGCGACTGCGTGTTCGGCAACGCCATACGATCGCGGCACCATTGGCGGGATATATCGGCAGGGTCGAATTGCGCCCGGGCGATCGGGTTTCGGCCGGGCAAATCGTGGCGAGCATCAGCGCTGGTGCCGGTGCACTGCTCGACCCAGCGACAGCGGGTCGCCTGCAAGCCGATTTGGCAGCGGCGCGTGCCAATATGTCGTCCGCACGCGCGCGCGTCAGTGGTGCCCGGGCTGCAGCGGAGTTGGCGGGCGCGGAGTGGCGCCGCATTGAGCCCCTGCTTGCGCGAGGCGCGCTGGCAGCGATGGATGGCGATCGAGCGCGGGTTGCCGCAAATCGTGCCAGCGACGACTACGACGCCGCTCGTTTTGCACACGAACTGGCGCAGGCACAGGTTGCATCGATCCAAGCAGTTCTGGACCGGCAGGGCGATCGAGGAGAACAGCCGATCGATGTGACAGCGCCGGTTGCCGGCGTGGTTTTACATCGTTGGCGCGAGAGTCAGGGGCCAGTCCAGTCCGGAGAGCGCCTGATCGATATCGGCGATCCAGGGTCGTTGGAACTGGAAGTCGATTTGTTGTCTGCGGATGCTGTTCGGGTCAGTGAAGGAATGGTTGTGCGCTTACATCGCTGGGGAGGCGAGCCCTATTTGCAGGCCAGAGTGCGTCGAGTGGAGCCGGTGGCGTTTACCAAGGTTTCGGCCTTGGGTGTGGAAGAGCAGCGCGTCTGGGTCTGGTCCGACTTGACGTCGCCCGCCGAACAGCTACGCGTTGGCGATGGATATCGTGTCGAAGCAGAGTTCGTTCTTAGTGAGGCCGATGCTTTGGTGGTGCCTGATGCTGCTCTGTTCCGCAGTGAAATCGGCTGGGCAGTGTTCGTCGTTGACGAAGGCGTTGCGAAGCTGCGTGCCGTGCGTGTTGGAAGATCGAGCGGCATCGACACCGAAATCATAGACGGTCTGCGCCCTGGCGAATCCGTCATTGTGCATCCGGATGACCGCGTCGAAGACGGCAGTCGCGTCGACGCCGCATAGTAGCAATGCGATCATCGGCCGAACCCTCGCGGTTTGTGCTGTAAACGCGTAAAGTTTAAGGCTCTTTCCCCTCGACGGTGATTGTTATGGCTGCTGCCAAGAAGCCGGCAAAACCGGCCCCCAAGCCATCTCGAGCCAAACCTGCCCCGGTACGCCGCGCGACCGTACCGAAGCCAATTCCTGCCAAGTTGTCAGTCCGGAGTGCACCGATGAGCGAAGCCCCTCAAGACCGTAACGTCGATCAGATCCGCGACATTTTGTTCGGTGGTCAAATGCGCGACTACGAGCGGCGTTTTGTCGAACTGGCGCAACGATTGGAAGAGGAAAATCAGCGATTGCGTCAAGACATGGACAAGCGACTTTCGATGCTCGACAAACGCCTTGAAGCCGAGTTCGACAAGCTCGGTAAGGCCTTGAAGCAGGAGACTGCCGATCGAACCCAAGGTGTCGACGATCTTGAATCGCGGACCTTACAAGCGCAAAGAACAATGCGATCTGAGTTGCAGGGCGCTGTGAAGTCGCTGGAGAGCGATCTTTGTGCACGCGAAGCACGGATACGCGAGGAACTGGCGGAACTCAATCAGCAGTTGGCGGATCGCGCTGTCGAACTGCGCGCTGCGCAGAGCAAGTCCGATCAAGATTTGCGTGCGGACAAAGTCGGTCGGGGTGATCTGGCTGCCCTGCTCACCGAGGTCGCGTTGCGCCTGAAGGGTGAATTTGAGTTGCCCTTGCCGCGCAAGTAAGTGAGCGCGTATCGGCAACTGCGTGATCTGCTGCTCGGCGAAGAGCAGCGCGAACTGCAGCGCCAACAAGCGCAGATCGCCGCATTGCGCGCGACGCAGGATAATCTCGCATCGCAATTGCCGGCTTTGATCGAAACCGCGCAGAGTGGTCCACAAAAGGCAGCCTTGCAGCGTGCGCTGAGCCCGGCTGTCGCGGCAGCGTTGGACGACAGTGTACGCCGGGCCCCACAGAGCATCGTCGATGCGTTGTTCCCGATCATTGGTCCGGCGATCCGCAAGGCGATTGCCGAAGCACTCAGGAGTTTTGTGGTCGATCTCAATCGAGCCATGGAAATGAGTTTCACACCGCGTGGGCTCAAGTGGCGGATCGAATCCTGGCGAACGGGTGTTCCCTTTGCGCAGGTCGTCATGCGGCGTACGTTGAACTACAGCATCGACCACCTGTTTCTGATCGAGCAAGACGGAGGGATCTTGCTCTATCGCTATTCGGCACCAGAATTGGCCGATCTGGACGCCGATGCGATCGCCGGGATGTTGACGGCCATCGGGGATTTTGTTCGTGATTCTGTGCAGTCCGATCACCGCGACTCATTGGGTTCTGCGACGATTGGTGAGCACGTGCTGATCGTGAAAGAAGGGCCACGCGCAAACCTCGCGGCGTTCGTGCGCGGCGTGCCGCCACAAGCGCTGCTCGATCGGCTCGCGCAGAAACTGGAAGATCTGCACCGTGCACACGGTGCGGCGAGTAGCGCTGGCGCTCCATTCGATTGGCAGATTGAAGCTGCGCGCCAGCTCGATGTTACGGCCGCCTTGTCAGCCAGCGCGGAAACTGCGCGCTCGCCTCTGCCGCGCTGGCCATTTTTCGTTTTGTTTCTGCTGCTGGCGGCAGGTGTTGCGGCACTTGCCTGGTCAACTTTGCGGGAGCAAGAAGACCGTAGGCGTATCGAAGCGCTGGTCGGCCTGGAACCTGGTTGGCAAATGTTGTCACTAAGGCGCGACGATGGCTGGCGGCTCAGGTTGTTGCGCGATCCAGACTCACGCTCGACCAGCGACCTGGAGCAGCGCACAGGTGCAGAGGTCAAAGTGGAGGAAAGCCCTTTTTTGAGCCTGGACGACGTGTCGGTCGCCACGCGCGCAAAACGCGCCTTAGCCCTGCCTGAGGATGTCCATTTGGCAGTCGTCGACGGTACGATGACTTTGTCCGGTCGCGTCGAGAACGCGTGGGCCGAACGCTATTTGCCGTTGGCGGCGACGCTGGCTGGCGTGCGACGGGTTGTAAATGAGCTTCAGATTGAGCTCTCCGATTTTGAGAAGCTCATGCAACTCAAACGGCAATTGGAACGGGGCGGATTAAGTTTCCCAAGGGGAGGGGTCGAGGTCGACGCCAATACCCGCGCAAAATTGAGCGCCGATGTTGCTGAGCTGCTGAGGCTGGCGGCGAAGCTGGACATCGCGCTGACTGCGACGGTCGCAGGTCGCAGCGACGAAGGTGGAAGTGTGGCGCGCAACCTCAGGCTGCGTGCCGAGCGCGCCAAAATACTGCATGATCTCCTCGTCGAGTCAGGGATGTCCGCTGATCGTATTCTGTACAACGCTGACGATCCGCGGCCGGCGGCTCCGTTTGCCAATATGCGATGGGAGATTCAGTGAGCGAACTGGCGAGGAAAATTTGCCTGATGGGCGACTTTGGTGTCGGCAAGTCCAGCCTTGTCGCTCGCTTCGTGCGCAATACGTTCTCCGAAAAGTACCTGACAACCGTCGGCGTGAAGGTCGATAGCAAAGAAGTGACCGTCGATCGTCGAAACGTCAAGCTGGTGGTTTGGGATCTGGCGGGAAAAGCGGAACTCGATAGTTTGAACAAGTCTTATATCCGCGGCGCGCACGGCTTGATGCTGGTGGTCGATGGCACACGCGAGGCGTCGCTCCGTGCTGCGCTGTACCTATGGATGCAATCGCAGAAGCAACTGGCGCAGGTACCTGTCGTCATGCTGATCAACAAACTCGACCTGATCGACAAGTGGGAAGTTTCGTCAGCAGATATCGTGCGGCTGTCCGAGAGTGTGCCGACTTTTCGTACCAGCGCGTTGTCGGGCGAAGGCGTCGAGGCGGCGTTCGCCGCACTCGCCAAGCGCCTGGTGGAGTCGGTATGAGCAAGCGTGCTGAGTTGGCACAGACGGCGCTGATGCGCTTTTTGACGGAACGGGCAAAACCCGTGATCCTGACGGTTTATCGGCAGCGCCAGGTGATTGAGGTCGAAGGCGACCCGGCGGTGTATGGTTTTCGAAATGGCGATTTCAGCGCGGTTCTGGAATTGGTCCGAAACTTGCTGGTTGGTGGCGATGCCAGCCGGCCGTCGGTTTGGCCGTTGGTTGATATTGGCAACAGACGGCATACGGGAATTTTGTGGGTGCCGGATACGCCCAACGACTTCATCATCATCACCGATGCCGAACTGTGCGGTGAGGAATTGAGCGAGCGTCAGCAGGCGGCAAATGAACTCGCGTTGGTCAACATCGAAAAGTCGAAGACGATTCGCGAATTGAAACTCGTGCGCGACGAGTTGCAGGCAAAAACAACAGCACTGACTGAAACACATCGCTTTCAGCGCCGGCTGGTCGACACGCTATCACACGATCTGCGGACGCCCCTTACATCGATCAGCGGTTACGCCGCGCTGCTGGAGCCGCACCTGGCCGAGAATCCGGTCACCATGCGCGCACTGAACGCAATCCAGCGAAACGCGACATATCTCAAGACGCTGGCCGAGAACTTGCTGCATCTGGCGGCCGCCGACAACAACAATGCACCGTTGCAATCCCATCCGTTCGCGCTCGATCAATTGGCCGACGACATCGAGTCGATCATGCGACCAATGGCCGACAGCAAGCGCCTGCGTCTAAGCGTCGATTGGCAGTCCACCGCTCAGAAAATGCCGGTCTTCGACGATCTGCGCTTACGCCAGATTCTGCTGAATCTGGTGTCGAATGCTGTGCGTTACACGCGCGAGGGCAGGGTCGATGTGGAACTGATGTACGACGGTGAACAGTTGATTGCGCGGGTTACAGACACCGGGATTGGTATCGCGCCTGAGTTCCACGACAGTATTTTTGAGCCACTCAATCGGGGTGCCCAACAGGGTTGCGAAGGGGCCGGTCTGGGGCTCTCGATCGTGCGGCAATTGGTCGAAAAAATGGGTGGCAAGATCACTTTCCAATCGGCCGTTGGTATTGGTACGCGTTTTCAGGTGCTCGTTCCTGAGCAAACGCCAAGCGAAAACGTACCGCCTGTCACCGATCGCGCCGAGCCGCCTTTGCGTATCCGCAGTGAACGCGTCGTCATTGTCGATGACGACCCGGATGTTGCGGAGATGCTGGTCTGGTCGCTGCACGAGGTTGGTTTTGTGCCCCGACTGATGCACGATCCAGACGCCGTTTACCAACACGTCGCCGAGCAGCCGCCGGGCCTGATGATCATCGATGTTGATCTGGGTATGCGCTCGGGCCTGGCAGTCACTCAGGAACTGCGCCTGCGAGGTTACACAGGCTCGATCATTGTTTTTTCCGGCGCCAACAACACCAATACGCGGCAGGCAGCAAAAGCGGCTGGCGCAGACGCGTTTCTTGCCAAGCCGCTGGATATGCCCAAGTTTCTCTCCTGGATGAAACGGCTCTTGCCGTCGTCGGATTAGAAGAGGACGCGAACGCCGGCCGTGACATTGCGGCCCGGCAGTGGCGCGCGATCCTTGAGGAAGGACGTGTGCAAGCGCGCGTCTTCATCGCTGAGGTTGTCGCCTTTCAGGTACAGATCGAAACTCGCTTGCTGTGCGTCAATCCGGTAACTGAGCGCGGCGTTCCATAGCGTGAAAGCGTCCGTTTCGCTTTCGAACTGAGCAGTCCGATCCTGTTCGAAGTAGTGCACTGGTCCAGCGCTGGCGCGCCACGGACCTAGGTGCCAACGCACTTCAGCGCCGAATCGCGATTGGGGGATGCGTGGTAAGTCGTCGCCATCATCGATTCGCGCGCGGACCGTATCGGCGAATGCGCGAAGATCGAAGTGGCCGTTGTCCGTCTCGCTCAAGTGCCACACACCTTCTGCCTCAAAACCGGTAAAACGCGCATCGTCTTGTGACCACTCGCGCACCGGCAATTCATCTTCTTCCTCGCTTGTATCGGCCAAGAAAATGAAGTCGTCGAAACGGGCATGGAACGCGCTGACGCTGCCGTTGAAACGCTCGCCGCGGTACTTGAGACCAATCTCGAATTGGTTTGCGATTTCTTCGTCGAGATCTGCATCGCCAATTTCGAAACTTCCGGTGGCGATGTGCGGGCCATCGGAAAACAACTCTTCGCTGTTCGGCAAACGCACGGCACGGTCTACGCCGACGTTCAGTGTCAGTCCGTCCATCAGATCGAACGATGCGCCCACTGCGGCGCTAAATCCGGAATGATCGGCGCTGGCGCCTTCGATATCGATAGCTTGAGTGTCGTAGCGCGCCCCAAGCTCCAGTCGCCACGTGCCGTAGTCTTTGCCTTCCAGCAAAAACAAACCGAACTGCTCGGTATCGCTGGGCGGAACAAAAGCCTCTTCGCCGGTGGCCGAAAAGTCCCGTTGCGTGAAGGTCAAGCCATAGGCGCCGCGCCAGCCGCCGATCTCGCCATGCACAATGTCCAGGCGGCCGGTCAGTTCCTGGTTGTCGAACTCGGTACCGATTTCGTCACCTTCCAGTTCTACGTGGCCGTAATCGTTGTGGCTCAAGCGCACGCGCAGGCTCTCGGCGCTGGCGAAGGGGTTGTCGATACCGCCTTTCAGATCGATGCGCGTTTGCTCAAGATCCAGGCGAACAACTTCTTCTTCGTCCTCTTCGCCTTTGGCGAAGGCATCGCTGTACTCCTCTTCGTGGCCATGACCTGGGATGCCGTAGTTGCTGTCATAGCGCGAAATCGACACGCCCAGGAATCCGCCCTCGCCAATCAAACTGGCGCCAATCGCGCCACCCTTGGCTTCTTGCGATGAGTTCTCCAGCACGCCTTCCGGTTCGTCTTCATCGGCATCCATTTCCGCTCGGCCCCGAATGTCGTAGTCCTCCGTATCACGATAGAAAGCATCGGCATGCAATACGAAACCTTCGGAACCGACATCGATTCGCGCCATGCCAAAAACGCTGTCGGCAACCGTGTCGGTGCCAAGTTGCGCGCGACCGGAGAACCCGTCTTCAATCGCCTGCTCGGCGATTCGACCGTCGAGCACGTTGACCACGCCGCCGACCGAACCTGGCCCGTACAACAACGTGGTCGGGCCGCGAAGCACTTCGATCTGGTCGGCCAGGAAAGGCTCTATGGTCACAGCATGATCGACACTGACGGTCGATACGTCCATCGACGAAGTGCCGTCGCTCAGCACCTGTACGCGCGCACCGTCCTGGCCACGAATGATCGGTCGCCCGGCACCGGGGCCGAAGTAGCTGTTGTGCACACCAGGCTCGCGCATCAAAGTTTCGCCGAGGGTGGCGGCCTTACGTTCATCCAGAACCGCTCCCGTCAGTACGGTGGCCGGTTGAATCAGATCGCCAAACGTACCCTGACGCGGATCGGCTTTGACGACGACCGCATCCAGTGCTTTGGCGTGTTCGTCGCTGTGGTTTTCTGCTGCGATTGTGGCGCCAGCAAGAGATTGTGCGATAAAGATGACCAGAAGACGCTTGCGCATAGTGTTACCTCATAACAGTTATAAGGTAACGATAGCGCCTTTTTTCGTCCGTGGGTATGAAGATGCGCCGGGTGCGCGACGATCAGCCGTTCAGGAAACAGCTGACGGTATCGTTGAGATATCGATATCCAAGAGCGGTCGCTCGAATGGTGTTGCCGTTCTGCTCGATTAGCCCCCGCGCCAGCGCGTTCGCATGACCTCTCCCGGCGAGCGCGCGCCCAGTGCGCTGTTCGAAGGTCTCGATGTCGAAACCGTTGGTGAGTCGTAACGCATTCAGGACGAACTCAAAGGGCAATTGTTCCGAGGCGATAATCCGGTCTTCAGCAATGCGCGACGCAGTGGCAAGATAGTCGTTCGGGTTGCGCACGCGCGTGCGGCGCCGAACCTGGAAGCCGCATTGATTTTCGTCGAACGTAGCCCGCTCGGTGCGAAGCGCAGGCGCGCTGGTCGTCTTGCTATGTGCACCGGCACCGATCGCGAGATAGTCGCCGAAGTTCCAGTAGTTCAGATTGTGTATCGAGCGCCGACCCTCCTTGGCGTAGGCGGAGACTTCGTATTGTCGCCATCCGGCAGCCGCGATGGCCGCCTGCGTGGCGTCCTGCATATCAGCCAATGCGTCGTCGTCTGGCAATTCGCGAGGCGGAAAACGTGCGAACACGGTTCCCGGTTCGAGCGTCAGCTGATAGTGCGACAAATGCTCTGGTGCCAGATCGCGCGCAGATTCAATATCGGCAAGCGCCAAGGCAATCGACTGAGCGGGCAGTGCGTACATCAGGTCGACGTTGATGTTATCGAATCCGGCAGCTCGCGCCATCCCAAACGCGCGTCGCGCTTCGGCGCCGCCGTGAATCCGGCCCAGGCGCTTCAGCGCCGCATCATCGAAACTCTGTACGCCAAACGAAAGTCGATTGACGCCGGCCTCCAGGTAGGCCTCGAAACGATCGAACTCCGCGGTACCCGGGTTGGTTTCCAGTGTGACTTCCGCACCCGGTGCTAAGCCGACGCGCTCGCGTACGCCTTCAAGAATGGCGCGCAGCGCCCCGCCGCTGAACAAACTTGGCGTACCGCCACCGAAAAACACCGAGATCAGTTTTCGTCCTTCGGCAAGCGGCGCCTCCTCCTCGAGATCGGCCAACAACGCGGCCACGTATCGTTCCTCCGGAATCTGCGCAGGCCGTTGATGCGAGTTGAAATCGCAGTAGGGGCATTTGCGCACGCACCACGGGATGTGGATGTAAAGCGATAGCGGCGGCGGGAAAAATCTCACAGCAAGCGTTTCAGTTCCGCCAGAGCGCGTCCACGGTGGCTACGAAAGGCCTTGTCCGCGTGCAGCATTTGTGCGGCGCCCTTGCCCGTCTCTGGGTCAAAAAACACCGGATCGTAGCCGAAGCCGCCACTGCCCTGCGGCGCACGCAACAATTCGCCGCGCCAGATGCCCTGAGCGATCAATGGCAGTGGATCGTCGTGGCGTTGAATGAGTACCAGCACACACACGAATTTGCAGCCACGCGCACCATCGGGAACATGCGCGGTGGCGCGCAGCAGTTTATCGATATGGGCCGCGTCGGGTTGTTGCTCGCCTGCGTAAACCGCGCTCTGCACACCGGGCGCGCCGAACAGGGCGTCGACCATCAATCCGCTGTCGTCAGCAAGCGTCGGCAGGCCAGTAGCTTGGGACACATGGCGGGCCTTGATCAGGGCGTTTTCAACAAAACTGTTCGCCGGCTCGGCTGGCGCTGTCAGGCCAAATTCGCTCGCGAGTTTGAGGTCCACATCGCCCAACATCGTTCTGAACTCGGCCAGTTTGCCAGGGTTGTGGGAGGCGAGAACCCAGGTTGGCGGCGATACACGTTGGGCGGACACATCCGGGTTCATTGTTTGCCGGCGAACAACTCGCGCCCGATCAGCATGCGGCGGATTTCCTGGGTGCCTGCGCCGATCTCGTAGAGTTTCGCGTCGCGCAAGAATCGCCCGGCGGGATAGTCATTGATGTAGCCGTTGCCGCCCAGCGCCTGGATCGCCTCCAGGCTCACCTCGACAGCGGCCTTCGAGGCGTACAACAAACAACTTGCAGGGTCGACACGCGAGTACTTTCCGGCATCGTAGTCTTGCGCGACGCGATAGGCATAAGCACTGGCCGATTGCCAGGCCGTGTACATGTCCGCGAGCTTGGCTTGCATGATGCCGAAGGTACCGATTGGCTGATCGAACTGCTTACGTTCGCGCACATATCCCAGCGTCAGCTCGAGCGCGGCTTGCATCAGTCCGAGAGGCCCACCGCTGAGCACTAGTCGCTCCGTGTTCAAGCCGCTCATTAATACTTTGACCCCGTGATCGACGTCTCCGAGGACGTTCTCATCAGGGATTTCGCAGTCCTCGAAGACCAGCTCGCAGGTGTTCGAGCCGCGCATGCCGAATTTGTCGAGTTTTTGCGCGGTGCGGAAACCCGCCATGCCTTTTTCAACAATGAACGCGGTCATGCAGCGCGAGCCTTGCGCCTTCGGCGCCGTGCGCAAGTACACAACCAGCACTTCGGCGTCCGGGCCGTTGGTAATCCACATTTTCGACCCGTTTGCGATCCAACGATCGCCGCGCTTTTCGGCACGCGCACTCATCGAACCGACGACATCCGAGCCGGCACCGGGTTCGCTCATTGCCAGCGCGCCGACGTGCTCACCGCTGCACAGTTTCGGTAAGTACTTTTCGCGCTGCGCGCGGTTGCCGTTGTTGTACAGGTTCTGGACGCACAGGTTCGAATGTGCGCCGTAGGACAAACCCACCGAACCTGATCCGCGCGAGATTTCTTCAAGCGCGATCAGGTGCGCCAAGTAACCCATGCCGCTACCACCGAACTCCGGATCGACCGTGATGCCCAACAGGCCGAGATCACCGAGTTTTGGCCATAGATCGCGAGGGAAGCTGTTGCTGCGGTCGATCTCGTCGGCGCGAGGCGCCACCTCGCTGTCGACAAATCGGCGCACAGTCTCGCGCAACATATCGATATCGTCGCCCAGGGACAGTGGCGTCATCACAGCGCTCCGTACTTACTTGGACCGCGAAGGCTACATCGCAAATGGCCGCAACGCTAAGGTCGGCTTCAAAACGCGGCTCATCTTGCCGCAAATCGAGGTGCTTGTCTTCACGATGAAAGCACGTTCGGGCAATGACGACGCAGCAAGTCGGTTGGCTGCTCGGTGCGGGATCTTGCAACCAGCGTCAGATTTCCCACGAGCAAGTGTGGCCGGTCAAAGCCCCATGCCGCTGCCATGGCTTCGCCTCAAGCGGATCCGTTGCTGTCTGGATCCTGCCCGTGATCGGTCAGGCTTGCCGATCAAGATTCAGCCTCCTGAGCAATGAGTGCGAACGCATGGCAGGTCGCTTGATGTTGTCCACGACGGCAAAGATGTTCCTCATCGGTCTGTTGTCTCTGCTGTTGATGATTCCGTTGGCTTTGGTCTATGACCTGGTGCGCGAACGGCAAGGATTGGCCATTGAGGCCGAGGCGACCATTGCGCGCGGGTGGGGCGGCGAGCAGCGGGTGTTGCTGCCGATGGTGCATCTGGCATTCGTTCGCGAACGGCTCGAAGGCAAACAGCGCATTGTCGATCGCGAGGACCGCTGGTTGTCTGCGCGCGAGGCGAGCGCAAGCGCGACGCTTGGCGTTGAGTCGCGCACGCTCGGCATGTACTCGCTGCCGATTTATCGGGCCGATCTGAAGCTGCGGATGAATTTCGCGCCGGGCGCCGTCGCGGCACAGTTCGGCGGCGACGGTTGGCGACCGGTGGCCGCGCGATTGGTGTTCGCGCCGGGCGATTTAACCGGGCTTCGCCAGGTGAGCACGCTGCGCGCGGGCGGCGCGGAAATGCAATTCAGTCCCGCCAGTGATCGCTTGCCGATCTCGCTGGGCGAAAGCCTGTACAGCGATGGCGATCGGGCGCTGTTGGAGGCGCCGTTGGGATCGCTGCTCGATGCGGCGTCCTTCGATCTCCAGCTCGACATCGAACTGGCTGGTGCCCGGCGCTTCGAGCTGATTCCCAATGCCAGCTCTTTCCGCTTCGAAGTCACGGGCGATTGGCCGCATCCTGGTTTTGCAGGCGGCGCATTGCCGCGTGAGCGAGACGTGCGAGGCGATGGATTCTCCGCCAACTGGCAGTTGTTGGACTTGTCGACCGGCCTGCCGCCGGTCACCTACAGCGCCGAAGTGCTGCGCAACTGGGGCGCCAAGGCCGTCGGCGTGCAGCTGGTGGAACCGGGTGGCTTGTACCAACAGAACGAACGCAGCGCCAAGTATGGTGTGCTGGTGCTGGCGCTCACGATGGCCGCGCTGTTTCTGACCGAAGTGTTGCTCGGTGTTCGTCTGCACGCGTTTCACTACGGGTTGGTGGGACTCGCTCTTGCGATGTTCTACTTGCTGCTGTTGGCGATCAGCGAACATGCGGGATTTGTTGCTGCCTATACCATTGCAGCCGCGGCGGTCGTCGCGATGGTCAGCGGCTATTGCGCAGCCGTGATGCGCTCATGGGCGCGTGGGTTGTTGGCCGGTTTTGTGCTCGCTCTGCTCAAGGGTTTCCTGTTTGTTTTGATTTCTGCAGAACAACTATCGTTGCTGATCGGCGCATTGGGACTGACCTCGCTACTGGCGATTGCGATGTATCTGACACGCCGCATCGACTGGTACAGTTCGAGCAATCACGAAACACCGGAGACCACGTGATGATGATTCTCGCGATCGAGTGTTCGACTGAAGTTCTGTCGCTGGCTGTTTATGCGCATGGCGAAATTCACGAGCGCGTGGAACATTCTGGCCGGCGCCACGGCGACGTTCTGCTGCCTTTGATCGACGCCGTGCTCGATGCGGCGCGCATCGACAAGCTCAGTCTCCAGGCTGTCGCATTCGGCCGCGGCCCAGGTGCGTTCACAGGCGTGCGCATGGCAGTGGCCGCGGCACAGGGCATTGCTTACGGCCTGGATATTCCCGCGATTCCAGTGTCTTCGTTGGCTGCACTGGCACAAGAGGGCTTCGATCGCGGCGCTGCGCCGCCGCTCCTGGCATTGGCCGACGCTCGAATGGGCGAGGTGTATGCCGGCTTCTTTGATGTTGGCGCCGATGGACTGGTGTATGCCATTGGCGACGAACGTCTCGCGGCGCCGGAGGCCATCAGCTTACCTGGCGATGACGTCTGGTGTGTGCTGGGTCCTGGCTTTCAGGCCTATCGGCAAGCGGTCGATAAGGCACTGGGCTACCGCGGCGATGGCATCAGCCGCAGCTGTTATCCGCAAGCCAGCACCATCGCCCGTCTCGCCGCGCGCGAGTTGCGCGAGGGCAGGGCGGTGCCAGCGCGTCTGGCATTGCCCGTTTATCTGCGCGACAAAGTTGCCCAAACCTCGGCCGAGCGTCGCCACTGAGTGTCAGCCCAGCCAGCGCCGCAATTGCGTTCGACGGACAAGGACCTCGTAGCTGAAAAAACAAATCGCCAGCGTGGCGGCCACGCTGATGGCCAGTTTGGTCAACCAGCCGAACGCTTGATCCATCAGCCCGTACTGGATCACGAACAGCACGGGCAGATGCACCAGATACGTCCAGTACGAACCGGCCGCGAGATAGCGCAGCCATGGATGCTGGACATTGAGGAATCGCTGCCCGGCAATCCACAAGTGAAGCGTCATCCATAAGCTGATGAATGCGCCCAGGACCGCAAGTTGCCAGGGCGCTGCCAGATCGCCCGGATCTGGCGGGAGCCGCCGCAATCCATAAAGCCAGGCGATGTACAACAACATGCTGCTGATGGCTAACCCTGGCGACCATCGGCGAAGCGCATCCAGCAGCTGTGGCTGCCGCCGCAACGTGGTTCCCAATGCGAAAAAGAAACCGAAGAACCCGATCGCCCAGAATTGCGGCAAGAAACTCTCAGGTGCGGGATGAGGCGCTGTCACCGATAGCAGCGACGGGACCAGTAGCAGCGGCGCTATCAGCCACGTCCACAACGGCAACTGCGATTGCAGACGTTTTCTGGTGGCAAAAACGCTGCCCAGCGCCCACTGCAGAATGTAAAACCACATCAGGTAGTACAAAAACCACAAATGGCTGGTGCCCGGAGGCAACTGCGGCGGATCTGCCATCGTCGACCACTCGCGAACGATTTTCAGAACCGCCGAAGGATGTTCCACATTTGCCGCCGCCCACTCGGTGCTCCAGGTCAGACTCAGGATCACTGGCAGCCAGAGCACGACGAACGGCAGCAGCACGCGTTGCACGCGATTGGCAAACATCCCACCCATACCGCGCTGCTCGATCAACATTGCACTGAAGTAGCCGGCGATCATGAAAAACAGCGGCATGCGAAAAAAATGCAGGAACCACGCAAAGACGTCGGCGACGGCGGATGTCGACCGATCGGCCAGTGGCCAGAACGGTTGCATCAGAGGGCTGTAAGCCAATGCGGCATGGAACAGCACACCTGCCAGCATCGCCAGCGCGCGCAGGTTGTCGAGGTAGTGCAGGCGTTCGATGGCCATAGGTCAATCGCCCGATGCGTCGTCAGGTCGTAGAGATTGATTCGAATTCGCCGGGCCCACGCACGCCGGGCGCCGCTCAATAGAAGGCAACTTTTCGGCAGTGTACCCAACCCGTCCCAACAAGCAGCAACAGGCTCACGACAACTTGTGTTGTCAGAATGACGATTGCCGCCGAACTGAAGATAATCGCTTCGCCCCGGATCACGCCGTGAATGGACTCGATCTGGGATAGACCCATCATGAACGGATTGATCATGACCATGCTGGCGATCATCACAAAGATGTTCCAACCTTCGGATTCCACGGCCATCGCTACGCTGAGCGCTACACAGTAAGCGAGCAAAATATGGCCAAAGATCAGCAACGAATAGACCACCAGACCATCGGGCAATGGCGTGAGCAAAATGGCCGCGAGCGTGCCGATCAAAATGACTAAAAACGGCACTGCGAAGGTCACCAGATTGCCGATCAGTTTAGCGAGGTAGTAGTCGAGCGGCGCTATGGGCAGGCTCATGACGAATGCCAGGTTGTGCTCCTTGCGTTCGTTGATCAATGAGGTCGATATCGCGAAGCAGGACGTTGCGACGAGCACGATGATCAGCAACAGCGAGCCGATGTAAAACGACCAGGGTCTGGCCATGCCAAGTAAACACAAAGACAAGATGCCCGTGAGCACATACGCGGCCATTTGCTTCTGGAACAACAACCAGTCCTTGGCGATCAGTCGTTTGATGACAGGAACATTGAGCGAATTCATGCGGGTGCTCCAGCGCGTACGGTGGTGACGAAAATGTCTTCCAGGCGCATCGGGTCGACGCTCTGCACCGTCAGTCCGTGCGCCGCCAGTCGCGCCGGCAACTCGCCACAAAAATCGCGCACTTTGAGCTCGAGCACAGAACCATTACGTCGTGCCGCGGCGATCTCCGGCCACTCCGGTGTGTAGTCGCCGAAACAAACGATGCGCCGCCAGTCGTCGAGGAAACGCTCCTTGTCCTGTGAGGCGATCAGTCGGCCCTGGTGCAAAAAGCTGATCGAATCGGCGAGTTGTTCCACATCGTGCGTGTTGTGCGACGAAAACAGTACGCTGCGCGTTTCATCGCGCAGTACATCGGAGAGCACTTCGAGCACCTCGCTGCGTGCGACGGGATCCAATCCGGTGGTTGGCTCATCCAGCAGCAACAAACGGGGTCGACGCGCAAAACACAACAGCAGCAGCGCTTTGACCCGTTGGCCATGCGAAAAGCCGCCGATCGACTGGTCGCTTTTCAAATCGAAGCGGCGCAACAGATCGCGCGCATAGTTTTCGTCCCAGCCTGGATAAATCGCCGCGATCAAATCCATGTGCCAGCGCAAAGTCTGGCTCTTGTAAAGGCGCATGTCTTCGGAGGCGAATCCAGTATCGGCTTTGACCGCGACCTGATCCTCGGGCATGCGCAGTCCCAGAACCCGAACGTCTCCCCGATCGGCACGTACCAGGCCGGTCAGAATGCGTAGCAGCGTGGTTTTGCCAGCGCCATTCACTCCAACCAGTCCCATGATCTGGCCGTGTGGCAAGCTCAAACTGATGTCGCTTAGCGTGAACTGCGGGTACTGTTTGTGAATGCCTGTCAGGGCGAATGCCACAGTCATGGCATGACTCCTTTGTCCGGGCCCGCGTCGAGCAGGCGTTGAATTTCGTGTGTATCGAGGCCCAGCTGGGCCGCGCAACCCAGGAATGCTTGCAAGTGCCGGTGCATCTCGGCGCGCAACAGCGCGCGGGGCAAGTCGTGCGAGGCAGCCACGAACGAGCCCTTGCCGTGGCGCGTGACGATGACGCCGGCATGCTCCAATTCGAGATAGGCGCGTTTGACTGTGATGACGCTGACATGACTGCTCGACGCCAGTTCGCGGATCGATGGCAGTGGGTAACCCGCAGGCCAATCGCCCAGCATGACTTTGGTCGAAATCTGATCGACGATTTGCCGATACATCGGCCGGTTATCGTTTTCAGACAGGAAGAGGGCGTCGCTCACTGTGCATTCTTTGTATATCTCATATGCACAGTATGCACAGTCTACTTCCTGGCCGTCAAGCGGGTCCCTGGAAACCGTCAAACCAGCCGCAGGTGGCCGGCCGACACAGTCAATGTGTCTTCGTGGTTCTTGACGAGCAGGCGTCCCAGGCCGTCCACACCTTGCGCCGTTCCTTGAAAACGATCGTCCACTCGCACCGTGCGACCAAAGAGCGCATCGCGTGCAGGCCAAAGGTTGGCAAAAGGCGCAAAGCCGCCAAGATCGAACAGCGGCAGGGCAGCTTCCAGGGCACGCAACACGTCGGTCAATGCGGCGTCGCGGTCTGTTGAGGCGACAACGTCTAATCCGCTGGCTGGTTGATCGATGCCGGTTGGCGTCTTGAGATTAATCCCGAAACCGATCAGTGCGGTCGCAGGGCTGCCGATCAGTTCGATCAGAACGCCACCGAGTTTCTGATCATGGATGACGAGATCGTTTGGCCACTTGACCAATACGCTCGGGTGCAAAGCCGTCGCTAACGTCATTCCAACGACGAGCGAAAGACCGCTCATTTGTCCGGCCGTGCGCGTGAACGGCCAGATCAACGTGCAGGCGATTGACCCGGCAGGAATCGTGTGCCATGTGCGGCCATGCGTGCCGCGCCCCGCGGTCTGGCGATCGGTCACGATGGCGCGAGGTTCTCTGCCGTGCGTTTGCAAACGTGCATGGGCTAAGGTCTGTGTGGAATCCACTTCATCGAATCGCTCGATGATCACAGGAATGTGCTCCATCTTGAACACGCAAAAGACGCAAGGTGGCCATCCAGGCCGTGTCGTACTCGCGAAAGTAATTCTTGGATCGACTTAGCGAACGCGGCTCTCGGTCGCCTGGATCATCGCCAAAACAAGCGACCGATGACGCGTACGCGCTCAAAGCGATTCTCGTTGCCGTTGACAACTCGTACGATATTGCTGCGGTGTGTGTAGGTCAGAAGCAGGGCGGCGCTGATCGCAAGTGCCAGCAGCGTCGCGCTGTCGCCGGCAAGAAAAACCAATAGCGGAAAACAGAGCCCGGCAATGACGGTCGCCAATCCAACATAGCCAGAACTCATCAAGACCAAAACCCATATGGCCAACATGGCGAGAGCCAGCCAGGGCATGATCAGCGTAATGCCACCGATCAAAGTGCCGGCACCTTTGCCGCCGCGAAAGCCGTGGAAAACCGGATAACAGTGGCCGACCGCGGCCATGAATGCGCAAGCCAGCGCAATCTCTGCGGGCGCCATCATTGGGGTGCCCAGCGGAAGTTGCGCGATCAGGCCTGCGGCAATCAGTCCTTTGCCCACATCGATCGCCATCGTGCCCAGCGCAAATGCCTTGCCTTGTGTTCGCAGGGCGTTGGTGGCCCCAGCATTACCACTGCCAGCAGTGCGGATATCAACCCCTCTGAGTTTGCCGATCACCAGACTGCCGACGATGCTGCCGAGCAGGTACGACAGCAACAATTTTGCGAGCAAATCGATCACATTCGTTGTAATCCGACCACCAGCGATCCTGGGCCAGCGTGCACGCCAATCGCTGGCCCAGTTTCGACGACCCATAATTTTGTCAGGCCTGGCAAGCGTTCACGCAGCGCGCCGGCGAGCGCCGCGGCATCATTGCTGGCGTCGCAATGGCCAACGGTGGCGCGACAGGCGCAGCCCGGCGGGTTTTGGCGCGCAACAATGTCGGCAAAGCGTTCCACCAGATTCTTGGTTCCCATCAGCGCACGAAAGGGCTTGACGAAACCGTTTTTGTTGGCGATCAGCACGGTCAATCCGAACCAGTCGGCAATACGTTTGGCCAGGGGCGGTAACCTGCCGCCGCGGACGCCGAAACTCAGATCACGGATCAGTGCGAAAGTTCGCGTATCGGCCATCGCGCGCTCGACGACGCGTCGGACGCCGCTTTCGTCGGCGCCGATCAATGCAGCTTCCGCCGCGGCGATTGCGATCAGCCCTTGGCCTGCAGATGCGTTGCGTGTGTCGATGACGTGGATGCGCGCCTTGGAAGTTTCGCGCGCGGCCGCGAGCGCCGCTTGGAATGTCCCA
Source organism: Lysobacterales bacterium (assembly GCA_022844165.1). Lineage (GTDB taxonomy): Bacteria > Pseudomonadota > Gammaproteobacteria > Xanthomonadales > SZUA-5 > JALHMH01. The sequence continues at coordinate 54,743 of JALHMH010000019.1, forward strand.
GAAAGTCGACTCGATAGCGATACCGAGACAATGTGTTCGGCGTGCGCCAGTACCAGATCATAGCTACGGCGAAAATCGCCCGGCGGCGGCTGAGATGTCCGAACCTTGTCTGCGCTTTGGCGCAGGCGCTGATACAACTCGCGAGGGCTCATCGTAACGCGATCGAGGAAATCGTCGTTACCGATGTTGATGCGCACGGGCACCACCGTGATGCCCAGGCGCTCGGCTTCCGAGGAGGGCACGTCACCGGCAGAGTCCACGACGATTCGCACCTTCTGCGTGGGTGCGGCTCGGAGTCTCGATTGGGCTTGCATGTCGTCAGCTTTGCGTTGCGTGACTTCGCCGAGTTCCCCGAGCGCGGCGAACAGCGCGTTGGGCTGATCAATATGCGCATGCACGCGAACGCGATCGCGACCACCGGCGACGACCATTGAATCCAGGGGTAGCGATGCCAGTGTGGCGCGAACTCGCTCCGGCGTGAGGGATGTTCCCCCAACCATGCACTCGGTGCAGTATCGATACTGGCTGGCCGCTTCTACCGATTCGAGGTGAACAGAGGCATGCCCCTCTGCGAAGTCGCGCAAATCATCGTCCAGGCGCAGGGCACTTCGTCCGTGCTGGATGAAGTCCTCGACGCCCTCGAGAAAATCGACGAAACCGGCCGCACCGGCGTCGACCACGCCTGCAGCGCGCAGAACCGGCAGCTGATTGGGCGTATTGGCCAAAGATTGGCGGGCGCGACCAAGGCTGGATCGAAACATGGCGGTGATATCGCGCACGCCGGCTTCGGATTGCGACCGAAGTTCCGCTGCAAAATCGGTCATCACACTGAGCATCGTTCCTTCGCGAGGATCGGCGATGCAGCGCCGAGCCGATGCGGCCGCTTCGTTCGCAGCGCGCGCAATTTGCGTCGCACTCACATGAGTGCTGGCTACGCTCTCTGACAGACCTTGAAAAAACTGCGCCAAGATGGCGCCGGAGTTGCCGCGTGCGCCGTCAACAGCTTCTCTGGCAACGTGTTTCAAAACGGTCTCGACATTACCGCCACGTAATCTTTTCACAACCGAGAGAACCGATTGCATCGTGAACGCAAGGTTGGTGCCGGTATCGCCATCGGGAACCGGGAAGACATTGATGCGGTTCAGATGTTCTCGACGCTTCAACACGCGAGCTGCGCCAGCAATCAAGGCGCCTTTGAGCCGCGCACCGTTGAGCTGATCAAGATTGGCAGGAGAGAGGACTAAACTGGACATGCGAACGGAGCATAGTCAACAGCGGCGCCGTTTGGTTGTTGCGCTGCAGCGAAATGCCAGGCGTGGCGTTGTCTGGCGTACGTTGAGGCGGGAATGCATGTCGCCATGTTTGTCATGCGCCCGGTGGCGAAACCTCAATTGAGTGTCCGTCTGCGGACAGGGCCGGACACAAGCGGACGATGCCTGGCTCGCAATAGCGCGTCTTCACGTCGGCTGGCAGTGCGATCGCTAGTCTCTGGACGTCGGGTGTGCGATCGTGTTGATGGCATGGAACATGCGTATCGTCAGTCAGGACTTGCCGGATGAATAGGGTCATGAGAACGAAAAAGCGAGTGGCTTGGGCCTGCCTCGGCCTGTTAGCGGGTTTCGGGATTCTGGGATTGGCGCAACCAGAATCGTCGGAAGTCTCGATTGTGCCGTCCGTCGAGTTTGAGTTGCACGCTGGCGACGGCGAACCATTCGTATCGGGTTGGGATGGGTTGCTGCCGGGTTCACTCAAGTGATTCGATGAGGTCGGCTTTCTGCAGGTCTGCCATCAGGCGGTTGAAGTCTTCGCTCACCACGGATGGTTCGGCTTCGTATCGATCCAGCACGGCGGCGATAGCCGCTTGTGCGCTGCCACCGGCCAGCAAAGATTGCAGCATCAATGTGCCTGTGGCATTGAGATCGAAGTAGGTCCCTTTGCCCACGTCCAGCAGTACGGTCTCTCCCGAGATCACTTGGCAAACGACACCCGATTTGAGTTTGATCATTGCGAACTCGTGGCGAAGGGAACTTTTGTCAGTATCGCCAATCGCGCCAGGCGTTCGCCAGATTCATCCAACGCTTCACCACTGGCGACAACCCAGGCGTGGGCCATCAATTGGCCAGAATCGCGTTCCGCCCCAAGGACCAGTTCACACGCAACACCACTTTCGCGAAGCAGAGATGCCAGTACCAATGACTGGTGCAAGCAACGGCTGCCCGGCCAGAATCGGCCGATTCGATGCACCCGTCGCGCCAATCGTACCGGATCGAGCCGAGAATGTCGGCGTGGTCTTTCTTTCAGCGCAATGCAAGCCGCATCGAAACCCTTGGATCGCAACAGGCGATCGACAGCAAACATGCACCAGAGCACTTTGGCGTTCATGCCAAAGCCGAGAGAACCGATGCCGCAGCAGCCGTAGGGTCGTCGGGCATGTGCGGCGCAACGATGTTCAGGGCAGCAATCGAATTGGACTCGACCGCAGCGGCAACACCTGCGGCCAACGCCAGATGCGCCGCTAACGCCCGTGGCGAATACAGTCGCGAGGCAAGCGAATGTTGCAGTATCCAGCGACATACTTGACTCGGTGCGGCTGGTTCACAACTCAAAGCACTGCCGCGGGTCAGGAGCGCCAGGCGTCTGATCGGCAAGCTCGGGCCACGGTACTGCTCCTCTTCCGACAACTTGAGCTGCCGAAACTGAGGGTGGGCCTCGATCAGCTCAGCGCGCATTGCGACCGGCAGAACGTCATCGGCGATTCGCGCGCCCTCATTGGCCGCAAGGCGCGCGACTGTGGACTTACCAGCCCCGGATTCGCCGAGAATGGCACAGACGCCAAAATCGCAGGCAATCGCCGAGGCATGCAGGGCGAATACGGAGCGTTCTGCAAGCCACATCATGCTCGCCGGTCCAAGCAGCACCTCGTCCCAACGATCGTCGTCATCGCAGCGTCGAGCGACTTCGATGCCCAAAGGTGTCACCGACAAAGCGCCGAATGCGCCGAGATCCAGGAATGCCGTCTCGCCATCCCACCGAAGTCGCCCGCTGACGGGTGTGTCGCGCAAAAGGCCTTCGACGCGCTGACAGGGGGAAACGTCGAATGCCTCGCGCGTGGACAGCTGCAATTGAAACGAACAGGCGGGGAGGTAGCTCAGCGTGACCAGAGTCCTTGACGGAGTGGAATCGGGACAGATGACTCAAATTTCGACGAAGCAGCTTCGGCTCTTCAAGCTCTCTTGCATCAAGAGAGGGCGCCGCGTTCGGCGGGGCTTCGGCATGTACACTGCCGAGCGAAGCCAACCGTGTTTGTCAGTCCGAGGCGAAGCCTCGCTGGAGTTCTACCGACGTTGCGTCCGTGGGCTGCCCGAATCACCGGTTCCCAAAGAGCCGCCGAGTGTTAAGTCGCGAATGTCGCCCAGCACGCGCAGTTCTGGCGCGACGTAAGCAGCGCGATGCACCGGCACTTGCTGCGCGGAGCCTTGCGATTGACAAAAGTCGTTGAGGGTCATGCTGCGCCTTCGAATAACCGGATTCCCAATCTTCATGTTAGTGATAGTCGGTTGACGATGCAAGCGCGGTACTTCTCGATATTCACTTGAAAAGCAACGATTTGCGCTATTTGATTCGTGTCGCCTGCCAAAGGCCGAAAGCGCTCAACAACCAAATCAGCAGCAATCCGTCGTCTTCGTCCAGTGAAAATGCTCCATCCACGGTCTCCGGGTCGATGAAAGCCTCCCATTGCTGGCGACCGCAGTTGACCAGTTCGCGCACCGAGGGCATGGACTTTTGCAGGGCGTCGCGCAGATAAGGTGTCAGGTCCGCTGACTTTGGACGAACCCGCCATGTGTCCGGCAACGCATTTCGGCACGCTTCGCGCTGCAGCCATTTGTCTACACCGTAACGCCAGGTTTTATCCGTCGGCAAGCTCAGCATAAGCTGCACCAATGGCCAGTGACGGTAGGGTTGTCTGACTTCGATCCCGAATCGATCGGCGAAATAGCACTCGGCGGCATCGCCTGCGGCGTAGGCTCCGAGCGCCTGTGCGGCCTGGTCAGGGCGTGGCCAGCCGGCGAATTGTTCGAGTATTGCCGATCGAGCCTTTTCGCGTTCTTGCCGCAATTCTGGGCGCAGCCAGTCGATACGGTGGTGAGCCTTCCAGTTGAGCTGTCGGCGCACGAATCCACGCCAGCCGCGATCGCGCCACAGCATCCCAGGTCCTTGCGCAATAAAGTACCGGATGGTTGCGCCAATTTCTCGCCAGCGGCGTCCGCGCAGCGCATCGTCGAGCCAGTAATAGTGGCCCGCATTGAGGTGGTCCGCAAAATTGCCGTTCAAAACGACATCGACGCCCTGTTCGCGCCAAAGCGCGTAGGCCTGCGTCTTGATTTCGCGATAAGGCGTGGCGCTGGGTTCGTCAGGGTGCGCCTCGCGCGCAGAACCGCCGAGCGGCGAGAATGCGTTGGCGTCGATCTGGATGCTCTGAAGGTTGAACTGCGATGCCAACGCGCTCGCCCATGGCCGTTCGTCGCTGTCTGGAAACCGCGAAGAACCGTAGGTGAGTGCACAGACATCGACATCTCTCAGCAAGGGCACCAGCGCACTCGAATCCAGGCCACCACTGAGACTTAACCCGACGCGTTTTGTCCCCTGACATGCCTCATTGATCGCCGCACGAAACGCCGCGCGATAGCGCTCGATCGTTTCGGCATCGCTCCAGCGGAAAGCGCCGTCGATCGCTGTAGATGTCGCCCATGTGGTCGATTCGCCATGCGCCGTCAGTGCGAGGCTCGATCCCGCCGGAACCAGGCGCACGCCACAAAACACGCTGGCATGCGCTTCAGGGATCTGCGCCGAAAAGAAGTCGGCCAGATATGCTGGGCTCAAGCTGCTGTCGACGTCGGGGTGTTCGGCGAGGATGGCGTCGCCCGAGGCGACCAGCATGCCACCGGACAGTCGCGCGAAACATAGTGGCCTTTGACCCAGGCGATCGCGACTGAGTTGAATCGAATTGGGTTCGATCAGCGCCAGTGCAGCCGCGCGATCGGGCGAGCGATCGAAGACTTGGAAGGGCTGCTCGCAATCCTGAAGCAGCCAGCGGTCGGCATCCAGCCGCACCAGCGGCGGATGCGAGTTCAATCGAGTTTGGATCGCCAGTATGTATCGACCTGGCGCTGTCAGCTCAAAAGTCTTGCCAGCGGCACGCGCCAATGCCTGCGACCTGAGCCTGCCAAGAATCGCCGGGTCGATTTCGCGGCCCGCGAAATCGACCCAGGCGAAAAGTACCGCCATATCAGAACCGGTAGTTCACGGTCAGCCCATATTGGCGCTTGCGCGGTGGCGTGATGACGAAATCGCGCGGGTTGACGAGCGTCGTCGGTGCAGCTGGCGCTGGCAGTACATTCGGCACCGCGATAAACAGCGCCGGATTCACATAGCGCAGAATATCTTCGGGCGTGTCGTCGTCGGTAGCATTGCGGACGAACACCGAAACTTCCCAATTGTCGCCAATCGACAGGCCGCCGCGCAGGTTCACGAGCGTGGAGTCGCCCGTCTCCAGGAGATTGTCCACCTGGGCGAATCGGGAGCTCTCGTAGTTGGCGTCGCCGCCGATGTACCAGTCCCAGCCGTTGTCCAGTGTGGCGGAGTAGGTCAACCCCAAACCGGCTTGGTGCTTGGGCACGCGCGGGAGTTCGGCGCCGCGTGCATTGGCGCAGGCTTGAGTTAAGTTGACTGCATTTGCGCCGCAGAACAGATCTGCCTGGTCCTGGCTGGCGAAATTCTTGATCTCGCTGTCCTGCAGCGCATAGGTCGCGCGCAGATTCCAGTTCTCGTCGATCAACCAGTCTGCCTCAAGCTCCAGGCCCGTGACTTCAGATTGGCCAAGATTCGAGGTAAACGAGGTAATGAATATGCCGCCATCGACTCGTGGGGTTGGGCGCGTCTCCGTCAGCTGCTGGTTGTCCCAGTCGATGCGGTAAAGCGCCGCGTTGAGCGTCAGGCGATTGTCGAGCCACTGCGATTTGACACCCAACTCGTAGGTCCATGCTTCCTCTTCATCGAACACATCAAGGCCTTCAGCCAACAGCGCAGCGCGGCCGGTTTCGGTCAAGATCGAGGATTCGACCGCGGTGTTGAATCCGCCCGGTTTGTTGCCTTTTGCGGCAAGCCCATAAATGCTCACATCATCAGAGATCTCATACCGCAGCGTGCCGCGAGGCAGGAAGTTATCGAAGGTCGCCGACTTGTTGAAATCGCGCACAAAGGTCGTCGGGCGACCCGCGACAGTGAGCGTGTTCGTTGAGCGCCCGACAATGTCGATCTCGTCCTCGGCGTAACGCGCTTCGAGCGTTCCTGTCAAACGGTCGGTGAAGTCGAATTCGACCAGAGCGAACAGCGCCTGATTGGTGATTTCGAGCCCTGGGCGCGTCGGGTTCTGGACGGGCCGCGTTCGACTGAAGGCCGGTGGCAGATTGAAGCCGCCGAGGTTTGCACTCCAGCCGTCCAACGCTTTTTCGTTGTAGTGGTAATAGCCGAACTGTCCCCGCAGACGCGCATCTTGATCGGTCGCGACGCGGAATTCCTGGCTCCAGTCGCGCTGGCGACCGAAGTCGATGGTCTCGAAGGCGCCGTTGAAACCGCGTACGCTGGAGAAATCCTGGTCGATCGCGCTATAGGATTCGGTGGCGTTGTAGGCACTCGTCGAGGTAAACGACCAGCCGTTGTCGAAGGCGTAGTTGCCTTGCAAACTGGTGCGGATGTTCTCGCGCTCCAGGCCCGGTTCGAAACCGGCGAGGCGAAACTGATCGGTGTTGATCGCATAGATATCCGGTTGCGAAGCGGTGCCGCACAAATAACCACGGGTGCGGGTTTGCATGCGCACGGCGCCGGCGAACGTGCCGCCGGCTGGGACCGGCAAGAAGCAATTGTTGAAGCCGTTCACGTCGCTCGCGGGTAAGCCATTGGCTACGCGATTGAGCGGATCGCCGAGCCGGCCGATCGCATAGTGCTCGTCTTGATCTTCGGCGTAGTTAAAGCGCAATGTGAAGTCGAGCTTGTCGGTGGGCGTCAGGAAAAATGCGCCACCCGCGCTTGCAGTTTTTTGTCCGCCGAGGTCGCGGATGCCGGTGACCGCATTGCGATATTGGCCGCCGAATTCGTAAAAGCGGACATTGCCCTGGAAGGACAGCAAATCGTCGACGATCGGACCCGCGTAGTTGCCGGCAAATTCGCGCTCGGAATCGCTGGCAATCGTCATCGACAACTTGCCCTCAGGTGTGCTGGCTGGTTTGCGCGTGATGAAATTGATGGCGCCGGAAAATGTGCGGCGACCGAATAGCGCAGACTGCGGGCCGCGAATGACTTCGACCTGTTCGAGGTTGTCCAGGCCGTAGCCGGAAATATTGCCATTGACGAACACGCCATCAATGAAGAACGCGGCATTCGCTTCGCCCTGGATATTCGATTGGCCTCGAATGACGGGTCGGTCACCCTCGCGGCCGAAGCCTGAACGGAACGAGAAACCTGGCGTATAGCGCGCGATGTCGTTGATGCGCTCAAGACCGCGGCGTTCGATGGTCTGCTCGTCGATCACCGATATCGATAGCGGGACCTCTTGCAGCGATTCTTCGACTCGGCGCGCCGTGACCTTGATCGCGTCGAGTTCGACGGCCTCTTCCTGCGGATCGTTTTGCGCAACGGCGCCGAACGGCAACGCCGCGCCCAATAGCGCGCCAATGGCCAGCGACAAACGGGACGGTTTGAATTTCATGGCAAATCCTCTCGTTGGGTGAGCCGCGTTGCGCGCGCATACGCGGGGTAAAAACACTATAACATCTGTCATTTGTGTCGCTTGTTGTGCCGATTGGCACCGCGCAGCGATCTGTTTCGACTACAGAATTCCTGCGATGTTGACCGCAGCACGTTCGCCGCTCGATAGCGCGGCTTCGATGCCTGGCGCATCGAAAACCATATGTTCGCCGGCGAAGGCCAGCCGCGGATTGCGTTTGGCGAAACCGGGTAATTCCGATAACGCAGCCTTCACCGCCTGCGCCTGACCCGCCGTCACTTCGGCGTAGGCGCCACCAATCGTCGGCATCTGCGCCCAGTGCACGGTATGCAACACTTCGACTTTTCCTTTCGATGCCGGACGAATCCTCGCCAGCTCCAGGTGCACGAACGTGCCGAGTTCGTTGCCCAGGCGCGACGCCCGAATCGCGCCCTGGCCATTCAGCCAGACGATTAGTCGCTCGACATCGCCGTTCGCGTTGCGTATGGCGAAGACCCGCTCCAAAGCCCCATCGCACCACATCGTCGCCGGCAACCCATCGTCCTGCCAGAAGGGTGCCAGCGGCCGCAGATGAACTTGCGTAATCGCGGTCATCGGTCGTGCTCGCCAGAGCGCGGCAACCGAATCGATCCCCGTGACATCGACGAAGCCGATAGCATCGGTGCGCGAACACGGTACAGCAACAATGACCGCGCGTGCATTCACCCGACCGCCGTCGGCGAGCTTGATCAGACACCCGCGCCGTCGTTGTTCGATGGCGATTACCGCGGCGCCAAGACGCACTCGATCGCCCAGCTGACGCGCCATCGCGTCCGGTAGCTGCGAGCTGCCGCCGTCGAGCGTCTTGACGCCGCCCGCGGCGCCCGCGTCCTTGCGCATCGCATCGCGCCGCAGCGCATCCAGTGCCGACGTGCTGTGCAGCGCGTTGTAGTTGGCACCAACATCCGCCAACGCCAGTACGTCTGCAGGCGCCCCATGGTCGCGCAAGAATGCGTGCAGCGACACATCCAGGTGATTGTGCTGGTCCAGTTGCCAATCCGCAGATTGTGTCAGAAGGTTATGTTGCTGCATCAGGCCGCCGAGCAGCGTGGGTGGCAATTGCATGCGCCACGGCTCGATCAGCGTATTGGCGCCAGCTGTGGGCCAGGCGGCTGCGTCGATCAGTTCATCGCCGATGCACAACGTCAGCTCGCGCGAAGGCGGAGCGCCGGGGGTACTGAGTTTCAAACCCAACGCTGCGATACGCGCCTGGCATCGCGCATACGAATCTGCGAATTCAACAGCGCCTGTTTCAAATCGCAGACCGCCGCTGCTGATCGTCCGCAAACGCCCGCCAACGCGCTCGCTCGCCTCAAAAACGCGTACGCTGGCGCCTTGCTCTGATAACCTCAGCGCCGCTTCCAGCCCGGCCAATCCTGCGCCGACGATGGCCACATCGATCCGCCCGGTGCTGGCGTGCGTCGCGCCAGCCAGAGTGGCCAGCGCGATTCCGCTCAGACACTCGCGGCGACGCATCAGGGCGCCTCGTTCGACTTCTGATCAAGTACCCTGGCCTTGTAAACCGTCCAGCTGGTGGCGTTGGGCTGTGTCCACTCTTTGGGCGCCGTTAAGTACTCAGGCGCATTCTTCTCAATATAGGCCTTGAAGGTTTCGGGTAACTCAGCCACGCCGCCCATCAGCTTCTTGCCATAACCCGAGTAGATGAGAAGGCCAGGGCGGTCGCCCATTTCCATCCAGGGTAGCCAGGGCGCTTCGCGGAACCACGCGATCGAGATCGGTGCACTCGTGGTCTTCGGATTCGCGAGTTCGTCCATACGAGCATAAAAGCCGAAGTGTTCGGATCCGACGTACGTCGCGCCGGTCGAATGCAGCGGGAATTGCTCTGGCGAAATTGGGTTCGGATAAGCCAACGGCACGTCCAGGCCCAGGATGACGTCGTTGCCATGTCGCTTCAGCGGCAACAGGCGAACAGGCGCGCCGTCTTTCGCCGGCGCGCCGCCGAAATTGTTGTTGACCGGATCGTTTTGCACATGGAAGACCTTGACGTCCGACTGCGTCCACGGATTGGCCCAGGTCTCGAGAATCTCTCCACTCCGTGGATCTTTATAGACGGCGTATTCGCGAGACAACATCCGCCAGTTGCCATCTTCGGTCTTTTCAATACGAGCGACATTCATGCCTTCGAAACCGAACAACAATTTCGGACGTTCGTCCGGCACGGCGGCAAACACCTGACCGGTCCACCAGGTGACCGTGTCGGAGCCGTCGAGACTGGCCCGCATCTTCAGAAAGGCCGTGAGATTGTCGTCGGGATTCGACAGGTCCAGATCCTTGGCAGTGGCGACCGATGCCACGGCCAGGGTTAACGCGAAAAAGACACCTCGCAAACGCATCGTCCGATCACTCCGCTCAGGTCGAAGCACACATCATAACCAGCGAGCGAAAATTTGTCCGGACAAATTTTCGAGGACAAGTCCATGCTCTGGCCATTTGGCGTGGCGCGCTTTCGGTCATTTGCAGAGAACGATCAAGACGAGCAAAAAATGGGAGTATGACGCGGGGGGGTGAGGATCGGCGCTTACACGCCGCAAGGCGTGTAAGCGCCGAACGACCGGCGGCTGTGCCGCCTGGCCGGAAATGTGCGCAGCGCTCAATGGGGGGTGTGGCAAGTACGGTGTCGGGCGAAACCAGAATCGCTCGGCGGTCTGAGGCGAAGCTTGGCTCGTGTTTTTCGGGCTCGCCGAGTCGATCTCGCACGCACAGACTCTTCGATACGGCCCTGGCCGACTGCGGTCGAACGATCCAACGCGCCTGCGCAATCAAATTCGATCCATCAAAAAGAAAACCCGCAGTCATGTGCGACTGCGGGTCCGCTCCTCCCCGGCCGGCGTACCGACGCGCGGATCATTCAAGACTTCGGGCGTCCAGGACAAGCTGCGATGCAGCAAATGCGGTTGTGGCGTTTGTTGCCTGCGGTTTCCGTCGTCGCGACCAGGAAAAGTCCGAAAGGGTCGAAACGATCACGCGGATCACAGAACTTGCTCCATCACTCGATAGCCAGAATCGGACATGCCGAGTCGTTGATAGGTTGTTTGCGCTGTCGTATTCAGAACTTCAACGTACAAACGCAGGCTGCGCGCGCCAGCGGCGCCTGCGGCGGTGGCAACGTGGCGATAGAGCGCGGAAAACACACCGCAGCGGCGTTTCGCAGGGCGCACGTACACGCTTTGGATCCACCAATAATCGCGGCAGTGCCAGTCGCTCCATTCTCGGGTCACTAACAGTGCACCAATCGTCCCGGTGCTATCCGCAGCCACGAAGTACTCACCGCGAGCTGGTTCGGCCAGCACAGCGGCGACGCCCGCCGTTGCCGTTGTGGCATCCAAGGTTCTGGTTTCGGTTTCCAATGCCATCGCAATATTGAATGCCGCGAGCGTGTCGATGTCGATGGCCTTGGCTGGACGGATGATGAATTGGTCTTCCATAGCGCGGAGCGTTTCTTGCTGGTCGTGGTCGGAGGCCTGCATGTTTTATGCTTGATTTGAATTCACTGCGCGCCGTCCCCAATTCGCGCAACGATTCACTGGAGAACACTATGCGCTTGTTTTGTTCAATCGGGCTGTTGCTCGCCGCCTCAATCGCTTCCGCTGCTCTCCCCGCGCAGATCGATGGACAACCGCTTCCATCCTTGGCGCCGATGGTCGAGCGCGTCACGCCAGCGGTGGTGAACGTGTCGAGCAAGACACGTGTTCAAGTGCGCAACCCGTTCTTTGACGATCCCTTTTTTCGGCGTTTTTTCGACATGCCGAACGTGCCGCAGGAGCGTGTGCAGTCGTCCCTGGGTTCTGGCGTAATCGTCGATGCGGCGAGGGGCCTGGTGATCACCAATAACCACGTGATCGAACGGGCCGACGAAGTGAGCGTCACTCTGCACGATGGCCGTACGCTCCCTGCGGAGATCGTCGGGCGCGATCCGGATACGGATGTGGCGGTTGTTCGGGTCAAGCCTGAAAACCTCACGGCTATCCCGTTGGCGCCGTCAGACAAACTGCGGGTGGGTGACTTTGTGGTGGCTATCGGCAATCCGTTCGGTTTGGGGCAAACGGTCACCAGCGGCATTGTCAGCGCACTGGGCCGCAGCGGGTTGCGCGGTTTGGGTTACCAGAATTTCATCCAGACCGATGCTTCGATTAATCCCGGCAATTCCGGTGGCGCGCTGGTCAACTTGCGCGGGGAACTGATCGGTATCAACACCGCGATCTTCAGTCCATCGGGCGGCAATGTGGGAATCGGCTTTGCGATTCCATCCGACCTGGCGCGAAACGTGATGAACCAGCTGATCGCGTTCGGCGAAGTCAAGCGCGGCTCGCTGGGCGTCGAAACACAGGACCTGGATGAGCGTCTTGCCCGTGCACTGGGACTCAAACAAGGACGCGGTGCGGTGGTGACGCGTGTCGTCCCGGACTCGCCGGCAGAGACCGCGGGCCTGAAAACGGGCGATGTGATCACCGATATCGACGGCAAGGCTATTGTTGGTGCCGATGCGTTGGCCAACACCGAGGGGTTATTGCCGATCGGGCGGCCATTGCCGATCCGACTGACGCGCAGCGGCACGGAGCAAACGGTCAGTCTGACCCTGGTGGCTTCAAGTTCGCAGCAGCTCGGTGGCGATAAACTCGACCCACGGCTCACCGGCGCGCGCTTTGGCGAGTTGAGCCAGCGTGAAAAGCAAGCCGGCATCGTTGGCGTCAAGGTGTTGGAGGTGGCTGGCGCCAGTGCGGCGGCGCGTCGTGGGCTGGAAGCGGGCGACATTGTGTTCGGAGTCGATCGCTTCACCGTGGGCAGTCTGGCCGATCTGAGTAAGCGCATTGCCGGGCAGACGGCATTTACGTTCTCGTTGTACCGCGGTCGTCGCGCTTACTACCTGCCCATCGAATGAGCACGCGGCTGGCAGTATTTGGTCATCCGATCGCGCATTCGCGATCGCCGCTCATTCACCGGACGTTCGCGGCACAAACGGGAATCGATCTGCGTTACGAGCCGATCGATTCGCCGCCCGAACGATTTGTCGAAGACCTGGGCGATTTCGATGGACTCGGCGCCAATGTCACTTTGCCGTTGAAGGGTTTGGCAGCGATGCAATGCGCACGGTTGAGCGAACGAGCACAGCGTGCCGGTGCGGTGAATACGCTCAAGCGCGAAACCAGCGGGTGGTACGGCGATAACACCGACGGGGACGGGTTGTGCGACGATCTGCGGCGGCTTGGCATTGAACTACCTGGGGCACTCGTGCTCGTGCTCGGTGCTGGTGGTGCGACGCGGGGCATTCTTGCCCCGCTGCTGGCGCAGGGCCCGAAGCAGCTGTCAATCGCCAATCGCACGCCGGAAGCCGCGCAACATCTGGCGGCGCAGTTTGCGGCGCTTGGGCCAGTCGCTGCCGTCGACCTGTGTTGCAGCAACGGCCCCTTTGACGTTGTCATCCATACGAGCGCGGCTTTTCATGCGGCGGGTGAATTTGCGTTTCCGCATTCGGTCTTCGAAGACGCGATCGTGGTCGATTTGTCGTACGGAGCAGCGCATGCACCATTGCGCACGTTGGCATTCGCCAACAGGGCTCGCGCCGTGCACGATGGCCTGGGCATGCTCGTGGCGCAGGCCGCTCGTTCCTTCGAATGCTGGTTCGGCATCCGCCCCGATCCCTGGTCGGTTTACGAGACTCTGTAGCTCGATCAACTAACCAGCGTATCCTCCGCGCCCTCGAACTTTCGGATGAACATCGATGGTCTTGAACGCGGTGTGCGCTGCGATCACGGGTGGTGCGTCAGGTTTAGGTTTTGCCGTCGCCGAACGGCTGATCGCCGAAGGCGCGCAGGTCGCGCTGTTAGACGTGCAGGATGACAAGGGTCAGATTGCCGTCGCGCAACTCGGCGCCCGAGCACGGTTCTTTCGCGCGGATGTGACGAGCGAAGAAGGAATCGTCGAAACGCTGACGGGCGCCCAATCCGCGATGGGCGGATTGAACGCAGTGATCAACTGCGCTGGCATTTTGGGCGCAGGTCGCGTCATCGGCAAATCCGGGCCGATGGCACTGAGCAACTTCGAAACGACGATTCGCGTTAACTTGGTCGGCAGCTTCAACGTTGCCAAAGCGGGCGCTCATTTGATGCAGCACAATGCCGCTGGCGTCGATGGCGAACGCGGTATCGTGGTCAATACCGCATCGGTGGCCGCTTTCGAGGGGCAAATTGGTCAGGCGGCGTATTCGGCGAGTAAGGGCGGGGTGGTCGGCATGACGTTGCCGATGGCGCGGGAACTGGCACGGTTTGGCGTGCGTGTTGTCACTATCGCACCAGGCATTTTTATGACGCCGATGGCCGGCGGCATGCCGCCAGATGTCAAGGCGTCGCTGGAAGCGATGGTGCCTTTCCCATCGCGTTTGGGCGAGCCGGCGGAATTCGCCGACGCGGTATGTTTTGCGCTGACCAACCGTTACCTCAACGGCACCACACTGCGCCTAGATGGCGCAGTCAGGCTACAGCCAAAATGATCCTGGCCCGTTGGCTAAGGCAGACCAATTGCCGAAAAAGTAAGCAGTATCAATTGTTTGAAAATTCGAATCAGCGGTTAACTGAGGTTTTTCGATGAAAGCCACCGAAATCAAGCGCGGTACCGTCGTCGAGCATTTGGGCAAGTTCTGGATGGTGCGCGATGTCGAACGCAGCGCCCCCACCGGGCGCGGCGGCAACACCACATTCCGTTTCTGGCTGTACCAGGTCGGTGCCGAGATCAAACTCGATTTGAGCCTGCGTGCCGACGATGAAATGACGGAAGCTGAGCTCAGCAAACGCGATGCGGCGTTTTCGTACATGGACGGCGACAACTATGTCTTCATGGACAACGAGGATTACACCCAGTACACGCTGTCACCCGCCCTGGTCGGCGAACTGCCACAGTATTCGGTGGATGGCAATTTACCGGATTTGAAGCTGCTCCTGATCGATGGCGAGCCGGTGGGGCTGCAACTGCCGCAGTCGGTGGAGTTGGAGGTTGTCGACACGGCCCCCTACGTCAAAGGCGCCAGCGCCACCGGTCGCGCCAAACCGGCGAAGTTATCGACTGGCCTTGAAGTCTCCGTGCCGGAGTACGTCGAAAACGGCACGCGAATTCGCGTCAACACGGAAACCGGCGAATACACGGGCAGAGCGTGAGTGATCTCGGCGCCGATGGCCATCAGCGCTGTTGCTTTCGCGCGAGCGCTTTAAGAACCCGCCAGCCATGCGCGTGCGCGTAGCCAGTCGCGCTGCACAGTTCGGACATCGACGTCGAGTGCGGCAGCGGTTGTTGCTGTGTCGAGGCCGGCATATACCCGCAGCTCGAGCATTTTGGCCAATCTGGGATCCGCACGTTCCAGCGCCTGTAGCCGCTGTTCGAAGTCCAGCCAGGCGTCTGGATCCACGCTGATGGCCTGATCGCCAGCGTCAAGTTCAACTTTTTGCCCGTAGCGCTTCCCGGCACTACGAGCGCGGCAATCGTCGATCAACACGTGGCGCATGGTGCGGGCCCACAATGACACCAGGTGCTCGTCGTCTGCAGGTCCACAATCAGCGCCGGCCAGGCGCAGGTAGGCCTCATTGACCAGAGCCGTGGGCGTCAGCGTTCGCTCCTGGTTGCCTAGTTGCCGTGCGGCGATCCGTTTGATGCGCGCATAGAGCGCATCCAGACCCGTCAGCCGGGTTGACCCTTTGTGCGTTGACACTGCGTTTTGCTGCATGGCGACTCCTCCAGTCCTCGGGTTCTTAAGAAGTCGTCGTCGAGTTCGCCAGACCGCCACACAGCTGAAGACGAGGCACGAAAGTGCCAGCTGGTTGGCAATCGTTGCGATCGAGTGGCGGGTTACTGCGCGCAATGGCGACTTAGTGATGACGCGCAATCTCATCCAGGAGTTCAAAGTGAAACGTCTGAAAGAAGTGCTGCTATCGATATTCGTGGGTTCGCTTTGGGTCGTCACCGCGGCGCAAGCGCAAAGTGCGCAGCCCAACCTGAGCGTCACGGAGTTCCACTACACGCAGAGCAGCGCCAGTGCGCTCGATCTTCGTCCCGGGCCATACCTGCTCGAACTTCGGCGGCAATCCGATGGTAGCCACCTCGGCCGTCTGCGCGGTCCGCGCAACGAATGGGTGGCAGAATCGCTGCAATTCGTCGGTTCGGTGTGTCCCGGCAGCACGCTCAGTATCGCCCCCCTGGCTGGAGTGCCCTCCAGCAATGGCGTTCGACTGGTACTAAATGCAGGCAATGCGTGCCGTGCAGAAGCTATGTTGCCGATTCTGGGTTTGACGTCTATCAACGTGACCCACGGCGAGCCCCAATGTGATCCGATTGAAGAGGTCGCTGGCTTGTTCTCTTCCAACGACGGTCCGGCGTGCTCGGTAGAGGAAGAACCAGAATTGCCGATTGCAATTGCCAAGCCGGATCTAAAACCCGGGCCGCGCATCACCATCGGCTCGCGTACTTTTTTATGGCCCGATCGTGTGGTCCTGGATGCCAGCCGCGCAGTTGCCAAGGTCAACGGTCGCTGCATTTTTGATTATGGTTATGAGATCGAGAATCGCGGCCGCGTGACGTCGACTCCGACCGACGCTAGCCTGCTGCTGGATCAACGACTTGGATTGCAGTTGGATCGGCGTGCCCTGGCTTCCATCAGCCCTGGCGCTATACAACGCGTGTCGGGTCAATTCGCTTTGCCGACCGGGCGTTGGTTGATATTGGCGCACGCCGATGCCGACGATCGAGTTGGCGAATGGGCTGGCCGCAACAATGTCCGCGCTTTGCGTATCCAGGTAACCGGGGACTGCGGTTAGTCCGTCAACGTCCGGGAGCGGGCGCGCGCTAGCTTTTCGCGCGCCATGCTCGCTTCCGGACCCAGTGTTTCGAGCAACGCTGCGGCGCGCGCGAAGGCCTCGCGAGCAGCGTCCGGCGACGCCCGGCGCAACCAAATCTCGCCGAGGACACGTTCGGCTTCGGCGTGCTCAAGTTGCGCATTCGGCAGAAGCGTAAAGCCGGCCAAGGCGGCAGTAATCGATTCTAACGCAGCCGCCTGATCGCCTGATTTTAACAAGCACTCGGCTTGCCAGCGTAGCGCTTCCGCGCGCCGCCCGTCGCGTTCCTCACTCACCAGTTCTCGCCAATGGTCGAGCGCCTCGCGACAACCACCGAGAGTGAACTCGGCTCTTGTGAGGTTCTTGAGAATAGGAAACCGCCAATAGCGACTCGATTCGGGCAACGCCGCGATCCCTGCGGCAAAGCTTCGTGCAGCATCCTGTGTCAGCCCCTGTGCAAGTTGCGAACGGCCCAGGGCGTTCCAAACCGTGGCCACCCGCTGGTGTACTTCGCCATGGGTTTTCTGCTGAATCGCCAATGCTCGCTGCTGTGCAGCCTGAGCATCCACGGCGCGGCCCATCTCAAGCAGCAGGTTGCCGTAATTGCTGAGCACTATGCCAACGTAGGGATGATGGCTGCCGCGGCTTTGTGTCAGACCTGCGATAGCCACCTCGAACAGGTCTTTCGCAGCGTCTAAACGTCCCTGGGCGCGCAACAAACTGGCCAGGTCGGCGCGCACCTCCGCCAGTCGCGGGTGACTCGGTGGCAGATCGGTTTCCATCAGAGCCAGTGCTTCGCGGAGTAGCTCTTCGGCGCCCGGCAGATCGTCCTCGCCGCGTACGATCGACGCCAGCTGAATCAGGCTTTCGGCCACGTCGGGATGGCGCGCTGGCAATGATTGGCGCCGCAGATCGAGCGCATTTTGCGCCAGCGACAACGCCTCTGGCCATTGATCCTGTCGCGTTTTCAATCCCGACAGCAGATACATCGTGGACGCCTGGTCCACTGCACTGCTATGGACGGCAAAGATATCGAGGGCACGACGCAGGTGGTCCTCGGCAGTGGTCAGTTGCCCATTGAGCGACAGCACGCGGCCGAGGCTGCGATCGATTCTTGCAGCTAACAATGATCGATTCATGTTCTCGTGCAGCAACGTCTGAGCGCGTTCCAGCAGTTCGCGCGCTTGTTTGTAGTCGCCCAGCGCGAAGTACACGTCGGCCACCGTCAACAGCAGTTCAGCGCGCACGTCCGGCTGCGAGGTGAGTTCGCGGTCGATGTCGCCAAAGCTGCGTTCCAGCAGTTGACTGACACTCAACGGCTTGCCGCCGCTGACATCGGGGTCGATGCCGGAGAACAGGCGTTGCACCAGGCTCTGAACCTGACGCGCCTTGTCAGCCTCGGCGCGCGCCCGATCACGCTCGCGCTCTAATGCGGCCGATTGCGTCAGCAGGGTGGCGACATAGCCGATAACGAACAGCGTCGTCGTCAACGCAAAGCCGATACCCACTGGATGGCGGCGGAGGAAACGTCGGCTGCGATAGGCCAGCGAGTCCGGTTTGGCCAACAACGGCAGCCCGGCGCGTGAGCGCTCAAGATCGGCGATCAGCGCATCGACACTCGGGTAGCGCCGGTCGATATTCTTTTCGATGGCCTTGGCGACTATCAGCTCCAGATCGCCGCGCAACAATCGACGCAGCGCGGTCGGCGATGAACTGCGTTGTGCGGCCAGTTGCCCCATGCCGATTTCCGCGCGTTGCGACATCGGCGCCGGATGTGAATCGACAATGGCCCGCTCAATCTCCGCGGGGCTGCCGGCCTTGACCGGTTGGGCGCGACAACCGCACAACAGCTCGTACAACAAGATCCCCAGCTGATACACATCGCTTGCGGTGCCGACAGACTCGCCGCGCGCTTGTTCCGGAGATGCGTATTCCGGCGTGAACATACGTTGCTCAAGGCGCGTGGCCATCGGATCGCCGCCATCGTCGTCGAGCACTTTGGCGATACCAAAATCGAGCAGTTTCACGCACCCGTCGTTGCGCACCAGGATGTTCGCCGGTTTCAGGTCGCGATGAACGATCAGCACACGATGGGCATGCGCGACGGCACGGGCGACTTCGATGAAGGTATCGATGCGCGAAGACAGGTTCAGGCACTGCCGATCGCAGTAACGATCGATGCGTTCACCTTCTACGTACTCCATCACGAGGTAATGGCGAATGCCGTCGAAACCACCGTCAAGCAGGCCGGCAATGCTGGGATGGTTGAGCCGCGCCAGAATCTGGCGTTCCTGCACGAAACGTCGCGCAAAGTCGCCGTCGCCATATCCAACGCGGATCATCTTCAGCGCGCCGACTTGAGCGAACCCGGCATCGTCTCGCACAACTCTGTAGACCTCGCCCATGCCGCCGGTGCCAAGCGGTTCGAGCACGCGCCATGCGCCGATGCGGTCAGGTGGCGTACCGCCCGGCGCATCGATCCACGCGTCCAACATCGCGGCTGCGGCGGCCGCGTTGAGTTCCAAAGGATCGGTGGCAGCGTCGGCATAGCGCAGTAGTTCTGCTACCTCGGCGCGCAGTTCCACTTCAGCAATGCCGTCGAGAAAGTTCCTGCGCTCGGCAGGCTTCAGGTCGAGCGCTGCATCCAACAGTGCATCCACCTCAGCGCGACGATCGATGGGCACGGTCACGCTCGGCATGCTGCGGTTGTTGCCATTCGGCGGCGCGCGCAGCGACAGGCAATATCCGCAGATACGCTCATGGCCCGGGCGCGCTGAATGCCTTCGCCAACCACGCGCGCGCGCGCAACCAGTCGCGCTGTACGGTGCGCAGTGATGTGTTCAGTGCCGCGGCCGTTTCTTCTTCGCTTAAGCCGCCGAAATAGCGGCATTCGACGACTTGCGCCAGGCGTTCGTTGAATTCGCGAAGCCGATCGAGCGCCAGATCGACCGCAAGCACGTCCTCGGTACTACTGGACACGGCGACCTCAGGCGTCAATTCAATCTGGACCTCACCGCCGCCGCGTTTGAGGCGCGAACGATCGCGCGCGGCGTCCACCAGAATTCGCCGCATCGCGCGCGCGCAGATCGCGAAGAAGTGCGCTCTATTTTGCCACTCGACGCCCGTCTCTTCGACCAGTTGCATATACGCTTCCTGCAACAGTGCCGTGGTCGACATGGTCTCGCTCAAGGCGCCATCGCGCCGACGTTGGCGACGCGCGATTTCGCGCAGGCGCGCATAAACGATGGGAACCAGCGCGTCGAATGCCGCTCGTTCGCCTTCGCCATGGCGCTTAAGCAGTTGCGTGATTTCGTTGTCCCTGGACGTTGCGCTCATCAGCACATGATACGTCGCCGTCGTTTCCTTGGCGGGATCGCTTAACCCAGCCCGGCGATGACTGCGGCCCATGCACTCACATCGGCAACCAGGATTGGGTTCACGGGTCTGGCAGTGCAATCGCAGTTGCAAACTTCACGGTCCGGTACACGACGTTCGCGGTCGAGCGTCCGACGGCGGGGTCGCTCAGCAATTCGTCCGCAACCCACTGCTCGTAGGCAGCCAAATCCACGAAGTGCCCGATCAATATGATGTCGACGTCGCCGGTCACCGTATAACACTGAGCGATCTCTGGAGCGGCTTTCATGCGGCGCTTGAAAGCGTCGTAAGTTGCTGTGCTCTCTTTCTCGAAGCGTATCGATGTGATGACGGTGATGCCAAGTTGCGATGCGTCGAGCAGCGATACATCGGCTCTGATGACGCCGATCTCACGCAGTCGCTGCAGGCGCCGTCTCACCGCCGTCGCAGAGAGTCCGACGTGCTCTCCCAGGGTGTCATAGCTCTGCCGGTTATCTTGCTGCAGCAGCCGAAGAAGTTGACGGTCGAAGCGATCCATGGGCGAAGTAAGCGGATTGCGGCGTCAACGGCGCGTGTAGCGCCGCAAATCGCACTTGCGACGGCGAATTCCGCCGTCATCGGGCGGCGGTTGCGCCCTAGCCTTACTTGCAGGGTCTTCGACTGGAGTTCGTATGTGCACACACAGGGTTCCATTGGCTTTCGTCGCGATTTCTATCATCGGTTGGCCGGCACAGGCAGCCGAGCCGCAGCGGTTTGCGCCCGCCGAACTTGAGCAAGACGGTCGGGTCACGCTGACGCCAGCATTCTCACCAGACGGCAAGGTGATCTTCTTTGCACAATCTGAGTGCACCCCGATTTGGGAATGCCCGCAACGTCTGAAGCGGTCGCGGCGCACGCCTGATGGGTGGTCGACGCCTCAGTTGGTGGACTTGCCCGCTGAGGGTCGTGTCGACTATCCGAGTGTCTCGCCAGATGGGAAAACACTGCTCTTTTCCTGGGCCGCGGCAAGGGACCGGCTGCCCGGCGCCAAAATCGATTCGGATTTCGACATCTATACCCTCGATCTGACCGAGCCAGGCGCGTTGCCCAGGCCTATCGACGAACCCGATATCAACCGCATTCGCGGCGGAGCCGTTCGGACGCTGCGCTTTGTGCACAACGAGACGGCCCCGCAGCTGACGCGAAACGGCGACCTCTACTTCTGGACCGAACGCCTTGACGGGCCCGGCGAGCGCGACATTTACGTCGCGCGCGCCGAAGGAGGCGGTTTCGCGACGCCGCAGCCCTTGCCACCACCAATTAACAGCGCGCAACGCGACACGCTGGGGTGGATTAGTCCCGACGGCGACATCATGCTGCTGACCTACAACACGCGCGCCGGCTTGGGCGGCGACGACCTGTTTGTGTCTTGGAAACGCAACGGGGTATGGACGGCGCCTGTCAACCTCGGCGCGGAGGTCAACTCGAAGCATGACGACTTTTCGGCCCGGCTCAGCGCGGATGGCGATACCCTGTTGTTTTCGTCGACACGACCGTTCGAGGGCCAGAGCGCGGGTCTGATTCAGGTGTGGGCCATGCCAGTCGCCGAAGTGCCGACGCTTCGCAACGTCATTGTCCACGCACCGATCACGCCGGCCGGATCTGAAGTCAGTTCCGCGCAACCCAGGCAATAGCGAGCACGCGCTCGTTGCCCCATTGCTGATGCGCGGGCACGTGCCCTGCGACAGCGCCGGCCGGTGCTCGGATGCGAGAGCGCGCGGTTTCAATTCGCCCGATGAATGGCCCGCTTATCGACGGCCAGTGCTGCTTCGTGCACGGCTTCCGATAATGTCGGATGCGCGTGGCAGATCCTTGCCAGATCCTCGCTCGACGCGTGGAATTCCATCGCGACGACGCACTCGGCGATCAGTTCGGACACCATTGGGCCGACCATGTGCACACCAAGTACGCGATCCGTATCGGCGTGGGCGATGATTTTGACCTGGCCATAAGCCTCGTTCATCGCCATGGCGCGGCCGATGGCGGCAAAAGGGAAGCTGCCCGTCTTGATCGGAATGCCGGCGTCTTTGCACTCTTTCTCGTTCTTGCCAACCCAGGCAATTTCGGGTTCCGTGTAGATCACCCACGGCACCGTGTCGAGGTTCACATGCCCGGCTTTGCCGGCGATCAGCTCGGCCACGGCGATGCCTTCTTCAGACCCCTTGTGCGCCAGCATCGGGCCACGCACGCAATCGCCGATCGCCCAAACGCCGTCGACGTTAGTATGGCAATGTTCGTCGACTTCGATCTGGCCGCGCGCATTCAGTTTGACGCCGCAATCCTCGCTCAGTAAGCCCTGCGTGTAAGCGCGACGGCCCACGGCCACCAACAGCTTGTCGACGCTGATCTGATGTTCGCCGCCGGCCGCATCGACATAACTCAACTGCACCTCGTCGCCCATCACTTGCGCGCCGGTGACCTTCGATCCGAGCTTGATGTCCAGACCCTGTTTCTTGAACTCGCGTGCGGCGATGCGGGCAATATCGGTGTCGACCACACTCAAGAATTCCGGCAGCGCTTCGAGCACAGTGACTTCGCTGCCCAGCCTCTTCCAGACGCTGCCCATTTCCAAGCCGATGACGCCTGCGCCAATCACGCCCATCCGTCGCGGCACGGCCGTGAAGTCCAGCGCGCCGACGTTATCGACGATGTGCTTGCCGTCGAATGGCACACCTGGAATCGCGATCGGAACACTTCCGGTCGCCAGAATAATGTGCGTAGCGCTCAAGGTTTCTTTGGCGCCATCGTGAAAGCTGACTTCCACCTGCTTGTTTGCGAGCAACTTTCCGCGCCCGGCGAAACTCTTCACTTTGTTTGCTTTGAACAGCGTGGCGATGCCGCCAGTGAGCTGCTTCACGATCTTGTCTTTACGCGCGATCATCGTCGGCACGTCGATACTCGGCGCGCTTGCGCTGATGCCGTGATCCTTGAACGTGTGCAGCAAGTTGTGGAACTGTCTGGTGGATTCGAGCAGTGCCTTGGACGGCATGCAACCGACGTTCAAACAGGTGCCGCCGAGCGCGGGTTTCCCGTCCTTGCCGATGAACTCATCGATACAAGCCGTGTTGAAACCCAGCTGCGCCGCGCGAATGGCCGCGACATATCCGGCGGGTCCGGCACCAATCACAAGAACGTCGAACTGGGTCATAACGCAAATCCAAAGTGGGTCGCGCTAAAGCGCGACGCTGTGAGCTTTTCCCCGAGCAGCGCGAGATTTGTCTCACTCGAGGTTTGTTGTTCTGGTTTCACACGAAGTCACGAAGAAGGAAACCTGCCTCTCTCGATTTCACAAATCCACAACTTGGTGTCTCCGTGCCGATGTGCGAGACGCGGTTGTCTTGGCCTAGAGTCCTTGACTGAGCTGGATCTTGTCATTTGAGTCAAATTTTCTTAGTAGCGGCTTTGGCTTTTGCAGCCCCTTAAGTGAAGGGGCGCGCGAAGCGCGGGTTGTGGCAAGTACGGTGTCTGGCGAAGCCAACAATGCTCGGCGGTCTGAGGCGAAGCCTCGCTAAAGGTTCAACATCAACCGCACCGGATCTTCCAGGAAGTTCTTCACCGCGACCAGGAACAACACGGCATCTTTGCCATCGATGATGCGGTGGTCATAGCTCAGCGCGACATACATCATCGGTTTGGCAACCACGACGCCATCTTCCACGATGGCGCGCTCTTTGATCGCATGCATACCCAGAATTGCGCTTTGCGGCGGGTTCACGATCGGCGTGGAAAAGAGCGACCCGAATACGCCGCCGTTGGTAATCGTAAAGGTGCCGCCCTGCAAATCTTCAAGCTGCAGGCCACCTTCGCGTGCCTGTTTGGCAAAACCGGCAATCGCGCGTTCGATGTCGGCAAGGGACTGCGAATCGGTGTTGCGCAATACCGGCACCACCAGGCCCTTCTCGGTCGAGACCGCGACGCCAATATCGTGATAGCCGTGATAGACGATATCGTTGCCTTCAACGCTGGCGTTGACGATCGGATGAAGCTTGAGCGCTTCGGTGCAGGCTTTGGCAAAAAAGCTCATGAAACCGAGCTTGATGCCGTGTGCCTTTTCGAAGCTCTCGGCGTATTTCTTGCGGATGTCCATCACCGGTTTCATATTGATCTCGTTGAACGAGGTCAACATCGCGATGGAGTTCTTGCTTTGCATCATGCGCTCGGCGATGCGTGCGCGCAGGCGCGTCATCGGCACGCGTTGTTCGGCGCGTTGGCCGGGCGCGATACTGATGGCAGTGGATGCGACCGGCGTCATCGCTGTCGATGTTGCAGCCGGTGCGCTCGGGCCGCGCAACATGTCTTCTTTCGTGACGCGACCTCCGCGACCGGTGCCTTCGACGCTCGCCGGATCGAGCCCGGTTTCGGCTGCGATGCGACGCACGCTTGGGGCGTGATCGCCGGACGCGGGCCTGGCAGCAGCAATCGGCGCCGTGGCGGCGGCGGGCGCAGCGGCAGCAGGCGTTGCGGAGGAGACCGAGGCGCTTTCGTCGATCGTCGCGATCAACTCCTGGCTCTGGACCGATTCGCCGGTTTTCCGGACGATCGAGACCAGCACGCCGTCGACGGGTGCCGGCACTTCGAGCACTACTTTGTCGGTTTCCAAGTCAACGAGGTTCTCTTCGCGCTTGACGTGATCGCCGGGGTTTTTGTGCCAGGTAGCAATCACGGCGTCGGCAACCGACTCGGGCAGCACAGGAACTTTGACTTCAACGGCCATGGGTCGTCCTTGAGTTAAGAATTCGATGTCAGCGCATCGTTGACGAGCGCAGTTTGCTCTTTGACGTGCGTATTGAAATGGCCGCACGCCGGTGCTGGGGAACGCACACGACCCACATAGCGAATCGGCACCTGCTCACCGATCGCGGCCTGCAAGTGGTGGCGGATTTGGAACCATGCGCCCTGATTCATCGGCTCTTCCTGGCACCACACGAGTTCTTTGGCGTGAGCGAAACGCTTCAACTCCGCCGCCACTTCGATGCGTGGAAACGGATAGAGCTGCTCGACTCGCGCGACGGCGACATCGCTCACGCCACGCTTTTCATACTCCTCAACCAGATCGTAGTAAACCTTGCCACTGCAGAGCACCAGGCGTGTCACCTTGGCGGAATCGATTGCGAGGGTGTCCGGGATCAGCAATTGGAAACCGCCATCCTGTAACTCTGCCATTGTCGACGTCGACAGCTTATGGCGCAGCATGCTCTTTGGCGTCATCACGATCAGTGGTTTGCGCACACCGCGCACCATCTGCCGGCGCAGCATGTGGAACATCTGCGCCGGTGTGGTGGGCACGCACACCTGCATGTTGTCGAGTGCGCACAATTGCAGAAATCGCTCCAGGCGAGCGGAGGAGTGCTCCGGACCTTGACCTTCGTAGCCGTGCGGCAGGAACAAGGTCAGTCCGCACAAACGGCCCCATTTGGCTTCGCCAGAACTGATGAACTGATCGATCACGACCTGCGCGCCATTACAGAAATCGCCAAATTGGCCTTCCCAGATCACCAGGGTCTTTGGATCTGCGGTCGCATAACCGTATTCGAAACCCATCACCGCTTCCTCGCTGAGCAACGAGTCGATCACGGTGACACGCTCAGGATTGTCGACCAGCGTGCGCAGTGGCATGTGCACCGCGCCGGTGTGCTGATCGTGCAGCACCGCATGGCGATGAAAGAAGGTCCCGCGGCCGCAGTCTTGTCCGGACAGGCGCAGGTTGTAACCTTCGTCCAACAACGTGGCATAGGCCATCGTCTCGGCGAAGCCCCAATCCATGCGCAACTCGTCGGCCGCCATCTTGGGGCGATCCTCATAGACTTTGGCGACGCGCGAGTGCAGTTTGAGATCGGGGGGAAGACCGTGAATGCGAGCGCTCAGGTCGCGCAGCTTGCCGACCGGGATACCTGTATTGGCGGTGTGGCTTAAGCGCTCGTGCAAATACGGCGACCAGTCGACTGCTACATGCTTCTGGCCGGGATCGGCGCGCGTCAGCTCGGGCACCACCGGCTCGCCCTGATCGAGCGCATTGCGATAGGCATCCATCATCGCCCTGGCCTCGCCTTCGGCGATTGACTTTTCGGCTTCCAGCTTGCGCGCGTACAATTCGCGAGTCGTCAGCCGCGAGCGGATGTTCTGGTACATCAACGGTTGCGTCGCCGCCGGCTCATCGGCTTCGTTGTGACCGTGGCGGCGATAACAAACCAGGTCGATGACCACATCGCGCTTGAAGGTCTGGCGATAATCGAGCGCCAGCTGCGCGCAATAAACCACGGCCTCCGGGTCGTCGCCGTTGACGTGGAACACCGGCGCTGAAACGATCTTCGCCACATCTGTGCAGTACCGGGTCGACCGGGCGTCTTGTGGGTGGCTGGTGGTGAAGCCCACCTGATTGTTGATCACGATATGAATGGTGCCGCCGACGCCATAACCGCGCGCCTGCGACATCTGCAGCAGTTCCATGACCACGCCTTGCCCAGCGAACGCGGCATCGCCATGGATCAAGATCGGCACGACTTGATTGCGATCGGCATTTTGCCGGCGCGTCTGCCGCGCGCGGACGGAACCGGCGACCACCGGATCGATGATTTCCAAGTGCGAGGGATTGAAGCCCAGCGCCAGATGCACTGTGCCACCGGGTGTGGTCACATCGGACGAAAACCCCAGGTGGTACTTCACATCGCCCGAGTGCGCCGGGTCGTCGTGGTCGTCATGTTTGCCTTCGAAGGCATCGAACAACTCGCGCGGCGGTTTGCCGAGCGTGTTGACCAGCACGTTGAGGCGGCCGCGATGCGCCATCCCAATGATCACATCTTTGGCGCCGCCGGTGCCGGCCCGTTGGATCATCTCGTCGATCAGCGGTATCAAACTGTCGCCGCCTTCCAGCGAAAAGCGCTTCTGGCCAACGTATTTGGTATGCAGATATCGTTCCAGGCCTTCGGCAGCCGTCAGGCGATCGAGAATGCGTTTGCGTTTCTCTGCGCTGAAACCGTAATGGCCGGCCGGGCCTTCCAGCCGCTCCTGCATCCAACGCCGTTGCGGGTAATCGCTGATATGCATGTATTCGGCGCCGATCGAGCCGCAGTAACTCGCGGTCAATTGCGCCAGCGCGTCGCGCAGAATGCGGCGCTGCTTGCCCATCAATGAGCCAACGTCGAATTCGGTGCCGAGGTCGGACTGCGACAGGCCGTGGAACTCGGGCGACAGGTCCGGCACCGACTCGGGTGGTGTCAGGCCCAGCGGATCCAGATTTGCTGCCAGATGGCCGCGTGTTCGATAAGCGTTGACCAGTTTCAGCACCGCGCCCTGTTTGGCTTGGTCGGCCGAATGTTCGGCGGTCTGCATCACGACCAGGCCACGCGCACCGCGCCGCGCAACATCAGCCACCGCATTCATGATTGGTGTATGCGCTACATCGCTTCGACCCGCCGTCTGCAACGAATCGAAATACTGGCGCCATTTGGTCGGCACAGTCTCGCGATCGGCGAGATAGGCCTCGTAGAGTTCTTCCACGAACGCGGCATTGCCGCCGGAAAGCTGCGAAGTTGCGTACAACTGGTTCAGGTCAGCAGACACGATTGATCGCCGAAAAGTCTGGATTGGGGGCCGCAATGGCAAGCGACCAGTATAACGATGAGCACTGTAATGTCGTCGCGTTCGTTCAGCGCCGCGAAGGCGAAGAGTTGCCCTCAAGATCCGGCGAGTACCAGCCCTCTTGGCATTCGGTAGTCAAAGACAAAGGTCCGGCACGCATCGGCCTCCAAAGGCCTCGCAAGCCAATAGCCTTGGACTTCGTCGCAGTTTTCGCCGCGAAGGAATCGCAGCTGCTGCTCGGTTTCAACGCCCTCCGCCACAACGCTCAGGCCCAGCGAGTGGGCCATCAGCACGATCGTCGAAGTCAGCACCTCATCGTCGACATTGTGCTCGATGCCATCGACAAAGCTCTTATCGATCTTGACGGTGTCGATGGCGAGGCCGCGCAAATAGGAAAGCGAGGAATATCCGGTTCCAAAATCGTCGATCGCGACCTTAACGCCGAGCGAGCGCAAGTCCGCAATGGTTGCGCTTGCCCGCTTTGGATCGACCATCAGGGCGCTCTCCGTCAGCTCAATCTCCAACCACCCCGGCGACAGCGCCATGTTTTCGAGCACATTCTTCACCATCTCCGCGTAACCGCCGCGGGTCAGTTGCACGCTCGATACGTTGACGGCGATGCGGATCTCAGGCAAACCTGAGTCTTTCCATGCCCGCGCCTGGCTCAAGGCTTGGCGCAGCGCCCATTCTCCAAGTTGGAGGATCAACCCTGTCTCTTCGGCCATCGGTATGAACTTCGATGGCGGTACGTGGCCAAGCTCGGCGGAGCGCCAGCGCAGCAGCGCTTCTGCCCCTGTGATCCGCCCACTACGCAAGCTGAGCTTGGGCTGATAAACCAGGCGCAATTCGTCGCGATCGAGCGACTTGCGCAGTGCCGATTCCATGCGCGTGCGATCGGACGCATCCTCAGCCAATCGCGCCGAATAAACGCGATAGGTATTTCGACCGCGCGCTTTGGCGTCATACATCGCGGCATCGGCGTTACGAAGCAGGTCGTCGATGGAACGTCCCTGGTCGGGATAGTAGGCGATGCCGATCGATGGCGATATCGCCACCTCCTGACCATCGACCATCAGGGGGCCGGCAAAGGCGTCCAGAATTTCGGCGCACAAGTTCTCGACAACTTCGGAATTCACATCGCCCGTGATCATGACCGTGAACTCATCGCCGCCAAATCGTGCGATGTTCTCCTTGTTCCCGACGACATGCGTCAGTCGGCGTGCCGCCTGGCGAAGCAACTCGTCCCCCGCTGCATGACCCAGTGAGTCGTTAATGTGTTTGAAGCGGTCCAGGTCCAGGAAAGCCAGTGCAAAACGTGTGCTGCCGCCGCTTTCGATTCGCTGGCGTAGCCGGTGACGCAAAAATGCGCGGTTGGGCAAACCCGTGAGGGCGTCATAGTGCGCCAGATAACGCAGCCGATGCTCGGCACGCTTGCGATCCGTCACATCCGCGATGACGGCCACAAAATTGGTCCGTTTGCCCTCTGAGTTCAGCACTTCCGCAATTTGCAGCCAGGCCAGGAAGTCATCGCCAGAACGACGCCGTTGCCACATTTCCCCTGACCAGGCGCCGCGTCCTTCCAGTTCACGCCTTACGTCTTGATAGAACTGTGCCGAATGCTGACTCGAATCGAGAATCATGGTTGGTTGAGCGAGCAACTCTTCGTTCGCATAGCCGGTCAACTTCAAAAACGCGGGATTGGCAGAGACGAAGTGATAACTGGTGTCAGTCACTGCAACGCCTTCGAGCATGTGGCGAATGACCGCTTCGCTGGTGCGCCGCCATGCCTCATCGGCTCTCTCTTGTTCGGCGATGCGATAGATCCCGGCCAATGTTCGTGGTGTCCCGTCCGGATCTCTGGTGACCACGCGCCCACGCGCGCGAATCCACACCCAGCTGTTCTTTGCGTCTCGCAGTCGGTATTCGGCCTCGAAGTGCTCGGTTTCCCCACGCACGTGTTGATCCAGTGCGCCTCCGACCCGGTCTATATCGTCGCGGTGAACGAATCGGTCCCGCCATTCCCGGCCGCTGACGGTGATCTCACGTGCAAATCCCAGCACTGTTTCAGCGCCGGCTGATTTTAGCTCGTCGCTCTTAATGTCCCAGGTCCAAAAACCGTCGCCGCTACCCCACAATGCCCAGGAGAGGCGTTCGTCCGCGGATCCAACGGGTTCCGACCTGGCTTGTGGTCGACGCGACCGGCCGAACGCGAAACCCGCCAGCAGCGCAGCGATCGCCAAAGCTGAAAGCTCGAATGCGGTCACTGACGTCCAAGTAAGGTATGCATCGACGGAGTCTAATCTCACCGCGGCCCGCTTGAACCTGAGAATCAGTCACTTTGTGTCGACAAACTGCGTTTCCGCTTAA